>CAVSSM010000003.1:0-65826 GCA_963730605.1 uncultured Chlamydiae bacterium
TCCCTCCGGGCCGATTCGCTTCGCTCATCTGCTTCTCACTTGCGAAGGTCCACTGGACCTTCTCGTGTTTTCGCAGCCTCGCGCCCTTGCCTCTGGCAATGGTGCTCCTCGTTCAGAATGGGGGCTTTGCCTCCTTCGATTTTGCGGTGGCTCGCTGGCGCATATTGTCATCGTTTTATCATCCCTGTTAATACTTGGGTTTTCCATTGCGGGTAGCCATTTGGAGTGCGTGGATGATGCCCATTTTGGAGGTGGGCGGAGCCAAGATGTCGGCAAATTCCTGCAAGACGTCTGGGGCGTGCGACATCGCGATCTTGACATCGGCCGTCTGCAAAAGGCTGAGGTCGTTCTCATCATCGCCTGCCGCAATCACTACCAGGCCGCGCCCGAGCCTTTTGAATACTTCTTGGAGGGAGAGCCCTTTGGATGCGGCCGAATCGGTAATGAGAACAATCGAGCCAGAAGGATCGAAAGGATTTCTCATGAGCGCGACTTGGAAGCGGTTCAAGCTTTTCAGCCGCCTTGCGATCTTTTCCATCCGCTCCAAAAGCCCAAAACACTTGACTAAAGGAAAACTGGGCATGAGCTCGGGGGTAAATTCTTTGACCCCCTCCCACGTTTCCTTCTGCGTGGACTGCCAAGCCATGATTTCTGGCAGCTCGTCTTGAGAAAACCGGTGGGGCCGGAAATAGCAGAGGTCGTCTTTTTCGACTCCCATGTAAACAATGAAGTCGCTGCCCTCCCCAACGAAAGCTTCTTCGATCGACCCTATGGCATCCCAGGATAAATACCTTTTAAAAAGAATTTTCTTAAGTGGCATTTCAATGGCCACGGAGCCGTTTTGGCAAAGGAAAATAAAAGGGAAATCAAATTGGGAGAGGGCCATCGAGGCGAACCGGAAGGGGCGTCCTGTCGCCATCGCGATCCTCCACCCGTCTCGGGAGAGCTCCCTGAGGTAAGCGGTCACGGGATCTGGGACGCTATACTTATCGAGAGTGATCGTGCCGTCGATATCGAGAGCGATCCAGCCTTTATCCATGGCACTATTCTACATAACGCCCCTTCCAATCGCACTTGTTTTCTTATGATGGGTTGTTGTACAATTCCCCCCTGCTTTCGAATCTACCCGGCACTCACTATGGAATTGACCGATTCTTTATCTTCAGAAAGTATTTCTTTTCCTCTCCTCCTCTGGATGTTCACACCATAATCTCTGCCAGTTAAAACCGGTATTCAGGTAGAATCAAGGCATGTTTTTCGGAGACGCTGTTTTCATCCCTGACGACAAGGGAGACTTGGTCGCCTTGGCCGGTAAGATTGCCGAGACGGCAGCGCCCCTGCCTCCTCCAACAGACCTTGGGATGACCCTCGTCAAAATGCTGATCAGTCTGCTCGCCCTCGCTTTTTTACTCTTTGCGAGCTATTGGTTCTTGAAGAGGCTCATCCAGAACCGGCTGCAAAAAGGGGTCGGCAGGCAGTCGATCGAAATCCTCGAGAAGCGGATGATCAGCCCGAAGACCATGCTCTATCTGGTCCAGGTCGAAAATAAAAAAATCCTCTTTGCCGAATCGCACCTCGAGGTGAAGGCCCTCGACACCTTCCGCGTCGTGGAGGCTCCTCCAGACTAGAAGTTAGGATCCTTCTTTATTCACGGCTTTGACGATGAGGTGGGGGCCTTTTGCTTTCAAAACTTGAATCTCAGTCCCTTGATTGATTGCCGACCTCGAGAGCGCTTGGAAGCTTTTGTCCTCAATCAAGACCTGCCCTGAAGGCTTCAGGTCAGTGGCCGCAATCCCCGTCTTGCCGACAAGTTCCTTGGGATAAATCAAGGCCTGAAACCCTTCGAGAGATTCTTCTGGCGCCGCTTCTTTTGTCGAACCTTTGATCTTCCAAAGCGCGATCCGGATCACGACAAGAGCGGCGCCCAAGAGGGATGCCGAATAGATGAGGAGCGAAAAGGGACGAGGATCCGCCATATAGAAAAAAAACAGGGATGTCAAAAGGAGCAGCCCTCCCCCGATTGCCATGATGGCGCTGGGGAGAAAGAACTCAAGGAAGATCAGAAGAAGTCCTGCTAAAGCCAACGTCCAGACGAAGTACACGAGTCCATTGTATTTCTCTTTTCAATATTACTCAAGAGAACGAGCCAGGGCAGCGCGCAAACTAAAAATTTTCCTAAGAGGGTGTCTACAAAGTGAGGGTTCAGCGATCTAAATTGTTCTTGGGGAGTGCGCTGGAGTGCGCTCTTCAGAATACCCGTTCCTCTTGAAACTATCCGAAAATTTTCCGTTTGAAATGGGTAAACCAGGAGACCGGCATGGCGGGGACTCCCGCTTCAGCGATCTCTTCGTTAAGCGGATTGAAGGAAGCTAAGCCATCTCGATAGTCTTTCAATACGCCATGAGCCATAAAGACGCCTCCGCCATTCGGGATCGCGCCCACAAACCGGAGAAGGTCGTCGAGGATTTCATAGCGTCTTATTTGGAGATTGCGGTCGTCGACGATGCGCGCCCGCCCGAATACGGCCCCTGCGATCTCGCACACCTCTAAGCCCGTCAATGGCGTTGCATCGGTCGCCCAACGGAAAAAGAGGCGAAGGGAAATATTTTCGACGACAGCCCTGTCTACGTCTTGTTTGCACGCTCCGCTATTTCGGATCATGAACAGGTCTTTATCGAGGCGGTCGTTCATTTGGTTCTCGATCATTTGGGGAGTGATTCGATCGAATGACCCATAGAGCATCCCTAGCGTCAAAAACGTGTCGGCGACGAGGATCATCATCCGGCCCAACCTCTCTCTTCCCTTGGGATCTTGCATGTTTATCCACCAATAGGAGTTACTCTCGGAGAGCTTATGGCAAAACTCTTCGGCCTTTTCTAGGGCAAGAGCCACTTGGTCGTCGCTGAAAAGATCTTCGGGAATATAAAGGCCGTTATCCGTTTTTGGGTCGTCGTCTAGGTCGCGGAGGCCCTCTGACTCATAATCTCTTAGTTTGGTGAAAAAATCTTCGACCGAACTGAATTCAGAGCAGAGCTTTTGTGCCCAAGGCTTGTCGAAGCTAATCACGGCATGAAGGTGTTGATTATTCTCCATCTCGATTGCATCTTTGATTCGGAGATGATCTTTGGAGTCGCGCGTATTTTGGTGGTTGAAGCGGAGCTCGAAAGTGCCGAATTTTTCATAAGCGGGCAAAAGGCCGTATTTGAAGAGAGGATCTCCCGTCGGCCCAGCCCCGTAATAAAATGCGACTTGTTTCCCATCCAGATCGAACGAGTGGCCGGAAAAGTGGGGGTTTCCTTGGCTTCCGTCATAGGAAAGAGGGTGTGTGTTCGAATAGAGAGCGTGGATCCCTTTGAGCGGATGGGCCGCCCACCAGAGGAACCGCCCCTCTTGCAAGAGTCCGAAACCGTCGACATTGAAAGACGGCCTTTTGAAATAATTGGAGAGCAGGTCGGCAAGTTCTGTCGGATGGATCTCGCTATTTGGCTGTAAATCGGCTTTGTCTAAGCACTCTTTTCCATATGCCTGAAGGGTTTCCATTCCATCGGTTGCTACGAGTTTGACTGCGAGAATTTGGAGAAAATTCACGGCATAGCAATCGGGGTTATTGGCCAGGTCGCGGAAGATTTGCATATTCATCACCTCGCCGATCTCCCCGCGGACCGAGGCCACATCGAGAAAGAAGGAACTTCCCTTATGTTGGAGAAGCTGGATCTTTTCCTTAATTTGGATCACTTTCTTTGCCATGAGGGATGCGCTTTCCCGATCGGCCCCCTCGCCCAATAGCTGTTCGATATTCGCCGCCAGCTCCTGTGGAGTAAACCTCCCGATCACCCGGCCGGGCGTATACACATCGGCGATTTGACCCAGCCGTTTCCCTTCTACGACAAGCTCAAGCCCTTCCAACAGTTTCTTGATTCGGGCTTTTTCGATCCCATCATGGAGGGTTTTGTGGTTGTGATATGAAACGGCCTTTGCAATCCCCGCCCACCAAAAATTCAGCGCCGACCACATGAGAATGAATAGGCTGCCGAACACGAGAACGGCGGCGCTTTTCACCCGAGAAGCAACCGAGGGCGCCTTTTTACTTACTTTTTCTTCCAACGGGATCTCGGTTTCAACGGTTGCCGAATCGGGCAATTCGCTGAGCTCCAAGTCAAAGGGCTGCTCCGGAAACTCACTAATCCCTAAATCGGACAAGGAAGGAGGTGGTTTTGTTAAATCAATCGGCATAGAAATATAATAACAAAAAAATGATTTTAAAATCAATAAAAAAATTAAATAATCTTTATATGGATAATAAAAAATCGACGATTTGATCCGCCGTGAAATCGAGCTCAGCATAGGTATGGGCCGAAGAGACGAACCACGCTTCATGAGAGGACGGAGGCAGGTAAATCCCCCGCTCGAAAAGGGTTCGGAATAAGCGGACAAAGAGGCCCTGGTCGAGCTTTGCTAAATCCTCTTTAGACTTGACCTCCCTTATTCCAAAAAAGAGAGAGAACATCGACCCGCATTGATTGACGCAGGCGTTGAGATTTTTAAGTAAGATCGCTTCCTTGACCGGCCCAGTCACCCGATTGGCTTTTTCCTCAAGAGCCTTATAAAACCCTGGTTTTTCGACCTCCCGGAGAGCCGCAAGGCCTGCCGCCACCGCCACCGGATTGCCGGAAAGCGTGCCTGCCTGATAGACCTCTCCCAACGGGGCTAGGGCGTCGAGGATCTGTTTCTTCCCGCCCACTGCCGCAACCGGAAAGCCCCCGCCGATCACCTTGCCAAAACAGCTCAGATCAGGCTCTATCCCGAAAAGTCCTTGCGCGCCAGCAAGGCCGAAACGAAAACCGGTGATCACCTCATCGAAAATCAAAAGCGCGCCGGCGCGCAAAGTCTCTTCGCGCAGCATCTCCAAAAATCCAGGCTCGGGCAAGACAACTCCCATATTGCCGGTGACGGGTTCTAAAATCACCGCCGCGAGGGCCTCTGCCTGAGGATCGGTCCGGAAAAAGGAGCGGACCCTTTGGAAATCGTTGAACGGGACAACGAGCGTATCGGCTAAGACCGCGGGATTAACACCTTTGGAAGTGGCGATGGGATTGAGGCTTAAGACCCCAGAGCCTGCTTGCACAAGGAGCGCATCGCTATGGCCGTGATAGTGGCCCGAAAACTTCAAAATCTTCGGCTTTTCCGTGTAGCCCCTGGCAAGCCGCATGGCGGTCATCGCCGCTTCCGTTCCGCTAGAGACAAGGCGTGTTTTTTTGACCGATGGGATGAGCGCGGCGATCTTTTCGGCCATTTCGACCTCGAGATTCGTCGCGATCCCGAAAGACGATCCGCGACGCATCTGTGCCACTGCCGCATCCACGATCGCCGGATGGGCATGGCCCAAAATAAGGGCGCCCCAACTCATGCAGTAATCGATGTACTCATTCCCATCCGCGTCGCGGATGCGAGCAGCAAAGCCCGACTCGGCGATCATCGGCGGCGAGAGTCCTAGCCCTTTGAACGAACGGACCGGAGAATTCACACCTCCCGGGATGAGCGCGCAGGCTCTTTCGTAGATCGCTTCGGATCGAGGCCTCTTCATGACGTGACAAATATAGCAAAAAGTTTTTTTTTGACCGCAGTCTTTTCTTTCGGCACAATCCCTACTCATGAGATGGCTTTTAACGTTAGCGCCTGCGGTCAGTTTGGCTCTGACCTACGAGGTTCATTTTGTCGGGCTCGATGACTCGGCCGCTTTGCGCGCAGTCGTTGACGCCTCGCAGCTCGTCTCTTTACAAAAACGGCCTCCCGCATCGATCAATGGGCTTCGCTACCGGATGGCCTCCGATGTTCCCGAAATCCTCCGCGTTTTACGCGCCTTCTCCTATTACGACGCCACCCTGACCACCGACCTTGAAGTCACCGAAAAAGAACCGTACCAAGTTTACGTGTTCATCCAAAGCGGACCCCCATTCAAGCTCGCCTCCTATGAGGTGTTTAACGGCGATTGCAAGCAGCTTGCCGAGATCCCGAACTGCCACCCTTTCACACCTCAAGAGCTCGGCCTGGAACTCGGCAAGCCCGCTCATTCGGTCGAAATCGTGAACGGGGAGCTGAATCTCTTGACGGAGCTTTCAAAGTGCGGCTATCCCCTCGCCTATATCGACAAAAGGCGCGTAGAGGTCGACATGTCGGACCAGACGGTACATGCTGCCGCTTGTATCCAGGAAGGGCCTCTTGCGAAATTCGGGCCGTCGACCTTTTTTGGGCTAAAAGGGATCAAACCCCGTTTCATCGACTCGAAAATCGGATGGAAAGAGGGGGAGATCTACGATTCCGACCTCATCGTAAAGACGCAGGAGCGCCTTTTGAAATCGGAGCTATTTTTCTTCCGTCTACATCACCCATGGCGAGGCACTAGATGAGCGGGGAGAGCTTCCGATCAAACTCCGCTTTTCCGAAGCGCAGCACCAACGGATCAGCATCGGGGGATTCTATGGGACGGTCGACGGCCCCGGCTTTACGTTCGCTTGGACGCACCGCAATATCGGCGGCATGGGAGATATCCTTAGCGCGAAAGGCGACGTCTCGAAAAGATTCATCGCCGGCAACATCACGTATAAAAAGCCCGACTTTCTCGCCTTCGACCAAACGTACAGGGCCTTTGCCGAGCTCTCCCGAGAAAATATCAAGGCCTACCTTGCTTTCATTTACCGCGGCGGAAACTACATCGACCGGAAGATCAGTCCGAAAACGAATTTTTCAGCTGGTTTAAAAGTCGAGCACATCAACGTCTCCGATTCGGCCTCGAACGGCACCTATCTTGTTTTAGGCCTTCCTCTCTTCATCCGCTACGATAACTCCGACAATTACCTCGACCCGACGCAAGGGGTCTCGATCGTCTATTCGGCAACGCCTTACCAGTCGCTTTTCCATTCGAATGAGCATTTCGTCAAACAGCGTTTGACCACCTGCTTCTATGCACCCCTCGGCACGCCGAATTTTGTGTTAGCCTTTCGCACCCAGTTCGGATCGATCGCGGGCACTACTCAAGAAAACGTCCCCATCACTAAACTATTCCTCGGCGGATCGGAAAACGAGCTGCGCGGCTACCGCTACCAAACGGTCAGCCCATTGAACGCTCACAATAAGCCTTTCGGAGGACGCTCTGCAATCTATGCAACCGCGGAAATCCGGTGGAAGCTGACGAAAACGATCGGCCTCGTCCCTTTTGCCGATTTCGGCACCGTCGCCTTGAACCAGTTTCCCGATTTCATGGCAAAATGGTTCAAATCGGTCGGCGGCGGTTTTCGCTACTTCAGCTTCTTCGGCCCGCTCCGTTTCGACATCGGCTTCCCCTTGGATAAAAGGAAGGGACTTGATCATAATTTCCAAATTTACGCCTCGGTAGGACAAGCATTCTGATGAGAAAAATCCAAATCACCCTGATCGCAATCGTCCTTTTCGCTGTTTCCCTCATGCTGGCGCTCCAGAGCGAATGGGCCAGGATGCTCGCTCAAAAATTCCTGAAAGACGCTTTGAGAGAGTCGGGCTACAAAGTCGAGATCGGCAAATTCGAAGGGACGCTCCCCCATGCCATCGATCTCAAAGACGTCCAAATCGAGTCGGAGACTCTTCACGTGTCGATTCAATCGCTCGAAACAAGGATTTCGCTTCTTGCCCTTTTGAAAAAAGAGCTCCTTTTTACTAATGTCTACGCCTCCGGCATCTCTTATCAAATCAAACCCGGCACATCCCCCACTTTTGGCAAAGGAAAAGGGCTCTCGTTTTCGGTACGGATAAAACATTTCCAATTGGACGACGTCGTAATACCTGAAGGAGCGGTTGCTAATGCTAATTTTGAGGGTGCGCTTCGGCTCGGGAAACGGAACCGGGACCTTTATCTCGACATCACAGCAGCAAGGCCCGGCTTTCCCGACTCGTCGGCCCATCTCATTGCCTATTTGGATGAGGCGGGAGGGGTCCGGCTCAAAGGCTCTTTGAAATCTCCAACCTTAAGAGCCATCCCATTGCCACTGCCCATCGATGCCGCGCTCGATTTACAGTTTGCTTTACGTGGGAAAAATCAACTCTTCGGCCACGTCTCGGGAACCCTCTCTCCTCACTCGATCCCTATAGAACCTCTTGCCCCTTGGCTTGAGAAAGATTGGAAAATCGATTCCCGCATTGCGTTGAAATCGGCAGGCTGGGAGGTGAGCCGTTTCCTTGCAAAAACAGATCAGGGCACGATCAGCGGCAGCGCGAAATTCTCTCGTGACGGAAAGTTTGATGAGGGCAGCTTCGCTGTAAAGTCTTCTGCCCCCGAAATGGCCTTGAAATTCGAGATGAAAGAAACCGAGCAGGGCCTTGCGCTCAAAGGAAACGGTACTGCCGCAAGGGTCCAGTTCGATTCGCTCGTTTTGAACAACCTGCAGGCGCATGCAGAGTTCTCTTGGAAAGATAACGCAATGAGGGGCAGCTTCATCGCCGCAGCAACGGTGGAGGGCAAAACCTGGAAAGGAAAAACCGATTTTGCGTACGTTAACGGAGGCTCTCTTTTCTTGAGAAACGCTTCGCTCCAAAGCCCTTTTGCAAATGCCGCCGGAGAACTGGAGATCCGCAAAGACAAAATCCTTATCGGACAAATGGAGGTGGATGTAGAAAATCTCCAGGACCTCCCCCTGGGCCTTTACGGGGGCCTTTACGGCAAGCTGCAGGGAAAGATCGACTGGCTCGTATCGAATGGCAAACAAGTCATGACGGCCGATTTGACAGCGGGGGGCATCTATTGGAAGGATCTCTTTGCTCAAAAGGTCAAAGTGGATGCTTCGATCATCGATCCCTTCGAGGACCCGAAGGGAAGAGCGGAATTTCTGGCAGAAGAGGTCAAATGGCGGCAGATGTTCCTCGATCGCTTACAGGCGGAGACGCTGATCGGGGACGCGAACTGGCCCTTTGCGATTGCCTTGAAGGGAACATGGAACCGGCCGCTTTGGGCCAATCTCAGCGGGACTTGGCATTATGGCGAATCTGGTTTCAATGCGGCCCTGCAAACGGCATCTGGGTCTTTCTACAATCATCCGCTCTCCCTAAAAAAGCAGGTCGAATTCGAATTTGCTCCCAATATTTTCCGGGTGAGCGGCCTTGATTTCGCACTCTCGGATGGGAGGGGATATTTCTTCATCAATGAGATCGAAAACGAGCTCGCGGCAGAGCTCATCCTGGAGAGATTCCCCCTCGATGTCCTTTCGCTCAATCCCCTCGATGTTTCGATCACTGGAAACACAGACCTTACTCTCTCCGTCAATGAAAAAAACGGCAAAGTCGAAGGCGCACTAACCGCCACGGTCCATCAAATGGAGGTTGCGGCCGCCGGGCCTGGGGCCCCCGAAGACGCATCGTCTTTGGGGTGGGGTGGCGAGATCCCACCCTTGCCTGCCTCGGGCCGTCTCAATGGCCGGTTCGATCGCGCGCGGCTCGACCTCGATGGCGCCTTTGAAATCCAAGGCGCCCCGCTCTTGAACATCAATCTATCGATTCCGATTCAAGTTGAGCTGATGCCGCTTCGCGGCCATCTCGTCTATGACCAGAAGGCCGAAGGGCATCTTTCCCTGAAAGGGAGAATCGAAGAGATACTCGACTTCTTCGATCTTGGCACCCATCGCATCGAAGGAGACATCGCAGCAGATCTCACCTTGAGAAACACTTTGCTCGAGCCTGAAATCAAAGGAAACGTCCATTTTGAAAACGGGATGTACCAAAATTACCTGACCGGCACTAGGCTGCTCAATATCCAGGCGGACGGCCACGCATCCGGAGATAAGTTCACCCTCGATTCTTTCACGGCAAAAGAAGGAAATGGCTCTCTGACGGCTGAAGGCGAAATAGCTCTTCGTCCCAAAGACGATTTCCCTTTCCTCTTCGATATCTCATTTACCCGTTTCAATATCGCGCAAGTTGACCTCATATCCGCAGAAAGCCAGGGACAGATTGCGGTCGAGGGCAACTGGAATGCCGCCAAGGCTATTGGGAAAGTCGAGATCGTAGAGAGCGAGATCCAAGTCCCGGACCGCGTTCCTCGCTCCCTTCCCAATCTCGTCGTGGTCTACCGAAATGCCGTCAAACCCATCCCACAGCCCCATCTCGCCGAGAAAGAGCCCTATCCCCTGCATCTTGATTTGGAGGTAACCGCGCCCGAGGCGATCCACATAACTGGGCGCGGCCTCGATTCCGAATGGAAAGGAAATTTCCACCTCGGCGGCACTTATACAGCATTGCAGACGGAAGGGAAGCTCGAGCTGGTCAAAGGGGAATTTCTTTTTTCCGGCCGAAGATTCAAGCTGCAAGAGGGCGCCCTCACCTTTACAGGCAAAGAAAATGAGATGCCCTACCTCAATCTTGCGGCGCAAATAGACGTCAAGGAGGTTTCAATCACAGCGCGCCTGAAGGGTCCTCTGAATCAACCTCAACTCACCTTGCAATCGGTCCCGCCGCTCCCTCTTGGGACCATCATGTCCTATCTCCTTTTCGGCCAGGAACTGGCCGAGATCAACAGCTTTCAAGCCTTTCAGCTCGCCAATTCCCTCGCCTCCCTCGCAGGAGTCGGGCCCGACGTCCTCGAAAACACCCGGAAGGCGCTTGGCGTCGACCGGCTCAATATCGTATCGATCCCGAGCGAAGAAGCCGGAGTCGAAGACGCGATTGTCCTTCAAGTCGGCAAATACATCAGCGAAGGGGTCCTCGTTTCCCTGACCCAAGGGGCCGAAGAATCCTCGACCAATATCAATATCGAGATCGAGCTAAAGGCAGGCTGGGTGGTCCAGCTAGAGAGCGATCAGAGGCAAGAACAGGGCAAATTCACTATTAAGTGGAATCATAATTACTAACTGTTGTATGATTTTGCCTTTCTTAACTACAACTTAATAAATGAGATAGGATTCAAGAAATTTTTCGTATAGCAGGAAAATTCCCTGGGAACTATATTGAGAGCCGCCTTAAGCAATTATCGTAGAATAATTTGAGGAGTCAAGGATGACAGAAATAAATGCGCTGAAAAAAACCGGTCCCAAGACGGGCGGAGCGAACCTTGAAGAATCGGTTCGTTTGGCTGATTTGCAAGGAAGCAATCCTACAGTCAGGACTCATGCCACAGCTTCCCGCGCGCTAGACGTTACGGGCCAGCCGCAAAGCGGAGACCGGATCGAGAGTGGAAGGGTCACTCCCCCGCCAGTCAGAGCGATGGCAGTTGAGAACGCGGCCTCGAGCGCAGGCGTTGGGAGCGGAAAACGGATGCCCGACTTTGCGTTTGCCGTGATTAAAATGGCGACAGCGAGAGAGGCCTATGGGTCTGAAAAGCTGAAAGCCTTAGCGGAGCAAGTCAGAGAGCAATTGAAAGACGTAGATTATTTGCTCGACTTGAGCAGCGAGCTTACCGCCCTGCCGGACAAAGACTCCCACGACCTTACCGATAAAATGCGCGACATAATCGGGCGCCTTGAGGTTCATAAAATCCAAGTTTGGAAAGGCGGCGGCAAACTCAGCAAAGAGAACTTAAACGAGATGAAAGCGCACATCGGCTCGCAAATCGACAAACTGCGCACCTCCATCCAAACGAAGATCAGCACGGAGATCCAGCCTGAAGCGACCAATTTGCAATCGATTATGAACATCGTCCAGCAGATCATCCAATCTGATGCCCGCTTGAAAAGAAAAACCGCCGAGATTCCCAGATAATGAGCCTATCTCACTATTCGAATTTTCCTGTTTTTGATCTTTTTGGCATATTTCGAACGCCTCTTTGTAGAAACCCTTGCGGGCGTGCAAAATCTGCTCAAAAATCTCTAAAAACATTTAAAACCCTAATAGTGAGATAGGCTCATGGATTTATTGAAGGAAGGGAAAGGGCTTCTCTCCGAAAACGAGGTAGAGTCTTTTTACTTTCTCGCCTACTCCCATTACAATAGCGGTCATTGGACGGAAGCGGCCGATATCTTCCGCCTCCTCTGCACCCGAAGGCCTTTGACCCCTCGCTTCTGGTTTGGGTTGGGAGCCTCTCTTCAAGAAGGGAGCAGTTATTTCGACGCACTGCATGCCTGGGCGATGGCGGCTTTGCTGAAAAAAGAGGATCCCTATCCTCACTTTCATGCGGCAGAGTGCTACTTTTCCATGGGCCAGCATGAAGAGGCCGCAAAAGCATTGAAAGAGGCAACGTTGAAAATGGAAACCAACCATCCCTTGGAAGAGAGAGTCTCTCTTTTGAGACAGCAATGGAAAGTCGCATGAGCGTGAGTACATTAGATTGGGATGAGGATCGATTTCCTATTCAAGGAGGGCCCTATGTGCCTGATTTGGCCGCTCTTCAGCCTCTTAACCCTGTCAAGCCTGCCAAGGACGGCCATTCTGCCGTTTCATCGATCGGGAGGGCCGATGGCGTTGCCCGCCCTTCCCACCTCCGTCCTCGCCTTGAACCTCCAAAGCAGCATTACATGCTCGACCTTCTCCATCTGCATCAAAGCGTGGAAGGGATCGTTTCGAAGGAGCTCATCGTCTTCAAAGAGCAATCGAACCTGGACATCGCGCAAATGGATAAGCTGGAAAATGAAAAAAATGAAGCCTTGCGAAAGTATGCCGAAGAGTCGGCCTCGCGCGGGTCTTGGAACGTTCTGTCCAACGTCGCCCAGTATCTTGCGGCGGGGACCTCCATTGCGGTCGGGGTCACGCTTGGGGGCTGGGGAACATTGCTCGCTCTTTCTGGGGCCTGCGGCCTCAGCTATCGGGCGATCCGCGATACGGCTGGCTGGCAATCGGTGGCCGGCTGGTTTTCAAAGTCGGTCGAAAATCAAAAGAAACTCGTCCAACGGATCGAAATGGGGTTTCTTGCCGTTGAACTTGGGACGGGCCTTGCCGGCGGGATGGGCTCCTTCTTGACAGGAGCGCATTCAGCTTTGGCTGTATCGAGGCTCGACAACACAAGAAAAATGGTCGCCACCGTGCAGGCGACGAGCTCTTTTATGACTTCGACCTCGAAACTCGGCCGGAACTTTATCGAGAAACGGGCCGCGGATCTCCAAGCGCGCATGAGGCGATTGGATGTAGATGCCGAGCGGATCCGGATGGAAATGAGCCAGCAAGCTATGGCGGCCCGCAATATGATCGACATGGCGCAGTCGATCGGCCAGGAGATGCATAAAGCGATCGCAGCGTCGGAAATTCAAGATTTATAGGGGGAAATTATGCCAAATATCACAGTGAATACGAGAGAGGTCCATCTGGGGGTCAATATAGACCCGAAAGACAAAGAACCTACAGCCCAGTTCAACTACATCGTCGAGCTCCAAAAACTGGTGGCTCAAATCCTAAATGAACTCGGGCGCATTTCCGCAAACGACCATGAAGCGCTCGAAAAGATGAAAAATAAATATATGGATGCAAGTCTTAGGAATGCGGATCTTCAGACGCAGCTTGCCAAAGCGAACCTGAATATCAGCTTCGTCTCGTTTGCGGTCAATTGCACCAGGCTCTTTTTGCCCAACGCGGATGACAAAGAGATTGTCCAACTCATCTCCAACCAATCGAACAATTTAGCCGGCATGTACACGGCAGGCATCCAGTCTCAGATGAGCGAGTCGAGCGCGGTGAGCCAGATCAAGCTCGAGGAATTCAGGATGAAACAGTCAGCGAAGCAGGCAGATGGCAACGCGAAGCAAGACTACCTGTCGCTTCTGCAATCCGTCGGGGAAAACCAGAAGAGCGCCAGCCGCGCCGGTGGATAGCGCTTCCGCGCACATTATTCACACAACCTAAGCGGACGCGGTATAACAGATCGAGACAAAAGTCAGATTCCACCATTGTTTGACCTGAAACGGATCAAACTTTACAATCAGAAGATGGAGCCTACATGATTGCCCTCGTCCGCAGGTCCTCTTTTCGCTATTTGGAAATGGTCGGAGAATATGTCTCCCTTGTGATCGACGTCTTTGGAGCCACCGTTAGGAAGCCTCCTGCATGGAGCTTGGTTCGGGAGCATCTTTTCCACATCGGCGTCATGTCCTTGTCGGTCGTGGCAATCACCGGATTTACCACCGGCTTCGTTTTGGCGGCCCAATCTTTTTATCAGCTTGGGGAAAAAGGGCTCGCGGGGGTCACGGGAGTTTTGGTCGGCAAGGCGATGATCACGGAACTGGGGCCCATCCTGACCGCCTTCATGGTGACGGGGAGAGTCGGGTCAGCCATGTGCGCCGAGCTTGGCTCCATGAAAGTGACTGAACAGATCGATGCGATGCGCTCGATGGCCGTCAACCCCAACTCCTATCTCGTGGCGCCCCGCTTTCTGGCAGGCATCTTCATGATCCCGCTTCTGACCCTTTTCAGCACGATGATGGGGATTTTCGGGGGCTATTTGATCGCCGTCACCCTCTTCAATATGTCGCCAGCGAGCTATTTCGACCCGATGCAGATCCACATCAGTCTGTTCGATGTCGCAAGCGGCTGTATCAAATCGTTCATCTTCGGCGTTCTGCTCGTCACCGTCTGCTGCTACAAAGGAATGAAAACGACCGGAGGGGCCGCCGGCGTCGGCAAAGCGACGACCCAAAGCGTCGTAACGAGCTATATTTTGATCCTCCTTTCCGATTTTCTCCTTACGATGTTATTGAACCTCATCAATCAAGAACTGAAATATAGCTGGATGCAATGAAATGATCCGAATCCGAAACCTCTGGAAGAGATACGGGTCGATCGACGTCTTGCGCGGGCTCAACCTCGATGTACATAATGGGGAGATCCTCGTCATCCTGGGACGCTCCGGGGTGGGCAAAAGCGTCTTGCTCCGCCATATCATCGGCATCGAAAAACCAGACATGGGTTCGATCGAGCTCGACGGGCTCAACATCACGAGCCTGAAAAAAAACCGGATCTACAGCGCCGTGAAAAACATGGGGATGCTCTTCCAGGGAGCCGCCCTCTTCGATTCGATGAATGTCGAAGAAAACACCGCTTTTTACCTCGATCAGCATGGAGACCCCGCGACAGAAAAACCATTTCCAAAAGAGACGATCCAAAAAAAAGTCAAAGAAGCGCTCGCCATGGTGGGGTTGGAAGGTGTCGAGAAAAAAATGCCATCGGATCTTTCAGGAGGGATGAGGAAAAGGGCCGCCCTGGCCCGCCTCATCGTCTATCGGCCCGCCATCCTTCTCTATGATGAACCGACGACCGGCCTAGATCCCATTACAGCCAGGCAAATCAACGAGCTGATCGTGAAAACGCAAAAGGAATTGAGAGGAACCAGCATCATCGTGACTCACGATCTCAACTCGGCTTTTTTCGTCGCCGACCGAATCGCGCTCCACAACGAAGGAAAAATCGCCTACGTCGCAAAACCGGAAGAGTTCATCAAGATCGATGATCCGATCATCAATTTTTTACGGGAAAATATTATCCATTTACCCTCTAAGGAGCTTGCTAAATGATGACCGACAAGATGAAAAATATCCTCATTGGATTTTTCGTGACCGCGGCGGTGACGATCGTAGTGGGCATGATCCTCTTTCTCGAACCGAAAGTCGGCGACGGGAAGAAACTTCTTCGTGTCCGGTTTGCGAACATCGCCGGGATCGTGGTGGGAACGCGGGTCGCTTTCGCCGGAAAGCCGGTCGGAGAAGTGATCCACATCAAAGAAATCCCCGACGCGCGCGCCCATCCTGACGAATCGGGCCGAGTCTTTTTTTACGAGCTGACATTGAAAACCGATTCCAGCGTGGAAATCTACGACTCGGACGAAATCGCCGTCCGGTCGCTCGGCCTCATGGGGGAAAAATCGGTAGCCATCCTCCCTAAATCGGGCAAATCGGCCACGCTCATTACCGATGAGATCATTTACGCCAATTCGATCGATCCTCTCGAAAACACCTTTAACCAGATGACCAAGGTATGCAACCGGATCGAAGAGACGGTCGCCCATGTCGACTCCTGGTTCCAGGAAAATAGCGGCCCGTTGAGTACAACCATCGGGACGTTCAATGAGGCCATCTCCCATATCAATGGGACCTTCTCGCTTCTCGAAGAAAAACAAATTATCCCCACCTTGCGGCAGTCTGCCGACCTCCTGAATGACAACCTCCGCTACCTCCGTTCAGGGCTCATCGACGATCAAATCCTCCAAAAGATCGCCCATTTGGCCGAACACCTCGATGAAGCGGCCCGCACCTTCAATCTGGACGGGGCGGCGGCGCTGCGCAATTTGAACCAGGTCTCGCGCGACGTCGCTTCCGGCAAAGGGACGGTCGGTCGGCTCTTTGCCCGCGAGGATTTCTATCTCCATCTCAACTCGCTCATGAGCAAAGCCGAAACATTGATGAACGACATCAACCATTACGGGATCCTCTTCCAATACGATAAAACCTGGCAAAGGACCCGGACCAAGAAAGCCAATTTTCTCAAAGCCCTTGAGACCCCCAAAGAGTTTCGGGCTTATTTCGATGGGGAAATCGATGCGATCACCACTTCATTAGGACGGCTATCCGAGTTGCTCGACCGCGCAGAAAATGGGGATGAGAAAACCAAAATCGCCGAGAATGAAAATTTCAAGAAGCAATTTGCGGCGCTCCTGAGGAGCGCAGAATCCTTGACCGATTCGATCAAGCTCTACAACGAAGGCCTCACCGCAGAACAAGACGGAAACCCTTGATGCTTAAGGCATTTCTGAAAGCTTTTTAGGCAAATCTCAAATTCAAATCAAGTGCATTAACCAACGAAATGAGGGTGTGCCATTTTGGGTTGCCTTTTTCAGAGAGCGTTTTGTACAAACTTTCTCTTCCCATGTTCGTTTTTTTTGCCAACTTACCTATTCCTCCTTGCGCTTCGGCCACATCTTTGAGGGCAAGTAAGAACAAGTGTTGAGATTCTTCGTCTCCTTTGAGGCTTTCTTCTAGGGTGGGAGGCTGTAGCCACAGCCTGTTAACCTGAGTTTTTGGTTCATTTGTCTATGAGATTCAAGGATATTTCGAGCATATTTTTGCGCTTTGGAGCCGAGAGCAATATCGGGACGAGCATCTTGCCGAGGCGAAAAGTCAAAAAGATGCCGAAAGAAATTGAAGCTCAGGCAAATGAACCCAAAACTCAGGTTGTTAGCTAAATTATACCGCGCCCGCTCATCTTGAGTGAATTTTGTTGAGCATCTTTTTTGCTCCAGCGCATTGCTCGATCTCGTTAACATTGTGCAAGTTGGACTCGATCTCCGCAATGCTACTGGAGCCAAAAATCTGCTGTCAAAATTCACACAACCTAAGCGGGCGCGGTATAGTAAGTATTTAGGGAATTGGCGCTGCGAGCGCAGGCGCGCATAGGTTGCTACACCAAACATGAGAGGCTGGGAACCCTGCTCCTACAATAGGATTGACGGCCGCCCCTACAGCAATGGCCATACAACTCGCGTAACAGACCCCGAACGCCACTGGTCCTGCTTCAACTTTAGGCATCCATCGATCAGAGGTTAGAATCGCCAAAGCGGTAACAGATACCAGTGGATTCGCTGCTCCAAATTTAGCAATCGCCATCGCCGGAACTGCCGCGTATTTTGCTGCTGTGGTTACTGATGAGAGTAGCATGTATTTCTCCTGTTAAATTGATTTAATTTCCACTAAAATCGCGTAACGATCCTTTTAGGGAACGCCAGCATAAGACAAATAAAAGTTTCGCTGCCACCAGAAATTACTTTACATAGCGGCTAAATATTTCTGGCGACCGGTTGTAGTGTTTATTGCTAGCCAGTTTTATTGCTTTCCGATCATGCAAATCCTCTTCCTTCTTGAAAACAAATATACCACGCCCGCTTAGGTTGTGTGAATTTTGACAGCGGATTTTGCGTTCCAGTAGCGTTGCGGAGATCGCCGTAAACTTTAGTATGTTAACAAGATCGAGCAATGCGCTGGGGCGCAAAAGGCGCTCAACAAAATTCACTCAAAATGAGTGGGCGCGGTATAACGTTATCAAAGATGGGAGGTAGAAAGGTTTTTAAAGAGTTTCGGAGCATAGAGCTCCTCGAAGGATTTCACGATCTTGTCCCCGTAGGAGGCGATCTCGGTATCGCACCTTTCCAACGCGGAAAGGGCCCGGTTCAGCTGTTCGGGATCAATGGCTCGCTCCCGGACAAAAAGAGCCGGCGCATAGAAGAGCCAGAGGAGGAAATCCCGCTCTTCTTTATTGTCAAAGCGGCTCTGGAATAGAGTGACAAATCCATAAAATGCGGCCGCTGCCGCTTCCCCCGTGTCAATCGCGTCTTTGCAGGTAAAGCTTAAAAGATCGGGCTTGAAATGCTCGAGCGCCTTCAAGATGAAAAACTGGTAGAAAATCTCTAAAAAATCCTCGCGGTTGCGACGCGTCAGCGTCTCTTTCTTATGGAAAAAATGGGCATGGATGAGAGGCAGGGCCGCTTTTGCGAATTCTACAATCTCTTGCCGTTTCCAGGAAGGGGGGAAAAAATAGCCGCACTCTTCGGCAGACGAGACCTGTGCCAGGCATGCGGCGATGAAATCCTCGGCCCGGTTCAAGTTGATGTATTCGTTGTTCTGATGATAAAAGTCAGTGTCTTTGGGCAGCGTGATGACAAAAAATTGCTGGCTGAATTCGGCGTTTTTCTGCAAATTCTCCAAGGCAAGACTGCGCGAGTATTCGCGCCAGGATGTTCTGTCGTTCAAATTGACCATGAGAAATCTTTTTTTCGAAGAGGTCGATGGCAAATCGCGTAAAAAACCACGGAACTCATCGACGATCTCCACTTTGTTGATGTGAGATTGGCGCACAGGACTTGGACAGCGGATCACATCCGTCTCCTTTCCAAAACAAGAGACTTTAAAAATCCGAGACGGTAGGTTTCCTTGGCCGATCGGATCAAATGGGACGCTCGCATCCTCATCCTGCTCTTCGCGAATCAAATCTAAGGTTTTGAAAAGAGGGCCGTTCGGGAACTTCAAAAGAAGGGCCCTGAGCCTTTCATCGTCCAAAAGCAATTGGTTCCAGAGGCTCTCTCCTTTGAGAAGTTGTTTTTTTTCCGCTTGCAGCATCTCTTCGCCCTTGCGCATCGTCCTGTGAATAAGCCCGATCGATTCCTGCCTCACCCCGCCGGCGCTGCAGAAAAAACTGTGGCAAAGAGAATGGGTGAGCCGCAAAAGAACGAGCGCGGCCTTGTCGCTCGGATCCGGCGGATACGCCATCCATTTTTGATATTCTCCCGTCCTCATACTCCCGCGAAGAAAGGAGAGGAAATCGAGAAAATATTGGAGGCAGCTTTTGCCGACCGAATTTTGCAAAAGGTTTCTAGGATTGGCCGCTAAAAATAGAGCCATTACGGCTTGATTGAGCATTTGGGCTAAGTCATTGCCCTGCATCTTTTTGGCGATCTTGAAATAATCCTCAATGGGGAGATGCACATCGCCCAGGATCTGATTGGCTGCAGCCTGGGAGTCGCGGTCTTGCATGGCGCGCACTTTGAGAAGCGGGTCTTCCTCGAAGTCTTCCGCCTCGGATTCCAACTCGACCGTCAACTTGATATTCCGGAGCAGCTCCGCGTTGAAATAGGGATTGCCCTCTTCATTGCGGATGTAGAATAGCTCGTATTCCTTGTCGCGCCTGACTGATTCAAAATCCCTAAGCCCGGAGCTGATGCTCGCAGGAGCTTCCACGTTTTCCACCCACTCTTCGCTCCAGGCCTGCTCCCCCTCGATCCCCCCGGGAAACTTCCCCTGGAAGCGATAGAGGTAAAATTGCTGCAAAGCCTTGAACTCTTCCCTATCAGCGATCTTGCCAAGGGTCTGACCCGTCCGAAACGCCAGATACCGATCCATCTTGTCCGCCGAGTCTCCCACAAGGGCCATTGTCGCGGCCACCCCGGTCCGCATTTTCTTGCTCTCCCAGTCGGTCTCGGGATTTTCATAAAACGCTAAAAAGTGTTGGTGGATCGTCCGATACGTCTTATCCAAAATATCGAGGATCGGGCCGGCCCCCTCCCCGCTGAGCCACTGGATCTTTCCCATAGGAAATTCCTCGGCATCGGTCACCAGGGTCTTTCCTTTGACTAACCCAAGGAGCGGAGGATGGTCCATGTTGATCTCGGCAATCGCCGCCAGATTGGCCATGGCCTCTTGCAAATCAAGAACTTCTTTTACCTTACTAATCATAATTATTGCCCAATCTTAATTATCGTTCTTTAAGTATTTTAATTTCAATTTAATTTTAATTAATTAATTACTAGATGGTTGCGAATCTTTATCCATAAAAAGACAGATACTGGCAGGATAAGGGTATGCTCCAACTGATCCGAACCCTCTCCGCCCCACTCTCCAGCCTAATCCTTTTGATCCTAGGGAGCGGCCTCTTCAACACCTTCGTCTCGATCCGGCTCGAGCTAGCCCATTATTCGGCCAAGACGATCGGAATGGTAACAGCGGCCCTCTACCTCGGCATTCTCCTCGGGTCCTTGAAGCTTGGCTCTTGGATCGAAAAAGTCGGCCATATCCGCGCGTTTACGATTTTTGCCGTCGTCTCGGCTCTCTTGGTCCTGGCCCAGGCGCTTTGGATCGACCCGATTTATTGGGCCCTCCTCCGGCTGGCCTGCGGCATCTGCACAGCGGGCGTTTTCATCGTCATCGAAAGCTGGGTTCTTATGCAAAGCCCGCCCACTCATCGAGGGGCCGTCCTCTCCCTTTACCTCGCTGTGTTCTACGCCGCCCTCTCCGTGGGGCAGTTTTTGATCAATGTCGCCGATCCGGAATCGATCTATCCTTTCTGCATCACGGCCGGCCTCTCCGTCCTTTCGATCTGTCCGATTTTGTTTCAAACGGTGGAGGAGCCCAAAATCAAAAAATCGAGCCAGATCAGCATGTTGAAGCTGTTCCGCATCTCTCCTTTGGGGTTTCTTGGGGGAGTCATTTCGGGGATGCTGCTGGCCGTCATCTACGGCCTTGTCCCCTTTTACGGGAAAGAAATCGGAATGGGCGTCTCAGAGATTGGCACCTTGATGGGCGTGATTATTTTCGGGGGCTTAAGTTTCCAGTGGCCGATTGGAAGGTGGGCAGACAAGACCGACCGGCGCCGCGTTTTAAATACGGCTTCTTTCATGACAACCGTCTTTGGAATGGCGATTGCAGTTATGGGAGACTCCCCCTGGTTTCTTCTCCCTTTGGGCTGGTTCTTCGGCGGGTTTTCCTTTACGATCTACCCTCTAAGCATGGCCTATACTTGCGAAAAAGTAGCGGAAGATCAGATCGTATCCGCGACCGGAGGGTTCGTCCTTTCCTACGGGATCGGCGCGATCGCCGGGCCACTGCTGGCCCCTGTTGCCATGTCGATGCTGGGGACAAGCGGCCTATTTTATTTTCTTGCGCTCATCACCCTCCTTCTCTGTTTCTTCGGCCTCAAGCGCCCCGCCGTTGCGGAGTAATTCCCTTTGGTAATTTTAGGGAATAAAGAGTAAGAGGGTGTCTACAAAGTGAGGGAACGCCCGAGTTTTTGGATTATTTTGGCCGCTTTTCGACTTCAAAGCTTGGGGGCCATATACTGCTGTCGATATTGCCCCCAAGTCTTGAACCGAAAATCGGCTCAAAAGAACCGAAAAATCGACAGAACCTCACTTTGCAGACACCCTCTAAATTAAACACCGATCAACTTCGGGCTAGAGCCTGACAGGTTTGACCCATCTTGCCGATCTGGAACCTGGCAGGGTGCCATCTGATCACCTAATTTTACAATCCAAATCGAAAACGCCGATTTGTGGTGTTTTTTTATTCTTCAGAAACCCGCAATTATGATTCTCTTCAATATATATATCGCAATACTTACCATTAACCAAGAAATCCTTTAATTCCATTTTAGCGTTAGCTTTTTCTAGGTCATCGGCCACTAAATCATAACTGACGATTTCAAATTTCTCTTCAAGCGCAACGAATCCTTCTTTAGTTTTGAATAATTCAGATTGCGGAATGACAATATGTCTATAATTATTTGCCTGGACTAATGATTGTGCTTCTTTTAATTTTTCAAAATTCGCTTCTACATCACTTTCTGCGTAGCCCCAAAATGATTTTGAGTATCTTGGTATTTTAATGAGAAATCCAGGCAAATCGGGATGTGTGAATGCTATTTTAGAAACGCCACTTCCTAAAACACTCCAATCCTCAGTTTCAGATTTATCCCGAAACATTTTTTCTATTTCCTCAATGTGATCATTTAAAAATGCATTAATTTTGTGATCATTTAAAAATGCATTAATTTTAGGATTAATACGAAATACTTGCTCCACTAATCCTTGATAAATATGATAGCCTGCACCGATGACGCCTCCAACACATGAAAGGATTTTACCTCTTTCTCCAAACTCCTTTAGGTTCAATGAAGAAATAAAGCCTCCTATAAGAGAGATCAATATAGCTTCGTGCAATACAGCTACTATTTTAGCTTTTACGCCCTGGAGAAAGTAATTTGCAGCGATCCCCCCCGCCATTTGCGCAATACCTAGCAATCTTAAATCTATATTTTTCTCAGCGCTGCTTCTGACCACATTCACCCCGCCTTTCACTGCAACAAACGCTGCGCTTGCCAGCAAGGTAGTGTGCATTATCTTCTGATGAAAAGTCTCGCTAATCGACATGAGCCTTGCGCCCAAATCAGCGGCGGCCAATCCAAAGAAAACTCTGTTTATCCCGCCTAAAAAATTTCCTCCTCCGCTCATATAGTGAGCTCCTTGGAAAGTAGCTAGCCCTCCCCCGATCGCTGCTGCATACGGAACTAAATTCATATATCTTCCTTATAAAACACTTGTTAATAATTAAATTATAATAGTTAAAAGCACACAATTGCTGAGGCAATTTATAATAAATATATTATAAATAAAATAGTAAATTAAATCAAACAAAATTGAATCAAAAAAAATATTAACAACTTTTATTACGTAAAAAATTTGTTTCGTAAAGAAGAGCCTATCTCGACTTTGTACAATTTTGTGACGGCATCTCCAGGGCGAGCGCATCAAAAAACAGCATTTTTCTAGTCCGTACCTCCCTACTTTATTGACTGTTGAGTAAAAATTTTACGATCATAGACGCCTTTTTCAGGAGGCACTATGATTCAAGCAACCAACATTAGCATTTACATCGAGATGATTCCCGATCCACGAACCTGTCGGTTGGACCACGACTTCGTTGGTATTGTGACGATTGCGTTACTGGCCAAGATTTGTGGCGCTGAGGGATGGGAAGATATGGAGGAATTTGGGTTAAGCCGTATCGATTGGCTCCAATCCTTCCTCGAGTTACGAGCTGGTATCCCATCACCAGACACCTTTCGGCGGGTTATTTGCCACATTGATCCGACCGCATTTCTAGAGGCATTCTTGGAATGGATTAAAGCGGTACAGAACATCGTTCCTGAATTGATAAATATAGATGGGAAGACTCTCCGATCTGCGTCAAAACGAGGAGAACACCCCCTCCATATTGTCTCTGCCTGGTGTGATAAAAACCATATGGTTTTGGGACACCTTCGCAATGATTCCAAGTCCAATACGGAGGAGAGAGGTCATGGACGAATGGAGTTCAGAAAGATTTATGCGACGGATGATTTGGACTGGTTGCCTCAGAAGAACGAGTGGGTGGGCCTACGGTCTATCATCAAATTAGACTCGGTGAGATGGGCAGAGGGCAAAAGACAACAGGAAATCAAGTATTACATCAGCAGTTTACCACCCGAAGCGGAAACCCTCTCTCGTGTGATTAGAGGGCATTGGAGCATTGAGAGCAGATGTCATTGGGTATTGGATGTGGTATTCGCCGAAGATCGCAATCCGATAGTAGAAGGGCACGCTCCAGAAAATCTGAGGGCTGTGAACTTGTTAGCGGCAAAAATGTTGAAAGAGGAAAAATCGTGTAGAAAGGGCATTAGAGCCAAACGGTTTAAGGCGGCGCTTGATAATGACTACCTACACAGGGTGTTGCTGGCCGCTAACTTTTGATGCGCTCGCCCTGCGGCATCTCCGAGAGAATCGCTGGCCCTTTTTTCCTTTTTTTGCTCATAAATAGTGCCTTCGGCTATGAATTTCGCAAAAAAAGAAAAAAATTGCAGAGCGCTTCCTCTGGATCTGCTCGCCAAAAATTGTACAAAGTCGAGGTAACCTGTGACCTCTGGGTATTGATCTTAATTTTTTTTCTGCCTACATTGACTGCTAAATAGGTAGTTTATGACGGTACTTCCCACCTTATCTCTAGAGTTTGCAAAAATGTACGAACGAGATCTATCGAAAGAGGAGCGAGAAAGGAAAGAGTGGGTTTGGATCATGGAGCGGACGGAGATGTTCGATGAGCTGATCGTTTCCTGGAACGGCATGAGACCCGAAATGGGAAAATGGACTTTTTGGGTGAGCGTCTTCTTGAAGGATTGGTCTCCTTGGATCAAGTATGCCGAGTGGAGTGTAGGAAAGCAGAAGACATTTAAATACGCGCTTCAAGGAAGCAAAGTCGAATCGTATCAAGACGCCGTCTTTTCAAAAGAGGGGCTGATGTGCGGGTTCCAAGTGAAAGTGGAGGCTGTTGATGGCGCGGATCTCAAACAGTTGGATGCAATCTTCGTCTGTCTGTCGGATCTCTCAAGGCATTCCGTTTCGGTCCCAGAAGAGCCTCTTCAAACAGTCCTTCTGCCTCATGTTCCCAGGCGCTCTCAACTCAAGCTTGAACATCCCCGCGCCGTTGATCTCTGCTCGCCGACAGCGACATCCACCGCAATCAATTATCTTCTTGGCATCACAAAAACCGATCCGATCTCTTTTGCCGAGAAAGTCCATGATAGCGAGTTCGATATTTACGGAAACTGGATCCTCAACACGGCAGAGGCCTATCAAGAACTGGGAGGAGAGTTCCGCTGCCGCACCGAACGGCTTCCCTCGTTTTCCACTCTCCATTCTTTTCTTATTAGAGGCCTGCCCGTGATCGTAAGCATCCGAGGCCCGCTCGTCGGATCTTACCGTCCGATGACTTTCGGCCATCTGGTTTGCGTGACCGGCTATGATGCAAAGAGAGAGAGTGTGCACTGTATCGATTCCGGTTTTCCGGAAGACGAGCAAACGGATGTCTCCTACCCGCTAAAAGACTTTTTAGATGCATGGGCAAGGCGACAAAACCTCGCCTACGTTTTTACTCGAAGAGCCTCGCATCGTCCCTAGGGAAAATGATGGGAGCCGCTGCCCGTTCATGAATTAGAATGGGATATTTCAGGGCGATTGCACGAAATGAATTAACCCATTGATTATCAATATCTTTTGATTTTTGGCTTGATTTTTCAACCTACTGGTTCTGAGCGCATTGAGTGTTTTTTTTATGCAATTCGCCCTGTGGGATATTTCCTTATAATTTATTGATTATCTATTTATTGTTTATTTGCAATGACTTGCAAATATTATCTTTTAATTTGTTTACTAAAATATTTATATTTTGTATAATTAAATAAAGATATTTACCATTTTGTAACTAAAATTAAAAATTTGGAGATATATGGCCGTAGTAACAAGAGACCGAGATAATTATAGTCAGGGATGTTGTGGATCAGTAGGCCAATTTGTTGCTGAGGTTGCTTGCCAATGGGGGAACTCAGCTCTTGCCGCCATCAGAGAGATCGGTTGTTTATTGGGTTGCTGCCCAAGCTCAAGGACACCGACAGATGCCGATAACCCAACAGCTCGTCTCATTCCTGCAGAAGAGGACGTGGGCGGCATTAACAGAGACGCGATAACTAACATTGTTGCAACAAATACCGGTAACCCAACATCTCGTCGCAATCCTGTCAATCAATTGGATGTGCCCAATGAAGACCAAGAGGCCTGCCTTGCCATTCTTCAGGGGGGATTCCCGAGGACGAGCGCACTGAATTCGTTCAATTAGCAAATCAGCTGAATGTGCCCCAGTGGAACCGCAAGGCTTGCCTTCCCACTCTTCAGCACATACCCAAGAGCGAGCGCACTGAATTCGTTCAATTAGCAAATCAGCTGAATGTGCCCCAGTGGAACCGCAAGGCTTGCCTTCCCACTCTTCAGCACATACCCAAGAGCGAGCGCCCTGAATGCGTTCGATTAGCAAATCAGCTGGATGTGCCTGATTTGATCCGATTGCTCGGCCTTGCCACTCTTCAGCATATACCCGAGGGCGAGCGCCCTGAATGCGTTCGATTAGTAAATCAGCTGAATGTGTCTAGAGAACACCGAGAGACGTGCCTCGATATTCTTCGTCAAGTACCCGAGGGCGAGCGCCCTGAATGCGTTCGATTAGCAAATGATCCGAATATCCCTAATGAGAGCCGGATAGACTTCCTCCGTACCCGTTGTGAGGCATTCCGCCTAGATGAAGAAATTCCGTTAATTGACATTGATGACTCCGCGGATAACATACATAATATCGCAGAACATCTACATTCGTTTAAAGTGGCTTCCACTTCAATCACACAAGATCCAGTGGCTACCCTGTCGCGTCTTGCAGAGAATATGCAAAATAGTGGAGCGCAACTCAGGATCAGCTATGAAGATTCGGGATCTATAGATGTAGGAGGAGTAAGTCGCGATTTTGTGACGAAGCTCCTCGATGCTCTCTTTCAGCCAGACAGAATCCCCAAGATGGCAGAGATGATTGAAAACGGTCTTATTGTTCCTAAATTTCCTGAAAAAATTCCAGAAAAATGTTACCAGGGCCTCGGATTGATTTTCGCTGATGCATTAAATCAAGAAATCTGTACGGGATGTCGGTTTCATCCAATCTTATTTCAAATGCTGCATTCCTTAACTAACGAAGAGATTGATAAAGTTAATACAAAGGACAACAAAGAACCTTATAACAAGATATTAAAAGTGTATCTTAAATCCCAGCCCCAGTATTCTAAGATCAATGAAAAAGACCTCAACGCTATCGACGAATTTGTCGATAATGGCACAGTGCCGCCACTCATAAAATCACTAGGGATGACCAAGGAAAACTTTTTAACAGAGACTGGCATCGATGAAATGATTAAATCAACGTTAATGATTGCGCAATACACAAAACAACGCCTTACATTGCGTAATCAATCATGGGATGCAGTCAAAGGAAACACTCCCGACGATTTGAGAGAAAAGATCGAAGGTAAGTTGACTAAAGCCGATGTGTTAAGTGCCTTGGAAAATCAACCTGACGCTGTTAGCAACCAAAAAAGTTATCTCGAGCATTGGATCCTTGACAGCACTCCTGAGCAACTTGAGAATTTCGTATATGCTATCTCTGGATCGAAAGCCTTGCCATTAGGCAAAACACTTCGCATTAAGGATGGTGGTGATTTAAAGCGCTTCCCGGAGTTTCACACCTGTAGCTATCAGGTCAATATACCAAACTATCAGGATTACGACACATTCAAGGTCCAATTCGAAACAAGCCTTGTAGATGCCACACAAACAGTGATGCAGCTCACATAGGACAATATTCGCGAAGCGGTATTTTTCTCGATGCTTTCCACTCTCCATTCTTTTCTTAGTAACCTGAGTTTTGGGTTCATTTGTCTATGAGATTCAAGGATATTTCGAGCATATTTTTGCGTTTTGGAGCCGAGAGCAATATTGGGACGAGCATCTTGCCGAGGCGAAAAGTCAAAAAGATGCCGAAAGAAATTGAAGCTCAGGCAAATGAACCCAAAACTCAGGTTAGTAGAGGCCTGCCCGTGATCGTAAGCATCCGGGGCCCGCTCGTCGGATCTTACCGTCCCTGGGGAAAATGATGGGAGCCGCCCGTTAGGTTCCAGGCGGCATCGATGGAAAATCGCCGCTTGCCGCTCCCGTCGCCATTGGATCAGGGCGGTGCTTTTTATATTTCATTTCGAAAACGTTGAGGATAAAACAGCCAAAGGATACGAAAAGGGCGGCGCTCAAATATCCTCCTATGAATGAGGTCACATGGATCCCAATGGGCAAAAGCTTCAGGATCGCATAAGCGATGAAATTGACTACGAGGCTTAAACCGGCGATCTTTAAGACGGTAGCTTGGTTGAAGAGCTTTAAAAGCGGATAGATCAAAGAATTGATAAAGCCAAGAGCGATAGCATAGATCAGGTCTCCTCCGATATGGGGAAGTTTCGTCTGGTTTACCACATCGATGCCCGGCAAGATGTGGTTGGCAAAAAAAACAATGAAGAAATTGAACACGAGAGTCTTGAGGTAATACATGCTCGCCTCGCTTTGTCTCCACCCCTTACCTTACAAGAAATGCGTTTAAGTTTACAAGCCTGCCCTGTAAAATACCTCCTTCATGAAATGGATCGCTCTATTCCTTATTTTCCTATCTGCCTGCAGCTTGCCTCCTAAGAAAGAGCCGGCCGCTCTACGCCTGGCCTTCAACGGAGCTCCGACCACCCTCGATCCGAGGAAAAGCGGCGATTTCATCTCTTCCACCCTGATCTGCATGATTTATGAAGGCTTGACCCGGTGCCTTCCCGGTGGCGGCGTCGAGCCTGCGCTCGCTGAAAAGATCGAAGTGTCTCCAGATGGACGCGTCTACACCTTCCGTTTACGAAAATCCTATTGGTCTGACGGCCATCCCGTCATTGCCGCCGACTTTGAAAAATCTTGGAAAACCATCATCGACCCCTCCTTTTCTTCCCTATCGGCGCATCTTCTTTTCCCAATAAAAAATGCCGAAAAATGCGCAAAAGGCGAGGCGAGGCTAGAGGATGTCGCCATTTGCGCCCTCGACGAAACAACCCTCCGGGTCGAATTGGAGCGCCCCACCCCTTTTTTCCTCTCCTTGACCGC
The DNA here is from genome assembly GCA_963730605.1 of uncultured Chlamydiae bacterium. Taxonomy (GTDB): domain Bacteria; phylum Chlamydiota; class Chlamydiia; order Chlamydiales; family SM23-39; genus CAIPFQ01. Next base: position 28,781 of record CAVSSM010000003.1, read on the forward strand.
GTTTCCCCTCTTCCTTCCCGCACCATCGCATCTGGCCCAGATCTCAGGAGAGGTCTGCAATGGCCCGTATCGGATCGAAAAAGAACGGCCGAATCACGAGATCCTCCTTTCGAAGAACCCCATTTTTTGGAACAAAGACTTGAGCCCCATAGATGAGATCCGGATCCAGATCGTCTCCGACGAAAATACGGCGCTGCAGATGTTCGAAAGAGGAGAGATCGATTGGCTCGGGGCCCCGCTCGCCCCAATTCCCCCCGATTCGCTCCAAGCTCTTAAAGATCAGCTTCAGTTCATCCCGATGGCAGCTTCGACGATCGTCACCTTCAATACGCAAGCCTTCCCTTTCCATCATCCCAAACTTAGGATGGCTCTATCCCTGTGCTTGGACCGAGAAAGGATCGTCAAGGAGATGGGCTCCGCCGGACAACTCTCCGCCGCCCGCCCCCTTCCCCCTTCTCTTTACGGATCCGGCCGCTCTTTAATCCCTCTCTACCCACCGCCCGATCCAGACCAAGCGCGCGCCTATCTTAGCGGGGCTTTGGAGGAGCTGAGGGCCACCTTGGCCGACCTGGAGGCAATTACGCTCTATTACAAACCGACACAAGCCGATAAACGACTGGCGCAGGTGTTGCAAAGAGAATGGAAGGAAGCTCTCGGGTTTACGATCCAAATCGAACAGCTCGACCCAAAAACCCATCTGGACCGCCTTCACAGGCGGGATTACAAAATAGCCCTGGGATCTTGGATCTCCCAATTCCACGACCCGGTCAATATCCTTGAGCGCTACCGCCTCCCCTCCAATCAGAAAAATTTTGCCGGATGGGAAAATGGACGCTTCCGCGATTGCTTAAGCAGAGCCGCATCGGAACTCGATCCGGGAAAGAGGTTTGATCTCTTGGCCGAGGCTGAGGAAATATTCGCAAACGAGCTGCCGGCGCTTACGCTCTATCATTGGAGCAGCCCTAGCATCGCCCATCCCCGCTTAAAAGAAATCGCCACCACCCCGTGCGGCGGCGTTTTATTCGAGCGGTTTTCTTTTTATACCGCTCGTGATTGAAAAATCAGTTTTGGTGCGACGCCCCACCCCAAAAACGATGCGTTTCTGGGGACCCCGGTGGCGGCGTCGGCTTTGACTCAGATTTTTCATCTTCGCTTCCGAGGCAACTCGCTGCGCTCATCTGCTCCGCACTGCGAAGGTCCACTGGACCTTCTCGTGTTTCCGCAGCCTTGCCTTTGGCCATGTCCCTCGCTCCAGCTGAAAAATCTGAGGAGCCAATTCCCGTTTTTTCAATCACTCCCGGTATAGTCACTGCACGTAGATGGTTCTCGTCACATCGTTGAAGGCACCTAGCACTTTCTCATCCCGGTTCAAGAGTTCTAGGCGGATCGTGTGCTTCCCTTTGGAGAGTCCGTAAATGTAGTACGGCTGCCAGGAAGTCAGGGTGCGGTTCACGGTTCCATCGATCGTAAGGCGTACCTTGTACCCATCGGGGGTAAGTTCGCAATTGGCGATGAGGAAGTCAAGAAGGACTGGTTGATCTTGATTCAAAGGCATTTGATCGCTGGGTTCATTGTAGGTAAGGAAAGGCTTTGAAAAATCCACCTTCTTGCCCGAATCGACGCCCCCCACATAAAACCTGAGAACGGCAAAGGTGTTCTCGCCCTTCAAGCCCTCTCCGAACGATCTAGCTGGGAACATGCGGAGCGTATGCACTCCTTCTTTCAAAGGAAACGGCATCTCGAATTTATAGCTTTGATCATAATACCACCCAGTCTCGTTGAAAGGATTGATCGAGGGTTCGTTTACGGCAAAATAGGGCTCGTTATCGATGACCACATGGACCGTTTGTCCCATATTGCTGACGGCGATTTGGTCGGCTCTTAGGAATTGGGAAGAATCGGAGCCAAGGGCAAATCCGGCGATCCGGAACTGGATCCAGATGGGACTCCCTGAGACAACCTCATTTTGCTTGGGGATCAAGATATTGATCATCACCGTATTCGACTCCGGACTCCGCGCGACTTCCATGACCCGAATCTCGCCTTGCCCTCTGGAAACTTCGGCCACAGGCTGGGAGAAACCAAACAGCGACCCCAAAAGGGCAAAAGGGGCGATAAAAATAATAAAGGAAACACGCATGGCTCACTCCTGATCAGAGTATACTCAAGTAACCTGAAGAATCGGGAATATGGCAAGGAGGCGCCCAGAATTTGAGCCAGGCTTTAGCGGCGCCGAAGCAGATCAACTTGAATAAGTTGATCGATGCAGGCGGGCTCAAAGGCTGTGGCTGCCCGACGCAGCCAGAAACCGATCCTTCAGGTTATTTGAGTATATATGGTTCTCATAGCCCCCATCCATTTAAAATGTCAAATCTCAAATGCCTTTCCCTCACATAGTGATTTTTTACTTTTATTAATTATTGATTTCCTGTAAAATTATTACAAATAAACAATTCATATTAGGTCATTATGAATCCTGTAATTTCAAATTCTCGCCCTACTATTGCCCATTCCGTCCCCGCTGTCCCAGAATCTTCTAAAAATGATTTGCTACTCGCCATCGACGAGGCTCAAACAGAAAAGGCCCTTGCGATCCTGAAAAAAAGCGACTTGGCAACCAGCCCCCTCTCCAATGGACAAATGCCGCTCAATTATGCCATCCGCAACTATCAGTTAGAGCTCGTCGAAGCGATGCTCAAGGAATTGAAACTGGACATGGGCGCAAAAGATTGCCATGGCCTAACCGCGGTCGACCACGCCATGATCGGGGGGATGAGAAAAATGATCAGCCTTGTTTTAGGTACATCTCTCGGCCAGGCCTTTGAAGCAGCGGGCGTCAAGATGACCACTCCAATGCAGGATCGAGAAATCGCTCAATATTCAGAACTTACAGCTTCTCTCCGATCGGGGAAGTATTTTCTTAAAAAGCCGCTGCCTGAATTGCACCAAGCGGCAAGGGAAGGCAATCTTGCAAAGGTCAAGGAGCTCCTCAATCCGAAAGATCCCAACCCTTACGATCCTTATGGGTGGACGCCTCTCCACCACGCCACACTGACCGGGAATGAGGGAGTCGCCCTTTGGCTTCTCAAAAACGGCGCTCATGCCGAAATCTTGACCCAAGGCAGCCAATCTCTTCTCCATCTCGCAAGTATTGGGGGACATGCGAACCTCGTCCCAACACTAGTTTCGAAGCATAAACAAAACCCGAATGCCGCCGATAACTGGGGAAGGACTCCTCTTCATTATGCAGTCGTCCAAGAAGACCTCTCGACTGCGAAGGCCCTGGTTCAACAGGGAGCCAGGCTTGTCCTCTCCGAAGGGTCAAAACCCTCCCCTCTCGATATTCTGATCGAGGTCGCGAAGGCTAGAAGCACTCGCCGAGATCCTCTCAGTCTTTCAACCCTGCAATTGCTCATGCTTCTGGGGATGTTCGGTACTTCGCTTGCACCATGGCACCAACAATATCTCCCCTTTAAGTTGATGATCAACATCGGATTGATTGCGCGGATTCTCACCGCTGCGTTTAGCCTCAATTCGGATAAATCTTCCAGCACTCTTGATTCCCCTCGATCAAAGGCCGCATTTTGTGGATCAATGGCCATCACATATTTAGCTCCTTTTCTGGAAGAACAAGCTCTTAAATCTGGCAATCGTGTAGCAGCCACCCTCATCGCTGGAGTATGGGCTGCCGAACAAGCCTGGAAGACCTACCATATTGTGAAAGCAGCCTGCAAAGGGTTGTCTAATTGCTGGGAAAACCGCTGCTACGTGAACCCGGAGATCCGCCCGATCTCAAATGCCGGCTTCCATTTTTCGATCGCCTACGAAGTCGTCAAAGACTTCACAGCTCTCATCGCCTCCTTCCTTTAAAGAGAAAGGTTTGTCTTTAAAGCCACTTTTCTTTTAAAATATCAAATCTTTAAATGTCACTCTCTCACATAGTGATTTTTTTTAATTTTAATAATTCTTGCTTTCCTGTATAATAGTTCCAAACAAACAATTCATATTAGGCCATTATGAGTCCTGTAATTTCAAATTCTCGCCCTACTATTGCCCATTCCGTCCCCGCTGTCCCAGAATCTTCTAAAAATGATTTGCTACTCGCCATCGACGAGGCTCAAACAGAAAAGGCCCTTGCGATCCTGAAAAAAAGCGACTTGGCAACCAGCCCCCTCTCCAATGGACAAATGCCGCTCAATTATGCCATCCGCAACCATCAGTTAGAGCTCGTCGAAGCGATGCTCAAGGAATTGAAACTGGACATGGGCGCAAAAGATTGCCATGGCCTAACCGCGGTCGACCACGCCATGATCGGGGGGAATGAAAAAATGATGAGCCTTGTTTTAGGCACAGTTCTCGGCCAGGCGTTTAATGCAGCGAGACCCAAAATAACGACTCCTCTACAGGATCGAGAGATCGATCAATTTGCAGAAACTACAGCCTCTGTCGGATCGGGGAAGTATTTTCATCAAAAGCCCATGCCTGAATTGCACAAAGCGGCAAGGGAAGGCGATCTTGCAAAAGTCAAGGAGCTCCTCAATCCGAAAGATCCCAGCCCTTACGATCCTTATGGTGTGACGCCCCTCCATCACGCCATACTGACCGGAAATGAGAAAGTCGCCCTTTGGCTTCTCCAAAACGGCGCTCATGCCGATATCCTGACCCAAGGCAGCCAATCCCTTCTCCATTTCGCAAGTATTGGGGGGCATGCAAATCTCGTCCCAACATTAGTTTCGAAGCATAAGCAGAACCCGAATGCCTTCGATAAATTGGGAAGAACCCCTCTTCATTATGCAGTCGTCCAAGAAAACCTCTCGACTGCGAAAGCTCTGATCCAACAGGGCGCCAATCCTTTGCTCGCGGAAGGGTCAACCATCCCCTCCCTCGATCTGCTGATCGCTGTCGCGAGGGCTCGAAGCGCTCGCCGCGATCCGCTAGAGCTTTCCACCCTGCAATTTTTCATGTTTATGGGGATCTTCTCTTCCTGGGTTGCAAGCTTTCCAACAATGTCTCAGCAACATGTCTCTCCTCTCTCTATGGCATCCGAAATAGGATTGATTGCGAGGATTATCACCGCTACGCATAGCCTCAATTCGGATAAATCTTCCTCCATTCTTGATTCCCCTCGATATTCCCCTCGATCAGATGCCGCATTTTGGGGATCTTTGGCAGTCAGGTATTTAGCGCCCCTTCTCTACAAGACAAGCTCTTCAGTCTGGCAATCCAGCAGCAGCCACCCTCATCGCTGGAGTATGGGCCGCATCAAGCGCCTGGCAGACCTACCATGTAGTGAAGGGAGCCTGCAAAGGATTGTCTAACTGCTGGGAAAACCGCTGTTACGTCGAGACGATCCGCCCGATCCCAAATGCCATCGTCCATTCTGCGACTGCCTACAATGTCCTCAGCGACTTCCACGATCTCATCGCATCCTTCCTTTAACCGGTTTTCCTCTATGAAAAGATTCGTTTTAACCCTCACAGGCCCTGACCGGCTGGGACTTGTCTCGAAAATTTCATCGTTTCTTGCCGAAAAAAATGGGTTCATCCTCTACATGCAAATCTTCTCCCCTGCCTTGACGCGGCGCCTTTATGGGAAAGCGATCAACATCCACCATTCGTTCCTACCGAGCTTCAAAGGGGCCAAGCCCTACCATCAGGCCTTTGAGCGGGGTGTCAAGCTGATCGGAGCGACCGCACATTTCGTCAGCGACGAGCTAGACGAAGGGCCGATTATCGACCAAGAAGTGATCCGTCGATCACGCCCATTCCGTACAAGAGCTCGTCTTGCTCGGCAGAGACATAGAAGCCTTCGTCCTTGCGCGGGCCGTCAAGCACCTGGCCGAACGGAGAGTCTTCTTAAACGAGAGGAAAACGGTCATCTTGCATTAAAAACGGCAACCTCCTATTGACCGGGGTATGCGGCTCCGGTTTTTTCGATCTCTTATCCCCGTTTTTTTCCTGGCGGCCCTTGCGGCCATCGGTTTTTTCTCGAGCGCATCGTCCCCTGAAAAGGATTTGATTGCTTCCTACAGTTATCAGGGACCGACGCAGCGCGTCCCTGGCAACCCGCAACTCGTCCGCGTTGAGGTGTTGATGCGAGACAGCCCCGATGCAGGCGGCGTCCGGATCAAAAGCGTCGATTTCAACGGGCAAGGGATCCCTTTGCAGCCGCCCGACATTTATGGAAACCGCGGGACGGGGAGTTTTCAACTCCCGCCGGGAAAATACAAGCTTCGCTGGGTTGTGCAAAGGGATAAGCTGATCTGGCCAAGGGTCTTGACCCATGAAGAAGAGGTGACGATCGATCCCCGCGACCTCTGGCTCCAAATCGAAATCGTCGGCGAAACCGCCTCCATCCGATGAATGCAACTATTGAGGGAAAAACCACATCCTAACCGGTCTGGATGCAAGCCATTAACCCGAGAGGGCAACAGGTGGCAACAAATGGGTTAGCGAGGCAAAGAAAAAATTGAAGCGTGCTTGCCCGCGTTTTTCGCGAGGAGGAATATTCTTGAATAAGAAGAACTCCGAGCGAAGATCGATTTTTCAAAGCCGCAGCAAGCCATTTGTCACCTGTTGAACCCTCGGGTTAATAATGTCACAAGGCGATTTTCAATTCTTCATTATGTGCTTCGATAGGATAGGTTTTTCCTTTTGGCTGGTTCGATAACTGCTGAAGGCTGAGTTCGTTAAATAGCGCTCGAAAGTCTTTGTCCTTGGCTTGCAAATAATTAAGTACATAGAGCCGGATACATAACTCCAAGGAAGGAGAGATCCTGTTTTGCTCATCTTCCCACTTCAGAACGGCAACGTGGCTCACCCCGAATGTTTTGCCAAATTCTGCCATAGACATTTGCAAATGCTTCCGTATATAGCGTAGTTCATCTCCTGTCAATGAAGAGGGTTTATGGATAATGGCTTCTAGAACAATGCGCATGAGCCGATTCATATTGATATCAATGCACCACTCTCCCGCAGCCTTTTTCATAGGCGCATTGACCAGTTTGACCGGAATGCCGAGTCCTCGGTAGATAAAAGTTTTTCTTTTCCTCTCCTGCTTCTTCATTTTACCCTCATCACAGTGATTATGATCATTTCTTCTTCAAAGGAGATAATCACTCTCAATTTGATTCCATCTTTGGTTTTGCCATAAATCGCATATTTCCACATTTGCTTTTTGACATCGAACAAGTCTTTATTCTCTTCCCTGGTGCCTGTTTTCAGTACATACAATACATCCTCTAAGCTGACAAGGCGTTCATTTTGCCTCTGTAGAGCATGAGCACTTACAATGTAAGTCCCTTTTTCAAGATGATACCTCACTCGCTTAAGCAGTTCGGCCGTTTTTAATGCCCTATCCAATGCATCATCCAGAATTGAAACATGGATGGTAAGTTACTTACATTTTTTTTGCAAGGAGAGCCACTTTTCGATCTTGTCTGCGACGCGTTGGGAGTAAAGAAGCGTCATGTGCCCGAGATCGTCGAGGACGTATTCCCGTTCGGGATGTTGGCCTGTGAGGGCCGATGAATAGGGCAGGACGATCTGATCCGCTTTCGATGCGATATGGTAAAACCGGACTTTGCGGTTTTTTCGAACTACCTCTTCCACCTCGCGGACAAAATCGGACCCCCGTCTCATCTCGCGGCCGTTTCTCCCGATGGCAATCGACGCCATCTTTGTTCCTTCGAGCGGTGAGCCGATCGTAATGACGTCGCCCACTTTACCGGGCGGGGCCACTTTTGCCGCATACCACGCGCAGACAAGCCCTCCCATCGAGTGACCAATCAAAGTGAGATCCTCTCTACGAGTTTCTTTTTCAATCAGGGCCGCTTTCTTCGCGAGGATTTGCGCATAATCGCGGATCGAACGGAAGGGATGGCCGAGATTCAAAGTAAAGACGGGGCCCAAACCTCTTTGACAGAGCCGCCGTTTGAGAAAAGTCCAGTTCGATGCGTTTTGCATGTAGCCGTGGATAAGAAGAATCGGCCGCCCTTGCTCAGGCCCGCACTTTCCGTCAGCCCCTCCGAAGATTCCAAGAGGCCTCATCAAAAAGGAGGCTGTGACGGCGCAGGCTTCGAAAGCCATCGAATGGAGCCAGCAAACGGCCCGGTTCAAGGGAGCGGGAAGGAGAGGAGCGAAATAATTCAAGATTTTGATCATCGCAAGAGCAGCGAGCGCTACGGTCGTAATCAAGAAAATCCGTGCCACCGCCGCTGGAGCAAAATGAAAAGAAGCAAGATAAAATCCGCTGGCAAAAAGAGATCCGCTAAGCAAAGCGATACTTGAGAGATAATTTGACTCTTTTTGCATATTGCAGCACTATATCATACTAGTCATTTTGGTGGGTGAATGAGCCTATCCCACTATTAGGGTTTTAAATGTTTTTAGAGATTTTTGAGCAGATTTTGAACGCCCGCAAGGGTTTCTCCCTTGAGGCCAGTGTGAAAACACACGGCCGAAAAGAGGCGTTCGAAATATGCCAAAAAGATCAAAAACAGGAAAATTCGAATAGTGGGATAGGCTCATGAGATCGATCTTGGTCTTTGTCCATGATATCTATGAAGATCTTGAACTCTGGGTTCCTAAAATCCGCCTTGAAGAAGCCGGGTTCAAAACGGTTGTAGCAGGCCCTCAAAAAGATGCGACCCACTTAGGCAAACACGGATACCCTTGTAAAGCAGAGATTTCATTTGACGCGGTTGATCCGCAAAGCTTCGATGGCCTCTTGATCCCGGGCGGCTACGCTCCCGATAAGATCCGGCGCATTCCAAAAGCGCTCGAGATCGTCCGAAAAATGAATGACGCTAAAAAATTGATCGCCTTCATCTGCCATGCGGGCTGGGTGCCCATCTCGGCAAAAATTGTTAGGGACAAGCATCTGACCGCCTTTTTTGCCATTAAAGATGACTTGGAAAACGCCGGCGCCATCTTTGTCGACAAACCGGTCGTCGTGGACGGCCATCTCGTCACCTCCCGAACTCCGGCCGACCTTCCTTTCTTTTGCAAGGCGATCCTGGAAGTTTTATCCAAACATAAACATGCTGTTTAAGAACCGAACCGAGGCGGGGCAGGCGCTCTCCACCGCGCTCGAACAATTCAAAGGCGCGAAAAAAACGGTCGTTTTGGGTTTGCCGCGGGGAGGGGTCGTCGTCGCAAGCGTTGTGGCCGAAGCCCTCGGTCTTCCTCTCGATGTGCTGATCCCGCGGAAAATTGGAGCTCCCGACAATCCTGAGCTCGCGATCGGGGCGATTGCTGGAGATGGCCAAGTGCTCGACCAAGGGATCATCTCCGCCTTGAATGTCTCCGAAGATTATATCCGGAAAGAAATCGCCAGGCAGAAACAAGAAGCCGAGCGGCGCGCTAAGCTTTTTCGAAAGGGAAAACCCAGGCCGGATTGGACAGGATGGACGGCGATTCTTGTCGACGATGGGATCGCAACGGGCTCGACAATGCGCGCATCCATTGCCGCCCTTAAAAAAATGCACGCGGCAAAAATCGTCGTAGCCGTTCCGGTCGGCCCGCCAGATACAATCGAGGATCTGAGGCGGGACGTTGATGTTGTCGTTTGTCTCTATACGCCCTCCTCTTTCATGGCAGTGGGGCAGTTTTACGATCGGTTCCCCCAAACGACAGATGTTGAGGTCATAGAGATACTATGGAAGTCAAAATCCCCTTAGGCAAAGTCGAGCTCTCTGCAGTGCTCACCGTCCCTCAGCAAGCGGTAAGTCTCGTCCTCTTTGCGCATGGGAGCGGAAGTAGCCGGCTCAGCCCCCGCAACCAATTTGTCGCCCGCTATCTAGAGAAGAATAAACTAGCGACTCTCCTCCTCGATCTCCTCACCCAGGAAGAAGAGGCCTTCGACGAGGGGGAAAAAGGTGATGAAACGCGCGCCCTTCGCTTCGACATCCCCTTTTTGTCAAAAAGGCTTGCCGCAGCGACCCTCTGGGCTGGGAAGCAAAGCCCATTGCCCATCTGCTATTTCGGGGCGAGCACCGGCGCGGCCGCGGCTCTTGTCTCCGCCGCAGAACTAGGGGATCTCATCAAGGCGATCGTCTCGCGGGGAGGAAGGCCAGACCTTGCCTTGGCTGCCCTTCCCAAAGTCGTCTCCCCAACACTAATGATTGTCGGAGGAGCCGATTATGGCGTCATAGAACTAAATGTTCAGGCCTTAGCAGAACTCAATTGTGTGAAAAAGCTGGAGATCGTGCCGGGGGCGACTCATCTTTTTGAGGAGAAAGGGAAGCTTGAGATCGTTGCAAAACTCGCTGCAGATTGGTTTCTATCCGCTCATCGAATGAAGTGATTCGGCCTGGGGCGTTTTTCATTAGCCACTTGCGGAATTGGTGCGTTGCGCTCCACCATTCGTATTGGAGTTTCTCGGGGTCCCAAAGAGCCTCTTCGTAATAGAGCCTTCCGGGATCGAGATGGACGACTTTCCCTTCCAGCACTCCGAAATTATCCTCAACGTTATGATCTTTGTCCCCGATCTTCCGATCGATCCGGGTCGCAATGAGAGAGAGGAATTGATCGATGTGAGCATCCTGCTCTTCAGGCGTCATGGCCTGGAAAGCCGGATAGAACGCAGCCGCCTTCCTTTGTAAAACAAAAGGGGTGCTGTTTAAATCGATCCGATGGGAACGGCCCAGGTTATCGGTGGCTAAGAGGTGGGGCATCGGGGAGAGGCTTGGCCCTTGATGCAAATAGACGATTCCCGTTTCCTCTTGGAGGGTTTTCGCAGCGATCCCGTAGCTCAACTCGTAAAATTTTCTTCTCTTCTCTCTTTTTATTTTCTCGCCCGGCAAGAGGATAGCCCAAAAAGGGAGCTTGAAATACCTATGGTTGAAAAATTTCAGCACCCATTTTCCATCTTCGCTTACAAAAGCATAGGCTTGCTTGCCCTTTCCTAAATAATGATAGGGCTGCGAAAGAGCCTGAGAAGCCTCTTCGCTTAAAATTCCGGCTGGCTCTCCGAGAAGCTGGCCGGAGATCGATTCGATCGAAAAAAAATCGAAGCTTACATAAACTAGCGCGCAAATTGTGAGGAGAGCCGCTACTATTTTCACGAGCCTCCCTCATCAATTCTAGCCTTGAGATCGGCGAGATACTCAGGCCCGTATTTTTCGAGCCAGGCTTTAAGAGGGCGGATATAGCGCATGAGTTCAGCCCGCGCCGCCCTAGGGTCGGACAAATCGGGACGAGCCCGATAGTTGCCGAAATCAAACTCGATCGCTTGGGTTCCCAAAAACCCGAAATTGCGCCAAAGGCTCGGATCGGCATTTCCGATCCCCTTGCCAATTCGGCTCTCCAAAAGGGCGACGATCATTTCGATCCTCTCCGGCAATGTTCCTTCCACCCGGGCGATAAAGAGGCCGTCCTCAAGAGGCACAGCCTTTTTTTGCAGAGCAAAACGGTACTCGTCCAGCGGAAGACGAAGGGACTGTCCTAAAGGCCCCCTGGCTTCTAAAACAGGGAGTTTTCCGGTAGTTTGGTTTAGGTGTAAATACAAGAGGCCGGTTTCTTTTGCAGCGGCAGATGTTGCGAGCAGGCACCCTTCGAAAAAGCTAAGAATTTTTTGCTGGGCTGGCCTTTTGAGCCCTTGTCTAAAAAGATGCCTCTGGTCGAAGCGGAAGATTTTCAGGACAATTTTTTCATCCTGGCTTGAAAAGGCGTAACATTGAGCGCCCTTGCCGAGATAGCGGAAGGGCTTTGCCAAAATATCAAACGCTTCCCTTTCGGAGAGGATGGACTTTGCTTCCCATTCGGGGCGGAAAGGTAGTTCGAGCCGCACTTTGGAGATCTTGAATCCTTGCGTGAGCCTCTTTAGCCCCGCCGGAGCGGCAAGGGACGCTGAAACGAACAAGAAAAAGAAGACCCACTTCCTAAACATACAGCAAGAGAAATGCTACCTCAAAGGTCCTTTTTCATGTAGAAACGGTCGTGACCTTTGGGCGCATTTTCCAATACTCCAAAAATCGAATAGCCATGCTTTAGATAGAAATCTTTCGCCTGAAAATCGAAAGTGTCGAGATGAGCAACATGACAGCGATGGGTCCGAGCATCCTTTTCTACGTGATCTAATAGCATCGAGGCGATACCGTGGCCACGGAACCTCTCGTAGATATAGAGAAGCTCAACATGCAATATTCCCCAGTTCACTCGGTAAGCTTGAATACCTCCCAAAAGATCCCCACTTTCATTTTTGGCTGAAAAATCAAGCCTCTCTATTTTGGCCCTCGGGAGTTCTTTAGCCACCAGAATGTTGTAATCGGTGATAGCTTCTTCCAGGGCCTTTAGTTCCTGTTTCTCTGCTTTGGAACTGCGGCATTTCATCTTATTGTCCAGTATACAGGTGAAGGGTAGTAAAAAAAAATTGATTCCGATACACTGCTTGGGGTGAAAATCAAACGAGGTGGCCTATGCTCGATTATCCTCTTCCTCCCATAAACCACTTTCACTTTCATCTAAGCTTGGGCGCTATCGTTAAACTCCCTTCGAATCCGGGAGTCGACGTGGCGTACAAAGACCTTGTCTGCACAGAGTCAGACAAGGAAAAAATCATCGAGCTCTTTAACACGATTGCCAACAACGATAAATTCTCCCTTCTCTTCATGCAAACTCACGTAAGAGGCCTTGGAGCATCACTCAACCATGTCCATCCGCTCAAGCTCCTCGCCGTCAGCATGGCGACTTCTCATTTGAAAAATTGTTACAGGTTGATTTTTGAGGATTATTTCAAAAAGCTCGAAGTCTTAGGAGGAATGGGAGCCGCTCTCACCCGTGAATCGGAAAAGAAAAAATCCGACGGCAAGACGGCGTTGGATCAGTATCTGGCCCCATTTGCGGAAGAAATGAGAGTTCCTGTCAAAGACTTGCAACCCTTTATCGATGCGCGAGATTGGGAAGGCCTCGTCACTTACCTCATGACCCACTAAGAGACAGTCTCTATCATCAGGCCATTGATTCGATCCGCTGCGCGGCTCGATCTGTGTTCTCGCTCGCTTGAAAACATTTCTTCGCGATCGGGGCGATCGTATCGGGCGTAACGATGCGCGCACTGCGTACTTTGCAAAGATAAAGAGCGTTAGCGGCCTCCCAACCGGGGATTCCGGCAAGCAGCTGCTCTAACGTCAGGTCTTCGTTTTGCTCGGGATCTTTTTTTGTTTCGGAATGAATCCACATCTCGCCCGTGCCGATACACATCAGCTCCATCGCCGTCTGGCCGCCAGAACGGGTACAGGTCAGGTCGCTGCGGAAAAAGAGCGGAGCTACGCAATCGTCATTTTGGAAAGAAAAGGGGACAACCGTCACATGTCTCGGATACTCTTTCATCCCCGCGATCGTGTCGGAAACTTTTTGGAAAAGGCATTGGCTCAAGCACTCATGCCCAGAGCAAAAAACAAAGATATGGCATGGGGTTTTTGGCGACTCTACCTGGCAAAGCTGGATGAAATTCAACACATAATTAAAGGTCGCCTCGCTGGCGGGTTGAGATCCGAGAAGGATCGTGATCAATCGGTCCTTGGGAGGAATCGAGAAATGGACCTCGCCCCCTTTCACCGTTCCCGGCAGGGCCCCTCTTTCAAAAGCCTTTTTCATGAGGCCGAGCTCTTCTTCGTTTTTGAAACGGAGAAAGAGGGGAAAGGGCTCTTTGGCGCTTCTCTTTTTGTGCTGGAATTTTTTAAAAGACTGGCGCACATAATAGTCTTCGTAATGGATTTCTTTTTCGGAAAGGCCGCAATTTTTCTGCCAGAAAGCTTCAGCGGTTTGCCCTTCGTCAAGGAGCGGCGCGATGGAGGTGAGCTGTAGATAGGAGCGGTCTTTTTTGCTTAAGGTTTTAATCGTCCTGAAAAAGTGGGTGGCCGACTTGGTCGGAAGGTCGACTAGGACCTTTTGCAAGAGGACCCGTTTCCCCCGTTTCCGGTTATAAATCCGCAAGGCCTTGAGAATCGCGGAAGTGCCTAAAGGCTGGGTATCGATGATGTGGTCGGCATCCTCCTTAAAAAGAGTCTGGAGGGCGCGCAAGAAAAAATAAGGCCAGGCAAAAAAATCGAGAATATACTGAGATGAGATGAAGAAGCGGATGGCCGCGAGATTCCCCTTCCTCTGGGCGCTGTTGTACGACTCCGAGCAAAATTTCCCGAAAACTTGACCCAACCAATCCTTTAGGATGTCTTTGCGCACGATGTGGACGTTGGGATCCGCCGCCCGGGCTTCCTGCTCCTTGGCGTTGGCAGTTTGCAAGAGCCCTCCCCCGCCGGAAGAGGTGATAATTAAAAGCTTCTTCGGTTTAATAACAGGGCCTCCAAACGGCATAATATCCTTTTTTTCTCATTTTTTCTATCTAGACAGGTTCTAATCTATATCCGGCATGAACCTTCAAGCTGCGATGATGCCGCTCATAACTACAAAGGAAACAAATTTTCCGCCGGTATCGATCGCGAACAGTTTAAAAGGCTTCTTGCACCAGATGACACAGGCGATTTGAGTCGTCGCAACAAACCCGAGCCAGAGAAGGAAGCCGACGAGCATCCCATCCGTGACATTCGTAACGCCGAGATTCCCTTCGAAAAATGAGAGGAAATAGGCAATGACCAAGGAATTGATGAATCCGTAAACCATCGCATCGGCTTTAGGTTTCATGTCCTTTTCCTTCATCTCGCTTAATTTTGCCCAAGCGCGGCCGAACAACGCTTTTGAATACCACACCATACCGATCACGATATTGACAACGGCGGCAATGACAACGAGAATCCAATCCGTTTGAAAAGAGGTCATGAGCTTTCTCCTTTTTCTAAAAACCCAAAGACATCAAGATTTCTTTTTCACCCCCTTTTCGTCAAGAAAAAGTCGATGCCACCGTAAAAAATATTTTTCCATGGATAATTAAATATTTAAAAGTTAATCATAAAATAAATAAACTATATAATTAATTTTAATTATTTAAAAAATAAAACAAATCATGATACCATGTTCTACTTACTAATCAACAGAAACTGTAATGGAGGAGTGTTATATTATGTCAACTTATATTTTTGAAAGAGCACCTAATTATTTTGATGGGAAGCAGCAGGTATTTGTGGATGCATCGAATGCCATCGTAAAAAACGCCACGGACCTATTTCGCAGCGTGAAGGGATCGAATCAGGATTTAACCCAACTTTTTTTTAGCACTCTCGCTTCTTTTGGGGCAGCTCGGCACAGCGTCGCAGTGAGTCAAGGAACATCTTACGCGGAAGATTTTGGGGTTCGCCGAGATCGGCAGAAAGGTATTGCCACTCTCTTTCCTCTGACTCCTCTTGTCCATCCTTATAATGAATACAATAAACGTCTCCTTCCTGTGATCCAAAAACAGCTAAAATCAATGGAATATGACAAAGTCGCTTTTAAACAAACGAAATCACAGGTCTCTTTCGACCCATGTCTTGGAAGGGAGGCTATGATGGAGTATTCCATCTTGACCGAAGAAATCAAAAACTGGCAGAAAATCCGCTTCTCGGAGGAAGATCACCAAAGAATTTACGAGCTCTGTGAAGTCCGTCCATACTACCACTTCTCTGACTTGATAAGAAATAAAGAAGCGATGCAGAAATTGAGGGAAAAATCTCCTAATGACTATCGCCGCCTTAAACTGCTCACATTCTACGACTTTCTTAAATACACAGTATCTCCCGAGGAGAAAAAAATCGGATTGGATCCACGTTACGGTCCGCTCTCAAGTCAATGGCAAAATGCAGGACCTTTCCGAATATTTAACATGGGCCGACCGTGACTTTGTAACAGACCCGGTGGATCAAATGACAGGCCGTTCAATCGTTGCCATTCTTCATCAAGATTTATTTATGACAGAAACTATGTTGGATGACATAGCGAAAATCTTTAAAAATATCATCGAATGGAATGGGAAAAAACTAAAGGACTTAAAAGATCAAATTGCCCTTTTTCGCTACGAGCATTCTCACGCGATGCCTTTTAAAAGAGGAAGCTCTGCGGTCGCGGAATGGTTTGAAAGAGCCCTCTACGGCGCTCACGGAATGAAGGTCGCATATAATCCCGACAAGTCGGTCGACCTCGAGGCTCTCACCTCATCGCTGAAAGAATTTGTCGACAATTACGACACGATGATCACACTGACCAAAATGGAAGAAAACTCCTCGGAGACTCGCGTCGAATTATAAGTCAGTAATTGATATGGAACCGGTTCTGAGCGAGCATCAAGATCGCTGAGACGGCTACGCTTTTCCCCAAAGTCGATGCGACTTTGAGGGCCCCTTAATAATTGATATTGAACCCGTTCTGAGCGAGGATCAGAATTGCTGAGACGGCTACGCTTTTCCCCAAAGTCGATGCGACTTTGAGGGCCCCTTAATAATTGATATTGAACCCGTTCTGAGCGAGGATCAGAATTGCTGAGACGGCTTCGTTGGCATCGTCGCCAATCGCCTCGATCGCGATCTTCGCGCCCCGTTCGGCGGCCAGCATCAGGATCCCGAGGATCGATTTCGCATTCACGATATAATCGCGATAGGAAAGATGGACGGCTGAATTGTAATTCGCAGCGCATTTGACGAGTTCCGTCGATGGGCGCGTGTGAAGCCCTTTGTCATTGAGTACAACGAAGAAACCTTTTGCCTTGTGCTTGTGATTCATGCAGCCTTCGTTTAGGGATAGGAGCCGATCTTAAGCGAAACAGGAATTAACTGCAATTTTCACTTTTTGATCCCCAGACAATCTTCCAACTCATCGAGCAGCTTTGAAAAGCGGCTCATCGCAGCGTCTACGGGAGCGCTCGAGCGCATGTCGACGCCCGCGCGGAAAAGCAAATCCACGGGGAAGCGGCTGCCCCCGGAAGAGAGAAATTCCAGATACCGCTCTTTTGCCTCTGGCGACTTCGATTTTTCGAAAAGTGCCAGCGCGGCGCTGAGTCCTGTCGCGTACTGATACACATAGAAATTGTAATAAAAATGGGGGATGCGGGCCCATTCGATCTCGAGTTCCTTGTCGATGACGAGATCGGGCCCGTAATAATCGCGGTTCAGTTGGACGTAATACTCCTTCAAGAGAGCTGGGGTTAGCGGCGTACCCTGCTCCGCCCACTTGTGGATTTGCCATTCGAATTCGGCAAAAAGGGTCTGGCGGAAAATCGTGCCCCGAATCCCTTCGATCTCATAATTGATCAAATATGCCAGCTTCTTTTTCGATCGCACCTTCGACTTGAGCTCTTTGAGGAGGAGCTGTTCATTGAAGGTCGAAGCCACTTCGGCGACAAAGATCGGATACTGAGAATAAATGTAGGGCTGCGAGCGTCTGCTCAAAAGGCTGTGCATGCTATGGCCTGCCTCATGGGCCAATGTGAGGACGTCATTCAGCGTTCCCTGATAATTCATCAAAATATACGGCATGCTGTCGTAGCAGCCGCTCGAATAAGCCCCCGAGCGCTTCCTCGGCGTCTCGTAAACATCAACCCAACGGTCCTCTGTGAGCCCTGCTTTGATAAGGCTTTGGTATTCCTCTCCCAAAGGCTGGACAGAGGCGATGACCGTGGCCGCCGCCTCAGGGTAGCTCATCGAAATCTCGACATTTTCAACGATCGGCGCCATCAGATCGTAATAATGGAGCTCCGATAAACCGAGCAGCTTCTTTCTAAGAGCCATATACCGGTGCATAACCGGATGCGCCCGCCGCACCGAGGCAATGAGATTTTCATACACCGAGGGATCGATGGCGTGCGGGAAGAGAGCCGCTTCCATACAGCTTTCGTACTTCCTCGCTTTGGCGTTATAAAGATGGCCTTGAACCTGGCCTTGAATCAGCTCGGCGAGGGTATTCGCGTGCGCCTCGAAGGTGCGGTGGAGATTCTGAAACGCGCTTTTCCGTAATTCTCTGTCGCGGGAGCGCATGTAGCTGACATAGGAGCCGTTTGTCAAAGGATGGGCCTCCCCTTTTTCGTCGATGGCTGGCTGGAAAGTAAGGTCCGCATTATTCAAGGCGCTAAAGGCGCGGGACGAGGCGTCGAGCGCTTTACCGCTGAGCGCCATGAGCTCTTCAAGCTCGGCCGAAAGGGTATGGGGCCGCATCCTGCCGATTTTTTCCAAGAAGAAGCGAAAGTCCTCGAGCTCTGGATGCCCAGCGAGGAGTCGGAAATCGGCCTCGTTCAAACCGAGAAGCTCCGGCTCGATCCAGGCGCACTCATGCTGAAAGTCATGGAAAAGACTTGAAATCAGGCCGTAATCTCTCTTGAACAAATCGTTGCCGAGATCTTCGTCCATCCTGAGATGCGCGTAGGTGTGGAGTTTCGAGAGCTTCCGATCGAGCCCGAAATAAACCTCGAACAAGGAGGCGACAGAGCTGGGGTTGCTCAAATGCCCCTTATAAGAGGCGATCTCAGGCCAGCGAAGCGCTCCCCCTCCTCCCTTCAATGCTTCGAATTCCGCATTCCAGTCTTGAGGCGTTAGATAGAGGGCTTCGACATTCCACTTGTCTTGGTTTTTCAGTTCGCTTCGAGACTGGGTGGCGACAGGGGGCATAGAGGATTCCTTTATTCTTAAGCCATTAGATGTTAACTGGTTTGCCGATACAAGACAAAGAAAAATTCCACTGCCAGCCAGGCAGATTAGCAATCCTTTTCCTGTTTTGCTAAATCGTGTTGCGAAAAATCCCATGTTCAGGTACATTCCTTTATGAATCCAATTTAAAAGATCCGCTTTTTCGGCATCGCCAAGAGCGGTGACCAAGAGCGTAACAAGAGCGGTTACTAGAAAACGGAGGAAAACAACCTATGGCCCAACAAACAGTTAAAAAAACTACTCTAAAACCGCTTGGAAATCGCGTCCTCGTCCAGAGACTGGAGGCACAAGAAACCATGAAGGGCGGGATCATCCTCCCCGACACTGCGAAGAAAAAACAAGAGACGGCGAAAGTCGTCGCTATCGGCACGGGCAAACGGCTCGATGACGGCAAACTCCTTCCGATCCCCGTCAAAGTGGGCGATGTCATCTTGATGGATAAATATTCCGGCCAAGAAGTGACGATCGACGATGAAGAGTTCGTGATCCTGAGAGCCGACGACATCATCGCCATCATTGAAGAATAATTAAGGAGATAATCGAAACTATGGCACCAAAAAATATTAAGTTCAAGGAAGACGCCCGCCAAAAAATCCTAAAAGGCGTACGCACATTGGCATCCGCTGTCAAAGTGACGCTCGGTCCGAAAGGGCCGCAACGTCGTCATCGACTAGAAATTCGGCGCGCCGCAGATCACAAAAGACGGCGTGACTGTCGCAAAAGAGATCGAGCTCGAAGACAAGCACGAAAACATGGGCGCCCAGATGGTCAAAGAAGTCGCCAGCAAAACCGCTGACAAAGCCGGCGACGGCACCACGACCGCGACCGTTCTCGCCGAAGCGATCTACAGCGAAGGCCTCCGCAACGTCACTGCAGGCGCCAACCCGATGGAAATCAAACGAGGGATCGAACTGGCCGTTAACAGCAGTATCGTCGAAGAGCTGAAAAAACTCAGCAAGCCGATCAAAGACACGAAAGAGATCGCGCAAGTCGCGACGATTTCCGCCAACGGCGATGCCGAAATCGGCGACATCATCGCAAAAGCGATGGAACGAGTCGGCAAAGACGGCACGATCACCGTCGAAGAGGCGAAAGGCTTTGAAACGACGCTCGACGTCGTCGAAGGGATGAACTTCGACCGCGGCTACGTCTCGGCCTATTTCGTCACGAACGCAGAAACGCTCGCCTGCGAATACGAAAACGCCTACATCTTGATCTACGAGAAGAAGATCTCCTCGATGAAGGAGTTCCTCCCGATTCTCCAAGCTGGTGGCTGAGTCGGGAAAACCGCTCCTCATCATCGCGGAAGATGTCGAAGGCGAAGCGCTTGCGACTCTCGTCGTCAACCGCCTCCGCGCTGGCCTGAAAGTCGTCGCCGTTAAAGCGCCCGGCTTTGGCGACCGCCGCAAAGCGATGCTCGAAGATATCGCGATCCTCACCGGCGGCCAGTTCATCAGCGAAGAGCTCGGCATCAAACTCGAGAAAGTCACGATCGACATGCTCGGCCGCGTCAAGAAAGTGATCGTCAAGAAAGACGACACGACGCTCATCGACGGCGCCGGCGACAAGAAAGCGATCAAAGACCGGATCGCTCTTCTGAAGCGGCAAATCGAAGAGTCTACCTCCGATTACGACCGAGAAAAACTCCAGGAGCGCCTGGCGAAACTCTCCGGCGGCGTTGGAGTCATCCGCGTCGGAGCCGCGACCGAAGTTGAGATGAAAGAGAAGAAAGACCGCGTCGACGATGCGAAAGAGGCGACCAAGGCGGCTGTCGAAGAAGGAATCGTTCCCGGCGGCGGCGCAGCTCTCATCCGCTGCATTCCCGTCCTTGAGAAGGCTGATTGCAAAACTTTCCGGCGATGCGAAGATCGGCGCAGAGATCATTCTCCGCTCCCTCTCCTATCCTCTCCGCCAAATCGCGGAAAACGCGGGCAAGGAAGGGTCGATCGTAGTCCAGAAAGTCGCTTCGATGCATGCAAACGAAGGTTATGACGCCCGCGAAGACGCCTATGTCAACATGGTAGAGAAAGGGATCATCGATCCGACTAAAGTCGTCCGCTGCGCCTTGCAGTTTGCAGCTTCGATCGCCGGGCTTCTTCTCACCACCGAGGCCATCATCACCGAAGAAGAGCAAGACAAGCCTGCGGCAGCTCCTGCCGGCAGCGAAATGGATTACTAGCAAGGAAGCTAGGATTCCTGCTCTCCAACGCCTAGGCTCTCGGGGGTCCCCCGAGGGCCTTTTTTTGTCCTTTGAGGGGACCTTCCAGGGATTTGGGCTTATATACACAAACAACTTCAAAAGTTGGTTTCTCCCTTCGTCGGACAGCCACTGCCTTTGAGCCCGCCTGCACCCCACCCCAAAGACGATGCGTTTTTGGGGACCCCGGACCCGGCGCCGGCAAAGCCTGGCTCAAATTCAGGTCTGCTTCCCTTGAAAAAGCTCGAATCCCCGAGCTTTTTCAAGTGTCCGCAGCCTCGGCATATTCCCAACTTTTGAAGTCATTTGCGTATATCCCTAAATTCCGTTCTTTTTATTGCAATAATGGGATATTTAAATAAAAATTTACATTTACTAAATTTATTTTTAATGTTAAAATTATTTTAATAAAAAGGAGAACTATATGAATGACACACAGTCCTTACTCCCACAGTCCTTACCCACACAGTCCACAACCGCAGCCACACAGTCCACAACCGTACGAAGGGTAGAAATAGCCAAAAATGTTGCGAGAGTTGCAGTTATAACTTTGGTCGCAACTACTCTTATTTTTGGCACATTAGCTTGTCTTTTATTTATCCCAGCGGCGCCTCTTTTCGGAATAGGCACTGCCATTCTTCTAGCTTTTGCTGGCAAGGTTGCTGGAACTGCAGCCCTTGCCACATCGATCCTTCTGCCTGCTGCCTTCATTATAACGCCGACCGTGACTGCTGCTACTACTGCTGCTGCTTTGGCAGCACAAAAAAATTCAGATTCTCCCCTTTTGCAGAAAATTTTAGGGATTGTCTGAGGATAACTCGTACACTTTCATAGGGAAATACCGATTCTTACCATTGGAGAAATGGTATAATTCCAGTCACCACGAAATTCATTGAAGGTGATCGCAATCTCTCGAAAATCTTCATCGCTAATCTCTCTGCCTTTTTCATACTCTCTGAAGTCGATTTGGGCTTGAATTTCTAGCCCTTTGGTCGTTTTTGTGCTACCGATTAACTGCACGATCGCCTCACGGGTGATCAGCGGCACCCCTCTCCAGTTCTGAGAAATATAGCTGAACATCTTGTGTTCGATTTTATTCCATTTACTTGTCGCTGGCGGGAAATGACATACATGAATTTCTAACCCCAATTCATTTGCCAGTTTTTGCAGTTCCCACTTCCAAAGCCTCACCCTATTGCCATTGCTGCCACCACAATCGGCAGTTATCATCAACTTGGAGGCATTTCGATAGTCTTTTTTTCCCATTTTTTGCCACCAACTACGAATCGTATTTACAGCAAATTCAGCAGTGTCGCTCGTAATTCCAACACTGACCCAGCCCTTATTTTTGCCAATATCATATACCCCATACGGGGCCACTTTCCCCGCTTCTTTGTCGGAAAAATCATGAACATCGACCTTAACTGGCTCTCCTCGCTTGTGGTATTCTCTCCCGCCATTTTTGAAATTCCCAACCAATTCTTTTTTCTTGGTGTCAACGGAAATCACAGGCTGTTTCTCTTGCAAGAATGCATTCGCCTGCTCATTGATGTGTTCAAATTGAGCGTTTCTGTCCGGCACGGATTTGCCTTCTTTGTCTTTCTTATTCAACTGCAAACTGTACCCGGCCTCCTCTAATAAATTGCCCACCGTAGAGCGACCTACTTCGTATCCCCGATTTTTGAGCTCTGCGGATAGTTTGCGTAAACTCTTACTGGTCCACCTCAAGGAAACCTCGGGATCTCCTTTGGTGAAAGCCTCAATCAATGTTTCCAGCACCGATAATATCCCAGGCATTTTGCTCGAAATGGGTTTTGCTCCACCACCTTTTTTACGAATACGTCCCTTGGATTTTTTCCGACGCCGTTTTTGTTGGATATCTTTGATCCCCAAATAGATTGTCGAACGACTAACTTTAGTAGCGGCATGCACCAATGTTACTCCGCCCTTTCCAAGTGCTAACGCTTCAGCGGCACACCACAAGCGACGGCTTTTTTCGTTCAATGAGTGATTGACTCGAAGATATTTTGTTCGGATTATGTTCTGAGAAACCACGCTCTCTACTCTGAGGGCAGGAAGAGTAGCATCAATATATATTTTTATCTATGGAAATTTGAAAAATTTCCTATGAGAGTGTACGAGTTATCTTCAGACAATCCCTTAGATTTGCTGCACAACCACCAACCAATGGACGTAGAGCCTTACTACTTCATGAACATGACTTTACTACAGGATATAAGTAACCAACAAGTGGATTTTAACATAACACACCAGGATAATGCGCCGAACGTTCAGATTGATAAGAATATACTAGACCTCTGGAAGGTAAGCGGAATGCATATACGCATGCGCGCTGAGAACCTAGTCAAAGAACTGGGCACTCATATCCGTTTGGCGGCAGATCCTGACGAAAAACCAAAAGTGAACATCACTATAACAAAAGAAACAAAATCTATCATCATCGAATCAAATTCTAATTATTATATCTATGATGATTTAAAAAAAATCGGTCATATTACTCTGTGCAGTAAACTCCATTTGGATACCGGTAAGATAACAGTGACGGCCAAAAACCTATCCAACTAAGATGTTCAGCTCCCCTCAAGGTACAAAGCCGGAGCCTCTTACCGGAACGATGCTGCGTTTTTTGAAGGGTAGTCCTAAACATGTAATGCTCGCAGGTGCAGGTTGTAGTGGCCGATGAAGTACATGACCATCCCGGCGCGACTGAACAGTTTCTTGGAAAATGAAAGCGTTTTTCTCCCAGTCTTGAGCACCGGCTTGAGCTGCTTCGGCAACAGCTGCGCCTGGCTCAAATTCTGGGCGCTTCCTTGCCATATTCCCGATTCTTCAGGTTACTTGAGTATAGCCAGTCTTACCTGATTCTTTTCCAACAGGTCAATGCTGCCATTTTTTAGGTGGGTTCCAGTACGAACTGCCTGCCCTTCAGGCAG
The DNA here is from genome assembly GCA_963730605.1 of uncultured Chlamydiae bacterium. Taxonomy (GTDB): domain Bacteria; phylum Chlamydiota; class Chlamydiia; order Chlamydiales; family SM23-39; genus CAIPFQ01. Next base: position 52,497 of record CAVSSM010000003.1, read on the forward strand.
CGATAGTACGGATAGGTTCTTATTTATAGGGATAGGCTTACACTTCTAAATTCTGTTCTTTCTATTGCCAATAAGTGGATATTTAAACAAATATTTAACAAAATTTATATTTATCAAATTTATTTGTAATGATATAATAATTAATAAAAATGAGAATTATATGATTAACTTCGAAGATCCACTATCCCCTAGCCCCCGAATAGCGCAAGCGGGGGGTGACGTAAGTAGCTTGACTACGCGAAAGGTAGAAATACCCAAAGATGCCAAAGAAATCATGAGAGTTGTAGTTATAACTTTCATTGCAACTACTCTTATTTTTGGCACATTAGCTTGTCTTCTATTTATCCCAGGAATGCCTCTCTACCTCACAATAGGAACTACCATTCTTTTGGCTTTTGCTGGCAAGGTTGCTGGAACTGCAGCCCTTGCCGCATCGATCCTTCTACCTGCTGCCTTCATTATAACGCCGACCATTGCAGTTTTGTTTGCAGCACAAAGAAATAGCGAGAATTTGACAGAACGTCAAATCAAGGCGACGAATCCAACGGGGGGCCCGCATCCAGGTTCAGATCCTTCACAGAGCGCCGAAGAAGCACTTTGGGGGCGAATTTTAAATTTGCGGCACAAACCAATGCACACGAAATCACGCTTTGACTTCCTCAAAGAGAAAGATAATGTGACTGTCCGGAAAACGCTAGGTAAATCCGTTAACCAAACAGATTTTCAAATAAACTTCGAGGCTGAAGCGATGAAATCTCTCACAGATAGCACTTGGACTATGGATGAAGTACTACATAATCTCTGCAAGATAAGCGGACTGCATACACGGATGCTCGCTCAGAAGCTAGTCAAAAGCATGGATCCTCGTATCGATTTGAAAAATCCTGATCCAGAAAAAACAGAAAAAATAACCATCTTTCTAAGAAAAGAAAAAAAAACCGATGGATCTGATGAATCTATTACCATCACATCCGATGCTAATTATACTGTCTATGTTAATAATTCAAAACTCGGTCGTATTGTTTTGCGCAGCGAATTAAATTTGAATACCGGCGAGGTAAAAGTAACTACCGCTCGCCCATACTTTAGAGACGTTAGTACCATCAGCGACGAGAAGCTGAATCCGTTAACCGTCTCTTAGCTGCTTTCGTATTACTAACCTGAGTTTTGGGTTCATTTACCTGAGCTTCAATTTCTTTCGGCATCTTTTTGACTTTTCGCCTCGGCAAGATGCTCGTCCCGATATTGCTCTCGGCTCCAAAGCGCAAAAATATGCTCGAAATATCCTTGAATCTCATAGACAAATGAACCCAAAACTCAGGTTACTACCCCGCTACGCAAATAGGTGGCAACAAATGGCGCTGCGAGGCGCAGGGGGTTCCCGCCGACGCATCGTCGGAAGGGGTGTGAAAGCCAGATCGAAGCAAAGCGCTTCGAGCGAGGCTGCGGAAACACGGAGAAGGTCCAGTGGACCTTCGGAGTGCGGAGCAGGCGAACGAAGTGAACCGGCCCGGAAGGAACCTTCTTGAATACGAAGGCTTCCGAGCGAGAATCGATATGGCTGCGGAAACGCGAGAAGATCCAGTGGACCTTCGCAGCGCAGAGCAGATGAGCGAATGCGAATCGGCCCGGAGGGAGCCGCAGCCCGCCATTTGTCACCTGTTTGAATAGCGGGGTAGTAGAAGCAACATTCCTGCCCTCCTACCAAGTATAGCGCAAAGTGCAACGCCTGTAACCATGCCATCGATCGAGCATTAGAATCCAGCTCTAAACCCAGGGCCTTTTTTTCCTGATTGAGATATCCTCTCTCTGCCGAAACATCCTGAAGGATAGGACACTGTTAAATAAAAAATATATTACATGGACATGATCAATATTATTTTATTTACAAAAAATGTTATTAATATTATAATATTTTTATTATAAATAAAAAATGTGAATTATGGTTATAGGGATAAGAAATAATGGGATTTGTGGAATATTAGGACAATGTGTAGTAGCAGCCAGCTTTCTTGCGGTAGCCCTTCAAGTTATGGACCCCGCTCTGGCTGCGCTTGGGGCGGTAGGGCTCCTAAATACTAGTACCGTTATTGTTAAATTTGATCACAATCGGGTCTATGAACACATTGGCACTACTTACGAAATAAGGCGTAAAAGTCGTAGTTGCATTAAAAGGAACAGTCCCGTTTAAAGTAGGTGAATAGTCTTGATAAAAAGACATGATGTTGGCTGTGGTCGATAAATTTATGGATGACATGACTTCCTCATGGTTGATGGTTTAAGAGAGTAAGGCAAGGACTTTGCCACGGTTGTCTATTTAAGGTCTAGAAAAAAATTGAGCATAGAGACCTCAGGTTCGAAAAAAAGGCCCCGGAAAGAATCTCCCCCGGGGCGAAGAAAAAATCTGGCGGCTACCTACTCTCCCATACTCTTGCGTATAGTACCATCGGCGACGAGAGGCTTAACTGCTGAGTTCGGGATGGGATCAGGTGTTTCCCTCTCTCTATGGCCGCCAGAAAAGGCTTGCGGCTGGCTTCGACCTTCGTTCTACTTTAATAGTCTCGCTCAACCTTACATACTGCGCCCACTCAGTTTGAGTGAATTTTGTTGAGCACCTTTTGCGCCCCAGCTCATTACTCGATCTTGCTAACATACTAAAGTTTGCAGCGATCTCCGCAACGCTACTAGAACGCAAAATTCGCTCTCAAAATTCACACAACCTAAGCGGGCACGGTATACTTGAATTACAGGCATTCATTCACTTGAATCGGCTCTTGAAGATATGCTTGAAAAAATATGTCAAGTCGTTGGACCGATTAGTATTGGTTAGCTTAATGCATCACTGCACTTACACACCCAACCTATCAACCTTGTGATCTTCAAGGGGTCTCATTGGGAATTCTTATCTTGAGGGAGGCTTGGCGTTTAGATGCTTTCAACGCTTATCCTTTCCGAACGTAGCTACCCGGCTATGCACTCTGGCGGTACAACCGGCACACCATTGGTTCGTTCACTTCGGTCCTCTCGTACTAGAAGCAACTCCTCTCAAAATTCCTACGCCCGCAACAGATAGGGACCAAACTGTCTCACGACGTTTTGAACCCAACTCGCGTACCACTTTAATTGGCGAACAGCCAAACCCTTGGGACCTTCTCCAGCCCCAGGATGTGATGAGTCGACATCGAGGTGCCAAACCGCCACGTCGATATGAACTCTTGGTGGCGATAAGCCTGTTATCCCCGGAGTACCTTTTATCCGTTGAGCGACGGCGATTCCACTTTCTACCGCCGGATCACTAAACCCTACTTTCGTACCTGCTTGACTTGTTGGTCTCGCAGTCAACCTGCCTTATACTTTTACGCTCGATTCGTGATTACCAACCACGATGAGGCAAGCTTTGGACTCCTCCGTTACTCTTTGGGAGGATACCGCCCCAGTAAAACTGCCCGTCTGACACTGTCCACTCTCCAGCTTCATGGAGTAGTGTTAGATTCTCAACTTGTTAAGACCAGTATTTCACCATTGGCTCCATGATGCCTAACGACACCATCTTCAACGCCTCCTGGCTATCCTACACATAACAAGTCAAGAGCCCATATCAGAGTACAGTAAAGGTTCACGGGGTCTTTCCGTCTTATTGCGGGTAAACAGCATCTTCACTGCTACTACAATTTCACCGAGTCTCTCGTTGAGACAGCGCCCAGATCGTTACACCATTCGTGCAGGTCGGAACTTACCCGACAAGGAATTTCGCTACCTTAGGACCGTTATAGTTACGGCCGCCATTCACCGGGGCTTAAATTCAATGCTTTGCCCTTGCGGGCTGACATCTCCTTTTGACCTTTCGGCATTGGGCAGGTATCACACCCTATACGTCTTCTTAGACGAATTAGCAGAGTGCTGTGTTTTTGTTAAACAGTCGCCTGGGCCCTTTCACTGCGGCTCCTCTGTGGCTCTAGTTGTTCACTATCACCACATGGAGCGCCACTTCTCCCGAAGTTACGTGGCTATTTTGCAGAGTTCCTTAACGTGAGTTCTCTCGCGCGCCTTAGAATTTTCTATCCCACCCACCTGTGTCGGTTTTGGTACGGTCGCCATCGACAGCTAGAAGTTATTTCTTGAAAGCCTCGCGCTACATCATCGGTTCCCTTGCGTTCCCCTTGTCAACTCTCTGGCGTTATGTTGGCGGATTTGCCTACCAACCGGTCTCGGAGACTAAACGGACATCCAATAGTCCGCACGCTTAACTTACTTTGTCACCTTCGTCTATAGTCTTAGGCGGCGCAGGAATATTTAACCTGCTTCCCATCGCCTACGCGTTTCCGCCTCGGCTTAGGGGCCGGCTAACCCAGGGAAGACGAACTTTACCCTGGAAACCTTAGGTTTTCGGCGAGGAGGATTTTCACCTCCTTTATCGTTTACTTATGCCATGCATATTCACTAGTATGCGCTCCAGCACTCCTTTCGGTATACCTTCCTTGCACATACTACGCTCTCCTACCGCTTATAAATTACGTTATGCAACCCGTGATTTCGGCTCTAGTTTTGAGTCCCGGATATTATCGGCGCAGAGTCTCTCGATTGGTGAGCTGTTACGCACTCTTTAAATGATGGCTGCCTCTAAGCCAACATCCCAACTGTTTTAGAAACTCCACTTCCTTTCTCACTTAGACTAGAATTTGGGGCCTTAATCGACGATCTGGGCTGTTCCCCTTTTGACTATGAAGCTTATCCCCCACAGTCTATTTCCCGGCTATTTTCTTAGTATTCGGAGTTTGGTTCCCTTTGGTAGGCCGGTAGGCCCCCGCGTGAGATCCAGTGCTCTACCCCCAAAAAAGTATTGCCAAGACTAACCCTAAAGTTATTTCGGAGAGAACAAGATATCTCCAAGTTTGATTGGCCTTTCACCCCTATCCACAGCTCATCCAAGAGTTTTTCAACACCCACTAGTTCGGTCCTCCACAGGGTTTTACCCTTGCTTCAACCTGGCCATGGATAGATCAGTTGGTTTCGTGTCTAGACCATATGACTTATTCGCGCTATTCACACTCGCTTTCGCTTTGGCTCCGCAACGTTTGTTGCTTAACCTTGCCATAAAACGTAACTCGCTGGCTCATCATGCAAAAGGCACGCCGTCAGCCATTCCCCTAAAAGGGGCATAGGCCTCCGACCGTTTGTAAGCTGCTGGTTTCAGGTTCTATTTCACTCCGCTAACAGCGGTTCTTTTCACCTTTCCTTCGCAGTACTGGTTCACTATCGGTTATCGACTGAGTATTTAGCCTTGGAGGGCGGGCCCCCCTGGTTCAGACCGGGTTTCACGTGTCCGGCCCTACTTAGGTACCGTCTAATTGCTTCTTCTTTTCGCATACGGGGCTATCACCCTGTGTCGCTCTCCTTCCCAGAAGATTTTGCTAAGATTCCACAGCCTTTATGACTGGCCCTGCAACCCCCGAGAATAAATTCCCGGGTTTAGGCTATTCCCGTTTCGCTCGCCGCTACTAAGGGAATCTCTATTTGATTTCTTTTCCTCCGCTTACTGAGATGTTTCACTTCAGCGGGTCTCGCTTCCATATCCTATGTATTCAGATAACAGATACTGGGTGTATTACTCCCAGTGGGTTTCCCCATTCGGATACTTCCGGGTCAAAGCTTTTATCCAACTCACCGGAACTTTTCGCAGGTTAACGCGTCCTTCATCGCCTGTCGATACCAAGGCATCCACCAGCAGCCCTTACTAACTTAACAGATAAACTTTTTTCGCTCTTCTTCAAGCGCCGACTCAACATTACTAAATCTTCTACTAAACTTGAATCGTTAGATTGCAATTTAGATTCAATTTCAAATGTTTTGCCTGTAAATTCATAATTGCTCGAAACTCTATAAAATGCTTGACTTAAATTGTCTAACATTATCAGTGTTGCGTCTAATCAACTGTGCATACCGATATGAACTTGGGACTCGAATTATCTGTGCAATCAATGCTTACCAACTGAGCTAGATCAATCAATTAATGCCATGTTACAATGACTAAGTACCATGTCAGAACTACTTTGACAGCGGAAAAAGAGAAGAGTAGAGAGAGACTGAGCTTGTCTCAACCATAAGACTAGTATCCTTGTTACGGGATACATCATGTCTTTAAAGGAGGTGATCCAGCCCCACCTTCCGATAGGGCTACCTTGTTACGACTTCATCCCAGTCATCGGCCTTACCTTAGGCACCTCTCTCCTTGCGGTCGGGTCAGTGACTTCGGGTAAAACCAACTCCCATGATGTGACGGGCGGTGTGTACAAGGCCCGGGAACGTATTCACGGCGTTGTTGCTGACACGCCATTACTAGCAATTCCAACTTCATGCAGTCGAGTTGCAGACTGCAATCTGAACTGAGATCGGTTTTATAGGATTTGCTTCACCTCGCGGTTTCGCTGCCTTCTGTACCGACCATTGTAGCACGTGTGTAGCCCTGGACATAAAGGCCATGCGGACTTGACGTCATCCTCACCTTCCTCCTGGTTAACCTAGGCAGTCTCGTTAGAGTTCCCGCCATTACGCGTTGGCAACTAACGATAAGGGTTGCGCTCGTTGCTGGACTTAACCAAACACCTCACGGCACGAGCTGACGACAGCCATGCAGCACCTATATAGAGACCCTTTCGGGAAATACCATCTCTGGTATCGTCCTCTACATTTCGAGCCCAGGTAAGGTTCTTCGCGTTGCATCGAATTAAACCACATGCTCCACTGCTTGTGCGGGCCCCCGTCAATTCTTTTGAGTTTCACCCTTGCGAGCGTACTCCCCAGGCGGCATACTTAACGCGTTAGCTCCGATACAGAAGGGGTTGAGCCCACCTACATCTAGTATGCATCGTTTAAGGCTAGGACTACCAGGGTATCTAATCCTGTTTGCTCCCCTAGCTTTCGCGCCTCAGCGTCAGTTATAGCCCAGAAAACCGTCTTCACCACTGGTGTTCTTCCACATATCTACGCATTTCACCGCTACACGTGGAATTCCGTTTTCCCTAACTACCTCTAGCCTGATAGTTTCAAATGCAGCTCCGGGGTTGAGCCCCGGAATTTCACATCTGACTTATCATGACCGCCTACGCGCCCTTTACGCCCAGTAATTCCGATCAATGCTTGCACCCTCCGTATTACCGCAGCTGCTGGCACGGAGTTAGCCGGTGCTTCTTTACCAAGTACCATCAAATCAACCGGGTATTATCCGGACTTTCTTGTTCCCTAGCGAAAGAGCTTTACAACCCGAAGGCCTTCTTCGCTCACACGGCGTCGCTTCGTCAGGCTTGCGCCCATTGCGAAAGATTCTCGACTGCAGCCTCCCGTAGGAGTCTGGGCAGTGTCTCAGTCCCAGTGTTGGCGGTCAATCTCTCAATCCGCCTAGACGTCTTAGCCTTGGTGAGCCATTACCTCACCAACTAGCTGATATCCCATGGACTCTTCTCTCACCACGAGGTCTTTCGATCCCCCGCATTTGATAGCATAAGATGCCTTACGCCACTTCATTCGGTATTAGCGGCCGTTTCCAGCCGTTATTCCCAGGTCAGAGGTAGATTACCCATGTATTACTAACCCTTGCGCCACTATATGGAGTTGCCCCTATATCGTGCGACTTGCATGCCTCATCCACGCCGTCAGCATTCGATCTGAACCAAGATCAAATTCTCATAAAAAATTTATTCTATTGACTAAAGTTTGGCAGATGCACTCTCGCGCATCCGCACAAGCGTTCTTCTTATTCTTCTCTTCTTCCACTGTCAAAATAATTCGATCTCGAGAGATCCTGAACAGTCGCTCTGTTCTCTTTCTTCTACTTAACATTCAAAGAACGAAATAAATATACGAAAGCGGTTGATTTTCTGCAATATTTTTGAAAATCCTCAATGAAACTCTCGCGAAATTCTGGAAATGCAGGATTAGAAGATGTCGAGGGAAGAGATCAGTTGGCGGTGCGCTTGCCCAGCCATTTCAGGGCTCTCCGTATGGAATGTATAGAGAAGTTTTGAGCTCGATTGGATCCGCTCCCACACCCATTTTTCGCCCACTCTATAAAATACATCGAGGCGGTCGCTAAGCGCGTTCTTTTTCACTTTGAGAAGGAGGACATCGGGAAGGGATCGGATTTCCTCGAGTCTCTCTTCAAAGAGAGACTCAGGGTCCCCTTCCGCTCTTTTTTCGACCCGAAGGCGCAGCTGGTCTTCGCCATGAGCCGCGTCGATCTGGATGCCTCCAGGATAGTAACGATAGTGCGGATCGTCTGGAAAACGGACCAAGAACTTCTCCCCTTCCAGCTTCTTGGAAAATACGACCCAGACCCCTATTTCTTCGTCGGGAAACTCTTCTTGGCGGGAGTCAGGACGCTCTACAGGCACCCAGCCATCTGCATCTGGAATTGCTTGCGGAGACGAACCAACCAGAAAAGAACTAATTAAAACATTTAAAAATTTCAAATCACACAACTTAAATAATTTAATTTCATATCAATTATACAACAACACAGCATTAACAACAGCAACTCATCTAAATAAGAGGGTGTCTACAAAGTGAGGGAACGCCCGAGTTTTTGGATTATTTTGGCCGCTTTTCGACTTCAAAGCTTGGGGGGGCCATATACTTCTGTCGATATTGCCCCCCCAAGTCTTAAATCGAAAATCGGCTCAAAAGAACCGAAAAATCGACAGAACTTCACTTTGCAGACACCCTCTAAGTGCGCATGTTCGCAACTCTCCGGCTTGCAAAGAGTTTGAGCAATGGTTATGGAAATTTTTTTCTCGGAAAATAAGATTTAAATCACTTACATTTAGGCCATAGGGGCGCATGCCTTAAGCCAGATAAAAAAAAATATATTATTTTTAGAGCGGATTAAATCCGAATTTTGCTAAAGAAATCATAGAGGACTCTATTAACAAGGAGCAATCTCTATGTCCCTCTCTATATTTCTTGCCCAAGTGATTGGGTTATATCTTTTCTTAGTGAGCTTGGCGATGCTAGTTCATCATCAGCGTTTCAAGAAGACAGCCGTGGATTTAGCCGGCATTCCATTGATGATTACCTTGACGGGCGTATGTATGCTCATCTTGGGCTTGCTGATCGTGGTAGACCATAATATTTGGGTTCCCGACTGGCCGGTCGTTGTGACGATTATCGGTTGGATTTTGCTACTTCAAGGGTTGATGAGGCTATTCGTACCCGATGCCTTCATCAGAATGTCTAAAGACATGCAAGGGAAAATGGTTTATACACTCGGATGCTGGGTGCGCCTGTTTGTCGGGATTTACCTTATCTGGGCGGGATTTTCCCAAGTTTAAACTCATCCTCGGAGCCTCTCCGAGGCCGCCTTGTGCAAGATTCGAGATGACATGACACGCCAACCCTGGAAAAATGTCTAGGGTTGGCGATATCATCTAACCCTTGATGACAAGAGTGGGCTTGAGGCGCGCCACCCTGCGGGCCAGGCCGGCCTCCTCTGTGGCTTGGACTACGATGTCGACGTCCTTGTAGGCGTCCGGCATCTCTTCAGCGATTGTCCGCTTCGATGAAGCCATCACTGATACGCCCTGTGATTTCATATACTGCATGATATCCCGGCCTTTCCATGCATCCATGGATTTTACCCGGCTGCGCGCGCGGCCGGCGCCATGGCAAGCACTGCACCAAGTGATGGGGTTGCCTGCCCCCACCATGAGATAGCTGGCTCTCCCCATATCGCCAGGGACGAGGACAGGCTGCCCTGTTCCACTGAAAAGTTCCGATAATTCCTTAGCTCCCTTCCCATAGGCCCGGGTCGCTCCCTTCCTATGGACGCAAAGCTTTCTTTTTTTTCCTTCGAATTCATGCTCCTCGAATTTGGCGATATTATGGCAAACGTCATAAAGGAGCCGTATTTTCCGAGGCTCCACCCTAAGAACTTGACGGAAGACCTCCCGTACGCCCGCTAAAATCTGCTGGCGGTTGTTGAAAGCGAAATTCGCCGCTGCCGCCATGGCTGCGAAGTAGTCTCTCCCTTCCTCGCTCGCGATCGGCGCGGCCACAAGCTGCCTGTCAGGAAGGCCGGAGTCCAAGCCCTTCTTTAAAAAAGAGTCGAGAGTATCTTGGCAGATCTGATGGCCAAAGCCGCGCGATCCCGAATGGATCAAAACATAGGTTTGGCCCTGGAAGGCAGCCCAAGCGCTTGCGACAGTGGGGTCGAAGATCTTTTGAACGGCTCCAATTTCGACGAAATGGTTGCCCGAGCCGATCGAGCCTAGCTGCAATCGTCCCCGGTCTCTGGCAAGACGGGAAACAGCCTCCAAACTCGCCCCATCGATTTTTCCATTGCTTTCCATGTGCTCTAAATCTTCCGCATATCCATACCCTTGGCGGACCGACCAGGCTGCCCCTTCTTCGAGAAGGGCCTTATAATCGAGATCGGACAGGGATCGATTCCCTCTCTGGCCGTGGCCGATGCCGCTCGGTATCAGGGCGAAGAGCGCTTTGAGGAGCTCTCCCCGGGCTCTTTCATCGATCGAATCGAAAGGCTGATCGAAAAGAGCGAGCCTAACACCGCAGTTGATGTCGTAGCCGACTCCCCCTGGGCTGATGACCCCAGTTTCGGCGTCCATGGCTGCAACGCCGCCGATCGGAAATCCATATCCCCAATGAATGTCGGGCATTGCGATGCTGTAGCCGACAATCCCGGGAAGATGTGCCACATTGCACACCTGTTCCAATGGGCGGTCGATTTCGATTTCCTTCAAAAGCTCCTCGGTCGCAATCACAAGGCCTGGGACTCTCATGCCCCCTTTCTTTGGCAGCAAATAGGTCGCGGGACGAAAAATTTGTAATTCAGACATCAACGATCATCTCCCATTCTAAAGTTTCTACCTTAGCAATATTGCCGTGATAGCTGACTGCCTTGAAGGGACTTCCTAGTTCCTGGTCGGCTTTGCCGATCACCGCATTGAGCGATTGGACAATTTCATCCAGGCTGCCGACCTCTTGGAAAGAAATGTAGTCGACAAGGGGCGGGAAATAAAAACTCAGGGCGAGCTCTGCATGCAAATGGATCTCTCGAAGCGTAACGCCGCGGATCGTAAACGCGATATCGGCCGTGTGTTCTTTTTCCTCGAAGGGCGGCAACACGGGATAGCTCCAACAAATTTGATAGCGAGACGATCCTAAAGACTCGCAAAGATGGAGATTGCGGATAAATAGAGGCCGCTTTTCAAAAGACTGTTTCCATTCATGGATGGAAAAGGGTCTCCTTGCGATCGTTACGTGCGGGAGAAACTCGCCTTCTCGAGGATGGAATCCCTTAACTTTAAGCCAGGAGACGAGCTCTTTCTGGGTTTGACGGAATAACTCCTCCCCTTCAAGCCAATGGATATGCCAAGCTGCGACATTAGGCGTTCCTTTGGGCAAAAAAACCGGCTTGTCGAAAATTCCCCCCAGACCGATTTTAAAGGGAAGGGGTGGCAGAAACCTAAGCAAATCGGTCAGTTGCGTTAAAGTAGCATTCCCAAGGAAAGCGACCGTCAAATGGCGGTCCGGCTCCAGCAAGACGCGGCCCGGGGGCATCGTTTCTGGCCAAGGGGAGAACACCTCAAAACCGAAAAAGAGCCGCTTGTCTTCCATTTTCTTTCGAAGTAAAATATACTCATGACCCCGATTTGGATCACACCTTTAAGTTTGGACGAGATCAATAAGCGGGCGCGAAATACGCTGTCCGACCATTTGGGGATTGAATTCATCGAAGTGGGAGACGATTATCTCACGGCATCGATGCCGGTCGATCCGCGGACCTGCCAGCCGATGGGTATCCTACACGGCGGAGCCTCATGCGCGCTTGCGGAAACAGTGGGCAGCGCGGCGGCAAACTATTGCGTCGACCAAAGCCAAAAGGTATGCGTCGGTCTCGATATCAATGCCAATCATCTCCGCCCCGTCGGATCAGGGTCATGGGTGACAGCTGTGGCAAAACCGCTTCATCTCGGCAGATCGACCCAGGTCTGGGAAATCAAAATTTACAACGAGTCCAAGCAGCTCGTTTCCGTTTCCCGCCTCACGATGGCGATCGTCCAAAAAACTGAAGGATCTTTACCCCGAGGATGAGTTTGATTAAATCGCCGATCACGAATGGCGCTAGCCCTAAAAGAAGGGCTTTCTTCATGCCGATAAACGCAGCAAGGTAAGGAATGCCGAAGAGGTAGAACATGGCGTTGCCTGCTGCTAGAGTCCAAAAAAATTTCATCCAAGTCCGACCTTGCATCTTTTCAGCTAAATAACCGACGAGAAGGCTCGCAACGAGGTAACCGAAAAGATAGCCGCCCGTTGGTCCAAAGAGTGAGGAATGGCCTCCGGCAAATACGGGAAACCCTGCTGCGCCCTGCATGAGGAACCCAAGGACGGCAGCCGGGGCCCGTTTCGATCCGAGGAGCACGGAAAGAACCAGGACAACAAGGCCTTGGGTCGCAAACGGAACCGGGGAGAAGGGAAGCGGGATAGCGACCTTCGCAAAGAGGCCGATCAAAATGCTGGAGAGGATAACGAGTCCGGCAGAGCGGAGCCAAGAGTAGAGCCGGTCGCGGGGTTCTCTTTCCAGAGCAATACTATGGGCGTAAGACATATGAACCTCGTGTTAAATGTTCTTCCCAATCGATGCAGGGCGAGGCGAACTCAGGTTCGGCGTGAGTCGACCAGCCCGGAATTGGAGAAACAAGCATAGCTCCTTGGGACTGTAATTGACAAAACTTTTCGTGGTCTGAAGAAATCGCCCGGTCCATGGAGAATTTGCGGTGGATGGGCAAATCCCTAAGAAGCGTCTTGAAACGGCAGCCGAAGGTATTCGTCGTCGACGGCGTTGTGCGCCAGTGGCAAGTGCGGGATGCGAAAATGCAGGACTTCAAGTCGGGGTAGAGAAAATATTTGTCTTTGTGGTCATAAAGGGTCGCATAATCGGCAAGTTCCATTCCTTCGAGAAGGACCTCGAGCCAGTAAGGGCGATGGATGTAATCGTCTTCGACAAAATAAAGAACCGTTTCGGGATGAAGGTCGAGTGTTAAGACATGGTCGAGGAGCCTTAAGAATGAGCCGGCCTCAGTTCCTTCTTGGATTTGGATGACGTTTTTTTCATTTTTCAAGAAATGTGCTGAAAGAGGGCCTCTTGCCCTATCGAAAAAAAAGGTGAGGTTTGCCCAGCTAAAGTCAAATGTCTCTAGGAGGTTGCGGTAACATTTTTCATGAGAAAATCCGGGAATCCTTTTTTTATGTTGGCTGACGTCAGAAAAAAACGCTTGGCGGGAAATGACTTCAACCTTAAATTTTTTATTCCACTTTG
>CAVSSM010000004.1:0-81711 GCA_963730605.1 uncultured Chlamydiae bacterium
GGTGGAGTAGGGATGGAAAACCCACCCCCCTCGTCAAACCGGACTGGCGGGTTTCCCGCATCCGGCTTCCTTCGTAATCTCTCGCCATTGGCTTTCACGCAAACATTCGCTTGCTCAGTTGTATCACTCCTAACCGTCTCATCTCGCGGTACCATGTTTTGCTATCCGGTGATTTCTTCCACCCTTTCTGTGAACGCCTTTGCAGGAAGCGATATACTCGCCCATCTGTGTAGGCATTAATCGCACTAAAGGTTTTGCTCGGATAGCCCTTGTGAAAATATTGCCCCCAACCTCGCAGATATTGATTCAAGGTCTTCACTACTTCCTCGACTGATTTACATCCATTCTTCGAACTAGTGATTGTCTTGATCTCTTCTCTGGCCTTATTCAGGCTTTTCTTCGACGGTTGTTCCTTGCAATATTGTCTCCAAGGGGCTCTTTTGAAACTTTGCCGCCGCATGGTGAACCCTAGAAAATCTAACTCTTCCTTAGGTTTCGTTAGATCCTTGATCTTTGTTTTCTCCCGATTGATTGTGAGTCCAAATCGCCCTTCTATTTCTCCTTCAACCCATGTTATGATTCTCTTTGTGAGATATCGAGCCATGATGACGAAGTCATCTGCATACCTCACCAGCACTGCTTTTGCCGTGGTTCCAGGTCCTTGCGTTCCATGGAAAACCTTGTCAAACCAGTGCAGGTAAATGTTTGCTAGAAGAGGCGAGATCACGCCCCCTTGGGGCGTGCCTCGATCATTCGGATTCATCGGTTTCCCTTCTTCCCAAATGGGGGCTGTTAACCATTTGCGGATCAACTTGAGTACTTGTTGATCCGCAATTCTTCTCTCGACTGCCTTCATGAGTTTGTCATGTGGAATCGTATCAAAGTACCCCTTGAGATCCGCATCGTAGACTTGCGTTTTATCCTTGTGGATCGCGTCTTTGATTGCATCAATTGCTTGATGGGCCGACCTTTCGGGCCTAAACCCAAATGAGCATTCCAGGAAATCCTGTTCAAAGATAGGTTCGATGATATAGAGCAACGCTGCTTGCACCACTCGGTCTTTTACCGTGGGTATTCCCAGTGGTCTCAGTTTGCCGTCGCTCTTAGGAATATATGTTCGCTTGACTGGCTTGGGCTGGTAGATTCTGTTGCGTATTTCCTCTTGTATTCCCTTGAGGAATCCACTGACACCTTCCGGACTTGTTTCAATGCTTCGTATCGTCACATTGTCAACTCCAGCTGCCCCTCCATTCCGCTTAACAACTTTCCAAGCTTCTCGTAGCAGGTCCTCTTTACTCAGGTGCCCGTACAAGGTGTAGAACCGAAATTTCGGTTCTCGTTTGGCCTTCTGGCCCAGTTTCTCCCTCAATGAAGCAATGCCAGAGATTACTCTCTGTTCCGTAGTAGTTTCCAATCGGCTCACTCCTTTGTTTCAAAACACAATTACGATAAGGTCCCTTCGCTCCAGAGTCATTACTTCCTTCTTCGCTAATATGGACCTCTCCGACTCCCTCTTCGATCTCACAACGGTTATTCATTCCCATCGCTCGTTTTCCCAAGTATGGCTTCGCCGATTCACTCATTCCAGTTCACGGCCTCATTACTCCAACTTGGACCTAAAGGGTCTCCCAAGTTCCTGACTGAACTTTCATCGCGCGTCCTCCCCTTCCAACCCCGGCAGATCTCCGAGTTGCTTTCACCTAGTCTTCACTCAGAGTATTGGTTTCCCCCGCATATGAGGGTTGACCATCTGCATTTAATTATCTAACGAGGCCACATCAGGTTCACGCTTTCGCATTGGGACTCACGACTTTGTTGACCGAGGCTCCAGGCGTAGAGTTACCTCGTTCACCCGCTCGGCTTCCTACATGTCTAGGTATTTGTCATGGTCAACTCCTTACAGCTAACTAGTTCAGCCAAGCTTGCTTGGCGCACATACGAATGATAAAAATTTATCTTTCTTCTCATCGTGCCTATCGTTTCATCGTTCAAATCGTTGCTCCTGCGATGCCGTGTACGGTCTTATTTCACCTGGATGGCGGGAGCGACTCGTCGGAATAGGAAGACGACGACGGCGATCCAGCCGAGGCAGACAGCCGCGGAAACGGCGCTTGTCATGCCGAGGATTTCCGAGCCGAAGATGAGTTGAAGCCCTAAGATGCAAATGGAGACGAAAGCCTTGGCCGACCGGTAGGCGAAGACGTCGATGATCGCCTTGGCCCGGAATTTTTCGTCCAGCTTCATCGGGATGTAGAGCATTTCCCGCACCACGCCGAAAAGGGAAAAATCGACCGACTTGATGAAGATGTAGGCAAATGAGACGATAGCGAAACTAGGGATGGCCATGGCGAGGACGGCATTTCCAAGAAGCATCAGGGGGAGGAAAAGATGGCTTCCCCGCACCCCGAAAATGTGAACCATCAAAAAGCCCCCGAGGAACTGCAAGGCTAAACTGAGGGCATTGGTCAAGCCGATCATCCGGCCCACATACTCGGTACGGAGGTCCTTTTCAAGAATGTTCAGCTCAAGATGGGCATTGAACTGATAGTCCATGAGACCCACCGAGACTTGCATGAAGATGACAAGAAGGAGTATGGCGATCAAAAACGGTGAGCGGCGGATGAGGGAAAAGGCAACGCTTGCCCGAGGATCCAGGGTAAGGTCTTGGCTAAAGGAGCTATGTTGGATCGGACTCCTTTTGAAAGCTGCGCTATAGCTGAAGTAGATGATGAGGTAAAGAGGGAGGGTGCAAAGAAAAAGCTTTTCCGAGCCGATGTCGACCGCAAAAAAACTAGGGAGAAGGCTGCCGGTAATGGCTCCAAGAGTGCCCATTCCGAAGATGAACCCATAAAGATATTTGGCTCTCGTTGATGGGATCGTGCTGTGGATCATCGACCAGAGCTGTTTGAACATCAAGACGATGTAAATATCTTTTATAATGAATTGGACGAAGATGAATTTAGGGAAGAGGTGGAGAATCGAGGCTGAGAAAATATGGACGGCGGTGACGATCCCCCCGACGGCGCCGATCATCTTCAGAGGGCCTATCTTGGGTAGGAAGCGGTTATAGAGAGTGACGATAAAGAGATTGATGGGGACGGAGATAAGCCAGACCCAGGGAATCGCATGAGAAGAGAAAGTAGAAAGAAAAATAGCGCTGCTGGAGGGCCTTGTGGCTGCGTATTCGGCGGAGATCGAAAACCCGGCAAGAGCCACGAAAAAGATAAACAACTTCTCTTGACGGGTAAACCGCTCGTGAATGAAAAATCGGTTTTGGTGCGACGCCCCACCCCAAAAACGATGCGTTTTTGGGGACCCCGGTGGCGGCGGCGGTTTTGACTCAGATTTTTCATCTTCGCTTCCGAGGCGATTCGCTGCGCTCATCTGCTCCGCACTGCGAAGGTCCACTGGACCTTCTCGTGTTTCCGCAGCCTTGCCTTTGTCAATGTCCCTCGCTCCAGCCGAAAAATCTGAGGAGCTGCTTCGCTCAAAAACAGTCCCCCGGACTATTTTTGAGTGTCCGCAGTGCCCAATTCCCGTTTTTTCAATCACTCCCAGTATAAAACTCATGCGGGGACCCAATTTTCGAGAAATTCGATGAGGCTCAGATCCCGCTCCGGAGAGATATAAACCCAGTTCGATTTTTTCGAAGGGACTTTCAAAAGAAGCTCGGAACAATCGCTTGCTTTCTGGATGACGACATGGCGCCTTGCGACGGGAAATGAGAGGCGGCCCTGTGGCGGCTGGACCTTATGGAATTCCCAGTCAATGTCCTTGTCGGGAATTTTCTCATTTGTTTTGAATTCTTTGAGGTCCCGTTCGATCATCGCTTCAGGCAAGGAGATCGCCCGGAACCGCTGCTTTCGGTAAATGATGCAGCGGGCGTCGTCATGGCCGGGCAGGGCCTGGTCTCGCGCAGCCTTATTCAATGAAGAGATGATGTCGGTATCGCTTAAGCTTAAAAAATCGTCGAGGGTTTGAAACATTTTTGATGAGTAATTGGCGCGCATATAGCGTCTTAAATGGAAATGATAGGCTTTTACGGAAGAGTACTGGTAGATCCTCCGATGCATAAAATGGCGCGCCAGAAGAAGAGCTTCGCACGACTCGAGCCCGTTTTCATCGATGCCGAGCTGCAGTTCGTCTGCCCCATGGTCTGCTGAAGGGAGGATTCGGAGCATTTCGATCAGTTGGTGGTAATCGAAAAGACCGTAAACGACGCCAGTGCTCCTGGCATCGCGAAGAAGATAGTCGATCCGGTCAGCGCCGAAAAAGTCGCCAGTGATCAGCTCCGAAACAATCCGCTCCCAGGGGGTGAACGACTTTCCCGTTGCGGCTTTCCACCTCCCCTCCCCGACCGAAATTTTCTTGATGTCTTCCACGATGTCCCGTTCGACAAGATCTTTCATGTATGTGGGAACGCTCTGGAGCTTCTCCCAAACGGGGCGCAAATAAGGGCTGTCGATAATCTTGAGAGTCCAACTCTCATGGCCCTGCTGCCCCAAAAAATCCGTTTCGGCGACATGCGAAAACGGGAGATGGCCGAGGTCGTGGCAAAGAGCCGCCATCCGCAGCACGCGGCGCCAATACAGGTAGTCGGCAGAGCCTTTCCTTGGGACAAAATGAAACACGTCGGCCCGGACTGATTTGCAGATCTTGTCGAACATCAGTGAAACGAGGTACATGACGCCGAGAGAATGTTCGAACCGGGTATGGGTCGCTCCAGGATAGACCAAATAAGCGATCCCAAGCTGATGGATATAGTGGAGCCTTTGGAAGGGAAGCGAATCGATCAGATCCTTTTCAAATTCATCGAACGGGATAAATCCATGGACAGGATCGTAAATCTTTTTTTCGGCATGAAGAAAATCTTTAACCATAGTATACCGCTCGTGATTGAAAAATCGGTTCTGGCGACGCCCCACCCCAAAACCGATGCGGTTTTGAGGACCCCGGGTGCGCCATCGGGCAGCCACTGAATTTGTGTCCCGCCTGCTTCCCTTGCAAAAGAGCGAACCCCCGAGCTTTTTCAAGTATCCGCAGCCTTGCCATATTCCCGATTCTTCATGTTTTTTGAGTTAGTCCCCATGAAAAGCAACCCTTCACCCCAAGAATCTCAGGGCCGCGGGAGGCTCTCGTGGATGTAGGTAGCGCTGACTCGAACAAACTCAGCCTTCCTTTGCAATTCCTTGATATTGCGGGCTCCGCCATAGGTCATACCGCTGCGGATCCCTCCAAGGAGGGCATTGATGAGGTCACAGGCGCTTCCAGACACCGGCCCCCAAAAATCAATCCCTTCGGCGACAGTCTTGGCTTTGAGCCCCCCATAAAATTCATTTTGAAAATCGATGGAGGCCTGGCCGCGGAACTTCGCTTCCACTCCGCCATGCCCCCCTTTTCGTTTGGGCGCGGCCGACTCTTGGGTCAGGGCAAAGAGCTTGCCGATCATGACGGTGCTGGCCCCGGCGGCTAAAGCGAGGACGACATCGCGGCTGGTCCTGATTCCACCATCGGCAATCAGCGGCACTCTGAGCTTTTCTGCGATGAGGGCGCAGTCTTGCACAGCGGTAAATTGAGGGATCCCAAATCCCGTCACCATGCGGGTCGTACAGGCGGCTCCCGGCCCGACCCCTACTTTTACGGCATCGGCTCCTGCGTTGACGAGGTCATGATAGGCCATTGCAGTGCAAACGTTGCCTGCGATGATCTCTTTATCGGGATGCCTTTTCTTGAGCTCTTCAATATGCTGGAACATCCGGTCGGAGTGTCCGTGGGCCACGTCGATGCAAGCGCCAACGGCGCCTAGCTCGAGGAGTTTGGAGGTCTCTTCGATTTTTTGAATCCCGCACGAGATGAACGTTTTGTCTTTATATTTTTTGACCCATTTTTCCTGTTCTTCCAAAGGGAGGAATCGATGGAGAATGGGAATGGAGCCAGACTCAATGAGGATATCAGCCAGCTCCTGGCTGATGACGGTATCCATATTCGCAGCTAAAACCGGCATGTTGACTTTGAGTTTTTTCGTCAGCCAGCTTTCCAGCGAGGGCTCAGTTCGAGAAGGAATGTTGTTGAATTGAGGAACAAGAGCAACATCATCATAGGTAAGGGCGCGGCGCATATTTTCTCCTAAACTATGGATTCTATCGAATCTCTCGTATTTAGAACGAGCCCCCATTTTTACCGGGATAGATTCTTGCTCATCCCAATATTAATTTTTACAAAATTTTATCAACTTATATTTACTTTTATTTACTATTTATATAAAATTAATATCAGTTAATTAGGATTGTAATATGTCAACAAACCCATTATCAGCATCAGAACATTCTCTTCCCTTATTTGTGAAGCCAGAGGAGTCATATCAGGATAAAACTGAGCCCTCAGCGACCGCTCAAAAACGGCCCGGGAACTCGATCAGGGAGCTGACTGATAACTTCTTCCGCGATTTCCCATGGGCAGGGCTCTCCCACGCCAATATCAATCTCCTTGGGCAGCCGGCGCCTGCCTTGAATCTGACGGGATCCCTTTCAAGCCTTATCACGAGCGGCGCGTTCCTCGGACCCATGGCGGCTCAATTTCTGTTTGGATCGGCTCCGATGGTGATCTTAGCAGCGGGCGAGACGATTTACAGGAAATTGAAAGGCGAGACGCTCCCTCCGGAGGAAATAGCGAAGATCTGGGCTCCCCCAACAGCCGCTGCGCTCGCTATCCCGATGTGGGACATCGGGCAATTGATCGGCGCTCACCTCGGGGCGACAAGCTCGCTTTTTCAAAGTTCTCCCCAATGGTTCGGCTTATCGATCGCGGCAGGGATAATCGCCGCTCCGTTTGCTGGCGTCTTGGAGGGATTCACTCAATGGAGCGTCAAGTATCTCTTCGATGTGGCGACCAATCCCGTGACGCGGGAGATGTGGCGTCAAGACCCTGCCCTGATGGGAAAAGTCTTGGTCAAGGAATTGCTGTTGAACGTGACCATTGGCGCGATCCCGGGAGCTATTTGGCAGGTCGTATTCTTCTTTGCTATGGCAGGCCTTACGGTAGCGCTTGGGCCGGTGGGTGGGATCATCCTCGCCGCACTTCTTGTCGGACTCGCAGTCATGCTCTGCAACTTTGTCTGCACTCACTTGATCAATAAGGCAAGCGGCGCCATCGACCATTGTATAGGATGGGATACGGAATTGGAAGAGCTGAAAAAACGGAGCAGAGATAAGTTGTCCACGAAAATCGAGGAATTCCCAACTAAGAATAATGTGGACTCGTCAGAAGCTGAGAACGATGTGGACTTCCAGGAAGTCCAGCCCCCTCAAACCGGCGAAGCGGGCAACCAAGGCCTGTCGGGATAATGGAATAAGATCACGCTAATGACAGACAGCCCCGTTAGGCCTCCGAGAAGGAGAAAGGCCGCCTGGTAACTTCCGGTCAAATCGATGAGCCAGCCAGTCAGCACGGGAGCGATAATCCCGGCTAAGGAAAGGCAGCTCGAGGTGATTCCTTGGGACAATCCCGAGCGCTCTTTGGCGATATCGATATTGACGCTGAAAAATGCGGGTTGCGGCATGAGACCAAATCCAAGGCCTAAGCTGAGCAAGATTAAGGAGCTGCTCAGCGTCGAGGTAAATCCCAGAAGCACAAAACAGATAGCGGCGAGCAGTTGACTGCTCCAGATCACATGGGAGCGGGCGATCCGGCTGCTTCCTGTCTTTTTGTAGAGCGAGTCGGAAATGATTCCCCCGGCCTTCAAGAAAAGAGCGCCGATGAGCCAAGGGATGGTCAAGTACCAGCCTACGCTCTTCAAGTTCAGTCCGTGCTGCGATAGGAAATACCCGGGCAACCATAACGTGGCAAAAAAGAGCATGTATCCAAAAGCAAAGTAAGCGGCGTTGTTGGCCATCAACGCGGGGTGGGTCAAGAGAAACCGCCAATTGATGGGAGATTTTCCCTGGGTCCCTTTGGCGCTGTCGATCAATTTTCGTTCAGCCTCGCTTACAAATTTGCAATCCTGGGGTTTGTCCTTAAAGAGCATGTACCAGACGACAGCCCAGATCATTCCGATGGCGCTGATCGCGAAAAACATGGTTCGCCAACCGAACTCGGCGACAAGATAGGAAGTGATGGGAGCGCCGGCCACCGATGAAAGCGGAATGGCGACGAGGCCTAAAGATAATGCCCTCGCCCGTTCTTGGGGAGGCAGCCAATCGCTGACGGAGCGGGTCATCGCAGGGAAATGGGGACCTTCGGCGACGCCAAGAAAAAAACGGAGCCCCACAAAGCCCCAAAACCCGGTCGCGAACCCCAAAAGTCCTACACAAAGGGACCAGCTGATCGCGGCAAGAGGCCAGACGATACGCGTTCCCCATTGATCGACGAGCCATCCTCCAAAGGCCGTCAACAGACAATATCCGAGGCCAAAGGCCGAAAGGATCATGCCAAACTGGGTGTCTGTGAAATGAAATTCCGCCTTAAGCTGACCGATCACAAAGGATATGGCCGACCGGTCGATAAAATTCACAAGGGTGATGAAAAAAATGAGTCCCGCAATCACCCACCGATAGTGCGTTGTCTTTATCATGTTGTTAACACCTTTTTGCGATCCGCTTCTTCTTTTCTCGTTCTGTAAAGGATATACAAGTTGCTGCCTACGATTACGACCGTGCCAACCAGCGTATAGGCATCCGGTGTCTTGTTCCACCAAGTAAAGTCGAGCGCCACAACCCAGAAAAAAGTCGAATAATCGATCGGCGCGAGGATCGAAGCTTGGGCGAATCGGAGGGATTGGGCAATGGCATATTGAGCCCCTGCGGTTAAGGCGCCAACGACCGCAAAAAGGCCCCAATGGGACCATAGCATCGGTTTCCAGACGAGTGTAAAGCGAGGCGGCAAAAACCCTGGCAAGGCATTGGAGATCAAGGCTAAAACCATCATCGCCGCGAGCATCACAACGTTCGGGTAAATCGCAATCGCTAGGCTATGTTCCGTAGAAGCAAGGCGCCTCATTAAGATTTTATTCAACGCCCCTAAAAAGGTCCCAAATAGAACGAGGAGGGCGGCCGATTCGAGGATATGGGATCCGGGGCGCATGGCGATCACGACTCCGACAAGTCCGATGCCCACTGCGATCCAGCGCTCCGGGGGGACCTTTTCCTTCAACATGATGGCGCCGAGGATAATCATAAAGAAAGGAGAGGTGTAACTGAAGGTGTAGATCGTCGTTAACGATGCGAGGGAAAAAGCGAACATGAAAGAGAAAGTATAGAACAAGTTGATGGTTAGGCGGGTTAAGTGCCTTGAAGGGTGTTGCGTATAGAGCACCTTGCGCGGGCCGCCATGAAAATAGGTTGCGATCAAAAGAGGCACAAGCCGTGTAAAGGCGCGAAGAAACGTTGCCTGGCAGACGCTATAAGTCCCCATCAAATGTTTGATGAAGGCGTCCGATAATGGATAGAGCGCCAATCCTAAGATCATCAACGCGACCCCTAAGACGGCCCGGTTGTGGAGCCTCCGATCTGCGCTCTCAGCAATTGTCATAGTTCTCCCGAAAATGCATCAACAACCCTACCAAGAAATTTGCTTAAGTAAAAGAAAAATCGGCTGGAGCGTGGCCACGACAGGCTTAGGGAGTGTTCCGTCTATCGAAGCGATGTTTGGGGACCCCGGTTCCACCCCAACCATCGAAGCGATGTTTGGGGACCCCGGTTCCGGGACAGAAAAATCTGGGCGCAAATTCCTTTGAAAACTTTTATAGTCGGGTACTAGCGTGAAAGAATTCCATTTGCTATTATTTTAAATACCAGTTTCTGGAGGAGTGGAATGCGATATTTACCGTTTTTATTTGTTGCCGTTTTCGCTGTAGGTTGCTGCAGCCGTTGTAAAGATCAAAGCTCGACGCGCTATCATGAAGATGGCCGCGCAAAGCCTGTCGCCGCGATGCCTGCGATCATCGATACAACTTCTTTCGATGTTCCCTGGAGTATCTCGGAAGAGTTGACATCTTCGATCGCGCAAATGATTTCGAGGGGCGGTCAAATTATCATCCAATCTCAAGACGATTTTGCGATCGCATCGAATCCATTCGGCGGCGATCTTTCCTGGATGAAAAGGGAATTCCAAAATCAAGAATTCGCAGTTTTTCTGGAACTTGTCGAACATGAATTTGTCCCTTCCTCCAATAACCCCTCAGACAGGGACTATGCCAATAACCTCAAGATGGGCATTCGGGTGAGAGTCATCGATTTGCGCGGGTCCGATCCAAAGATCGTTCTCCAGGAAATGATCCGCGACTCCTATTACATCCCCAAAACCTACTTTCCAGTCGATTACAATACCGTTACTTGGGGGACCGAAGACTACAAGGATTCTCCAATGGGAACCGCTCATGCCAAGATCGCCCAGGAAGTCGCTTTGCGGGTGAGCGAGTATATCCTTTTGGCCAAAAGTAGATGAACGGGCTCGGCAGCATCATAGGGTTCGGGGTCCTGACCCTCGTCGTCCTCTTTGTTGCGTGGAAGACGAATTATTTCGCATTTCTCAAAGAGGAGGTGAAATGGGAATTTCCCATTCGCTGGGTTCACATAGCGATTGTCTTTGCGATTTATTTTGCTGGCGTCATTTTCTTGAGCCCGCTGCTGATCGCCGTACTTCGGCGGCTGCTAACATCTTCGCCTGCGATCGCTCTAGCAACCTGGCTGAACTTCCTCAGCTCGTTTTTTATCTTAGCGTTCATTGCCATTTATTGCTCCATACTGCCTCGAAACGTTGCTTGGAAGATCTGGCGGCGGAGCGACCGGGCTTTTTTTATCCAGGATATCGGATTCGCATTTCTTTCCTTCATCATTGCATTCCCGCTCGTCATTTTTATCAACGAGACTCTCGATCTCATCCTTTCCCGCTTTTTTCAAATTGTCGAACTGCCGGACCAACTGGCCGTCCGCTTTTTGAAAATGACTTTCGAATATCCCCGATATTTTTTCCTTTCTCTCGTATCGATCACGGTATTCGCCCCGATGCTCGAGGAAGTGCTATTTAGGGGATTTCTCCAATCGTTCATCCGCCAGCATCTGGGAGTGAAATCGGCTATCCTCATTACTGCCCTTTGCTTTTCTTTTTTCCACTATTCCCCGGAGCAAGGGATGTCCAATATTTCGATCATCGGATCGCTCTTCCCCCTCGCCCTTTTTCTGAGCTACGTTTACGAAAAGCAAGGATCTCTCTTTGCCTCCATGGTATTGCATGCATGTTTCAATTCGATTAGCGTCTTGAATTTATATTTTCTCGGCGGCTTTCCGAAGGCGATATAACTAACCCGGTACGCAAATAGGAGACAATTTATGCAGGTAAACGGAGATTGTTCAGATCAAGGCGCCCGATGCAGGCAACCCCGAAGTGGGTTGTCGAAGCAGGGCAACGCAGAGATGGACAATCTACGTCCTGAAGAAATGTCTCATGTTTGCATAGCGGGTTAATATGCGTTTAAAATCTTTCGGACTGTCCGACATCGGTTTAGAGCGGCAAAATAATGAAGATGTGTGGGCATCTCTCCCTGAAATTGGATTTTTTGCTCTGGCGGATGGGATGGGGGGCCATAAGGGTGGAGAAGTGGCCGCAAAAGAAGCAGTCAACTTTCTTCTCGATGAGGTTCGGGGGATAAAATCTACGAACTGTATGGAAATCGTGATCGAGATGCGCCATGCGATCGAAAAAGCCAACCGGTTGATTTATCAGATGGGGCAAAAATCGGAAGAGCTGACCGGGATGGGCACCACCCTTTGCTGCCTCTTTTGGACCGATGAATTCGTCGTCTATGCCCATATCGGAGATAGCCGCATCTACCGTCACAAGATGAAGCGCCTGGAACTTTTGACCCAAGACCACTCGCTTCTCGCAAGATGGCTTGCTACGGGTAAGTTGGCCGAAGAATGCGAAACCCCTTTTCCTTATAAAAATGTGATTACACGCGCCTTAGGAACAGCCCAACGGGCCAAACCGGAGATCTCCGTCCTGCCCCATTCACTGAACGACCTCTATTTTCTCTCTTCGGATGGACTTCATGACGTCCTTTCCCTCGGAGAGATGGAAACTTTGCTTAACGACTCGGGCGATTTGGCAACCTCATGTAAAAATCTGATTGAAATGGCGAAATTTAAGGGCAGTTCTGATAACATTACCCTCCTCATGATCCAATCGGAACCCTAATGGACCGGATCTATCTAGACAATAATTCAACGACAGCTCTCGATCCGCGTGTTTTCAAGGCGATGCTCGCCGAGTTGAGCGGACCGGCCGGCAATCCTTCGAGCGTCCATTGGTTCGGCCAGCAGGCGAAAAATCGTCTGATGATTGCTAGGCAAGCGGCAGCTTCCTTTTTCAAAGCAAAGCCTGAGGAAATTACTTTTACTTCCGGCGGCACCGAAAGCCTCAATCTCATGCTCCGTGGGCTAAAGCCTCTCGGCCATCTCATCACCACCCCCATCGAGCATTCCGCGGTGTACCGGACGATCCAGTCGCTAGAAGCCCAAGGACTCTCCGTTACCTATATCCCAGTATGGCTTTGGGGAGCTCCTCTTCCGGAACAAATTGAAAGCGCGATTAGGCCCGATACTCGGGCGATCGCCCTCTCCGCCGCGAATGGGGAAACGGGAGTCGGGATCGAACTACCGTTGATTGCCAGTGTGGCCGAAAAACGGGGAATCCCCCTCCTTCTCGATTGCGTGGCTTTTGTAGGCAAAGAGCCGCTGCCGATCGATCCTGGAATTACAGCGATCGCCTTAAGCGGACATAAGTTTCACGCCCCGAAAGGAGTCGGGCTTTTATTCCATCGCAGCTCTCTCAAGCTCGCTCCGTTGATTACTGGCGGCAACCAGGAGTATCAGCTTCGCGCGGGTACGGAAAATCTTGGGTCGATCTTAGGTCTAGCTGAGGCTCTCCGTATCCTAGAGGAGAGGCAAGCGGAGATCACCGCCCATATGCACGATCTAAGACTTCATTTTGAAAATGGCTTGAAGCGTTCCCTGGAATCCATTGCGATCCATGGGGAAGGTCCTAGGATCTCCAATACATCGAATATCGCATTTTTAGGGGTCGACGGGGAGACGCTTCTCATGCAGCTCGACCTTGCCGGAATCGCGGCCTCCCATGGTTCCGCTTGCTCCTCCGGGGCTCTGGAACCGTCCCGCGTCCTGACCCAAATGGGGGTCGACAAAAAAACAGCGCGCAGCTCGCTCCGCTTTTCGGTCAGCAGAATGAATACGCGCGAAGAGATCGACCGCGCCCTCGACACAATCATTCCCATCGCAAAAAAATTGAAAAGGTAGAAGAGGAGAACGAGAGCTCGATTCTTTTTCTTTTAGGGATGACTAGAGAACCAGAACCCTCTCAATAAATCGAATATAATAATCCTCGTCGCAAAGAGCCTCAAGCATTTCGACAGGAAATAACCTCCCCCGTTTGATCAGTTCATCCGGGAAAATGGGATTTCCACTCGCTACGTCATAAGGAGAAACGATCGGATCGACACCTTTTTTAATGGGCATTGACACCGATCAACACTCGGTTCCTTCAGTCTTAAAAAAAGAGATCGCCCTCGAAGCTTTTTACGCAAATTTAGCCAAACAATATCCAAATGGCGCGGCCCTGGCAGGCAGCGCCCACATGGTAGACTTGGCTGGTATTTACCTCAATCGGCCGCCCATTTACGGTGAAAACATCAACAAGCATCACGACCAATACTGATCGGAGGTGGCACATTTTAAAAATATTGCCGTCTTTCTTTTCGGCGTCGTGATGCCGCAAACGTTGAAATTTCCCACGGAAATCGTGGAACGCGCCTTCCTACAACAATCCCTTTGAAAAAAGGATCCAAACATTCGATAGCCACACACACACGCGGCAATCTTTACAGGAGACCTAATCACAGCCGTGCGCTATGTTTTAACCTGCTCTTCCATTCGAGAAGGAAAATTCCCTCTTTTTCCCATAGAAACAATCGTAGTGGAATAATGCCCCTCTCCATGCAAAAGTCCTGCAATAGCGAGTCTCCATCTCAAAACAAGAAGCCTGGGGGGGGGGGAAATGCCCGGGCTTTTCCTAATTCACGATTTCAACCCCGCTAGATCCCGCGCTAATAGAGCGATGGCCGACCAGTCAAAGGCTTCCCGGCCCAAGTTCATGCTGGTTAACAACTTTTCATGCAGCTCGCTAAGAATGGGCATCG
The DNA here is from genome assembly GCA_963730605.1 of uncultured Chlamydiae bacterium. Taxonomy (GTDB): domain Bacteria; phylum Chlamydiota; class Chlamydiia; order Chlamydiales; family SM23-39; genus CAIPFQ01. The sequence goes on from CAVSSM010000004.1 coordinate 14,207, forward strand.
GCACCTGGTTACGGTCTGCACAGCCCTGAAGAAGCCGAATGTCCTTTAGCCCCAGATTCAAGGCAAATCCTCCCTCAGCAAAACTACGCTTGCAGATCATGGGAGTATAACTGTGAAAAGCCAGGCAATCAAAAAGAGAACTTCCCCAAATTTCCGCGGCCCTCTCCGTAGAAATTCCCCCTTTTTCTAACATAGCTGCCGCTTCAGAAAAAGTTTCAATCAGACTGAGAATCATGAAATTATTGCATAGCTTAAACAGCGACGCTTGACTGGGACGTTCGCCTAAATCGAAAATCTTGCGGCTCATCGCCTGCAAAATGGGAGATGCTGTTTTCTTAGCTTTGAAATCGCCTGCGAGAAAGATCCATAAAGACCCTTCCCTTGCGCGCTCTGGCCGTCCCGATGACTGGAGCTGCCAGAAATGCTATCCCTTTCTCCTTATGCTTCTTTTCCAAAGAATCGCTTAAGTCAGGAGAAACTGTGCTCATGGAGATGTGAATCGAAGGCTTTTTGGAAGATTGCATAAGTCCAGACGGCCCCTCTACAATCTCGTGCAAGGCGTCATCATTTGCAACCATGCTCACTAAGATATCGCATAATGCCGCTAGCTCAGCCGGAGATGGAGCCCACTTGCTCCCTTTTTCAAGTAGAGGGACAGCTTTATCTTTTGTTCGATTGTAAGCCCAAAGAGGGAACCCCGCTTTTAGAATATTCAGCGCCATGGGGAGGCCCATGTGGCCAAGTCCAACAAATCCCACTCGAGTTTCCATAATCTCCTCTAGCCTGCGTTACGATTCCAATTTGCTAATTTTCAGCTTCCAATGATAGCAGGGTTCAGTGACTTTCTCTTGAATTCTCCAACCACTCTTGGTCCTGATGCATTTGTCATTGTACCATACTCCCCATAACATGATTTCTTCGCCGCGTGGCGGCAATTCTAAGGGATTGTGACACAAACAGCGTACGGAGGCATGATCTCCATAAATTTTGATTTGGAAATTTGCGAGCACATGTTGACGAGGCAAATCTCCTAAGTTCTCTTTGAGAAATTTCTTGATTGTTTTTAGATCTGCGTGAGGTCCTTTAGCTTGAGAAAAATCGATGCGCGCATTCGTCGTAAAAATCCGATCCAAGGCATCTATATCTTTTTTATCGATCGCAGTCGCATACTCGGTCAGAAGATCCATGATCTCAAGCCGATCAGAAATTTCTTCTAGGGACATCACCATGATGCATCCTCTGGATTAAATATTGACAGTTATTCTATTCTTCTTGAAATATAAACGCAACTAGGCTAGACGGTTAGTCTAACAAAAGGTTATGTATGCGTACTGTGAATATGCATGAGGCTAAAACCCACTTTTCAAAGTTGGTTGATTCGGTCATCAAGGGAAATGAAATTGTAATTGCTATAGCAGGAAAACCGGTGGCCAAACTGATCCCTATCGAGAAAAAACCAAAACGTCGTCCCGGCGCCCTTAAGGGGAAAATCAAAATCGCCAAAGATTTCGATGCTCCCCTTCCTGAAGATATTCTCTCAGATTTTGAGGAGCTGGTAGACATCATTCAATGAGAAATCCGGGTCTTTTTCTTTTTCAGAAGCTTTGGTATGCTGCCAGCAATCTAAAGGAGATCGATAGTGGCAAAGTTCATTGAAAGAAGTATCGCCAAAGCTGAGTTGCTCCCTTTGGAATTAAAAGGACATGTCTCTCTTGTGAAAGCTGTAGTCGACGTGAAACGGAGAGTCATGATTGCTGGAACGTCTATGCATTCAGATGCAGAATCACTGCTTCTAGAACAAGGTTCCGAACAAGCCGATTTGTGGGGAATCAACCTCTATCTAAAAAAATCGCAGGGTGAGTGGATCGAATATGATTCCATGATCAACTTAAGACCCTGGCAGGATAACGATTCTCGAGGCGTTGACGATCCAACCATCCGACAGAAAATACGAGAGATCGTAAATTGCTTGGTTGAAGAACAATGACTTCGCAGCATTTGATTCTAGCGGCTGAGAGCTGGTCTAAGTTTTCTCTTGAGGAACAATTGGGAAATATTGGGAGCGAGGTGAGCCGCGCCATTAAAGCTAAAGAAGATAGGGAATATTATTGGGGAGCCGTCTCGCGAGCCATAGATCTTTTCTATCTCACGATTGCCGACTCTCGTTGGAAAGGACGTTTGAAGGAGATCGTCCGAGCAAAGGAACTATTTTGCGCTGCCGCCCTGGGCAGTAATGAATTCAAAACGACTTTAGAAGATCTAGATAAATACTTTACCTACTTTGCCCTTCTTGCTCGGACTAGCAAGAGAGTTAATTCTGTATAATTCCGAATAGATCATCCACCTATTGAATTTTTTGGTTTTTGCGGATTTCGGTCAGCAGTTCGATGTCGGCCGAGGCAACGCCAAGGCCTGAGAGGGTGGGAAGGATCAGCTTTGGGAGGGAGATCTCGCGGAACGCCCGGCCGGCGCCTTCGGGGAAAGCCGTCACATCATCCATTAAAATCACCGCGTCGCTCTTTAAGAATTGGGACCAATTCTGATAGCGCCTTTGTGCGCTCCGATAGGAGTGGGCCCAGTCGATATGTAGGATGTCGATCTTACGCTTCCAATTCTTGGACACATGCTGGAAAGGACCAATAATCAGATGAATGTTTTTCACGTAATTGAAGCGGATCGCATGGGAAATATTGTTAAAGGCGCTATCGATCGCTAAGCTCTTGTCGGCGTAATTGCCATCTTCGAACCAATCGACCCCAAATACATGCCCCCGGTTCCGATAGGCAAAGGCGAGTGTGGAAAGTCCCCGATCGAACCCTAAATCGACAGTCGTTTTTGGCCTGAGCCGCTGCACAAGCCACATGGCAAACTCCTTGTTCCCCTTCCATGTGCTTTGAATCGAATCGATAAAAGAAGTAGCGCGATTTGCCGGCGGCTGCCTTTTAGGTCTAGCGACAGTAGTCGCATGGCGCATAGGAATTACAATCGAGGCCATTTCTTACCCACGAGGAAGTGATAATATAATCCTTTCGGTTATTCTTGAAAAGAGCGTACCGAGATCATTTTGACTCCCCGCAAAGTGGGCTCTTGGACTGTGAAAAGATAGGGACCTATCGTGACCGTTTCTCCTTCCACAGGTAGGTGATCTAGGCTCTGGATGATGAGATCGCTTAAAGTATCTTCTGCGGCAAAGGTAAGGTTTGCTTGGAATTCGCGGTTAAATGCCTCTACGGTCATATCGCCGGGCAAGGTGCGCTCGAGGTGGAGATGTAGGATAGTAGCGGCCGCTGCAGCCTGCTCTGTCGCCTCGGGACCAAAAATCTGGGCCATGATCTCATCGAGGCTAAGGAGGCCGCAGGATTGTCCCGAATCGTCGAGGACGATCGCAACGCTCTGATTGTTGCGGCGGAACTGCTCCAAAATATCGAGAATCGATGTCCCCTTGGTGACAAACCAAGGGGGCCTTGCGTGGTCGATGATGCGCCGAGTCTCTTCCACTCGCAAGAAATCCCGCAAATGTGCGACGCCTACAATATTGTGATGGATGCGATGATAGACAGGAACGATCGGGACATAGTGGATGCTTAAGAGATGGCGCACGTCAGCCACAGTCGCAGTCGTCGGCGCCATTTGAACGTTCGCAAGCGGGGTCATGAGCTCACCAACGGTCAGGGTTTTTAGCTGGAAAATCCTCCCTGCAATTTTATTGAACTCATCCTCGCTTCCCTTCTCTTTCTCCTCGAAGGCCATCCTGACCTCTTCTCTGGAGAGGAAAAGCGGAGTGTCAACGGGCTCTCTCATGAGGCGATGGATGAGGCGGGAGAGGGCATCGAAGGTCCAGATCACCGGTGAGAGGATCCGGGCAAGAGCCGCCATCGCGGGAACCAAAAGCATGGCTGCTTGTTCAGGGTGGCGCCTAGCTGCAAACATCGGGGAGAGCTCGGCGAACACAATGACGATGATGGCCTGGGTAATCGGGGAGAGGTCGGGATTTAAATGGATCGACTCATAGAACCTGCGCGAACATTCGGAACCGATCTGGAGGGCCATGTTGATGCCAATCAGGGTCGTCCCGAAAAGACGGGAGGGGCGGTTTAAGAGATAATTGAGCCAAATCGCCCTTTTCTTTCCAATGCTGACATAATATTGAAGGCGCACCTTGTGAAAGGAGATGCAAGCCATTTCAAACAGAGCAAAGACGCCTTGCACAGCGATAGATAAAAGCGTAAAGAGCAAGAAGGGAAGCCAGTGGGGGGTCACTTGGGCCCCCCCAGCCGCCTCACATAGATGCGGCGGATACGGTTAGGATCCGCAGCTAGGATGTAGAACAAAAATTGGTCGTTTGCGTACTTTGTCCCAGGCGTAGGTATGTCTCCGAGCTGTTCGATCAACCACCCTCCGAGAGTCAGGATATTCTCATGGGTTTTGAGGGGGATGCCGAAAATTTCCCGAAATTCGGTAAGTTCGAGTTTCCCGCTCGCGATGATCACATCGTCGGTAGACCGGGTATATCGGCTCTTCGCATCCCGCCTATCGGAGATCTCGCCAACCATAGCCTCGCTTAAGTCCTCTTGAGAAATGAGCCCGGAGACAGCGCCGTACTCGTCAACGACGATAGCCAGGCTCTCCCCTCTCTCCCGCATGTTGCTAAGTAGCGTCCAACATCTCGTCGATTCAGGGACGTAGTACGGTTTTTTCAGGATCGGGATGAGATCGCTAGGAGATGCGATCTTGTTTTGATGAAAAAAGAAGCGCTTGGTCGATAGGATGCCGAGAAGATGATCCAAATTTTCCTCGCAAACGGGAACGCGCGTCGTCTCGAGATCCACGAAAAGGTGCTTGAGCTTTTCCAAAGACTCGTCAATCGAATAAAAGAGAATCTCGTCTCTCGGCCGCATCCTTTCCTTGACGATGGAGCGCTGCAGATCGAGAGTTCCGCTCATCAGCCTGACCTCTTGAGGAAGAAGGATCCCCGTTTCTTGAGAGGTTTTTAAGACGTGGCGCAATTCATCTGCCGAAATTTCCTTCTCTTTGCGGAAGAAAAAGAAAAGAACTCGAGAAATCCAACCGGTCGCTTTCGTCAATGGGTTGCGGATCGGCCTGAGGATGCGGGTAGCTGATGAAATAAATGGAGCTGTCCGATAGGCGACTGCCGCGTTATTGGTCATGGCGACCGATTTGGGCAAAACTTCCCCGAAAATGAGGGTGAGGGCGAGAGGCACCCCCACTTTTAAAAGCCAACTGGGAAACGCGTTGAATAGGGACGAAACAGTATTTTGGACGAGCAGGTTTGCCAAGACATTGAGCATCAGGATCGTGACGAGGATGTCCCTGGGGCGCGACATCATTTTGGCAATCAGCGCCAGCCTGGGATCCCCTCTCCCCTTGTACGACCTGAGGGTCAATGGCGATAAGGAAAAGAGGGCTGTCTCGGCAGCCGAGAAATAAGCCGAAGAGAAAAGCAAAAGGATCAAGAGTGCGATGAGGAGCGCAGTCATCTCGTAAAGTGAACCTTGAGCCACCCTTCAGGGACGACTCCAAGATCTCTCATAAGGATCATTTCGATCCAGCTCGGGTCGCTTTGAGATTCGATCTGGAGGCGGAGGGATTCACGCTCTTGGAGAGCGAGCAGCTTCTGCCGATTCACCTCTTCAAAACGGCCAGTCAGTTCCGCAACCTGGCTTTTTTTCTCTTTGATGAAATGAAAATAGACAGAAAGCGCCGTAAGACAAACACATACGACCCACCACCACGCCCCCCACCAAGATCCGTTTATTTTTGCCATCGGACCCATTATCTCGATTCCCGAATTGTTTTAAAGAGAGGTCAAATAGATGGGTGGGTGATTTCCATCTGCCTCATGTATTTCCCTTTCCGGTCGGCATAAGAGACCTCGCAGATTTCTTCGGCCACAAAAAAAAGGACTTGGGCAAGACCCTCCCCGGCATAAATTTTTGCCGGCAAAGGTGTTGTATTCGAAATTTCCAATGTTACGTATCCTTCCCATTCAGGCTCGAACGGGGTCACGTTGACGATGATGCCGCACCTTGCGTAGGTCGATTTGCCGATGCATAATGTTAAAACATTCCGCGGGATCCGAAAATATTCGACACTCCTCGCCAAGGCGAAGGAATTTGGGGGGATGACGCAACACTCCCCGCTGATATCGACAAAGGCGTCGGGCCGGAAATGTTTGGGGTCGACGATCGAATTGTAGACGTTCGTGAACACCTTGAACTTGTCCGCGACCCGAAGGTCGTAGCCGTAGCTCGAGAGTCCATAACTTACGATTTTTTTTCCAGCCGCTTCTCGCACTTGAGAATCGGCAAATGGTTCGATCATTTTATATTCTAGCGCCATGCGGCGTATCCATCGGTCGGATCGCAAACTCATACAAAAACTCGGGGGTTAAGAGGAGTAGGTATAGCGCGCGAAATGATTTTCTTGCTACCATTTTCAATAACATGGAAAAGCCCTACATCGAATCTTCGTGGACAAAGCCGGATACTCCCTTTGAAACTCCTTTGAGACCCCAAACGCTCTCTGATTTTTTGGGCCAGGAACCGGTCCGGCAAAGGCTTGAAGTCTTCATCGAAGCCGCAAAGTCGCGGGGCGAAGCCTTGGGGCATTGTCTTTTTTCCGGCCCGCCCGGGCTTGGGAAAACGACCTTAGCCCACATCATCGCTAAAGCGATGGGGACGCAACTTTTCGTCACCTCAGGCCCGGCCATCGAGAAAGCGGGCGATCTCGCTGGGCTTCTGACCAACTTGAAACCAGGGGACGTCTTATTTATTGACGAAATCCATCGCCTCTCCAAAGTCGCGGAAGAATTTCTCTACCCGGCCATGGAGGATTTCTCTCTCGACCTCATGATCGACTCGGGCCCGAGCGCGAGGTCCGTGCAAGTCAAACTGAATCCGTTCACTCTGGTCGGGGCGACGACCCGCTCCGGACTCCTCAGCTCTCCGATCCGCTCCCGCTTTCTCGTGACTCTTCGGCTCGACTATTATGACGACCCGACACTTTGTAAAATCATCACCCGCACAGCCGGCCTGCTAAAGGTCGCATTGAGCCCGGAAGCTGGCCTCGAGATCGCAAAAAGATCGCGCGGCACCCCGAGAATCGCGAACAACCTCCTTAGGTGGGTAAGGGATTTTGCCCAAATCCAAAAGCGGAAATCGATCGACCTTCTTCTTGCGAAAGAGGCCCTCGAAATGTTGGCGATCGATGAAAAAGGTTTGGATGAAATGGACAAAAAAATCCTCTTCGTTATGATAGATCATCACAGCGGGGGTCCAGTAGGGCTCAATAATTTGGCCGCGGCGGTCGGCGAAGAGGCTCATACGTTGGAAGAGGTCTACGAGCCCTTTCTCATCTTGCAAGGATTCATTAAAAGGACGCCGCGCGGACGGGAAGCCACCGAGCTGGCTTATAAACACATGGGTCGGAAAAGACCGCAAAGGGAGTTTTTATGAAAAGCCTATTAATAATAACTATCGCCGTCTTTTTTTGCGGCGCACTGTTTTCGCAAGATTCCTCTTTCGAAAGGATCACTGCGCCAATCGCCCCGAGGCACATCCAGGTCCTCCTTGAAAAAGACGCCACTGAGGCGCTTCTGGAAGTGAAAGGCCCCTACACTCTCTTTAACCCCCACGATGGAACCAAAATTACTTCCGGGCTCCTCGGAAAGCGCTTCATTGTCAGGGAAACGGAAAATGGACTCAAATGGGGAGAAGAGTTTCCCGGCATCCACCAATTTTACATCCTCCCGAAAAACCCAGACACCTCCATTTTCCTCAATGGGATCCAATATAGCGGCGCTGTCGCAGTATTTGGGGTAAACGGAACCATCAATATCGTCAACGACCTCGATATCGAATCTTACGTCAAATCGATCCTCTCCACGCAATTTACAACCCCCATGGAGCCTGAAGTGATGTCTGCGCTCGCGATCCTCATCAGGACGAACGCCTATTACCATGCGATGAAAAATCCGAACAGCTATTGGCATATCTCCAGCGCGGCAGATCAATATTCCGGCAGCGCTCTCATCACATCCAACTCTCCTGCGATCCGAGCTGCCGACACCACGCGCTATCTGATCCTCGTCCATCCGATAGAAGGGAGAAATTTCCCAATCCCTGCTACTTGGACAGAACATAGCGCCGGCAAGACGGCCGGATATGAAACGATCTTCCGGCTCGATGTCGATGCGATGGCAAAGGGAGTGGACGCGCCTCATGCCGCGCTCGTCCGCCAAGATTCGAAGTGGACCTATCAGATCCCCAAAATAACCCTCGCGAAGCTGCTCGATATTCCCAACATTAAGTCCGTGGAAGTCTTCGTCGATCTGCCCTCAGGGAAAACCTACGGGCTCCGGATCAAGGAGAGTAACGAAACGCACGACATCGACTTTTTCACCTTGCAAGAGCGGCTGGGCAAAGACCATATCCTCAGTTCCGATTTCTCCGTCGCGGTCAAAGAAGACGCGGTGCTCTTCACCGGCTTTGGAAAGGGGCATGGGGTCGGCCTTTGCCTTTACTCCGCCTCTTCGCTCGCGCAAAATGGAGATAACGCAGTGAAAATCCTCTCCAAATTCTTTCCTGAAACCTACCTTTACAACCTGGACGCCCTGCCAGACGGGATTGTGAAGTAAAAATTTAAGATATAGTCTTTTGCGTTTTGAGAAGCTTTCTGATAGACTATACTTTCTCGAAGAGTTTCACCGGGGAACTCGTGGAATGAGCAATCTGAACCAGGTCAGAGCCGGAAGGCAGCAGCCTTAAGGAACCTGTCTCATGCCGCGGGCACTCTCCGGTGTTTTTTTATTGGTAAAAGTCTATATCTCAAACCCTTGACTTCGATAAAAATCGTGCCTGATTGAATTCAAAGTGCCAGGTTTGAGCCGGTCTCCATGGAGAGGAATGGTGGTAGACGTGTTGGTCAATACATGTTTCAGCTGATAGTGGCTACCCCGAACCCGTTCAACCACAAAGCCGTTCGCTAATAAGTGCTTCAAGGCTTCCTCAGAACTTGCTCGTGGTGGAAAATAGGGCCTCTCCATTGCGGGCGCGGCAAAGGCTGGCAAAGAGGGGGCGGGTGGGGGTCTTTCGGTAGAAGGCGGCGGTGGGTTCGGACGGGTTTTGATTTTCATGCGAGGCTGGATCGGCCTCTTCTCTTCCTTTGAGGACAAGGAAGAGGGGGCAGGAGTCGTTGCCTGAGCAGGAGTCGTTGCCTGAGCAGGAGTTGTTGCCTGAGCGGGAGTTGTTGCCTGAGCAGGAGTTGTTGCCTGAGCGGGAGTTGTTGCCTGAGCAGGAGTTGTTGCCTGAGCGGGAGTTGTTGCCTGAGCAGGGCTCGTTTTATGAGCAAAAGTTGTTGCCTGAGCAGAAGCCGTTTCATGAGTAGCGTTCCATCTTCCGTACACCATCGACCCTACCCCTCCTCCTGCCAGCAAGCACATGGCAACTGATGCTTCTATAGCGCCAGCGGCAACAAAAGCGACTGCGCTGGCTACTGCTAACCCAGCAATTCCTGATATTAATTTCTGCCCAGCAATAAAGTTTTTGGTTACTTGGTGCCAAGTTTGAATAGATGACATATTTTAACTCCAATATTTATTATTTTATTTATACTAAATTATAATATATTTACATGTTTAATTCAATATATAATATTTTATTGTAAGCGTTTTTTTTAAAATGTCCGCTTTTTGGTAATCACAAGTCGTTGATTACCAAAGAGGAGGAGACTAAACAATGGAGCGTATCCCAATGAGCGAAGAGGACTTAAAGAGATTAGAATATTTGAAGAAGATCAAAGAAGGTCGGTGTAAACAAACAACGGCGGGACGGAATTTGGGGATAAGCACGAGGCAGATCAGACGTTTGGTCCGTAGACTCGAGAAGGAGGGCCCAAAAGGGATTATTTCTAAGAAACTAGGGGCTCCCGGCAACCATCGGCTGCCCCATGACAAAACCATACTCCAACTCCTCGCTGGGAGCCTTCTCGAGCAACGCTGCCAAACCAGAGTCTAGTCCCCTATTTCTCTTCATTTTTAACCAGTAAGTTAATACAAGGTTAACATTCTGGTCATTTTCAGGCAATAATAGTCAGGCTTTTCTCTTTTTTTATATAAGCATCTTACAACAAGAACGTTATGATATCCCATCCTATTATCAACGGTCATTCGAATCTGCGGATATGAACAGGACACTCTCCGGTGTTATTGGTTCAGAGACACTTTCCTGTAGAGAGGAACCTGTCATTACTGGCTCTGACGCCACGAATCCAAGAGTTCTTTCTCCTTTGCAGGATCAAGACCGGCTTGGATCGTATGTCCCATTCTTCCTTCATTCCAACGGAGAGTCGCTGAGATGGTATCAGTTAGTGGCCGCAACCTAAGTCCTGCCTTCAAGGCTTTTTCTATACTGACACTGAGAAAACCAGGCATATTCCTTTGGCTGAAGAGATATAAGGGAAGCTCTACCCAATCTTTGACTTCCTTGGTTGTAAGGAACTCTTCACCCACCCATTCAAGCTTGACATCTGATTTGCATACTTTTTGACATTCCAAAAGCAATTTTTCAAAAGAAATCGGATGTCCTGTCACATTGTAAACGCCGGTCGCTCGCTCTTCGACCTTTTCCACGATCCAGGCGGCAAGGTCGCGGACATCGATGACCTGGACGCTGCGGGACGGTGTGCCGGGAACTAAGACCGTGCCCCCCTTTTGGATGCGGAGAGACCAATAGGTAAAGCGATCCGTTGGATCCTTGGGCCCTACGATCAATCCCGGACGAACGATCAAAGACCCTAGCCGGAAAATACGATTGCACAATTTGCTCGCACTCCGCTTTCAGCGCGCCATATGTTTTTTCTGTTATTTCTTCAGTGGTTCCCTCTAATTTTGAGAGCGGTTCGGTTTCGTCAATCCCCGAATGATCGAAATTTGCAAGACTCCAATCGTGGAGATGAAGGTGTAATCTCGACTTTGTACAATTTTTGGCGAGCAGATCCAGAGGAAGCGCTCTGCAATTTTTTTCTTTTTTTGCGAAATTCATAGCCGAAGGCGCTATTTATGAGCAAAAAAAGGAAAAAAGGGCCAGCGATTCTCTCGGAGATGCCGTCACAAAATTGTACAAAGTCGAGGTAATGGTCCGCTTTGCCATTCAGCAATTTTGATGAGGCCTCAACGACGCGGGGAAGATGGCCTGAGGTATCGATGATCGCACCCCACCTTCTTCCAACGAGTGCGCTCAAACGCCGTCCCTATCTCCACAGAGCGTTTCGATGCCGGGAAAGGGAGACGGATGAGTGCCTCGGTGAAAGAGAGTGGCCTCATGGCCTCGGGTTTTTATTTCTTCCACCAAATGGGGACCCAGGAAGTTCGTGCCGCCTAAAATCAATATTTTTAAAAGAGCGTCTTTCATAAGTGCCTATTTTAGATAAGTTTCCGCATTTCAGCCTGCAGGATCGCGAAAGCGACATAGGGGTCGCGAAGCGGGACTTTTTGTTTTTTCCCATGCAAGGAAACCTCGATAAAGCCGTCTAGGAGGCCTTGTTTCAGCTCTTCCTTTGTAAAAGATAAGACATCTGCGATCACTTCGGAGTATTCCCGGTCGGTCAGGCCTTGTTTAGAGACCCGGCCTAAGAAAACAGGAACCACTGCGTTGTTCATTCCAGTGTTAGAAGCCAGCTCTCCTAATTTGGCTAGCGTATCCACTTCCAATCCAGTTTCTTCCTTCAGTTCGCGAATCGCGGTCTGCTCCAATGTTTCCCCTGTTTTACTAGCCCCTCTCGGCAATTCCAGTTCCCAAGACCTTGTGGCATGACGAAAAGTGAGATTGACGACAAGCCGTCCATTTCTAAGAACAGGAAGCATCACTGCCCCGCTCCCCTCTAACTTAATCAACCGGTCATATGTGCCGGGGATCCCTTTTGGAAAATAGACTGCGTCGCGGATCCAAACCCAATAAGTGTCTTTGGAAATGATCCCTGTCTTGCTGCATTGAGCGGCCTCCGATTCCGGCATGCCTTGCCGGATCAGCCGTTTTTTTTGGATCTCTTCGATTTTCGCAATCTCCTCTGGATCTACGACGACCTCGATCTCCCCTTGTTGGTAGCTCCCATTGGGCAACTTAAGCTTTTTCAGATAGGTAAAATAAGCTTCTTGTGTTTGTGCAGACAAAAGAGAGATTGAGAACAAAAACAAGCACATTGGTTTCATAATCACCCGAAGTAATTGATTCCCATTGCTCTTCGCACCTCAAGGAGGGTCTTGTGGGCGGCCTGAGCTGCCGCTTCAGTGCCTCGATGAAGCAATTCCATGATGTGTTTGGGATCCTTGGCAAGGGCTTTGCGACGCTCGCGGATCGGTTCGATGAAAGCCAGCAGCGCTTCTAAAAGATACTTCTTCACGACAGAATCGCCAAGCCCGCCTCTTTGATAATGGTCTTTCAGTTCAGCGATCTTTTGCTTATCCGTCCCAAAGGCGTCTAGATAGGTAAAGACCGGATTCCCTTCGACCTTGCCGGGATCTTGGACGCGAAGGTGCCCCGGATCGGTATACATCCCCTTTACTTTTTTCGCGACCGAATCGGCTTCTTCGCCAAGAAAAATCGCGTTCCCGAGAGTCTTGCTCATCTTGGCGCGTCCATCCAGCCCGGGCAAACGGGCGATCGCGGAGCTTACAATTTCAGGCTCGACCAAAACGTCGGTCTTGTAGATCCGGTTGAACTTCCGGACGATCTCGACAGTCTGCTCAATCATAGGGATCTGGTCGTCTCCAACCGGGACCAGGTTGGCCTTGAACGCCGTGATATCGGCAGCTTGGGAAATCGGATAGACCATGAATCCGGCAGGCACTTCTTCCCCATACCCTTTTTGTTGTATTTCAAGCTTAACGGTGGGGTTGTGCTTGAGGCGGTTCCATGTGACGAGGTTGAGATAATACTGAGTCAGTTCTGGAAGGGCCGGCACAAGCGATTGGATGAAAACGGTCGTCTTTTGCGGGTCTATCCCGACCGCCAGATAATCGAGGGCGACCTCCAGGATGTTCTCCCGAACCTTGTGCGGCTCTTCGGCATGGTCGGTCAGCGCCTGGGCATCGGCAATCATCACGAATTGCCAGTGCTGATCCTGCAAACGGACGCGGGCAGCAAGAGAGCCAGCATAGTGGCCTAAATGGAGCGGCCCCGTTGGTCTATCTCCCGTCAAGATGGTTTTTTTTTGAACCATGCCCGAGATTCTACTCCTCCCCCCATTTCTTTAAAACTGAAAGAATAGCCAGAGCAACCTGATTAAAATTAAGATGCAATTTCACTATGAGGGTGTCTGCACTTTGTAGACACCCTCTAAAATGATTTCATCATTTTTCATATTTATTTTATGAGGTTGCTAAAAGAATATTTGGAAGAATTTTTTCTTGCGGCAATTGGCCCCTTTGTGGGATGACGTTTGGTCATGAATCAGAAAATCATCGAAATCCCTCACGAAATGCCTTCAAGGGTCGGCCCCTATTCCATCCTCGACAATCTCGGCAGAGGAGGAATGGGAGAGGTCTTTCTCGCCAAGGACCTCGCGTGCGGCCGCAAGGTGGCCTTAAAGCGGATCCGGCCCGACTTGAAGGGAAACAAGACGCTGCAAAGCCGATTTTTGCGGGAGGCCAAAGTCGCAAGTGCATTGACCCACCCTTCCATCATTCCCATTCTTTCGGTCGAAATGAAGCCGCCCGATATCTATTACACGATGCCCTTTGTCGAAGGAGAGACCCTGCGCCAAATCCTCCGCAAAACCCGAGAGCAGGAAAAAAACGGCGAGGTTCTCCATCCGATCGGAAAATCGATTCCTTCTCTGACGAGGATCTTCCTTCAGGTGTGCGAGGCGGTCGCCTACACCCACTCGAAAGGGATCCTCCACCGCGACTTGAAACCGGAGAATATCATCGTCGGCAAATATGGCGAGGTGATGATCCTCGATTGGGGCATTGCCGATTACCTCGACCAAATCAAGGATGAGGGAAAGCCAGCCGATATGGAGAATCCTGGGAGCATCGATCTCACTAGGCCGGGCAAAATCACAGGGACGCTTGCATACATGCCTCCCGAGCGGCTCACCGGAGGCGCCCTCCCTTCCGTCCAAACTGACGTATATGCCCTTGGGGTGATCCTCTATCAACTTCTCACCCTGCAGCTTCCTTTCCAACGCAAGACGATTGCGACCTTCCGCAAAACCCTCCATACAGAAGAGCTCACCGATCCCGTGGAGATGGCCCCTTACCGCGATGTCCCCCATGAGCTTGCGGCCGTCTGTAAGAAATGCCTGGCCCGCCACGCATCCGAGCGTTATGAAAACGTAGAGCAATTGATCGCGGAGGTGAAAAACTACATCGAAGGGAAGCCTGAATGGCTCTATTTGGGAGATCTCGACCTACAAAAAGAGAACGACTGGCAATTTAAGGAGCACATCCTGCTCGCTAAAAACATCGCGATCACCCGCTCGCTCGACGTGACTGAATGGGCTGCGCTTGCCATTTCGCGCCGTTCTTTTCCGGAGAACATCCGGATGGATGCGGAAGTCAAAATGGGGATGAATGGCAAAGGGATTGGTTTTCTTTTGAGCGTGCCTGAAGCGGACGTCCGGAAAAGCCTTGAAGAGGGCTATTGCATCTGGCTGGGCTCTCAAAAAGACCCCTCCTGCCGCCTGTTCCGGAATAATGTCCAAGTCATGGAAGCGAAAGGGGTCTTCTTAAAACCGGGCAAGGAACACCGCATCCGGATCGAAAAGGCCGAAGAGCATCTGAAATTCTATTTGGATGGGCAGCTGCGCCTGGAACTTGCGAGCCATCTTCCTTTGGCAGGCACTCATGTAGGCTTTCTTCAAAGAGACGCCGATTTTCAATTGAAAAAATGGTCGTTTTACGACGGCAGCCATAATCTCATGGTCAATTGTTTGAGCGTCCCAAACGCTTTCTTGAGCCATAAGCTCTATGACTTGGCCTTGCGGGAATATCGCCGCATCGGGCAATCGTTCCCAGGAAGGGCTGAAGGCCGCGAGGCCCTTTTCCGCGCAGGTCTTACCCTTCTCGAAAAAGGGAAGGCGGGGATGGAAGAGAAATTCGCCCATCTCGCCCTCAAGGAATTCGAAAAGCTTTACCGCACGCCCGGCGCGCCGATGGAATACCTTGGAAAATCTCTCGTCTATGAGGCGCTCGGCGACGCGGAAGAAGAGGCGAAATGCCTCGAGCTTGCTTTAAGAAAATTTCCCAAGCATTCGCTTCTGCCTATGCTCAAGGAACACATCGTTTACCGGATGCACGAAAGCTCTCTGAACAATCGGGAAGCCGCTTACCGGATTATCCTCGTCGCGATAAGACACATACCCGATTTAATCGAAAACCCCGATACCAAGGATCTTCTGGCCAGCCTTCAAAAGAATTGGGAGACGCTCCCTTTCATCGAGGAGTCTTTAGACATCCTTCAGAACATGACAATCCCTCTTGCCTTCTGGCTCGGCAAAGCGCCTATTTTAGTCGAAATAGGAGAAACCCTATTGAAAAAAGAACCGGTCGATGAGATTTTGCTTGGCAATGTAGTCTTTTCCTTGATCGAACTGGAAGCCATTGAGCAGGCAAAGAAATTTCTCGATCTCCCCTATCCCCGCATCTTAAAGATAAAGGACGCCTTGAAACCGATGAGCACGTTTGAGATCCCTCTCACGCTGGGCAAATGGGAATGCCGCTGCCTCTACTACAAGATGCGGCGGGCGCTCAAGAAAGGAGAGATGGGGCCGTTGGAAAAAATGTATGCGGCTCTGGAGGGGCGCAAAATCCCGAAACTCTTCAAGAGCCTCTTCGACGCCATTGAACTTTGGCACTGCCTTTTGATGAAGGATTTTCGGCAGGCGGCGAAAATTTTCAACAAATACCCATCGGGCGCGGTAGCGCAAGAAACCTCCCCTCTCCACTTCCCCTTTGGGGCTTGGGTTTATTTGAAGGAAGGGTCTAAAGCCGCCGCGGCACACTTCGCCGCCGCTTTAGACACCCCCTACCCGCCGACAGCGGCCCTTCCCAGCCATTTCTTAGCGGGGCGCATAGGCGAAAAGAAGGGATGGATCGAGCGCGCCTTCTGGTGGGAAAAGAATGAACTCTACCGCCAACTCGACCTTTTCTACAAAGCGGTAGGCAAAAGAAATTACCCGAGTAAATTATGAGAAAGTTACCGATTGTCAAATCCTCCCGCATAGTTCACGACGGATTCGTCTCGCTGCGCGAAGACCTTTTGGAGCAAGACGGCGGACGCGTCCAGCCCATGAACACGTTCATATGCGTCGATGCCACGACCCTGCTCGCCCAAGACGCAAAGGGGCGATGGATCCTTAATTCCGAATATCGCCATCCGACGGGACAAATCCTCCTCGGGTGCCCGGGAGGACGGTTGGAGGCAGGGGAAGACCCGGTAGCAGGAGGGAAACGGGAGTTTTTCGAGGAGACAGGATATTGGGCCGATGATGTCGTAATCCTCGGCTGCTCTTATCCATTCCCCGGCCTCTGCAACCAGAAGATCTATCATCTTTTGGCCATTGGAGCTGTCAAAAAGGGAGATCCGAAGCACGATCCGTTCGAGTTCATCGAGACGGAGCTTTTGACCGACGAGGAGCTCCGGAAACGGATTTTAAGCGGCGCGCCTCTAGACGGGATCTTGCTGACAGCCCTTTGGTTATATTCTCAAAAAAAAGACCATTTTTGTTAATATTTTCCCATGACAACTCTTTCTACCGCCTACGATCCGAAACTTGTCGAAGAAAAGTGGTCTTCCTTTTGGAAAGAAGGGGGCTATTTCAAAGCCGATCCCCTCTCGGAAAAACCTCCGTTTTGCATCGTCATTCCCCCTCCCAACGTGACGGGGGCTCTCCACATGGGACATGCCCTTGTAGATACGGTCCAAGACATCCTGATCCGCTGGAAGAGGATGCAAGGCTTCGAAGCCCTTTGGGTTCCAGGAACCGACCACGCCGGCATTGCCACCCAAACCGTCGTTGAGCGCAACCTTTTCGTCCAAACCGGAAAACGGCGAAAGGATATGGGCAGGGAAGAGTTCTTGGCCCTTGTCTGGGATTGGAAAGAAAAATGCGAGGGCCAAATCTTAGGCCAGCTCGAAAAGCTCGGCTGTTCTTGCGATTGGTCGCGTCTTCGGTTCACCATGGACGAAGGGAATAACCGCGCGGTTCGCACCGCATTCAAGAAGATGTTCGACGACGGGCTTATCTACCGCGGCGATTACCTAGTCAACTGGGACCCTGTACAGCAGACGGCTCTTTCCGACGACGAAGTGGAACATGAAGAGAGGCCGTCCTTCCTTTGGCATATCCGCTATCCCCTCGCAGACGGCGATTCCATCACCGTCGCTACCACCCGTCCCGAAACGATGCTCGGCGACACTGGCGTCGCAGTCCACCCTAGCGACGGACGCTACGCGGCCTATATCGGCAAGACTGTCCGGCTGCCTTTGATGGACCGGGAGATTCCCGTGATTGCAGATCCTTTCGTCGATCCGGCCTTCGGGACCGGCGCTGTGAAAATCACCCCTGCCCATGATTTCAACGATTTCGAAATGGGGATCCGCCATCATCTACCCCGCATCAACATCCTAACGCCCGATGCCCGCATCAACGAGGCGGGGGGATCGTTTGCCGGCCTTTCTGTGGAAGAGGCCCGGATCGCCGTTGTCCATGAACTGAAAAAACAAGGCTTTTTAGTCAAAGTCGATCCCCATTTTCTCCGAGTCGGCGTTTCCTACCGATCGAAAGCCGTGATCCAGCCCTATCTATCCAAACAATGGTTCGTCAAAATGACCTATTTCAAGGATCGGCTCATTTCGGCCGTGAAGGAAAAGCGGATTAAACTCATCCCTCCCTATTGGGAAGAGACCTATTTTCATTGGATCGAAAACTTGCGGGATTGGTGCATTTCGCGCCAGCTTTGGTGGGGCCACCGGATCCCGATCTGGTATGGCAAAGGCGGCGAAGTCCTTTGCTGGGAAGGAGCTCACGCTCCCCCTGAGGCTGAAAAAGACCCGTCCTATTGGACACAGGATGTTGATGTTTTGGACACTTGGTTTTCATCTGCCCTTTGGCCGTTCAGCACGCTCGGCTGGCCGGCAAAAACCCAGGAGCTCAAAAAATTTTATCCCACATCGGTCTTGGTCACTGCCCACGACATCCTCTTTTTCTGGGTCGCCCGGATGATCCTGATGGGAGAATACATCATGAAGGCCCCCCCTTTCCATGAGACATTCCTCCACGGGCTCATCTACGGCAAATCGTACTGGAAGAAAAACTCGGACGGCTCGGCGGCCTACATCATGGGCGAAGAGAAAATGAAATATGATCTTGGCTCTTCCTTGTCGGCGGACGTTGAATCGAAATGGGAAAAGATGTCCAAGACGAAAGGCAATATCATCGACCCCCTTGAGGTGATCTCGACCTTCGGCACCGACGCTCTTAGGATCGCCCTCTGTTCCAGCCTCACTCATGCGCGGCAGATCGACCTGGACCGCAGGAGATTCGAAGAGTATAAGAATTTCGCCAACAAGATCTGGAACGGCGCCCGTTTTGTCTTCCTCAACCTCGAAGGGCTCGCTCTTGAATCAGGCATCGACCGGCAGCTCTTTACCCTTGAAGACCGATGGATCCTCTCCGTCTTGAACCGGACGATCCGCGAGATCAACCAAGCCTTAAGCCACTACTCTTTCGATAGGGCCGCGGCAAGAAGTTATGAATTCTTCTGGAATGATTTTTGCGCAGTGTATCTGGAAACCGTCAAACCGGTCCTTTTCGGGCGGACGGGCTCATCTGAGCTCAAAACCAACAAACAAAAAATCCTCATCGTCCTCCTCCTCAGCTCAATCCGCCTCCTCCACCCGATTACTCCCTTCATTACTGAGGAGATCTTTTCGCTTCTCAAAGCGGCGTTCCCCCATCTTCCTCTCCTGAATGGCGATCCGTATCTCTACGACGCAAGCGTCGCTTTAAGCTCTCCTGCATGCATCGTAACCCCTTATCCTAAAGTTCTCGAGGAGTCCGATATCGATCCCGAAATCGAAAAAACCTTTACCGCCATGAACGATCTCATCCGGGCGATCCGCAACATTCGCACCGAGATGCAAATCTCCCCCGCCGAAAAGACGGATCTTTATTTTTCCGGGGACAAGTCAGCCGAATGGGAGCTGGCTGAGGCTCACCAGGAGATCATCCTCGCCCTGACCCCCACGGCAAAGATCCTCTTTTCAAAGAATGAGCCCAAACTTTTCGGAAGCTCCGCTCTTTGGGGCAGTTTGAAACTGACGATCCCCATCCCCGAATCTCTCAAGGCAAAAGAACGCACTCGCCTCGAGAAAGAAAAAGAAAAACTCGAGAAGATGAGAGTTGGAACTGAGGCGAAACTCGCGAACGCAGAATTCCGTACAAGGGCTCCTCAAGAAATTGTCAATCAACTCGAGCAAAATCTTGCTCAGACAAAGAGGCAACTGGGCGACATTCAAGAACAACTAAAAAGGCTTTAGCATCTCGTAAAATCTCGGATGACCCTCTTCAGATCCTTTCTACAACGTAGAGGAATGCTGATCTCTCACTTCAACATTTGATGCGCCCGCCTGCCGTCTTCCATATGTTTTGGTTCGGCAGGCAATCCCTGCCTTAATATAAAGGGAATTCCTCGATTCTCCGAAAGGTAAAAAATAAAATTTTATCGGTTTTTTTTCGCAATTCGATTCGATTATTTTCTGAAATTGATGTTCATAGTCCTTATTGAGACATCCCATCAAAATGGCAATGTTTTGCTTATTCGAAGTTTGCGCCGTAACCATATTGTACAAAGTCGAGCTGACATGATTCTCTCCTAGCGTTTATTCACAACATTATAGAAAAAGTAAATTTATTTTGCAATATTATTCATATAATATTATTTATTTAAACACTTTTTTAATTAACTATGTAGAAAAAATTTAAAAAAACTCCTTCAGCTCTTAACTAGTCGTAGTCTTCCGTTCGAATTTGAGGAGTTTTTCGAATTCGCGCGTCTCGGCTACAACGATCGCCGATAGGCCCAAAAGCCCGACCAGGTTCGGAAACGCCATCAGCCCATTCATGATATTGGCAAAACTCCAGACAGCGTTCAGGCTCGAGGTGGCTCCCGGGATAAGGACTAGGGTAAACAAAACTCGGTACCAGCGGACGGCAGAGAGCCCGAAAAGATACTCGGTGCACTTTTCCCCGTAGTAGGCCCAGCCGAGGATCGTCGAATAACCGAAAAAGATGAGCGATAAGATCACAAGGGTTGCCCCAAAAGGAATCGCGCTTTTGAAGGCTTCCAAGGCGAGATGCGCTCCATTTAAAGTGGCGCCATCGGGACCGGGCTGGCCCAAAAGACCACTCACGGCAATCGCAAGGCCAGTGATGGTGCAGATGATGATCGATGTGATGAACACTCCGCTCATCGATATGAGCGCTTGCCTGCCAGGGACGTCGGTCTTCGCGGCCGCCGCAGCGATCGGGGCTGTCCCCAATCCCGCTTCGTTGGAAAATACGCTCCTCGATACACCGAATTGAATGGCCATCATCAGCGTCGAGCCGGCAAATCCCCCCGCCGCGGCCTTCCCTGAAAAGGCCTGGATGAAGATTTCCTTGAATGCGGCGCCGAGCATGTCAAAGTTGAGAACGATGAGGAGAAGACCTCCGAGAATGTAGAAGAGAGACATGGCTGGCACAAGCCAGCTCGACATCTTGCCGATGCTCTTGACCCCGCCGAAAAGAGCTGCGCCTGTAACGGCGGCAAGGACGATCCCGATCCAAAGGGGATCGACATACTCCTTAGCCGCGGCGGCAATCGAGTTGGCCTGAACCATGTTTCCTGTCACCAAGGCCGTGAGCGCACCGGCTATTGCAAAAAATACTGCGAGGCCTTTCGATTTCAAACCCTTCTCGAGATAGATCATCGGCCCGCCGCACATTTCCCCCTTCTTGTCTTGGGTCCGATATTTGACGGCCAGGATGGCTTCCGCATATTTAGTCGCCATGCCGATCAAAGAGGCGACCCACATCCAAAAGAGGGAACCCAGCCCTCCCAGCGCAATCGCGGTAGCGACGCCTGCAATGCTCCCGATCCCAATCATGCCCGCAAGCGCCATCATCAGCGACTGGAACTGGCTGATATCTCCTTGCGCCGCGCCATCTTGCCGGGTTAGAGCCAATTTGATCGAATAGCCCAAATAGCGAAATTGGATCCCTCTCAGCGCATACGTCAAGTAGAGGCCGACCGATGTTAGAAGAAACAAGAGCGGAGCGCCCCAGACCCAGTTTTCTATCCGAGAGAGCCACGATTCGAATGGGGACATAATTTCTTCCTAAAATTAATTTCGAAGGTCTATGATATAAAGCGTTCGACTTTTTGTCCCTCGCAAAAAACCATATTGGACGTAAGAAATTTTTCTATGAACTGTCTGCCCTCTCCCATCGCGCTGAAACGGCAGTTCCCCTCTCCCTCCTTTCCCCTGCAGGCTCGCAAAAAGGCGGAAGAGATCCTTTTGGGCAAGGAAAACCGGCTCGCAGTCTTAGTGGGCCCTTGCTCGATCCACGACGTGGAAGCCGCCTTGGATTATGCGGGGAGGCTCAAAATCATCGCCGAGAAAGTCGAAGAGACCTTATTTCTCGTTATGCGCGTATTTCTCGAAAAGCCCCGTACAAGGTCCGGGTGGAAAGGGATCTTGTACGACCCTCATCTCGACGCCTCGCACGATATAGGTTCGGGGCTAAAAGTTGCCAGGGAACTCCTCGTCAGCCTGGCCGAGCTCGGAGTGCCGGCCGCTACAGAACTCCTCGACCCTCTCGCCTCCTTCTACTTTGACGATCTCATCACATGGGGGATGATCGGAACCAGGACCTCCGCCTCCCAGGTCCATAGGCAAATGGCCTCGCGGCTTCCTTTCCCGGTCGGCTTCAAAAACGATCTGCTCGGATTTCTTGAACCTGCGATCTTGGGGATCCTATCAGCCCGAAAGCCCCACTCCCAGATCGGCCTCGACCCCTATGGAAGGGTCAGCAGGGTCGAGTCGAAGGGCAATCCCTTGACCCATCTTGTCCTCCGCGGCTCGGACAAGGGGCCTAATTGCGATGCGGCCTCTCTGGTCTATGCCCTCAAACGGCTTGCCGAACACCAGTTGGATGCGCGGCTCCTTGTCGATTGTTCTCATGGCAATTCGGGGAAAAACATCGAGCGGCAAAAAGAGGCGTTCCTTTCCTTGATCGAGCATGCCTCTTCCGGCAGCCGCGGCATCGCGGGCCTAATGTTGGAGAGCCATCTTTTTGGCGGGAAACAACCCTACACCGAAGACTCTTCAAACCTTGCCTATGGAGTATCGATTACCGACCCCTGTCTTTCTTGGGAGGAAACCGAGGAGCTGCTCCTGTGGGCCAACGAGAAGCTGTCCCTAGTCCAGATAAAATAGCCTCCACGACAATCCTAATGAACTATGATGAGATTCACATTTGCCAAAACTGCAAGCCCGGCATCGGTGGTCTGAAGGCCCCGGCTTAGGCTAAGGTTGGTGAGTTTTGCCAAAGTTGCCAAAGAAGCAAGCCCGGCATCAGTGATCCGATAGCACCATCTCAGAGTGAGGCTGGTGAGATTCTCCAAATTTGCCAAAGACGCAAGCCCGGCGTCGGTGATTTGACAGCACCAGCTCAGATCGAGGCTGGTGAGATTTGTTAAATTTGCCAAAGACGCAAGCCCGGCGTTGGTGACCCGTTCGCACCCTGCCAGGCTGAGGCTGGTGAGATTTGCCCAAGTTGCCAGGTGCTGCAGCCCATTGTCGGTGATCAGATAGCAGGATGCCAAGTTGAGGCTGGTGAAATTTGCCAAAGAAATTGCTAGGAGCTGCAGCCCGGCGTCGGTGATACCGCACCCTGCCAGGTTGAGGCTGGTGAGATTTGCCAAAGTCGCCAGAGATGCAAGACCGACATCGGTAATATCGCACTCTGCCAGGCTGAGGCTGGTGAGATTTGCCAAATTTGCCAGAGATGGAAGACCGACATCGGTAATCCGAAGGCATCCTTTTAGATCGAGGCTGGTGAGCTTTGCCAAAGTTGCCAAAGACGCAAGCCCGGCGTCGGTGATCCGTTCGCACCCTGCCAGGTTGAGGCTGGTGAGATTTGCCAAATTTGCCAAAGACGCAAGCCCGGCGTCGGTGATTTGATAGCACCAGCTCAGATCGAGGCTGGTGAGATTTGCCAAAGTCGCCAAAGACGCAAGCCCGGCGTTAGAGATTTCATAGCATCCTGCCAGGCTAAGGCTTGTGAGATTTGCCCAAGTCGCCAGAGATGCAAGACCGACATCGGTAATATCGCACCCTGCCAGGTTGAGGCTGGTGAGATTTGCCCAAGTCGCCAGAGATGCAAGACCGACATCGGTAATATCGCACCCTGCCAGGTTGAGGCTGGTGAGATTTGCCAAATTTGCCAGAGGCTGCAGCCCAGCATCGGTAATCCGACGGCATCCTTCCAGATCGAGGCTGGTGAGATTTGCCAAATTTGCCAGAGGCTGCAGCCCAGCATCGGTAATCCGACGGCATCCTTCCAGATCGAGGCTGGTGAGATTCTCCAAATTTGCCAAAAACGCAAGCCCGGCGTTAGAGATTTCATAGCATCCTGCCAGGCTAAGGCTTGTGAGATTTTTTAAATTTGCCAGGTACTGCAGCCCGGTGTCGCTGAGATTGCCGTTTCGTGCATTAATTTCAATAATGTTAGGAAAACGCAAAATAATATTTTGCAGCTCTGAATTAGTAATGTCACTGTTTGATAAATCAAGTTTTAACGGTATTAACTTTATTGAAAGATTTAGATTGAATGCTCTGAAAAAATTTGGATCGACTGCTCTGAGTTCTCTAATCTCTTTCAAGGTAATCGGATATCTGCCTGTCACTTTGTCTTCGAAACGACGAATGGCGGCCATAAAAGGGTTTTTAGCCAGGTTTTGCTTCTGTTCTGTCGAAGCGAGGGCTGCATTGTCTCTCCGGTTTAAAAATTTCTGGATGTTTACCAATACTTCGTCGGGCATTGAAGAAAGAGAGGGAGGAGGGGGGCGCCTGAGTAAGCGCAAGCAGCGGCTTACGAAATCCGGCATCCACGCGAGTGTCTGGCCCATTACAGTAAGTCCCAAAACTGATACAGGATCTGAAACTCTTAGATACTTAGCGGCCACCCCCGTTATCCCTATACCAACCCCAATTTTTACAGCCGCATTAATCTTCACAAGCACCTTCTTGAATGAATTATTTTAAAAATTAATGAAATTATAACAGATGAAAAAATACAATACAATAAGTATTTACAAGTGTAAGGGATTGTCTGAGGATAACTCGTACACTTTCATAGGGAAATACCGATTCTTACCATTGGAGAAATGGTATAATTCCAGTCACCACGAAATTCATTGAAGGTGATCGCAATCTCTCGAAAATCTTCATCGCTAATCTCTCTGCCTTTTTCATACTCTCTGAAGTCGATTTGGGCTTGAATTTCTAGCCCTTTGGTCGTTTTTGTGCTACCGATTAACTGCACGATCGCCTCACGGGTGATCAGCGGCACCCCTCTCCAGTTCTGAGAAATATAGCTGAACATCTTGTGTTCGATTTTATTCCATTTACTTGTCGCTGGCGGGAAATGACATACATGAATTTCTAACCCCAATTCATTTGCCAGTTTTTGCAGTTCCCACTTCCAAAGCCTCACCCTATTGCCATTGCTGCCACCACAATCGGCAGTTATCATCAACTTGGAGGCATTTCGATAGTCTTTTTTTCCTATTTTTTGCCACCAACTACGAATCGTATTTACAGCAAATTCAGCAGTGTCGCTCGTAATTCCAACACTGACCCAGCCCTTATTTTTGCCAATATCATATACCCCATACGGGGCCACTTTCCCCGCTTCTTTGTCGGGAAAATCATGAACATCGACCTTAACTGGCTCTCCTCGCTTGAGGTCATGGACGAATGGAGTTCAGAAAGATTTATGCGACGGATGATTTGGACTGGTTGCCTCAGAAGAACGAGTGGGTGGGCCTACGGTCTATCATCAAATTAGACTCGGTGAGATGGGCAGAGGGCAAAAGACAACAGGAAATCAAGTATTACATCAGCAGTTTACCACCCGAAGCGGAAACCCTCTCTCGTGTGATTAGAGGGCATTGGAGCATTGAGAGCAGATGTCATTGGGTATTGGATGTGGTATTCGCCGAAGATCGCAATCCGATAGTAGAAGGGCACGCTCCAGAAAATCTGAGGGCTGTGAACTTGTTAGCGGCAAAAATGTTGAAAGAGGAAAAATCGTGTAGAAAGGGCATTAGAGCCAAACGGTTTAAGGCGGCGCTTGATAATGACTACCTACACAGGGTGTTGCTGGCCGCTAACTTTTGATGCGCTCGCCCTGGTTTTTGTTGGATATCTTTGATCCCCAAATAGATTGTCGAACGACTAACTTTAGTAGCGGCATGCACCAATGTTACTCCGCCCTTTCCAAGTGCTAACGCTTCAGCGGCACACCACAAGCGACGGCTTTTTTCGTTCAATGAGTGATTGACTCGAAGATATTTTGTTCGGATTATGTTCTGAGAAACCACGCTCTCTACTCTGAGGGCAGGAAGAGTAGCATCAATATATATTTTTATCTATGGAAATTTGAAAAATTTCCTATGAGAGTGTACGAGTTATCTTCAGACAATCCCTAAGCATTGGGAGATTAGCGGCTTTAGCCATCCGCTAATTTTGCTCAACAGCGGGATGACTTCTTTGCGCTCATCTCCTGAGGCCCGTGCTTGTAACGACCAAGGGTTGCCCTAAAGCATCAACAAGCAGGTGGCTCGTTACTCCCTTCCCCTTGTATCCATAGTCAACCTTCTCGCCGCCTCCCTTCCCTCCGGAAAAAAAGACAGCGTAATCCCATCTCCTTTCTTGCCTATGGAGTGTCGATTACCGACCCCTGTCTCTTTCTCTCTCTCTCTCTTGGGAAGAGACGGAAAAGCCGCTCCTCTCAGCCAGAGAGCATCGGTCCGAGAGAAATAGGTTATTCTTCTTCTAGCGGTTTATCCATTTTTTTTTGGGGTTCTAGATCTGGGATAACCCCGGCACTTTCAAGTTCGTTTTGAGGTACTAGATCTGGGATAACCCCGGCAAATTCAAGTCCTCTGGCGATAAAAGCAAGGCCGAGCCTGTGGCCGATATTCGCGCGATCGACATCTTTTTTCAGCTTTTCGCAGATAGGGATAGCCAGGGCTGTACACTTGGTACCCTTTGGGATGACGATGACATTGCCGAACTGTCTTTGTATCTTGGTTTCATCTGTATCCGTGACACAAAGAATACCGGGACGCCCAGTCTGAGCCTCGAAATCATCATCACGATTGCCCGTGGATGAATTTTCCCAACCCAAAGCATAATCAACAGCCGTCGCAATATGAGAAACATCAAGAAGATAAAGATCGTGCTTGGTAGTAAAGGATTTGGACTCTTCCGGTTCGATGTCGAATCGCCCCCCATCCCCCCGTACGCCATTGATCGTTGTGCCGTGAATTCCAATTAATTTATCACTTGAAATATTGGGCATTTTTTGTTTAAACCACAGATTACTCAGGTGTTCTGCACCTCTTTTTCCTATGAAAAGGCTTCTTAAAATACTCAGCGTCATAAACTCTCCTTAATTTACTTGTTATTAATACATATATTATAACATAGAACATTTATTAATTAAAGAGTTATTTTATTTATAATTACATTTTTATTAGCGGGATAAACCCTTGTTTCCCACATCGATGAGCTTCGTCCAGAATTGATGTTCCCACTCGCCGGCGACCTCCCCTTTTTCCGAGATTGCTTGCACCCGATAAGTCAGGATCCGCCGGTCAATGCCGCCGGCAGCCTGCGGGAAAAAGAAAGCGGTGTAGTCCGTCTCCTTTCGATTGGCTGGCAGATCGTCTCTTTGGGAATCGTCCCAGAAACGGATCGTCAGATGGAGTTGCAGCCCCTTTTCGAAAACGCTTCGAGGAAAATCCCAACTCACTAAAAGACGCTGCCCTACAGGCGCATCCTCTTGCCGAGGGTCAGGCGTCCGGATGTGGCTGCTGGCCAGATAATCCCGGTCGATCCATTCTTGCTGGACATTGAAATGGTTCTTATAGCAAGAAGCGAGGTTGATTGCGGCGAGGATTAGGAGTATCTTAAAATACATGAATCTCAAAAGTGGGCCCGAAAGCGTTGCCGGCGTTATTTTCAATCCTGAACGGACAGCTGTTCTCCTCATCCAACGCCGCGACGTCCCTGTCTGGGTGCTCCCAGGCGGCGGAGTGGAAAAGGGGGAACTGCCGCAGGATGCCATCGTACGGGAAATTTTGGAAGAAACCGGCTTAACTGTCAAAGCCGAGAGACTCGTCGGCATCTACACCCCGATCAACCGGCTCGCTCGCCATACGCTCCTTTACGAATGCACCTCATTGAGCGGCGACCTTACTCTCTCCAATGAAACAAAGGGCGTTTCTTTCTTCTCTCTAAACACTCTTCCGCCACTTCCTCCTCCTTATCAGGAGTGGATCGACGACGGAGCCGCCATGGGTCCTACCCTGATCAAACCCCTAACATCCGTCACCTATTCGGCCTTGCTCAAGAATCTCATGCTCCATCCCATTCTCGTCATCCGGTTCCTTTTAGCCCGCCTCGGATTCGCGATCAATTCTTAAAGAAGGTTCAAAATTTCCCATGCACTAATAACCTGAGTTTTGGGTTCATTTGCCTGAGCTTCAATTTCTTTCGGCATCTTTTTGACTTTTCGCCTCGGCAAGATGCTCGTCCCGATATTGCTCTCGGCTCCAAAGCGCAAAAATATGCTCGAAATATCCTTGAATCTCATAGACAAATGAACCCAAAACTCAGGTTACTAAGCGCGGCTGTAAATTGTCTTTTGACAAAGGCGAGGCTGAAGTGGATCTTGAAGCAAGCACACTGCGCATTCAACGCAACGATCATTCCCCTGTAGTATTTGACTTGAATACTAGAAATATTCCCCATGCTGGCGGGGATGTCTATGTAGCCCATACAGTGCTTGGCACTTTGCCTCAGGGGAATCACCAGGCAGAGTTTGCCGACCCCTCCGTACAAATCTCAACAATCCTGTCTCTTGTATCAGAAGAACAAGCTCGGACCTGCGATCCCACACCCCGCAAAATTTCTAAGGTGAACAATCAATGGGTTGTGGAGTAAGAAAGTCAAAACCTCGTCTGAAGGGTACTAATTTGAATAGCCCTTTCGAAAATCTCTTTCGAGCCAGAGGAGAGCGTCCCCGACTTGAACTTATAATCCTCGGAGAGAAAATCGAGCGGCTTTCCTTTTAGATCGGTGATGTTCCCTCCCGCTTCTTTCAAGATCACGGCGCCGGAAGCATAGTCCCAGACGCTTCCGCTCTCTCCGCTAGACGCGTAGATATTTCGGCTCCCTTCCGCGATCATGCAAAGCCTAAGACCGCAACTGCCCACGTTCTTGAAATCTCGCTTTAGCATTTTGGGGGTAAGCTCCATGCCTAAAAGAGAGGTGTAAAACAAGTGGACAAAGGAGGATTTCCGCGAGGAGATAACCGGACGGACCACTTTCGCTTTGCCTTCGACGCGGATCCGTTTCAGCGCCCCGTTTCTCACCTGCTTATAGGCTCCGCATCCAAGGACAGCCAAGTACATTTTCTTTGCCACCGGATAGTAATTCACTCCCAAAACCGGCTCGCCGAAATGTAAAAGGGCGATGTGGATCCCGAAATCTTTTCCTCCGGCGATGAAAGATTTCGTCCCATCCAGAGGATCGACCACCCAGGTCCATTCGGCCTCTCTCCAGCGGGCGATGGCCTTTTCCATCATTTCTCCATCGATTTTCTCTTCGGTCAAAAGCCCATAATCGGGAAAGGCTGCTAGAAGCTTTTTACAAATCGCCTCGTTCGATTGCAGATCGGCGATCGTCACTGGCGTCTCTCCCTTCAGCTCGGTCTCGAGGTCGACGCCCCGGTTCCAATACTGAAGCAGGATACTCCCCGCCTCTCTTGCAGCCTCCCTGGCCGTCTCCAGTTCTTTTGGGTAGGAAAACACCGGAGCCTTCTCCTGTTTAGAGAATAGGCAAGAGACGAACAAATTCAAAAGCAACAAAATCCTCAACATACTGCGGCCATAACCCAAAAAACTTAACCACAGAGAGCAAGAGAGCTCACAGAAGCGCGAAGCGCGCGAAACTGCTTCTATTCTTTCTCTCTTGTGCTCTGTGTTCTCTTCAGACTTTCGTACCCTTTGGGATAAATGTCCTCATATTTCTCGCTCCTCCAGAGCCTTTCAACGAACACGTTTTCAGAAAACTCGCACATCGCGTATATCCATTTCATTGTAAAAAATTATCCTTTTTGAAAAGTCAAGTCAAAAAACGAGACTATAGATTCCAAGTCCAATGAAGTCAAGGCTATCCCCAAGTTGCTCAGGAGCGACATACCGGTCGCACTCATGTGCGATTTTCCGCTTCGGAAAACTCGCACATCGCGTAAAATCCTTACATCAAAAGCAGCGCGAAGACGAAGGCGAACAGGGCGAACGATTCGATAATGGTGATCGACACAAGCGTCTTCCCGTAGATAGCGGGCTGTTTCGCCGCGGCTTGGATCGCAGTCGCGCAGCACTTGCCTTGAAATAAGGAGGAAGCGATGAGAGCCAGGCCGACCACAAACCCGATTCCGATCGCGCTGACTCCGGTGAGAGTGCCCGCTTTGATGGCGTTTTTCATCATGACCATGAGGATCAGGCCGTAGATAGACTGGGATGAAGGGATCGCTGAGAGGGCGATGAATTTGGCGTGTCCTTCATCGAAGCGAGACATGATGGCGTGGGAGGCCATGCCGGCAATGCCGCATCCAACCGCGCTTCCAAAACAGCCGAGACCCATCACGATCGCGGGGCCTATCATATCGAAATTCATAAGTTCTCCTATTTAACTTTGCGTATTCTAAGTGGATTGAAAAGGCGCCCTCCCCCCTCGAAACAAAAACGGTACCATTCCAGGAAGTTGAGGCGGAGGCCATGGATCGTCGCCGACATAGTAGAAAGGCTGATGTTGATCAAATGGCCAAAGAGGACGACAAAGATGGTTGCGATGACGCCGAGCTCAATTCCGAGGGTCGTATTCACCGTATTGGCCATCACCATGCCCGCGAGAGCCAAAGCGTAGAGGCGAAGGTAGGAAAGGACGTCCGAAAAGACCTGAATGCCGTTTGTCAACTCGACAATCGAGAGCCATTTTTTTCCTTGGAAAAGGGAGGCGATAAGGACGATGGCGGGCCCGACGGCGAGGAACTGTAACCCGAGGAAGCGGGCCAAAGACTGCGAAATCAGACCGGTGAAGTTCGCGATCGAGGCGGCGCCTAAATAGACCGGGAAATACAAATATCCGCCGATCATGAAGAGGATCCATCCGAGCCCAGCGGGATTCCGGAGCAGCCATCGGCAAAAGGA
Organism: uncultured Chlamydiae bacterium; assembly: GCA_963730605.1. GTDB lineage: Bacteria > Chlamydiota > Chlamydiia > Chlamydiales > SM23-39 > CAIPFQ01. The sequence continues at coordinate 44,778 of CAVSSM010000004.1, forward strand.
GGTTGTGAGATGGACGATCCCGACAAGAAGCGAGAGTTCGAGAAGGATGTTGTTGAAAAAATCTTCAAGCGCTTTGTATTTGATATGACCCTCTTTCCTATAGGCCGTCTTTACGAGGAAATCATGTCCGTCGGCAGCGTCTTTGACGCCCGGATAATCTTTGAGATAGGAATGATAGACCTCGTCTTTTTGCTCTAGGTGATAACCGGCTTTTTTTTCCGCAAGGAAGTCAATGAATGACGTCTTGCGGAGGGGGTTTTCCGCTCCGATCTCAATCCCGAAGTAAGAAGCGGTGACGCATCCCCAGACGATGCAGGAGATGGAGAGAAGCATGAATAGCTTCGCGAACCGCTTCAGGGTGCCCGGCGCGTCTTTCGGAATTTTCCATTTGAGGATCAGGGCGATCACAAGGAAGATGAACCCATAGCCGGCATCCGAGATGATCATGGCAAAGAAAAGAGCAAAAAACCAAAGGATCCAAGCAGAGGGGTCAAGGTCTGTGGAAGCGGGGACGTCGTAAATATAGATGAGGTCTTCGCCGAGTTTCGAGATTCTTTTGTTTTCGACGCAGGTGGGAATCCTGTCCGCCGCTTCGATCGCGATCTCTTCGCATTGGACGTTCAGGTTGCTGAGCAGGCCAAAGAGGGCCGCCGTACGGTTTTCAGGGACCCAGGCCTCGATCGCGAATACGGCGTCGCCAAGAGGGGTCGTTGCGTCGTGTTTGGCAAGGTTCAAAGTATATTTATTCAGACAGTCATTGAAGCCGTTTTGCAGCTCGGGGAGGGCGTTGCAGAAGAGGCGAAGATCGGCTTCGCACCGGGCGAGCTCGCCCTGCGCAGTCAGGAGCCTTTCCTTCAGTTCTCCGACGGGAGCGTCGATCAGGATCTCGATCATTTTGGGATATTGGACCCGCTCTTTGTTTACGCTCACGAAATAATCGAGATCATATTCGGTGCCGACGAAAATAACCTCAGAGGGGAGGACCATCTCCCGGGCAAGATCGCTTTTCATGCAGAAGAATTGGATGACCCGTTTGCCAGCGCTTTCGACCTCGGCAAGATCCATCTTGGAAAAGTCGCCGAAGATGGCGATCCGGGAGATCTCGGCTTTCAAGATCCGCTGCTCTTCGAGAAGCCTCTCCTCATCCGCATGCAACTTCAGGATTGTTTGCGCAATGAGGAGAGGCTCGAGCGGAGGGGCCTCTTTAGGATGGATGAAATGGTGTTTGGCAATCTTGATGGCGGTTAGGATCGTCTTTGCGTCCTCTGGCAGCTCAATGGCTTTTTTGTGGGAAAGGCCGATGAACTCCAAAAAGCCAGCCCGTTGGGCCAAGGTGAAAAAGCGGTCTGTCTCGCTTTTACTGCCCCAAAGGAGGTATTTATGCATTTTGATGATCACGGAGCCGCCTCCGCCTTGCGCTTTTGGATTTTTCTTTTTGCGACTTTTGCTTGGGCCACTGCCGCAAGCTGCTGATCGCCGAGGAAAATCCGGATCTTGCTGATGTTCGCCTGCGACCTTGGGATCAAAATTTTTTCAAAGAGGTTCACTCGGATCGAAACCTCGCGCAGCTCCTTTTGCAATGCCCGCTTCTTTTCGAGTGCGATCGTAATTTTTTCCCGGATCGTAACGAGCTCCCGAAGAAGCTCTGTGGCCCGGTCTGTCCAGGCGGGCGTGTCGAAGAGAAAATATTCGGGATCCCTGAAGACCACTTTTTCCAAAATGGGGATTTCGACGCCTGCGATATTCTCATACTTTTTTTTCACATGGAGGACATCGGCATACTCGAGAAGATTGACTGTGACCTTTTCAAGAAGAAAAGGGGAAACGCCGTCCACCTGTTTGCGAGATAGTTTCAAATCGTCGGAGAGCCTCGCGATTTCCATGTCGGCGGCCATGACTTCGAACTGGAGCATCGCTTTTTTGAGCTGAAGAGTAGGAAGATACCGCTGGAACTGCGTCAAGCGCGTTTGCTGGCTGCGCAGCTCGAACTTTGTCAGTTTCAAGGTCATGAGATGATGGGTAGCTCCTTCGGCCAATACTTATCAGAAATCTGCTTTTTCACTCCGATCTCTTCTAATTCAAAGCATTCGGCCAGTGTCAGCCAGCCGAGATCGAGCGCCGCTTCTAAAGAGAGGTTCACATCCAGGTCCATCATCCTCTCCTCGAAGAGAAATGAATAGCGGAGGAGCTTTTCGTCCCAACGAGAGAGGCGAAATCCCATCGCTTGCCGCTCGCGCGCCTTTTTCGAATCGGCATAAAGGCGGATCATGGTATTGGCAAGGTCGCCGTGGTCTTCCCGGGTCACTTTCCCGATCACCTGCTGCTTGAGCCGGGACAATGAGCCGAAGGGGTCGATCGATCCGTCATGAAGGTAAAACTGTCCCTCGGTGATGTATCCGGTGTTGTCGGGGATCGGATGAGTGACGTCGCCGCCGGGCATCGTGGTGACGGCGATGATCGTGATCGAGCCGCTCCCTTCGATGTCGACCGCCTTTTCATATCGGAAAGCCAGGTCGGAATAGAGAGAGCCCGGATAACCCCGGTTCGAGGGGATCTGATCCATCGTGATCGCGATTTCTTTGATCGCATCGGCATAGGCGGTCATGTCGGTCATCAGGACCAAGACCGTTTTCCCAGCAAGGGCGAATTTTTCCGCGACCGCGAGGGCCATGTCAGGGACAAGGAGGCACTCTACCGGAGGATCGGTGGCTTGATGGATGAACATGACGGTTTTTTCGATCGATCCCGCTTTTTCGGCATTGTCGATAAACGCCTGGGTATCGTCGAAACGGAGCCCCATCCCTGCGAGAATCACGACATCGGCATCGGTCTGGTTGGCGATCCGCATCAAAAGAGGGTTGTATGGTTCTCCCGCGACCGAAAAAATGGGGATTTTTTGCGATTTGACAAGACAGTTGAAAACGTCGATCATCGGGATATTGGTCCGGACAAGCTCCCTCGGAATGATCCTCCGGGTCGGGTTGAAGGAGGGCTGGCCGATATCGACGCTCTCTCCCACGATTTCCGGACCTTCGTCTATGGGGTCGCCGGCGCCGTTCAAACGGCGCCCTAATAGGTCATCGGTAAAGGTCGCCGCTATTTGCCTCCCAAGAAAGGTGACTTTGTCTCCCGTAGAGATCCCTCGGATATTTTCGAAGACCTGCAGGGTGACGAGATCTTCATCGAATCTAAGAACCGATGCGAAAGTGCTTGTGCCGTTCGCTTTATGGATCCGAGCCACCTCTCCAAGGGAAATACCGACCGCTGCGACCGTGATGAGGTTGCCGCGCATATCGATGATCCGGTCGTATACTTTTCTCATGCTTTTCTCATCGTTCTCGTTTTCGCATCGATCTTTTGTTCCGCTGCGTGAATGGCCGCCTTATACGCTTGCGACTGGAATGGGAGGAAGTTGATGTTCTTGATATCGTTTTGGAGAGTGAGAAAAAAGCTTCTCGCCTCATCGTGCGCATCAAAATCGAATTCGACATCGAAAATTTTCTGGATCAAGCGGAACATTTCGATTTGGCGCTCGAGAGGACAGTAGGCGTCTTCCTTATCGAAAGCGTTTTGCTGCAAATAGGCAAACTCATAAAGCTCCGATTTGAGGAAGATGATCATATCGATGAGCGCCACCCCTTCTTCGCCCACCACCTCCATTCTTTTGCCAATCTCATCCCCTTTGCGAAGGATCTCCGCTGCTTTGCGGACCCGATCCGCCCACTTGGCATACCGTTCATTGAGATTGGCCCCCGCCTCGTCCAAATATTTCGTCCAAGAGATGAGCGGATCGATCGCTGGATAGCGGCGAGCGTCCGACCTGGCCCTCGAAAGCCCGTGGAACGCTCCGACGATGGCAAGAGACGCCTGAGTGACCGGCTCTTCAAAGTTGCCGCCGGCCGGCGATACGCTGCCGCCGATCGTCAAGGAGCCTATCCGGCCGCCCTTCGTCTCGACGACTCCCGATCTCTCATAGAAAGAGGAGATGCGGGAAGCGAGATAGGCGGGGAAAGCTTCTTCGCCGGGAATCTCTTCGAGGCGGCCCGACATCTCGCGCATGGCCTGAGCCCAGCGGGAGGTCGAATCGGCTAAGAGAAGCACATCGATTCCCATCTGGCGGTAATATTCGGCGATCGCGGCCCCCATGTAGACGGAAGCTTCGCGGGCGGCGACCGGCATCGAAGAGGTATTGCAGATCATGACCGTCCGCTTCATCAGGGAATCGTTCGTATGGGGGTCGGTCAGCTGCGGAAACGTGCGGAGAACCTCGACGATCTCCCCTGCTCTCTCCCCACACGCTACGATGACGACGATATCGACGGCCGAGTACTTCGAGAGATGGTGCTGCATGACGGTTTTTCCGGCGCCAAACGGGCCCGGAGAACAGAACGTCCCCCCTTTGAGGACAGGGAACTGGGTGTCGAGGATCCTAAGGCCGGTATCCATCATGCGGCTCGGCTTGATTTTTCTCCCTTCGAACAGGGGGTTCTTAACGGGCCATTTTTGGACCATGGTAAAAGAAACCGTCTTCCCCGATTCATCCACCCCTTCGGCCACTTCCGTGTCGATCGTGTAGGTCGCGGCCTTAGCGACGCGTGTGATCTTCACCTTGCCGAAATAAGAAAAGGGAACCATGATGAGGTGCTGAAACCTCCCCTCAGGAACGAAGCCGAGGGTCTCTCCTCGAGAAAGGACGTCCCCAGGTTTTGCGACAGGGGTAAAATCCCATTTTTTCTCCCGGTTCAAAGGTTTGATATAGACGCCGCGGGAAAGATATACGCCGGTCGCATTCGCCACCTCTTCCAAAGGGTTTTGCAATCCATCGAAAATGGAGGTGAGGAGGCCTGGGCCAAGCTCCGCTTCGAGTAAATGGCCCGCGAAATGGACCGGCGTCGCGAACTTAACGCCGCGTGTATCTTCGAATACCTGCATCTTCGCCTCTCCAGAGGCGATTTCGATCACCTCGGCGAGAAGTTGGGAATGGCCGACTTTGACGTAGGCGACCTCTCCTTGGCGGATCGAGCCGTTGAAGCGAACGTGCAAGAGGTTGCCGAACGCTTGGACGACAGTCCCGGAAGCGTGCTTTGATGATGGATCGGACTCATTCATATTCACTCAATTTTTCTACTTCTAATCTTCCCTTCACTCGATCGAGTTGAAACCAGTTGTCGATGATGAGGAACCGGGCCGCAATCCCTAGAACCTGATCGATCGAAAACGGGGCCTCTTCATCTTCCATTTCTTCGATTTTCTTTAAACGGTACTCCAAGAGAGCACGATCTAATTTTTCTGGATCGTGGGCATTTTCTACAAACAAGATTTTCAAATCTTCGTATTCTTTCGGTGGGATGAAATCTGCCGCGTCTTTTTGAGCCAGGATATTTGCGATGAAAGGATCTGCCGGATCCTCGAACTGCAGCTCCCTTAAGAGATCGCGGTGAGCCGCCCTTGCTCTTAGCGCCGTTAAAATCAGCGCCCGCTCCCTTTCAAAACGATAGTAGCGGCTCAAAAAACCCTTCAAGGAATCCTCTGATTCGCGAAAAAAGGAGGCGAAAAGCGATGGAAAGGCCTTTAACCTCTCTTTTGGCGACTCATGACGGTCCAAAAATTCCGTGAGGTACAAAGGAAGCCCCTCCTGCAAGAGCATGGCCTCCTCGAGTTCCTGCCCACTGAGATTTCCCCTCTCGTCCAAAGGCATCCCGAGCCATAAGGCGCGGATATTATAGAGATCGATCGGCCGGAGCAAGGCCTGGAACTTTTTTAAATCGGGAGGCGTTAGGTTCAAAGAAAAAAGTCTTTTTAGCTCCTTGAACGTCATTTCGGGAGCCGCCTTCAAGCTTAAGGGAGGAAGGGCGGGAAGAAGAAAATAATAATACACTGATGCCTTATACGCTAAAAATAAGATCCCGGAAATCGCGCCGTATGTACTGGGCGATCACTTCCCTCACCGCTTCATCGGAAATGTCGATCGTGATTTTTCTCTCTTTGAGCCGGACTTTAGCCCCTCCGGCAAAGCCGCCAACGGCGATCCCCTCTTTTTTGAGGCGATCTAAGACCTGGGCAGCTAAAAGGGAGCTAATCGTTCGGGGCGCGATCGATTTCGGGATCACGGCGACAAAATCGTCATCGATCCCCTTCTCCTCCATCGCCTTCATAAACGCATTGAGAATGTGGGCGACGGCTTTCGGATCTCCCATTTCCTTTTCGACAAGGCTGAAAAGCTCGCGGTTGAAAAGTTCATGTTCGATCTCTTGCTTCATCCGCTCGATCCCCTGGCGGCATGCCATCGCAAGGGACGATTCGAAGATTTTCTTTCTTTCCTCGATCTCTTTTTCAGCCTTGCGGATCTCCATTTCCGCTTTTTTCTTCGCCACTTGTTCGATTTCAGAGGCAGCGAGATGGGCGTTTTCGACGATCTCCCTCGCCTCTTGCTTAGCCGGCTCCAAGGTCTCTTTCCGGAGCGCGTCGCAAATCTTTTGGACTTTGTCCTTTCCTGTCTCCAATCCTTTCACCGGGGCCTCCGCTAACAATTCCTCATCGATTCTACACCTCGCTCTATTTTTTTACCTAAAAAACGCGAGTTCTCGCGTTAAAAATGCTCCAAAAAATCTCCAAAAACTGATGAAGTTCCAATCCCTTTTCAGTCTCTAACTCCTTCTTACAAAGAGGGTTTTTGAAATTTCTAGAAAAAATTGAGAAAAAATTATATAAACTGGTATTTACGAGTCGTAGGACTTCGGTTATGCTGTTTTTCAAACCTGGAGAGTTAAAATGAAAAAAATCACGATGTTAATAGCAGTGCTAGCGATGGTGGGAAGCAATTCTGCTTTTGCCCAAAATAACAATATGGGGAAAGGCTCTGCTGCCAGTGCAAACACTAGCTCTAGCAACGGTTATATGAGCTGGCTAGTCGGGCTGGGCTCGTTGGCAGTGCTTGGGACAGTTGTCGGCCTTTCAGCCGCTTCTGCTTCCTCCACGCCATCTACCTTTGGCCACTAGAAGTTTAAACCAGATCCCTCCTTGCCCAGCCTCTCTCTGATTGCCTGAAAGTCGGCGATATGAGATAAGGGGGCTTAGGGGGGATTATGATTCGTCGAGCATTGCTTGTCGTCCTGGCTCTCGCTTTTCTCTCCACGGGCTTTGCCCAGGAGGCCGTAAGCCGAGAGAGAGCTGCGCGGCGCGGTGAAAACGCCGGTTACGGTTCCAGGAATGCTACCGTTTTATCCATGATGGGCTGGGGGGTTGGCTTAGCTGTTGGAATTGCAACGCTTTGCGCATTGATTCCAATCAGTGAAGCATCCACCGCTCATGTAAGCTCAACCTCTAGCACTACCTCTCACTAAGACACATTATATGGCCCTTCGATTTTTGCTCTCCTTGATTTTTCCTTGTTTTCTCTTGGGCGCGCAAATGTCCCCCATCCCTCTTTTCGACCCTCCCCAAGGCTGGGAGTGCGCATTTCCAGAGAATCTATCTCCTTGTATTCAAATAGGATTTCTCGGGAAAGGCTCGACGGCTTTCCGTCCGTCGGTCAACATGGCGATCGAAGAGATCGACGTTGGGTTGCAACAGTACCTAAAAGCCGTAAAAGCGATCCATGCCGAGGAACATGGCACGACTTGGCGCGATCTCGGGAAATTCAACACCCGCGCAGGCGTTGGCCGCCTGACGGAGATCTGCACTACGTCTCATCTTGGACCCGTCAAGATGCTGCAAATGATCGTTGTCTCGGGAAAAGCCGCATACATCTTGACAGGCGCTTCGATTAAAGACGACTTCCTCCGGTTTCAGGAAACGTTTATGAAAACCTTCCAATCCTTTCGCTTAATGAGCGACCTCTTCTCTCCTCTCCCCTCGGAGAAAAAGAAGTGCTTTGAATCGTTTTTCTTAGAGCTTGGGCAGTCTGCCATGGACACGGCAGAAAGAGAAGCGAAATGGGCCGATTTGCAAGCGCTTGTGAACCAGGAGGTCCATGAAATGGGCAGCTATTGGCAAGTTCTCGTATTAAAATCGGGCCGAGAAAAGATCTACCATTAAAAATCTAGAGGGAATATAGGGAGTTTGGAGGGTGTCTACAAAGGGAGGGAACGCCCGAGTTTTTGGATTATTTTGGCCGCTTTTCGACTTCAAAGCTTGGGGGGCCATATACTGCTGTCGATATTGCCCCCAAGTCTTGAATCGAAAATCGGCTCAAAAGAACCGAAAAATCGACAGAACCTCACTTTGTAGACACCCTCTTAGATCAAGATGAAGGGAAGGACTTCCCATGCAAAAAATCTTTTTCCTAATCCTTGTGCTCCTTGCCATGAGTCCAAAGCTTTGCGCCGAGGAAAGCGAGACCGCAGCGGCTCTTGCGGCCGAACCGCCCCAGCAGGAAACAGAGACCTCCGAGGCCTCCTCGTCAGAAGCGACGAATCCGCAAACAGGCGCAGCGTCAGCGTCCTCGGCGGAAGCGGGCCAGAAGGCCGTTTGGCAAAATTGGGTGTTCGCTGGCAGCGCGCTTGCGACCGTGACCGCGGGAGTCGTGATCATTTCGCTCAATTCAGGCACTACCTCGCACTAGTCGCAGCATGGGTTTTCAGCGGCTGCATGGCAGCTAGCCCTTGGAAGCTCGACTCGATTTCAACAGGGGTAGAGAGCTTCGATTCCGCGCGGTTGACTTATTCGACAGCCGACTCCCCTCTCCGTTTTGAGATCATGGCCGCCCAAGATGGGATCGAGACATTTTTAAGTCTGACGAGGCACAAATTCACTCCCAAAGAGGACGTAAAAGTGGCAATCTCGATCGGCGGCGAAAAATCTGTAGAGACAATCCCTTTCTTAGAGGGGAAAATGCGGCTCCGCTTCCCCCTGGAGACGACAGAGAGGATTCTTAGGGCCTTGCAAGAAGGGCAGGAAGTTGCTATCATGGTCGATGGTTTTGAAGGGCGTCTCTCTCCTGAACGATTTTTGAGCCAATATGAAAATTTATTAGAGCGCAGCCCTTTCAAAGGACTCTTTTGACGTTTAAACCCTAATAGTGGGATAGGCTCATGAACCAACTCGACCAATTGAAGAAATTCACCACAGTTGTCGCTGACACGGGAGATTTCGAGACTCTCAAACACTACCATCCCACCGACTCGACCACTAACCCCTCCCTGATCTTTGCCGCCAGCCAGCAGTCCCAGTATAAACACTTGGTCGACGATGCGGTTCGGTATGGCAAATCCAAGGGCGACAAGAGCCTGGGCCATGCGATCGATAAAGTCTTTGTGAATTTCGGGCTTGAGATCCTGAAACTGATTCCTGGGCGGGTCTCCACGGAAGTGGACGCCCGCCTCTCCTTCGATGTCGAAGGGAGTATGACCAAGGCGCATCATCTGATCTCTCTTTACGAATCGGCCGGCGTTGACCGAAAACGGGTTCTTATTAAGCTTGCTTCTACCTGGGAAGGCGTCATCGCTGCCCGCCAGCTAGAAAAGGAGGGCATCCATTGCAATATGACCCTCATGTTCAGCCTTCCGCAAGCGATCGCTTGCGCAGAGGCCAAAGCGACCCTAATCTCCCCCTTCGTCGGCCGCATTCTCGACTGGCATAAGAAAAACGAGGGCGTCGCTTCTTATCCTCCTGCGGAAGACCCTGGGGTCAAATCGGTGGCCAAGATCTACAACTATTACAAAAAATTCGGCTATAAGACGCAGATCATGGGAGCCTCGTTCCGCAATAAGGATGAAATTTTGGAGCTCGCAGGCTGCGATCTTCTGACGATCTCCCCTCCCCTTCTTGAAGAGCTTAAGACCTCTTCGGTCCCTGTCTCCCGCAAGCTCGATCCCGAGAAAGCGAAAGCCAACTCGATCGAGAAGATCTCTGTCGACGAGAAGGCCTTCCGCTACCTTCTTAACGAAGATGCGATGGCAACTGAAAAGCTCTCCGAGGGGATTCGCAATTTCGCGAAGGATATCATCAAGCTCGAAGCCATCCTTAAAAAATTGCTATAGAGTAGTAAGAAGGCGGGATATTAAGCAGGTATCTATATCGAGCAAGCGGGACAAAAATTGGTGAGAGCGCTCCTAGAGAAGTATTCTTAAATGTGCCACATGCGCCACGAATGCACGACCGGCAGAGGTAATGCTTTCTGAGTCTGAAAGGGTGAGGCCTGTGAGTTTTGTTAAACCCGCTAGATGCTCCAACCCGGCATCGGTGATTTCGCACCCTGCCAGGTTGAGGGTTGCGAGATTTATTAATTTTGCCAGAGGCTGCAGCCCGAGGTCGGTGATCCGATGGCACCCTGCCAGGTTGAGGCTTGCGAGATTTGTTAATTTTGCCAGGGGCTGCAGCCCGAGGTCGGTGATCTGATCGCACTCTGCCAGGTTGAGACTTGTGAGATTTGTTAAATTTGCCAGGAGCTGCAGTCCGAGGTAGGTGATCTGACGGCACGCCGTCAGGTTGAGGTTTGTGAGAGCTGTTAAATTTGCCAGAAGCTGCAGCCCGAGGTCGGTGACCTGATCGCACCATGCCAGGTTGAGGGTTGCGAGATTTGTTAATTTTGCCAGGGGCTGCAGCCCGAGGTCGGTGAGAGCATAACAGGCTGATAGGTTGAGGCTTGTGAGAGCTGTTAAATTTGCTAGGGGCTGCAGGTCGGTGATCCGACGGCACCCTGCCAGGTTGAGGCTTGTGAGAGCTGTTAAATTTGCCAGGGGCTGGAGGTCGGTGATCCGATGGCACCCTGTCAAGTTGAGGGTTGCGAGATTTGTTAATTTTGCCAGATGCCGCAGCCCGGCGTTGGTGAAAGCAGGACAGTTTGCTGCATTAATTTCAGTAATGCCAGGAAAATGTGCAATAATATTTCCCAGTTCCTTATTAGTAACGTTGCTATTCGATAAATTAATTTTGAACAGCACTGAACTTGAAAAATTTGGATTTAGTTCTCTAATCTCTTCCAAGGTAATCGGTTCTCCGTCTGCGACTTTGTCTTCAAAACGGCCAATGGCTGCCCCAAAAGGGTCTGAAGCATGATATTGCGTCCGATTCGCCAAAGCGCAAGCTGCATTGTCTCTACGGTTTAAAAATTTCTGGATATTCGTCGATATGAGTTGTGGCATTTGAGATAGGTAATTAGAATCTTCTGACTCTGTGGCATGACGTCCATCGGCTTCTCTTTCCGAATTGTAGCCTGGTGTCCCAACTCCGCTCACTGTCATATTTGCCATCTGGTTATGGGGATAATCCCCTAAGCCTATTTTGGTAATTCCGCAAAAAAGATCAGGGGGTTGATCTTTTTTGTGAGAAGCAGACGCCCTTTGCCTGAGGTGCGGAGCGAAAGCTCCGCCTCCTATGCCCGTGTCCAGAGCTTCTAAACTGTGGCAACGACCGCTTCACTCGTGAAGTCGATGTCGATCTGCTCGGTCGTCTGCGCCTCGATGTAGCGGTTGACCTTCTTGTGATACTCGTATCCAGTTCCGCCTGGGATCATGTGTCCCATGATCAGGTTGGCCTTCATATCGAGCATATAGTCGGTTTTGCTCTCGCACGCCGCTTCGGTGAGGACGCGGGTCGTCTCTTGGAATGAGGCGGCCGAGATGAACGACTCGGTACCGAGAGAGGCGCGAGTGATGCCGAGGAGGACCGGCGCTGCCGCCGCAGGCTTGCCCCCCTCTTCCAGCGTCTTACGGTTCTGCTCATGGAACACCTTCCGGTCGATGTCTTCGCCATGGAGGAAGGTCGTATCGCCCTGGATCGGTGATGCGCACTTTTTGGAGCATCTGGCGGACGATGATCTCGATGTGCTTATCGTTGATGTCGACGCCTTGGAGGCGATAGACCTCTTGGACTTGGTTGACGAGATACTTCTGCAGCTCGCGAACGCCGCAGATGTCGAGGATCTCTTGGAGAACAACGAGGCCCTCTGTGAGCTGCTGGCCTTTCACAACGCTGTCGCCTTTTTGGACGATCAAGTGCTTCGTGAGCGGGATGAGGTGTTCCTCTTCCATGCCTGTCACCTCATCGCGGACGACGACGATCCGCTTGTTTTTCTGAACGCCGCGGAAGTCGACGACGCCGTCGAGTTTCGCGATCTCAGCCGCGTCTTTCGGCCGCCTTGCTTCGAAAAGCTCGGCGACGCGAGGCAGACCGCCGGTGATGTCCTTCGTCTTGATGGCGCCGCGCGGCAGTTTCGCAAGAACCATCCCCGCCGAGACATATTGCCCCTCTCGGGTCGAAATCACGGCGCTGGAGGGGATCGCATAGGTGCCGACGAGTTCCGTGTATTCAGGATCGGTATAAATGACAATCTGAGGATGGAGCTCGCCTCGGTGCTGCTTCACGATCAGCTCCACCTGGCCCGTCTGCTTGTTGACTTCGCGCTGGGTGGAAATCCCTTCGACGAGGTCTTCGTATTTGACATAGCCTGGACGTTCGCAAATGATCGGGCTGCTGTGCTGCTCCCACTGCGCCGATCTTCGCCTTTTTCTTGCACTTTGGAGCCGTCGGCAAACAGTATCTTCGTCCCGAGCTCGATGGTAAAACTCTGCAAGCGGCTCGATCGATTTGTTGCTCAGGAGCTTTTTGTAGTCTTCGAGAGTTCGTCCCTCATCGCGGACAAGTTGCAATGACCCGTTCTTGTTGAGCGCGAGCCAATGCCCTTCTTCGTTTTGGACGACGCGAAGATCCATATAAATCAGGATGCCGTCATGCTCTGCGATGAGCTCAGGGCTTAAGCCTGCGGAAGCAATACCGCCCAAGTGGAACGTTCTCATCGTAAGCTGCGTTCCCGGCTCGCCGATGGACTGGGCGGCGATGATGCCGATCGATTCGCCCATGCCCGACGACGTTGCCGGTAGCGAGATTGAGTCCGTAGCATTTGGCGCAGATGCCACGGCGGCTTTCGCAAATAAGCGCAGAGCGGATGCGGATCAATTCGATGCCTGCATCATCGATGGCTTCGGCTTGGCACGGCCGCCAAAATGTCGCCAGCTCGGGCAAGGATCTTGGTGCTGTTGCCGGGCTGATAGATATCTTCAAGGACGGTCCTGCCGTAAATCCTGTCTTTGATCGGCAGAAGCTCTTCGGTGCCTTGCTTGATGGCCCCCACTTCGATCCCGTTCAGTGTGCCGCAATCTTCGCGGGTCACGATGACGTCTTGGGCGACGTCGACCAAGCCGGCGCGTCAGATATCCCGAGTCGGCCGTTTTCAACGCCGTATCGGAAAGACCTTTGCGGGCCCCGTGCGTGGAGATGAAATATTCCATCACGGTCAGCCCTTCGCGGAAGTTCGCGGTGATCGGCGACTCGATGATCTCGCCGCTGAGGGCTTGGCCATCAAGCCCCGGAGGGCTCCCAACTGCTTGACTTGGGATTTATTACCCCGCGCGCCCGAATCGACCATGAGGTATAGCGGGTTGAGCATCGCCGGTCGACGTATCGTAAATCAGCTTGAATAGATCTTCGGAAAGTTTATCGGAAACTTCGGTCCAGATACTGATGATTTTCGAATGGCGCTCCCCTTCCGTGATGATCCCGTCTTCGTACTGTTTCTTCACAACGTAGCGACCCGTTTGGCGGCTTCTTCCAGCATCTGCTTTTTGTGGCTGGGAACCTTCACGTCGCACGTGCCCATCGAAATCGCCGCTTTCGTCGCTTCGGCAAAGCCGAGGTTCTTCATCTTGTCCAGGAACCGGACCGTCGTTTCCAGATTGATTTTTTTATAGCACTCGAGAACAAGCTCGGAGAGCCGTCTTTTTGCGAAGAACATAGTTCTGGAAGCCGAGCTCTTTAGGAACGATCGTATTGAAAATGACCCGACCCGGCGTCGTTTCGATGATGCCGCCCTCGATCAGGACTTTGATTTTTTCATGGATGTGCAGCCCGCGCCCCAAATGGTCGATCCTCTGGTCTTTCGAGAGTTTCTCGTGCCAGTTGTGGCTGCCGCTGGAATGATAGGCCATCAGCACTTCTTCGGGCTCCCAAAGACTTTGATTTTGGGCTCCTTCGCATGTTCTGGCATGAACGATCGGATCGTGCATGAGGTAATAGAGCCCCAGGATCATGTCCTGAGAAGGGACAGCCACAGGTTTTCCTGAAGAGGGAAGGAAGATGTTGTCAGGGGCCATCATCAAAAGCTTCGCTTCGAGCTGCGCTTCGATCGAAAGGGGGATGTGGACAGCCATCTGGTCGCCGTCGAAGTCGGCGTTGAAAGCGGTCGTGACAAGCGGATGGATCCGGATCGCTTTTCCTTCGATGAGGACAGGTTCGAACGCTTGGATGCCAAGCCGGTGGAGCGTCGGAGCACGGTTTAAAAGAACAGGGTGGCCTTTGATGATCTCTTCAAGAACATCCCACACTTCGGGAGCTTGTTTTTGAATCATCTTTTTCGCGGAGCGGATCGTATAGACGTATCCAAGATCTTTAAGCCGTTTCACAATAAACGGCTCGAAGAGGTCGAGCGCCATTTTTTTCGGCAGGCCGCACTGATTGAATTTCAGTTCTGGGCCGACGACAATGACGGAACGGCCCGAATAATCGACCCGTTTTCCAAGAAGGTTCTGACGGAATCGCCCTTGCTTTCCCTTCAGCATTTCGGAAAGGGCTTTCAGAGGGCGGTTTCCAGCGCCCATGACCGGATGGCCGTGGCGGCCGTTGTCGAAAAGGGCGTCGACCGCTTCCTGCAGCATCCGCTTTTCGTTGCGGACGATCACATCAGGCGTCTTGAGTTTCAGAATCGACTTCAGACGGTTGTTTCGGTTGATGACGCGGCGATAGAGGTCGTTCAGATCGGATGTGGCAAAACGTCCGCCGTCAAGAGGGACAAGAGGACGCAAATCAGGCGGAATGACGGGGACTGCGGGCAAGACCATCCATTCAGGCTTGTTGGTCGACTGTAGCAAAACCTTCGACGATCTTAAGCCGTTTGGCGAGTTTCATCCGCGCTTGCATCGATTTGGTTTTGCGAAGCTTGTCTTTGAGGTCGACGACGAGAGCCGCCAAATCTTCGGTTTGCAGCAAAAGCTTGGATCGCTTCGCCGCCCATTTTGGCAACGAATCCGTCGGTGCCCCATTTTTCTTGGGCTTCGCGATATTCATTGTCGTTGAGCAAGCTGTTTTTTTTGCAGGTCAGTGCGACCGGGATCGGTCACGACATATTCTTCGTAGTAGATGACCCGCTCAAGGTCGGCGGTCGACATCCCCAGAATATTGCCGATCCGGGATGGCATCGTCTTGAAAAACCAAATGTGGACAACAGGAACGGCCAAATCGATGTGGGCCATCCGCTCGCGGCGCACTTTCGAAAGAGTGACTTCGACGCCGCAGCGATCGCAGACAATCCCTTTGTGCTTGATTTTCTTATATTTGCCGCATGCACACTCCCAATCACGGGTGGGTCCGAAAATCTTCTCGCAAAACAATCCTCCTTTTTCAGGCTTGAATGTACTGATAGTTGATCGTTTCAGGTTTTTTAATTTCGCCTCGGGACCACTGATCTCCGATCACATCATCGGAAGCGATCTTAATGGTCAACTTATCGAAATGGGAGCTTCTTACATCTTCGTCTGCATCAAAAGGGGGCATCTTCAACCTTTCTTTTATTTCACCACCGAGCTCACGGAGAGCACCGAGAGACTCTTGCTTTCCATTACTCTACAAATTCGGTACGGATATCGAGGCAAAGGCCTTGCATCTCTTTTACCAAGTACGTTGAACGATTCAGGCGTTCCGGCAACGAGCGTATTTTCGCCCTTGACAATGGATTCATAGATCCGGGTACTTCCGGCTACGTCGTCCGATTTGACCGTCATCATCTCTTGGAGAAGGTGGGCGGCTCCATACGCTTCCAACGCCCACACTTCCATCTCCCCGAATCGCTGGCCGCCCATCTGAGCTTTTCCGCCAAGCGGTTGCTGGGTGACAAGAGAATAGGGTCCAATCGACCGGGCGTGGATCTTATCGGCCACAAGATGGCTCAGCTTCATCATGTAGATATAGCCGACGACCACCGGTTGTCGAACCGTTCGCCGGTCCGCCCATCGTAGAGATAGGACTTTCCCGTCTTTGAACATTCGTCTGGGTCTTCATCATCTCCCAGATCTTCGATTCCGGGAAACCTTCGAAAACGGGGCTTTTCACATAAATGCCAGCTTTTTTCGCTGCGTAGCCAAGGTGCGTCTCCAGCAGCTGCCCCATGTTCATACGCGATGGGACGCCTAGCGGATTCAGGATGATCTCGATCGTATCGCCGTTCGGCAAGATAAGGCATATCGGCTTCCGGAACGAGGCGTGCGACAACGCCTTTGTTTCCGTGGCGGCCCGCCATCTTATCGCCGACTTGGAGCTTTCGCTTCGTCGCGACATAGACTTTCACCTGGCGGATCACGCCCGGATCGAGATCGGTATCCCCTTTTCGCATGAATTCGATTTCAGACTTATGCTGCATCTGCAAGCTCTGGTAGGCCAGCTCGAAATCGCGCAGGATCTTTTTCAGCTCGATATAGATCTCTTTATCGGCCATGATCAGATCTTCGGCCTTCTCGTTTTCCAGCTGTTCGATCATTTCTTGAGTGATGAGCTGTCCTTCTTCGATTAACACTTCGCCCGTTTTGCGATGCATGATGGAAGAGGGGGCCTTTTCATTGAGAAGAAGAGCGCCGAGCTTTTCATGGAATTCGATTTGGAGCTCAGCTTCTTTCGTTTTGAAATCGGAATGGATGTCTTTGATCCGGGTCGCTTCTTCGACAAGCTCATCATCTGTTTTGGAAAGGCGGTCGCGCCGCGAAAAGACTTTCACATCCATGACGACCCCTTCCGTTCCTGGAGGCGCAGTCAAAGAGGCGTCTTTGACATCGGCTGCTTTTTCACCGAAAATGGCGCGCAGGAGCCGCTCTTCAGGAGAGAGTTCGGTTTCCGATTTCGGAGTGATCTTTCCGACTAGGATCGAGCCCGGCTCAACATGGGCGCCGACCCGGATGATCCCATCTTCGCCAAGATCTTTCAGCATCTCTTCGGAAACATTCGGAATATCTTTCGTGATTTCTTCTTTCCCGAGCTTCGTATCGCGAGCGGTAAGTTCGAATTCTTCCAGGTAGATCGAGGTATAGTATCTTCCCGGATCAGCTTTTCGGAAATGATGATCGCATCTTCGTAGTTGTAGCCGCACCAGGGCATGAAGGCCACGAGGACGTTTTTCCCGAGCGCAATCTCCCCTTTATCGGTCGCAGGACCATCTGCGAGGACATCCCCGGCATGGATTTTATCGCCGACATCGCAAAAGGGGTTTGATTGATGCAGCGTTCCGCTATTGGAGCGCATGAACTTCTTCAAGACATAGGTATGCTTATTGAGCGGATTGTCCTTCGGCGCTACGACGATCTTATATCCATCTACATATTCGACAACGCCGTCTTCCATCAGCTACGATGACGGCTCCAGAGTCGCGGGCAGATCGTCCTTCCAGACCGGTTCCGACGATCGGCGCTTCCGGCTTGAGCAGAGGGACGGCCTGCCGTTGCATGTTGGATCCCATGAGCGCGCGGTTCGCGTCGTCATGCTCCAAAAACGGAATCAAGCCAGCCACGATCGACACGAGCTGCTTTGATGAGACGTCCATGTGAGTAATTTTCGCCGTCTCGATCTCCATCGGCTCCCCGCGCTGGTGGGCCCAGCAGAGGTTCGCGTCGAACATGTTGTGTTTATCCAGAGGAGTGGAGGCCTGCGTGATGATGAAGTCCGCTTCCTGGTCTGCGGTCATGTACTCGATCTCATCAGTCACAACCCCTTCGCGGACGATCCGGTAGGGCGTCTCGATAAATCCGAATTCGTTGATCTTCGCAAAAGTGGAAAGGGATGTGATCAAACCGATGTTCGGTCCTTCGGGCGTTTCGATCGGGCAAATCCTTCCGTAGTGGGAAGGGTGGACGTCGCGCACCTCGAACCCCGCCCGTTCGCGGTTGAGGCCGCCGGGCCCAAGGCAGGAAAGGCGTCGTTTGTGAGTCAGTTCCGAGATGGGGTTCGTCTGATCCATGAATTGAGAGAGTTGAGACCGTCCGAAGAAGTCCTTAAGGACTCCAGCAAGGCCTTTCGCAGAGACGATTTTCCCCGGGGTCATCGTATCAGATGAGAAATCGAACAGGTTCATCCGTTCTTTGATGATTTTTTCCATGCGGGCCAAGCCGATCCGGCATTGGTTTTGGATCAATTCACCGACGGATCGGACACGGCGGTTGCCCAAGTGGTCGATGTCATCGACATGCGCTGCTTCATCGCCGAGTTTGAGGCGGATCACATATTTAAGCGCCCCGATCACGTCTTCTTTGCGGAGCGTAACGACATTCATCTCTTCATCGGAGGTGCCAAGCCCAAGTTTCCGGTTGAGTTTATAGCGGCCGACTCTTCCTAAATTGTATCGTTTCGGGTCGAAGAAAAGACGCATGATGGCCGAGCGGGCATTCGACAGGGTCGGAGGCTCCCCGGGACGGATCTTTGCGATAAAAATCTTTCAGGGCCGATTCATAAGAGTCGGTAGTGTCTTTAGAGAGCATTTTGATGATCGGATGCGTCTCGTCAGCTTCTTCGGCAATCCGAACCGCCTGGATCCCTTCGTCCACCATCCGTTTCAGCATTGCGGTCGTCAATTTTTCGCCCGCTTTGCCGAAAACAAGGCCTGTCTGTTCATCGACGACATCCTCCGCAAGGATCTTTCCGACGAGTTTGACGAAGTCTTTTTCGATTTGATTTTTACTTTGACCGTTTCAAAAAACTCTTCGAGAATATCCGAGTCGGTGGAATAGCCAAGGGTCCGGATGAACGTGGATGCGAGGATTTTGCGGCGGCGTTTTTTTCTGTCGATATAGATATAGATCAGTCGTTGTTGTCGAAAGAGGCTTCGAGCCAGCTGCCGCGATAAGGGATGATGCGGAATGAATAGATCATCGTCCCTTTTGGATGCCGTTCCTGTTCGAAGGAAATGCCGGGAGAGCGGTGGAGCTGGGACACGATGACCCGTTCAGCGCCATTGATGATGAAAGTTCCCTTGTCCGTCATGACAGGGATCGTCCCCATATAGACTTCTTCTTCTTTGATCCCCGTCTCATCGGTCAGACGGAATTTCACTTTCAGGGTCACATTGTAGGTGATCCCTCGTGCGGATGCATTCTTCAGGAGAGATATTTGGGAACCCCGAGATTATAGGAGAGAAACTCCAAGACCGTTTTTTCATCGTACGATTTGATGGGAAAAATTTCGGTAAAAACTTCCTGCAAGCCCAACATTTTCCCTCTCATGGGGCAAAAGATGCGATTGCAGAAATTGGTTATAGGACTTAATCTGAATTTCAATCAGATTCGGGAGATCGATAATCTCTTCCCTCTCGCGAAAACTCACCCGGTTCGGCGGCTTTTTTAACATGGGTACTCGCTCCTATACGCAGACTGATTCAAAAAATAAGAGTAGAAGCCGTCCTTAAACAGCCTCCACTCGGCAGGAAACTTAAAATAACATAGCACTTAGACTCGACTTTGTACAATAAAAAATGAGTGCAGTCGAATTTGACATGAAAAGTTTACAACCCTTTCAGGGTAACTTTGGCGCCAGCAGCAGTGATTTTCTTTTTAATTTCCTCCGCTTCCGCTTTAGGGCAGCTAGCTTTCAAATCTTTTGGAGCCCCTTCAACAAGATCTTTGGCTTCTTTCAAGCCAAGGCCTGTCACTTCGCGAACCGCTTTAATGACCGAGATTTTCTTATCGTCTGTAACTGGGCCTTCTAAAATAACTTTGAAGTCCGTCGACTCGGAAGCGGCCGCTTCTGCGGGAGCCGCCCCAGCTGGGGCTGCGGCAGCCATTGCTACAGCCGCTTTTACGCCCCATTTCGCTTCCAGTTTTTCTTTCAGCTTAGCCATGTCCAGCACAGAAAGCTGGCTTAGCTTTTCGACGAGTTCATCTAATTGTTGACTCATGGTGATTTTCTCCTATTTCATTCACTTTTTTGGCTAATAATCGAAAGCGGCTCGGCCATCACTGCCTCCAGGACTGCAAGCATTTGGGACATCGGCGATGTGAAAAGCCCCAGAAGCATAGCGCTCATTTCGTCGATTCCAGGCAGCTTGGATAGCACTTCCAAATCGGCTCCAGGAACGAATTTCCCTTCAATTTGTCCTCCCAACACCTCGATCATCTGTTCGTGCTCTTCCGAGAATTTATAGAGCAGTTTTGCCGAAGGCATTGCATCGGGCTGTTTCACGAAAACAACTCCGATATGGCCTTTTAACAAGCCGGCATCGATGGCGATTCCCAATTGGTCAGCCGCTTTCATAAAAACTTGTTTTCGGACAACCTCGAGTAACCCGCCCGATTTGGCGAGCTGATCGCGGAGTTGCCAAGCGTGTTGGGAGCGAGTTTTTCATACCGAGTAATGATCATGGCGGTCGAGCCATTGATCTTCTCTTTAATCTCGTTCAATAACAGTTGTTTTTCCTTTCTCATCTTGCCCCCTTAACCCAAATCCAGCGACTGCAGATCGATTTTCAACCCTGGCCCCATCGTCGTAGAAATATAGAGCGAGCGGAGGAAGTTGCCTTTTGCGCTAGCAGGCCTTACGCGGGCGATGGCCTGCAGCAGAGACCTCAGATTGTCGACAAGCTGCGGCGCACTAAAAGACATTTTCCCAACCGCATTGTTGACGTTTCCGGTTTTATCGACTTTGAATTCGATTTTTCCCGCTTTGACCTCTTTGACCGCTTTCGCAACATCTGTCGTTACAGTCCCGGCTTTGGGAGTAGGCATCAGGCCTCTCGGACCTAGCACTTTACCAAGCTTGCCCAGTTCGCGCATCATGTCCGGAGTCGAGATCAACGCAGAAAAATCGGTCCATCCTCCTTTGATTTTCTCCAGGAGATCGTCCGCGCCGACAAAATCGGCTCCTGCATCGAGAGCTTCTTTGGCTTTATCCCCTTTGGCGATGACGACGAGCGATGACTTTTTGTCCTGTGCCGTGAGGGAGAGATACTGTGCCACGCACTTGTTGATCCGACTTTTTCGGATCGATGCCGATTTTCAAAGAGGTATTGACCGATTGATCAAATTTTACGGAAGGGCATTTTTTTAAAATATCGACAGCTTCTTCCAACTTATAAATCTTATTTGGATCGACCATCTCGTCGATTTTTTTCATTCGTTTCGATCGATGAGCCATCTTACTCCTCCACAATATCTACGCCCATGGAGCGCGCTGTTCCCATGACCATCATCTCTGCGGCTTCCACAGAAACGATCCGCATGTCTTCGGCTTTCGATTGGGCAATCTTCTTTACTTGTGCACGGGTCATCTTGCCGACTTTATCGCGGTTCGGCACCTTGGATCCTGACTCGATGCCGAGTTCTTTCAGGATCATCCGTGACACGGGCGGCTGCTTCGTAATAAAGCTGAATGATTTATCCGTATAAACGCTGATAATGACAGGGAGAACGTCCCCTGCTTTATCTTGGGTCTTTGCGTTGAATTCCTTGCAAAAGGCCATGATATTGATGCCAGCCGAACCCAAGGCAGGGCCAATGGGAGGGGCGGGATTCGCCTTTCCTGCGGGAATTTGCAGTTTGATCTGCTTGACGAGTTTTTTTGCCATTTCAATCCTCTCATGAGTTCAAACGAAGGATCTCTCCTTCTCCTCATCGTTATTTCCCCCCAAAGACGATGCGTCTTTGGGGGACCCCTTACATATCTAACCTGTATTTTCTGACGTAGCTTCCACTTGCCAAAATTCCAGGTCGTCGACGCGGGTATCGCGCCCGAAAATCGATACCATGACGCTCAATCGTCCTTTTTCGTGATTCACTTCGGTCACCGTTCCAATGAAATTGATAAAAACTCCATCGGTAATCTTGACCTTGTCTCCCACATCGACTTTGTGCTTTTGCACAATTCCTTTCTTCCGGTCTTCCAACTCTTTCATGATGTCGGCCACTTCTTTCTCCGTTAAAGGAGTTGGATTTGCGCCGCCCAACAAGTCGATGACGCCGTCTGTATCTTTTACATAGGCCCAAGCCTCTTCAGTCAGATTCATTTTCACGAGGAGATAGCCTGGCCACATCCGCTTTTCGCTGATCTTCTGCTGGCCCCGTTTCACTTCCGATACATTTTCGGTCGGGATCAAGATCTCGGAAATATCGTCATCGAATCCTTTCGCATGGCGGAATTCCTCGAGAGATTTCTTCACCTTCTTCTCTTGGCTCGACATGACTTGAACGACATACCACTTATGCATACTCCCCTATCCTTTTTTACCCAAAGTCGATGCGATTTTGGAGGACCCTTCAACCAAATATTGCTTGAAACAGCGTGTTTGCGGCATGCAAGGCTCCGCTAATTCCTAAGTCTACCAAATAAATAGCAAAACCAAACACGAAAGTCGCGATGATGACGGCCTTCGTACAAAAGATCAACTCTTCCTTCGAGGTCCATGTCACTTTTTTCAATTCATTTTGAACTTCTCGAAAGTACGAAGCCTTTTTCTTTTCCGTCGTAATCGTCGTCATACCTATCCTGCCGGTCTAACTATTTTTCCCCAAAGTCGATGCGACTTTAGGGACCCCTTCTCGAGTGCGGAGGGATTCGAACCCCCGACCCGCGACTTTGGAGATCGCTGCTCTACCAGCTGAGCTACACACCCCAATTTTCCCGAAAGACGATGCGACTTTGGGGGCCCCTTAGGATACACCCTCGCTTGCATCCCTATTTCAAGATTTTAGAAATGGTTCCAGCTCCAATGGTTCTACCGCCTTCGCGGATCGCAAAACGCATCCCTTCTTCCATCGCAATCGGATGGATCAGTTCAGCTGTCAATTCAACGTTATCGCCAGGCATAACCATCTCGGTTCCTGCCGGCAGCTCAACGGTTCCCGTTACGTCTGTCGTGCGGAAATAAAACTGCGGACGATATCCTGTAAAGAACGGCTTATGGCGGCCGCCTTCATCTTTAGTCAGAACGTAAACAGTTCCTTTGAATTTTGTATGCGGAGTGCAAGTTCCCGGAGCAGCGAGAACCATTCCGCGCTCTACATCGTTCTTTCTCAATACTGCGCAGAAGAACTCCCACGTTTTCGCCAGCGAGCGCTTCATCTAGAATTTTGTTGAACATTTCAAGACCAGTCGCAACGGTGTCTCGGGTTTCGCGGATGCCGACAAGTTGGATCTTATCGTTGACCTTGATTTTGCCTCTTTCGACACGGCCTGTAACCACAGTTCCGCGGCCAGAGATCGAGAACACATCCTCAATCGGCATCAAGAAAGGCTTGTCCACTTCACGAACCGGCGTTGGGATTTTTTCGTCAACCGTTTCCATCAATTTGACAATCGACTTGAACATAGTGCTGGATCCCCTTCGAGAGCTTTGAGAGCCGAGCCACGGATGATCGGGACATTCTTATAGCCTTTGGATCGAGAAGTTCGGTCAATTCCATTTCAACGAGTTCGACGAGCTCTTCATCCCCTTTGCCGATCATATCCATCTTGTTCAGGAATACGACGATCGCAGGAACACCGACTTGACGTGCGAGCAGGATGTGCTCTTTCGTCTGCGGCATCGGACCGTCGGTGGCGGCAACAACGAGGATCGCTCCGTCCATCTGCGCCGCGCCGGTAATCATGTTCTTGACATAGTCGGCGTGGCCAGGGCAGTCTACGTGCGCATAGTGCCGCTTGTCTGTCTCATATTCTACGTGGGACGCGTTGATCGTAATCCCCCGTGCTTTTTCTTCCGGCGAATTGTCGATCGAAGCGTAGTCGCGAAATTTCGCTTGCCCTTTTTCAGCCAACACTTTAGTGATGGCAGCGGTCAGCGTTGTTTTACCGTGGTCGACGTGGCCGATCGTTCCAATGTTTACGTGGGGTTTCGTTCTCTGATAAGCTTCTTTTGCCATTTTCTTAGATCCTCCGTTCTTTATTTTTGCCCAAGATAGGAATTGAACCTACGACCACTTGCTTACCATGCAAGTGCTCTACCACTGAGCTACCTGGGCGGGCGCTTTCACGATTCCTAAAAGCATGCTAGATTAAGGCTACTTGGGACAATAAAATCAATCCTTATTCAACCAACTATTTTTGACGGTATACAATCCGCGCTTTCGTCAAATCATAAGGCGACATCTCGACCGTTACGGCATCACCTGCGTAGACTCGGATATTCCGCATCCGCATCTTCCCGCTCAGGTGAGCGATGACTCGCATCCCGTTCTCAAGGACTACACTAAAATTCATATTGGGCAAAAGCTCTTCAACTTTACCCTCCATCTTGATCGTTTCTTCTTTCGACATAGAATATTCGGCTCGGAAATGCTTACAATCAAACAGGATTTCGGCTATGTTGTCAAACACTATTAACGGGGGTAGTAAAAAGATGACCATATGCGCCAGCGAGCCGCCGCCAAATCGAAGAGGGCAAAGCCCCCGTTCTGAACGAGGAGCACCATTGCCAGAGGCAAGGGCGACGAGAAAGATCGATTTGGCTGCGGAATCGAGAAAAAGGTTCGAGGAACCTTTTTCTCGCGGAGCAGATGAGCGAAGCGAATCGGCCCGAAGGGAGGCGCAGCAAGCAGATTGTCAACTTTTTACCACCCTTGTTAATAAATGCTTATGAGCGGTACTTTTCAAGAAAAAGCTAATGCGGTTAAAAAATTCTTCCCTCAATTTCTATCGGCGGAAGACCGCTACAAGGCGCTGATCGACCTCGGGCGCAGCTTACCGACATTGCCACCTGCTCTCAAGGTCCCTGAAAATCTCGTTTCCGGCTGCCAAAGCAACCTGTACCTCGCCGCTCGGTTTATCGATGGTTTGGTCTTTTTCGAAGCGGGCTCGGACGCCCTGATCTCCGCTGGGCTCGCAGCCCTTCTCATCAATGTATATAGCGGCGAGCCTCCCGAGACGATCCTCAAACAGCCCCCCGACTACGTCCGCGACCTCGGCATCGCCGCTTCCCTTTCCGCCAATCGCTCTAACGGACTTGCCCACATTCATTTGCGCATGAAGAAAGAAGCTCTAAAATTTTTAGTGACCTTAAGAGGGTGTTGCTGATTTAAGCTTCTATCGATAATTCAGCAACACCCTCTAAATATTTCTTGATTAGGATCATACTCCCCATTCGTGTATTCTTTAAGAGCAAAAAAGGAAACCTATGTCGCTTGCAGTAACCTCTGGATCCGCGATTACCTCCAGACCCACGACGCCTCAGTTAAGCCGTTATGTAACTGAACTTCCTCAAAAAATTGCGCATGAGCGGAGCCGGAAAGCGGCTCTTTACAGCCTGGCTTCTAAAGTCTGCCTCGTCGCGTTCATTGCGATCGTGGCAGTCTTCCTTGCCATCTCGATCGGCCTTCTTTCGCCCCTCTCTCCGGCCCTCACAATCCCCTTAATCTTCAGCGCTCTCCCCCTTCTAGAGGGCGGTCTCTCGCTGGATTGCTCGGAAGCGGCGAGGCAAGCGATTGACACAGCCCATGAGTTTGCCCGCATTCGGCATTGGACAAGCCCGCAAATCAAGGCATTTTTCGAAAAACATCATCTGTCCTTAGAGAAGCTTCCGATGGATTTGCTGCGGAAGGCGAACCCCAAGGAACCTCTAAGAGCCCTTTTGCCTGCGATCGCATCCTACAATTATTTATGCCATAAAGCGGAAAAACACTTTAAAGAACACGAGAATAATCTATATAACAGGACGGAAAATCCAATTCTGCGCCACCACGGGCGCCTGGGAGGCTGGAAGAAATTAGAATGCGAAGCGATCCCCGCGGCGCTCCAAGCAGCCCTTGTTTTACAGACGATCTCCCAACCTACGCTTCAACTGCAGCTGGCCGATCTTGGCGCCTGCACCCCGAAAGCATTCGATCAGCGGCGATTCGACCAGCTCCTGGAGGGGTCGGACGCTTATTTTGTGTTCAAGGATCAAGCCCGCGCGCCACTCACTTTCACTGCCCTGCAAGAACTTGTCTCAAAGCAGAACTACGATGGGCTGAGGGTCAAATTGTTCTAGAGCTTAGAGAAGGCAGCGGATCTCATCCTGCTCCCCGCCGGTCACCTCGACTCGGCCATCTTGATGGACGTATACGTCGGATTCAAGGCGGATGCCGAATTCCTTGGATAGATAGATTCCAGGTTCTACCGAAAAACAAGTCCCGGGCAAAATGGGCCGATCGTCGTGCATTTCCAGGTTGTCTAAAGAAGCGCCGCTTCCGTGCAATTGGATCTCGATGCTATGACCGGTCCTGTGAAGAAAATTATCCCCGAAACCCGCTATCTGAATGACTTTCCTTACCGCGTCGTCCACTTCAAATCCTAAGACCTTTTTTTTCTCGGCAAAGCGGCGCTTCACGAGAGCAATGCCGGCTTTCTGAGCGGCAGCGCAGGCATCGAATACTTGTTTTTGCCGCGCGGTCGGGCGCTCGCTTGCGACTGCAACTCTCGTAATATCCCCAAACACTGCCCCTTCCCCCTTTTCTTTCGCCCATAAATCGATCAGGAGAAAATCCCCCTTTTTAAGAAGGCTCGGGTCCAGGCTTGCAGTTTCGAAATGGGGATCGGCGCTATGGGCGTTGACTGCAACAATGGGAGGGTGATCCGTGATCAAATGAAGCCGTTCAAAGTCCTTCATGATCCGCTGCTGGATCTGGTATTCGTTGACCGGTTTATCTTCTCGTAAGCGCTCTCCGATCCACTGCCACGTCTCTTTCACGATTTTATCGAGGGCCGATGCGGCGCGGATGTGGCTCTCCCCTTGCTTGGCATCGATCACAGCGGTGAAATGAGGCAAAAACGGCCCCGAACTGACAATCTCCGGCCCAAAGGAGCGGACGAGGTCGACCGTCCCTCCATCTACATAGGAAACATAAGGGTTTGCGTTGAGGGGGGAATATTCCATCGCCACCCGCCGCGAGCCCGATATGGCAGCCTCGAGTTCTGTGCGGAGCGACTGCCAAGAGAGAAAAATTCTCTTTTCTCCCGGCCATGCGTTTAGGATATGGGGTTCGATCGCATGGACGATCTTGACGGGGGTACCCATGGCAGGAATCCAATAAAAAAAACGGCGCGATACCATCTCATGCTCTGGAATTTCGAGGAATTGGTGCGCGAGATGATTCCTCTTATGAAAATCATAGAGCAGCCAACCGTCAGCCCCCATTTCTTTGAGATATTTTCTTGCCTCGAGGATTTTTTTTTCTTTCGTCATCTGTTGAGGCATTGGATGAGCGCGGCCGCTGCAGCGACGCGCAAAATAGGAAAAGGTTCTCGGAAAATGCCAACGAGAAAGCTGAACGAATGGGCAGTGCCCATCCGCCCAAGCGCTTCTAAAATATGGAGTTTCCGTTCGTGATTCGCGCCGGCATAAGCCCCTTGCAAATCGCTCAGGACCGATTCGTCGCGGCCCATCATCGCCAATACAAGGCATGCTTGCAACCGGACATTCGGGTCGTTATCCTTCAAACATTCACGGACGATTGCGAGGGCTGATTCGTCCCCCTCTTGAAGGAGAGTGGCCGCGGCGACGCCGCTGATCCCCCAGCTCCTTTTCTGCAAGAAACTCTTGAGGGCATCGCTTGCTCTCGGATCTTCGACAATGGCTAGGAGCGATACCAGATTCAGCCGGGTCATTTGATCGATCGATTCGGGGTAGTTGGGAATGTGGTCGACGTAGCGGACTTGGCTCGGCGCCAGGACTTGAAAGAGCGGGTTTGGGCGGGTATCCCACATCCACATCCGCTTTTCGCTTTGCAAAAATTCATAAATCGAGTCGCAGCATAGGCCCGTTTCGACCCTCTGCCCTAAAAGCCCTAGGGCAAGATTGGCTTTTACATAAGGGTCGCTTCCGCCCTTGATCGTTTTCAGGGCGAGATCGGTTCCTCTTTTTCCCGTAGCTGTCAGAGCAGCGGCAGCGAGGCGCCGGTTCTCCGGGAGAGAATCGGCCAACCATTTTTCTAAAGCCGGCGCTCCGAAAGAGGGGTCCACGAGCATGGCGGCCCATCCGGCAGTGATCGCCACCGCAGGGTGCGGATCCGAGAGGAGGTTCTTCAGCGCTTCTTTTGCCTCGCCCGCAGGCGTTTCATCCCGATAAACAAGTCCGAATGCGTTCAATGCCGCGATCCGGACGTCGGGATGAGTGTCTTGGATGAGCTTTAGAATTTCAAGCTTTGCATCCCGCAGTTTGAAATGCGCTGCGATCGAACAGGCCAAGTGGCGGATTCCCGCTCGATTGCTTGCGGCGAGGGCCTGGAATTC
This sequence comes from uncultured Chlamydiae bacterium, assembly GCA_963730605.1. Classification (GTDB taxonomy): domain Bacteria; phylum Chlamydiota; class Chlamydiia; order Chlamydiales; family SM23-39; genus CAIPFQ01. The sequence continues at coordinate 72,999 of CAVSSM010000004.1, forward strand.
GGGAAGAGAAATGTCTTCGTAAATATTCACGAGCGCTTCGATCGCGATCTGACGCTCTTCGTAAGTCGCCCTTTCCGACTGGACGATCGCCTGGAGTTTTGGAGCTAGCGACTTCATTTTCAAGGCTCCGATCGCTTTGATCACTTCGAGGCGGACGACCCAGACCCGCTCTTCCTCCATCAACCTCATGATCTCGTCTTTCAACGGCGCATCCTGGTAAGAGGAGGACATCTGGACCGCAATGGATCGGATGATCGCGTTGGAATCGCGCATCATCTTTTGCAAAACCGCTACAGCGCGGACATCATGAGTCAAATAGGCGCCGATCAATGCCGCCAGCCTGACGCCGTTCTGAGTCGAGTCTAACCCTTTCTTCAAAATCCCCCATGAAAGCTCTTCCAGCAAATGTCGCTCTTGGATGAGGTCGGGATATTTGGCAGAGAGGCGGTGCCAGGCGTCGAGGGCTTCGTCTTCTCGCTTTCCCGCAGCAAAGGCTTCGACGAGGACTGAACCCACGAGCCGCGAATCAGGGCATTGCTCCGAAAGGCTCAAGGCCTCTTGGAGAGCCGAAGCCGGGTCGTCGATCAAGAGATGGGCCTGAACTCTCCTGACCCCTTCTTCTTCCTTGCTAACGGAAGCAGAACCCAGGAGCAAAATGGCGAAAATAGACAGACATCTCATCACTTCCTTCTTATGCCAGATGCCCGCCATATAATGGAAGAATGGGAATACCACCTCACAGTAGGACGCAATAAAATAGTAAAGACTAGACCACTATTGCACCGCCGAAATTTTCAGGAATATGACTACCCCATAGGGCCGAGGATGCGGCCGCCGATGAGGTGGAAATGAAGGTGGAAAATCGTTTGGCCGGCATCGGGGCCGTTATTGGTGAGCAGCCGATAGCCATCGGCAACCCCCTTTTCGATCGCAATCTTCTGAGCCACTTCGATGATTTCACCGATCAAAGGGAGATCGTGCGGCTCTATCCGCTGCAAACTCGGAATTTCTTTCTTTGGCATGATGAGGATATGGACCCGGGCGATCGGATGGATATCCTCGATCGCCAAAATCCGTTCGTTCTCAAACACTTTTTTGCAAGGGATCTTCCCTTGGATGATTTTGCCAAAAACGGTCGTCATAGTCATAAGAACCTATCCCAATAAAAAGTTTCAGTCGATTTTTCGGTTCTTTTGAGCCGATTTTCGATTCAAATTTCGGGGGGCAATATCGACATCATGTATATTACCCCCCGAATTTGAAGTCGAAAATCGGCCAAAATAATCCAAAAACTCGACGAAAAATTTTACTTGGATAGGTTCAAGGCACCTACCTTTTCATTGCGATGTGCAGCGCCTTGATTGCATCTTCCTTCGTCTCCCAGATGGAGATGAACCGCCCCTTATGGCAAAAAATCGCGCCGGGAATGCCGGAGACTTGCTTCAACTCTTCTTCATGGAGGCCTGCCCAGCTCTCTGGCAGCGGCCTCCGTACCTGCATCCGTTCATGGAGATGCGGGGGGATCCCGCGCAGCTTCCAGTGCTTGCCGGCAGGCATGATGATAAACTCGGCCGGATGCAAATCTCCCCCCAGTTCGAAAAAATTTTCCATCCAGGGAAGAGGGTGGTCGAAGATCAGGACGTTCTGCGATTCAGCCATCGCGATTTTCACGAAATTCTCGCAGTTGAGCATGTAAGCAAAGCGCTTTTGGAACCGGTCGAGGTACCCATGAACAAAATCGACCGCTTCGAAAAAAGCCTCGTTCACGACCTCTTGGGGCGATTCGTATTCGATGGGCAGGAAATTGGAGACGACTTGGGAAAACGACGTGATACCGGGCGGTAGGGTCACGCGGCCGTTGTCATGCGCATCGACTCCCATGATGATCACTTTGTTGAACGATTCATAGAGGTGGGGAGAAATCATGACCTGATTTTTCAAGTAGAGGAGGATCATCCCAGCACTGCTCATCGGCCCTTGGTATTCGATCTGATGATGGTCGAAGCGCCGTTTGCTGGGATCGTAAACGCCGCCCACATCGCAGACGTAATCGCACCGGGCGAGAATCTCCGGGTCGCGCGTCCGGTGAATCTTATCTCTGTCGATCCGGTCGAACAGGAGCAACAGGGAGCAAGCCGTCACTTCGTCAGCGTGGAATGACCCGTCATGCGTGCCAAAACTTCTTGGAAGCATAAACCAAGTAAGGATATATTCAAGATGGATTTCGCTCAAGGAGGATCCATGCAACTGACAAGCCGCGCATTCAAAGAAGGGGGCATCATCCCATCGCTCTACACCTGCGAAGGAAAAAACATCAGCCCACCGCTTGAAATCGCCGGCGTTCCTCCGGCAGCGAAAAGCTTGTGTCTCATCATGGACGATCCCGATGTCCCTGCCAGCGTCCGCCCCGAACGGATGTACGACCATTGGATCGTCTTTAATATGATGCCGAATCTCCGGAGCATCCCCGAAAATTCCGTACCCCAAGGCCTTCAAGGACGAAATACAGGCGGCAAAAACCAATACATCGGCCCTTGCCCTCCTGACCGCGAGCACCGTTATTTTTTTAAGCTATACGCTCTGGACAAGATGCTCGATTTGCACGTAGGGGCGACAAAACAAGCTGTAGAAGGGGCGATGAAGGGACATATCGTCACCCAGTGCCAGCTCATGGGCCGCTACGAGAAAGGCAAGAACTACTAAACGCGAGTTTCGGATAATAAAGGCTGAGATGCAAAGAGATCGCTCTACAGATACGGGCGAGCGCGGCCTTTGGCGCGTTTCGCGCCGCTCCAAATCTGCCAGCGAGGATTTGCAGATCAGCTCTACTTTGTTATCCGAAACTCGCGTTACTAAGATCTCTGGATCAAAAACACCGCGGGCTCTTTGCCGATCTCAAAAGAGAGGGCCCGCCACTCATGGACAGTATGTGACGCTACTCGCTCTGCGGGAGTCGTGAGGCTGACGGCAAGAGAAAGCTGAGTCCCAGGTTGTAGCCACTGTTTCAGGGCGTCAAACATCTTGGCGGACCGATACGGCGCTTCGATCCAAATCTGGGTCTCCCCGATCGCAGCCTTCTCTAGATCACGGACGGTTTTTTCCAGCTCGCCCGCCATCCTGGGCAGATATCCGTGAAAGCGGAACCGCTGCCCAGAAAATCCTGAGAGTTGCAGCGCTAAGGTCAGGGAACAAGGGCCTGGGATAGCTTCGACCTCCACTTTGGCTCGGCGCGCGGCTGCCACAAGATCGGCGCCCGGATCGGCGATGCAAGGAAGCCCCCCGTCTGAAACAATGCCCCATACCTGGCCGCCCAATACGGGTAATAGGTACTCTTCGATCTCCTTGCGTGGGGTGTGCTCATTGAGAAGCCGCAAGGGAAGCGCGGCCATTTTCTCGTGGCTCAAAAAACGGCGCAGGTACCTACGCGCTCCCTTCTCGCTCTCGGCAATAAGCCCATCGAGCCCCTCTACGGCCGCCTGAAGAGACGCTGGCAAAAACGGCTGAGCGGGCAGCGATTCTTCCAAAACGTTTGGAAGAAGGATCAATCGGCCTCTACTGGACATGCAACCTCATCCGGAATAAGTCTAGGAGAGCCCCTTCGCGCCCCGCTCCTGTTCGCGAGAGGAGCTCAATGTGAAACAGGAGATCAAGCCCGTTTTTAAAAAATGAGCGGCCAAGCTTTGCTGCCTGAGCGCTCCTTTTTTCGAGCATTTTTGGCCAAAGGCGCGGCAGGAACGACGACCATTCTTCACGGGGCGTCTTAGCAGCGAGAAGACTTAAGAGCTTCAGCCCTATCTGCAATTGAGAGCGCAGGCTCGGAATGATACTGTGAAAGGCCGCGGGATCCATCGGAGGGCTCTCCCCTTCCCAGACGATCGCTTCGGCTGTTTGCCAAAAGGTCAACTCGCGGCTGCAGGCCGAGATCCGGAAAACATCGGATCTTTCGATCATCGGCCTTATCCCCACAAAGCAGATCAGTTTGTCGATTTCGCTCTCCAGCAGGGCCGCATCGCTCCCCAACCGCTCGAAAAGAAGCGGTACAGCATCGGAGGCCAGCCGTTTTCCCCCGCTTTGGGCCCGCTCGATGATTTGCTCGGAGAGCCGCTTTTCTTTATCCCAAGGTTTTTCCTCCGTGAGATCGAAGACAACCCCAGCTTTTTCAAAAGCTGGGGCAATCGAGAGTTTAGACCGCGCTCCGCAAAGGAGATATCCGTAGTTTCCCGCCCCGGCGGCAAGCTCGGAGAGCATTTGGAGCTCCTTCTTTCCCATTTTCTCCGCCTGGTCGAGAACTACGACCGGCTCTCCTCCGAAAAGCGAAGGGCTGAGTAGCTCGCCTACGATTTGGCGGCACTCGGCTTCTTCGCCGTTGAATGCGGTCTGCGGACGCTCTTGGAGATGGGCGAGGATCGCTCGGATCGCTTTGGCCCGTTCATAGTCATCCGGAACCATTACAAGGTAGCACCTGCACAGGCGATCCGGCGCCGCTGAAGCAAGATGCTTCTGAAAAGAGCGGAAATTCTGATAGCGCATTCTTTAGATCTACCTCTTAGAGTCCCCACACGAAATCGATTTCTTGCTTGACGTCCTCGTGGAGGCTCGCATGGACGGGGCATTGCAGCGCGGCTTGTTCGAGCTTCTCGCGTATCTGAGGCTGCGGCAAGCGGGGGCACCGGATCCGGACGATGACTTTTCCTATGCGGCGCTTTGGCGTGAGCGCCATCTCTTTTTCCACTTCCGCCGTCGTATCAGATAGGTCGAACCCTACTTTTTTCGCTACTATCCCCATAAGGGTGATCATACAGCTTGCGACGCTGACCGCCAGTAAATCGGTCGGCGAAAAGGCCGTCCCCTTTCCCTCGATGTCTTTTGGGGCATCGGTCAAGATCTTCACTCCCGATTCCAAATGGATGCATTCAGTACGCAGATCGCCTAGATACCGGATCTTCATTTTCGTCATTGCTGAGAGCCTCATCAAATCAAATTTTTACTCGTATTTATTTTAAATGAGAAATGAATTAAAATGAAGGGCTATGGATTTGGGACTTCATCTTATCAAGTTTATTCGGGATTGGACGCTTCCCCAGCAAATCCTTATGATGAGACAGGGAGGGTTGGCTCGCGTCAAAACAGCCCGAGTCGCCTTTGGCAGCCTCACCGCTTTTAGCTTCGGGCTTGCCATCCTCAATGCGTACAATCAACACCTGTTCCCGACTCTAGGTTTTCTTGTTCTATCCTATGCTAGTTATGAATGCTATAGGGTCTTCGATAATATACGTACAATCCTTAACCACCCAGGCAAAGAAATCCAGGCAGCCTACTACTCCTACTGGACGAAAAAGTTATGGAGGTTCGTGACGGATGAAGCGCCCATTGCCCGAAAAGTGGGAGAATACTACTTCAGCGATCCCGAAAATAAAAATCAGGAACCGAAACCTACTAGCAGCGGATTAAAACTTGACAAAGACCCTTGATGAAGGGTATCCTACGTGACATGATTTTTTTTAGAAAGAAAAAACCAGAAGCTCCCCCTCCCAAACCGGCCAAACTAGCCAAACCGGATATGGCTGCGGCGGCACCCGTTAAGCCAGCCAAAAAACATGAACCTCCTCCAGTCGCGCCTGAACCCAAAAGCCTTAAACCTCTCCAAGAGATCGCCCACACCCGCGTTTTGACAGCGGAAGGCTGGCGCAGGTCCATGGTAATGAAAGTCCAAAAAAAAATTAAATAACCTGAGTTTTGGGTTCATTTGTCTGTGAGATTCAAGGATATTTCGAGCATATTTTTGCGCTTTGGAGCCGAGAGCAATATCGGGACGAGCATCTTGCCGAGGCGAAAAGTCAAAAAGATGCCGAAACAAATTGAAGCTCAGGCAAATGAACCCAAAACTCAGGTAAATAGTCACTTTTCCTTTTTTTTCTTTTCCTGCCCGATGATTTCTTCTGCAAGAGCGCGGTAATCTTTCGAGCCCTTGCAAGACGGATCATAAATGGTGACAGGCTTCAAGTGGAGCGGCGCTTCCGCCAAGCGGATGTTTTCCCGGATCACCGTATTGCAGACCTGTCCGGCGAACCGCTGGTTCAGTTGCTTTAGCACTTCTTGAGAGTGTTTCGTCCGTAAATCGACCCTGCACGCTAAAATGCCGGCAATTGCAAGATTTTTGTTCAAACGCTGTTTGACCAAATTGATCGTTTTGAGAAGTTGGACAAGTCCATGAAGAGCCATCACATGGGCCTCGACGGGAATCAGAACCTCGTTCGCCATTGTCAGCGCATTGAGCGAAAGGATGCCAAGCGCAGGGGGGCAATCGATCAAGAGGTAATTCCAAGGCCTGCCGGGCAATTTTTCCACCTTTGTTTTGAGGATGATCTCGGAGGCGACTTCATTCGCGAGCGTCTTTTCGACGCCGGCCAACATGGGCGAGGAAGCCACCATGTGAAGCGATTCGATGCAGGTCTTTTCAATCGCATCCTCCAATTTCCCATCTTCCGTCAACGCTTCGTAGAGCCACTTGCCCCGGTCTTTGAGCCCATACCAAAGGGATGCCGAACCTTGCGGATCGAGATCGATGAGCAGCACCTTTTTGCCCGCCTCAGCCAAGGCCGCCGCCAAGTTGACGGCCGTCGTTGTTTTGCCCGAGCCGCCTTTCTGGTTTACAATCGCAATCGTCCGCATGCATCCCTCGTTTGAACCGAATTCCTAGAGATATAAAAAATTATTTACTCGCCATCAAGAAAAAAGTGAAATTCCCTCCCTTTTCCTTTTACAATTTTGGAGAAACTGATAAACTACCGCTGTAAACTCTGGGGTTTTATGTTAGGAATCGACCTGAAAGGAAAAAAAGTATTTATCGCCGGAATCGGCGACGACCATGGCTTTGGATGGGCGATTGCCAAATCGCTCGCTGAGGCAGGAGCAGAGATCCTTGTCGGCACCTGGGCTCCGATCCTCAAGATTTTCAAAACCTCGCTCGCGAATGGCAAGTTTGATGCCTCCCGCAAATTGAAAAATGGGAAAAATCTCGAGTTTGCCAAGATTTATCCGATCGACGCCGTCTTCGACACGATGGCCGACGTCCCCCAAGAGATCCAGGGCAACAAGCGCTATGCGGAACTGACCGGCTACACCATTTCCGAAGTGGCGAAACAGGTGGAGGCCGATTACGGCAAGATCGACATCCTGATCCACAGCTTAGCGAACGCCCCTGAAGTGACCAAGCCGCTTCTCGATACCTCGAGGAAAGGGTATCTCGCCGCTATGAGTTCTTCTTCCTATTCATTCATCAGCCTGCTCGCCCACTTCGGCCCAATCATGGCCTCCGGCGCCGCCGCCTTGTCTTTGACCTACATCGCCTCCGAACGGTGCATTCCCGGTTATGGCGGAGGAATGAGCTCTGCGAAAGCGGCCCTTGAAAGCGACACCCGCACCCTCGCTTGGGAAGCCGGCCGTAAATGGAATCTCAGAATCAACGCCATCTCGGCAGGCCCCTTCCGCAGCCGCGCGGCCCGCGCCATTGGGGTGATCGACGATATGATCGGTTATTTCAAAGCCAACGCTCCCTTAACCAAAGACCTCGACGGAGAGGAAGTGGGCGCTGCTGCGGCATTCCTCGTCTCTCCCCTCGCCTCAGCCATCACCGGGGAAGTGCTCTACGTCGATAACGGCATGCACGCAATGGGCCTTGCCATCGACAGCGCCTCGCTCCAGAAGAATACCGCTTACGCAGCTCCTGTAGCCGCTCCAGCGGTTACTTAACGTTCATGGCTAATGCAATGCGGCAGTTCGGAGAGCGGCGCAAGGTGCGCATCGCGATCCGCCAATCGAAGGCTTCGTAAAGAAGCTCGCCCTTACAAGCTGTTTGGGCAGGCCGATTCGCGCGCGTTATCTGTCCGCAAAAATCGCCCTCTCCTGCCTCAAGGTCGAACCGCAATTCGACCATAAGAGTTGAAGTCCGGATTTCTACAGTTGCCCCAAGAGGAAATACCGTCCCCTTTTTCCCGCAGATCGTCAGCTCCGTCTCTGGAGAGATGTCGCAATAAAGACCCGCTTCGATAAGATCCCCCTTCTCTACGAGAGGAGGCTCCGGTAGATCGAAATAGATCTTCCCCTCTTTCAAATGGCCTCCTGGCGCGGATAAGCTGTGCAGTTTGCAGCCGCCCCTCCAAAGGAGGCGAGGCCTCTCTGGAATCAGAACAAACGCGCTGGAAGGTAATATCCTTGGCTCTGAGATAGGAAAAAGGAGCGCCGCATGGAGCATAGCAATGTGGTCTTTCTGCAGCCGTTCGGGAAACCCCGTTTTTTCCGCCAACGTCCATTCGAGAGGCGTGGGCCGCGGCTCCCCCTTTTCTTGGACCTCCTCGCCTAATAATGCTTGGAGATCCGGATGATAAGGGATAACGCGTTCGCACTCTAAAGAATTGAGCTGCTCGCTCATGAGCCAATGAAACCATTCGTCAGGGGCCTTAGGGCTATAGTCGGAAGACATTCCGTGCAATTTTAGAAAGCGGTGCTCCCAAAGGGGTGGTCGATTCGGCTTTCGGCATGTTTCAAAAGCTTGGGGAGGGCAGCCGCTATTTTTTTCTTCAATTCAGCTCCCATCACAGTCCCGAAATGGCGCTGAATCTGAATGAGAATAGGGGCAATACGAAGGCCCATCCAAGGATCGTAACACCTTGGGGAAGTCATGGAGATAAATGGGGAAATTCCCCTCAGGAAT
>CAVSSM010000005.1:0-92605 GCA_963730605.1 uncultured Chlamydiae bacterium
CATTACATCGTTGTTGGCCAAGTCAAGTGTCAATTGTTTAGATAAGAACGCCTATCGTCCCTGGAGCTTCTCGAGGGCCTTGTGGTAGTTGGGCTCTTGGGTGATTTCGTGGACGAGCTCTGTGTAGAGAACATGGTCTTTCTCATCCAGGACGGTCACAGAGCGGGCGAGGATGCCGGACAGAGGGCCATCCTCGATGAGGATTCCGTAGGCTTTGCCAAAATCCTTATTCCGCATCATGGAAAGAGTCAAGACATTGTGGACGTTTTCCGTTTCGCAGAACCGTTTTTGCGCAAAAGGAAGGTCGGCGGAAACCGTGACGATCACCACATCGGGATGCTTTTTGCCAAACTCATTGAAATGCTTGGTCATAATGCTGCAGGTGCCAGTATCCAAGCTCGGAACCGTCGCGATGAGCTTCCGTTTGCCTTGGAACTCATGCAGGCCGCGGTCCTTCAAGTCTTTATCCACGAGTTTAAAATCGGGCGCCTTGATGTGAAGAGCCGGAAGGTTGCCGCTAAGGCGGATGGGTTTTCCTTTTAGGGTGACCTGAGACATAGTACCTCCACTTAAATGTGCGAGCGGGCTATTAGACACCAGGAGTTCTTTTTTGGGCAATGCCAGAGTAACCGGTAGAGAGGCTTTTCGAAAACCGGAATGCGAATGAATCGGAAACCTTGCGAGTCAAAAGCATTTGCAAAAAAGCTAGGGAGAGAAATTTCGGCCTGAATCCGAGGAGCTCAATAACATGGAGGCTCTCGGATTCGCAGTAGTCTTTTAACTCAGCGGGTTTGATGAAGAGGGGATAGACGTGCATATTCTGCGGAGTATTGCGTACGAACCATTCGACTCCTTTGATGACGACAAGGTAGCTGAGAAGGTTGCGGTTGAACGTGTGGAAGAAGAAAAGGCCCTCCGGTTTGAGAACGCGCGCCGCTTCGGCGATCAGCCGGCGAGGATTTTCCACATGCTCGAGGACATCCATGGCGCATACCGTATCGAAGCTCCTATCAGCAAAAGGGAGCGCGTCGGCCGAGGCTTTTCGATAGTCGACCGTGCCCGTAACGTCGTTTTCTTTGGCTACTTCCAAGCTGTTTTCCGATAAGTCGATCCCAAAGACTCGATGTCCCGCAGTTGCCAAGGCGTGAGTCAGGAATCCGGCGCCGCAGCCGACGTCGAGGACTGAAACTGGATGAGAAAACCGCTTAGCGATTTCTGCCGCAACCCAAGGTGTGCGGAGCTTATTTTCAGCGCGAAGCAGCGCAGCGGGATGGTCGGAGCCGGTAAGCCAAAGGCTGCCGAGCGTTTCGTAAAACTCATTGTTGATCATGGCGCATTTTCCAGATGAAATTCCAATAAACGACCTGGTAGGCCATGAAAAGAGACATGGCGATAAACTGCAAATTAAGAAAGGAGTGGAGGAACTCTCTAACTTCCAGCCAGGAGGAGAGCCAGGCGGCAGTCTCTACGCCTTGGGCGGAAGGCCAAATCAGGGCCGCCGAGAGGAGCGTAATGGGATGAAGGATGAAGAGGACGGCGTGGAGCCATTGTTCGCTTGCAGGACAGTGCTCCTTATGAACGAACTCATCCTTCGTTACCATGAGAGAGGAGAAGATTGCTAGCAGGGCGTAGGGGAGGATAGCCTCTTTGGAATAGGGGACGAAGAGGACATAGCCCATGCAAAGAAGGACGGTGAAGGTGTCGATCGGATGGCCAATCCGCTCCCAGCGGGGAAGGCCCCGCCGGCGGTGGAACAAAACTTCGTCAAGGCCGATCGCGAGCGCTTGTAAAGCGAAAGGAATCAGGCTTAAGCGCCACATGCTTTCACTATGATGGACCCCGAGATGCTGAGGCCTGGGCCAAAGGCCAGGCTAACAAGAAGCGACCCGTCTTCCGCGGCTTTGTCGGCAAGGACTGCTTCCCAGATATGGGGAAGGGTGGCCGAGGACATATTCCCATAATTTTTCATGATTTCGTAGCTATAGGACAGTTGCGCATCGCTTAAACCAAACCTCTCTTGGATTTGCTCTAGGATTTTCGGACCTCCGGGATGGATGGCGAAAAGGGCTTTTTTCAACACTCCAGCGACGCAGGCTTTTTCAGAGAGAGTCTTGAGATAGCCCGGCAACGCGCGGGCGATGCGGCTGGGGACCTCCTTTGCAAGAGAAATCTGGTTGCCCCAATCGACGACGTTCCAGGTCATGCACTCAATCGAATCGGGGATTATTTCTTCATGGACGGCCAAAGTCTTCAGGTGCGGGGCAGAAGTGTCCTGAGACAAGCTGTATTTCATGAACCCATCGGCAAAAAGGCTTTGCGAGACGAGCTGGTCGCTATTGTGTAAGGACGGGTTAGAATGGATGGAACAGATTTCCGTATGGATGATATCGATGGTTTTTTTTCCACTTCTTAAAAAGCCATCTCCCATCCGAATCGCGGGAAAAGCGCCATAGCATCCCATGTGGTAGGCGTGTGTCACCGTCGTGACGGCTCCCCATCCTCGTTTTGAAACGAGCTTCTGCGCCCCGCTTGGGTGAAGATAGCCGGTGCAGCTCACGTGGATCAAGTCATCCGGCGCTGTAGCGCCATCCGGGTAGTACGCATCGAAGACTTGGTCGACAAAAGCCTCAAAATATTTTAATCGGACAGAAAGGTCTTGGCCCGCTGGAAATTCTCTGAGCTTGAAGACCTCCATTTTGTCCCACTCCCGATGGAGGAAATCAGCGAGGATATGTCCCCTTTTTGCGATCTGCTGAGGTTTAGCCCCGACGTGCCTGAACCTCCGGTCCAAATTTTCGCGGAAAAGGGCAAGTTCCTTCTTGCTCAGACCCAATGCCCTATGAGATTCTACGTGGGCCTCCACGAGCCAATCGAGGGTGTCCTCTTGCTTGGACTCGTAAGGGGGCCGGATGGAGTGGAAATGGGAAAGACATGCCATAAACCCATATCTTCAGGGTTTCTAGAATTGTCTAGCAAATGGAAAAACTGTACTCTGCAGAATATGCGGAAACTTCTTTGGTTTTGCCTTTTTTTCGGCGCATACGTCTGGATGGTCACGACCAGCAATGAGCAGTTCGTCCTTGAGCGAGGAAGAGTTGTTTACAAAATGGTTGCCGACTGGTTCAAAGACGCCGATCTCGACTTTCATGTAAAGCAGAAGAAAATGTCCCAGGTCAAAAAAGAGCGCCACCGCCGCTGGGATTAACGGATATTGACATCAGGGATTCTGTTTAGTATTCCGGAAAGAATGAGGCTCGCTTTTTTCCTTTTAGGTTTATGCATGCTCCATGGATGCATGCCGAACGAGTGCCTAAGCGCTGCTGCGGCTGCAGAGACCAATGTGTATCACATTTCTCTTTTGAAATCCGGGATGAACCAGGTGGAAGTGCTCAAAATCATGCGCCACCCCTACAGCGACCAAGTCTATTATTTAGATGAAGATATCTTCGATGTTTGGTTCTATGTGACAGGCAATGTGGTGTTAGGGCAGAGCCGGATGATGCCGATGAACCTGACTCCGCTCGTATTCAAAAATGGAATTCTGATTGGATGGGGAAATAGCTACTACAATATGCTAAAAAGCCTGGAATTAGAGGCTGAGAGGGCTAAGTTACTGCCTCCTCCCACGGCTCCCGTTCAGGAAAATGAGATTGAGAATAAGGAAATCGAAAAGAGTATAGAGAAGACCCTCCAAATGCAACCTCAAAAGCCTGCATCTCCAGGGCTTGCCCCAACCTCCGAGCCCTCTAAGACTCCCCCCTTGCCTCAAGGGGCGCCTACAGCAGCCCCCGTTCAGGAAAATGAGATTGAGAATAAGGAAATCGAAAAGAGTATAGAGAAGACCCTCCAAATGCAACTTCAAAAGCCTGCATCTCCAGGGCTTGCCCCAACCTCCGAGCCCTCTAAGACTCCCCCCTTGCCTCAAGGGGCGCCAAATCAACCACAAAAAGCGAGAACTAGAGAAACGGGAGGATCTGAAAAGGTTGTGCCGAGTGCGCCTGAGACTCCAGGCAAAAAAGGCCAATCTCCACAGCAGCAAAGCGCCCCCAATTGGTCTCCTTTGGAAAAGCAAAAACCAGAGCAGCCTCCTTCTCCCCAAAAGCCATCCTCCCAAGTGACGATGAGTAGAGGAGATAAGAAAGAGGAATCTCCAGATCAAGGAAAAGAGGCAAAAGATCGGCTCCCGTTGAATGAAGAGGACGAAGAAATACTGCGGCAAGAAAGGGAGTACGATTTCGATCAAACGATAAATATTTCTTTTTTTTAAAAAAAATCTTACAGTAGCTTTTACACTTTAGTCGATCGATGAAATCGCGCACCTTCTTTCAATATCAATACGATCCATTTTAGGAGAGTGAACATGCATGTAATTTTAGTTTTGCTCTTGATAGTGTCTTCTTTGGTTTATGCGGACGCTTCAACTGCCTATATTACTCCGCAAGCAGGCAATCGCGGCGTCGATCGCATCGATTTAACAACCGGCAACGTTTCCATGATAGCCAGCTTGCCGCTAGGGGGCTTGGGTATTGCATTGACAAATCCCTCAACGGCCTATGCAACGGGCATAGTAGGCATAAACAATAACAACCTTTATAGAGTCGATCTTACAAATAGCAGCGTCTCTCAGGTGAACAACTCGTCCGTGGCAGGAGCTGCTCTAGATATGTTAGCGTTAGCGCCAGATGGAACTACAGCTTACATAGGAGGTTTCCATGATGGCAATCTCTATAACGTGAATCTATTGAACGGCAACGTTTCACGGACAACTCCATCTCCTGTTTATTCTGGAGGGCTGGCTGGAGTTGCGCTGAACATGACATTGCAAAACCCTACAATAGCGTATGCTGTAGCTGGCGATAATAGTGGCGGTGTGTATCGCGTCGATTTGACAAATGGCAATGTCTCCCAGGTTACCTCAATTGCAGGAGTAACACTTCATGGAATTTCTTTAGCGAATAACAGCACTGCTTACATAACGGGACTCTCCAGCAATAACATTTATCGCGTCGATCTGACAAACGGCGATGTTTCTCTGGCAACCCCATCCCCAATCGCAGGGGCAGGATTGCAAGGGATTGCTCTCGCGAATAATACTACAGCATACACAGTAGGCAGTAATAATGGCGCCGTTTATCGTGTTGATCTGACAACCGGCAACTTCTCTGAGGTGAACTCGACTTCCCTAGTACCTAGCGTTGTCGGTATTGCATTAGTGTTGCAGATCGGAACCTCAGGACTCACTGGCAATAATTTACGTTTTGCCAATTACCTGAACGCCAACGCCCCCCAGACTACCTTGCCCCTCCTAGCTCTGCAAAGCGACATCGCTGGCGCGCTGGAGATCGCCGCCCCGACACGCAATGCCATTTTTACATTCGCAGCTCAAACTACGCAGCTTGCATTTGGACAACAAGTCTACGGCCATTTAGCCCAAAAACGGTGGAGCAAAGCTTGGCGCCAACCCATGCAAACGAGTCAAACCATGCCAGCCCAGGCGCTATTGAGCCGGAACCAGCTGTTCTCGGACGCTTCTGATTTCATGAATCTTTCTTCAGAAAGTTTGTCTGAATCGTCATCGTCAGATGCTTCGGGTGCAGAAAGTTTGCCTGAATCGTCATCGTCAGATGCTTCGGGTGCAGATAGCGCAGAAAAAGAAAATGTTCCTGAAATGATAGGTAAAAAAGAAGAAGCCCATTATTCCCCTTGGCTTGGAGCCTTTGGCGAATACACCAATGAACGATCCCAACATCAAACGCCGTCTTTCGATACAGGTACAGGCGGCTTCGTCCTAGCAACCGATTATCGCCATATAGATATTCATCCTGCGCTCCTATTAGGGGGAGGGATGGCTTATGCCTATACTCACGTCCATGAAGCAGATGGAGCTGGACATGCCAATATCAACCAAGTCGCTTTGACGTTCTACGGCGCATGGGAGGAACCGCAATGGTATGTCAACTGGGCCTTGTGGGGAGGGTATTATCACGCGAATAATGTGCGGGAGATTAACCTGCCTGGAATTGTAGGCGGCAGCGCTATTTCAAGCACAAATGGGTGGCAGCTCACCCCTCACTTTGAGGTCGGATACGATTACGAAGACGATTGGTTCTCTATAGAGCCGTTCGACATGATCGATTGGGTCGCCTCTTGGGAAAGAGGTTTTCAAGAGCACGGAGCGGGCAGTCTAAATATGGGGCAAAACGGGAGATTCTGCTCTTTGCTGCGAAATGAACTTGGCATTCGCTTCAACGAGACCCTCACCTACGATTGGGGCACTGTCACTTTCAGGGAAAAAGGCGGCTACGTTTATCAAAAGGCGTTTCATACCGGCGCGATCACGGCTTTCCTAGTTGGCTCGGCAGGCTCTTTCGTTGTCTCTACGCTCACCGGCGCACAGAACTTAGGAGCGTTGGAATTCGAGTCTCTCTTTGTCCCAGCCAATAAGAAATATCCATACGGAACAATCAGCTATCAAGGTGAATTCGGCTCTCGTTATCAGTCTCACCAGTGTATGGGCACAATTGGGATGGATTTCTGAATCACGATATCATTTAATCCCAAAGAGCTGAAATCGGAATTGCCAGAAGAAATGAAGAGGACGGAGAGATGCTGTGGGAAGAACTAACCTGAGTTTTGGGTTCATTTGTCTATGAGATTCAAGGATATTTCGAGCATATTTTTGCGCTTTGGAGCCGAGAGCAATATCGGGACGAGCATCTTGCCGAGGCGAAAAGTCAAAAAGATGCCGAAAGAAATTGAAGCTCAGGCAAATGAACCCAAAACTCAGGTAACTAGAGTACGATTTCGATCGAACGATAAATATTTCTTTTTTTTAAAAAAAATCTTACAGTAGCTTTTACACTTTAGTCGATCGATGAAATCGCGGACCCTCTTTTTATCTTCCAATACGATCCATTTTAGGAAACTGAACATGCATGTAATTTTAGTTTTGCTCTTGATAGTGTCTTCTTTGGTTTATGCGGACGCTTCAACTGCCTATATTACTCCGCAAGCAGGCAATCGCGGCGTCGATCGCATCGATTTAACAACCGGCAACGTTTCCATGATAGCCAGCTTGCCGCTAGGGGGCTTGGGTATTGCATTGACAAATCCCTCAACGGCCTATGCAACGGGCATAGTAGGCATAAACAATAACAACCTTTATAGAGTCGATCTTACAAATAGCAGCGTCTCTCAGGTGAACAACTCGTCCGTGGCAGGAGCTGCTCTAGCTTTTATTGCGCTATCAGATGAAACTATAGCTTACATAGGAGGGTTCCATGATGGCAATCTCTATAACGTGAATCTATTGAACGGCAACGTTTCACGGACAACTCCATCTCCTGTTTATTCTGGAGGGCTGGCTGGAGTTGCGCTGAACATGACATTGCAAAACCCTACAATAGCGTATGCTGTAGCTGGCGATAATAGTGGCGGTGTGTATCGCGTCGATTTGACAAATGGCAATGTCTCCCAGGTTACCTCAATTGCGGGAGTAACACTTCATGGAATTTCTTTAGCGAATAACAGCACTGCTTACATAACGGGACTCTCCAGCAATAACATTTATCGCGTCGATCTGACAAACGGCGATGTTTCTCTGGCAACCCCATCACCAATCGCAGGAGCAGGATTGCAAGGGATTGCTCTCGCGAATAATACTACAGCTTATGCAGTAGGCAACAGTGGCATCGTTTATCGCATCGATCTGACAACCGGCAACTTCTCTGCGGTGAACTCGACATCCCCAGTACCCAGCCTTTTCGATATTGCATTAGTGTTGCAGATCGGAACCTCAGGACTCACTGGCAATAATTTGAGCTTTGCCAATTACCTGAACGCCAACGCCCCCCAGACTACCTTGCCCCTCCTAGCTCTGCAAAGCGACATCGCTGGCGCGCTGGAGATCGCCGCCCCGACACGCAATGCCATTTTTACATTCGCAGCTCAAACTACGCAGCTTGCATTTGGACAACAAGTCTACGGCCATTTAGCCCAAAAACGGTGGAGCAAAGCTTGGCGCCAACCCATGCAAACGAGTCAAACCATGCCAGCCCAGGCGCTATTGAGCCGGAACCAGCTGTTCTCGGACGCTTCTGATTTCATGAATCTTTCTTCAGAAAGTTTGCCTGAATCATCATCAGATGCTTCGGGTGCAGAAAGTTTGTCTGAATCGTCATCATCAGATGCTTCGGGTGCAGATAGCGCAGAAAAAGAAAATGTTCCTGAAATGATAGGTAAAAAAGAAGAAGCCCATTATTCCCCTTGGCTTGGAGCCTTTGGCGAATACACCAATGAACGATCCCAACATCAAACGCCGTCTTTCGATACAGGTACAGGCGGCTTCGTCCTAGCAACCGATTATCGCCATATAGATATTCATCCTGCGCTCCTATTAGGGGGAGGGATGGCTTATGCCTATACTCACGTCCATGAAGCAGATGGAGCTGGACATGCCAATATCAACCAAGTCGCTTTGACGTTCTACGGCGCATGGGAGGAACCGCAATGGTATGTCAACTGGGCCTTGTGGGGAGGGTATTATCACGCGAATAATGTGCGGGAGATTAACCTGCCTGGAATTGTAGGCGGCAGCGCTATTTCAAGCACAAATGGGTGGCAGCTCACCCCTCACTTTGAGGTCGGATACGATTACGAAGACGATTGGTTCTCTATAGAGCCGTTCGACATGATCGATTGGGTCGCCTCTTGGGAAAGAGGTTTTCAAGAGCACGGAGCGGGCAGTCTAAATATGGGGCAAAACGGGAGATTCTGCTCTTTGCTGCGAAATGAACTTGGCATTCGCTTCAACGAGACCCTCACCTACGATTGGGGCACTGTCACTTTCAGGGAAAAAGGCGGCTACGTTTATCAAAAGGCGTTTCATACCGGCGCGATCACGGCTTTCCTAGTTGGCTCGGCAGGCTCTTTCGTTGTCTCTACGCTCACCGGCGCACAGAACTTAGGAGCGTTGGAATTCGAGTCTCTCTTCGTCCCAGCCAATAAGAAATATCCATACGGAACGATCAGCTATCAAGGTGAATTCGGCTCTCGCTATCAGTCTCATCAGGGCATGGTCACAATTGGGATGGATTTCTGAATTAATCCCAAAGGGCTGAAATCGGAAGTGCCAGAAGATCTGGGCCAAAAGAAAGCGTTTGATTGCCAGCGTAGAGAACGATCCCTCTAAAGAAATCATCTCCAACCGCCTCTTTCATCATTCTAAAATGTTTGAAATCTTCAATTCCAACTGTTTCTCCGCTTTTGATCTCAATACCCACAACTTTCCCTGATTCATGTTCCAAAACAACGTCAACTTCTTGATGCCCTTCGGTATGGAACTGAAAAAGTTTGATTTTTTTAGAGTGCCAAGTGGTCTGTTTTAAAAGTTCGAGGATTACGAAATTTTCGGCGGCTCTTCCCAGAATGCGTGGAGATTCCGCAAGCCGAGTTTCATTGAGATTCAGCAACTGAAGCAAAATGACCGTGTCTACGAAAAAGACTTTAGGCGACTTTACAATCCGCTTTTTTAAATTCCGGCTCCAAGAGGGGAGAGTGTGAATAATGAAAAGGCTATGCAAAAGTTGAAAGTAGCGACGTAAAGTCGTCATAGGGATCCCTGAATCTTTTGCTAGATTTCCGTAATCCAGCAAGGATCCGATCTGAGATGCGACCGAGAGTAGGAGATTTGGAATCTGACTGATCCCTTCAATTTGGGCTAAATCACGAATGTCTTTTTGCAAGATCAAAGAAAGGTATCCGTCCGCCCATTCGGAGCGCTCTTCGTGATTTTGCAATCCTTGGACTTCTGGATACCCTCCTTGGCTCATTCGTTCGATGAGTTCGGCCTTAGTAAAATGAGATGCTGAGAAAGCAGGGCTTTCGGAAAAAATATTATCGAGAAATTTTTCCTTTTTTCCCAAAATTTCACCTTGCGAAAGAGGATAGAGTTCGTAAAGAAGCATTCGGCCAGCAAGAGAATCCCCGAGTTTTGGCACCACCATCGGATTTGCCGATCCTGTTAGGGCGTAACGCCCGGCAAGGCGATATTTGTCTATATCTTCTTTAATGGGTAAAAAAAGCTCGGGAACCCTTTGGACTTCGTCTAAAATCACCGGCTTCTGAATAGAACGGATAAAACCTACAGGGTCGTTGCTTGCCGAGGCTAGGGTGGGTAAATTGTCAAAGGTGGCATAGTAAATATGCTCTTCCTTGGCAATGGCCTTCATTAAAAAGGACTTGCCCGATTGCCTAGCGCCAACTAAAAGGATCGCTGGACTCCGCTTTCGTCCTCTTAAAACATTGTCAGTCAATGATCTATTATATTCCACCAGTACACCCCATTGGGATTCATTCCACCGTATGGTCTAAAGCATACCAATTCTTGGATTTTAAGTTATCCCCTTATAGCGTAGCAGATTCCTTTCCTTCTAAACGTCTGATAATACATGTTATGTTTAATAAAGAATTTTTAAATTTTTCACTACTAACCTGAGTTTTGGGTTCATTCGTCTATGAGATTCAAGGATATTTCGAGCATATTTTTGCGCTTTGGAGCCGAGAGCAATATCGGGACGAGCATCTTGCCGAGGCGAAAAGTCAAAAAGATGCCGAAAGAAATTGAAGCTCAGGCAAATGAACCCAAAACTCAGGTTACTAGTCAATCTGGCCTGCATGGTTTAATCGACTATTAACGGATATAATCAATCCGTTGAATGTTTCGTTGATCTGATAAGATTTCCTAGGTCAGGAGGTCCCCAAAAATGTTACATTTTTGGGGTGGGAGCCCCTGCTCTCCTCTACTTGAGAGGTCCCAGCGTGATAGACCCATTGATGAAACTTGAACCTGGGATAAGATCGAGATTCGAAGAGTCCCCTAATTCATCCGAGTATGCGAAATCATACTCGTGGTTATCGAGCGCTCTCTCGTGCAATACTTTGGAGTAGTGGTCGATAAAGTTCAAAGCCGGGTTCTGGTAGTCTGGGTTCGTAGAGAAAAATTTGCCTTCTTGGTCCTTGTCCTTGAAATATTGGACGTTTAACGTTTCGCCTTGTGTTGGCAAGGTATTGGTGACCATCGCACAGCTCAAATCGCGGACAATCGATGCAAATTCGGGTGGGTAGCTTTGCCCTGGGATCTGCCAGGCGGTTGGGTTTCCAGATATGATCGCGCTGGAGTTCGTCGTAGGAACCTTGAACGTTACGGTTCTTCCGTCCGAACAGGTAAATGTCATCTCCGGACAGCCGTCTACCATGCCCACTACTTTGCCTGTCCACTTCCCTCCCCCAACGTCATCCATAGAGATGGAGGTGTTGAGATACTGCTGATAAAAGGCCTCAGCCCAAGATCCTGACTGATCGGCGCGGCCAAAATAATCGCTGGGCATCGTGTGAATGGGAGACAAAATTCCAGTATTGGGATCATAGTTCTTTTCCCACATTTCTTTCCAAGCAGGATCGGCGGCATACTCTTCTTCGAGCGCTTTCATCAAATCGGTCCTGGAGCCTGTCTGTCCTGCACTCCATGTTCCGCCGTTTTGCCAGTTTACTTGAAAAGAAATCGGTAAGTTAACGCCGTCTACGCAACTCGTATCCATGTCTAGGTTGCCATCTGCATTGGTAAATTCAAAGAAGTTCTGCATTGTGCCGCCTGGAAATGATGGGCCTTCGCCATCGCCAACCGATTTGAAGTAAAGCCTTGCTGCAGGCAAATCTTTTGGGAGGTTGAGCATATGTCCTGGGATGTCCGCCAAAGAGAAAGTAGCGTCATCAGGAATCGGGCCCTGGTAGGTAATTTTATGAGGAATTCCTTGCGCATCGAACTTGATATAGTACGGGGGGGTCGTGCACTCGGCGACCAGCTGCATCTTTACATCCGCATCAGGATAGCCGGAATTGTTGTTGAATTGAAAAGGAAAGAAGTCCATTGGCGGCGGGGTCGGCGATTTGTCGGTCCACTCTGGAATATTGTGCGTGGCGAATATATTAAAATCTTGCTGATCAGTGGATGACATCGTATTGTAGAACTCTGTCATGAAAATGCCTTTCGCATCGTTCAGATATTGCTGAATCGCTAATTCCGAGTTATTTGGATCTGCTAACTCGTTTTCGATGGCCTGAATGGCGTCTGTAAATTGTGGGTACTGGTCCTGGTTTTTTATGAGGTTGCAAAAAGCCTGGTCGAGGCTGCTCATCCCAGGGGCGCCGCTCGTTGCTCCCGTTATGATCTGATAAGCGGCTTGCAATATGTTATCATTATCCTCCACGCCCAAGCCAGGGAATTGGAAATAAACGTCCCTGCTGTTTCCAGTGATAGATTTTAGAATGTCTGGCATTGCCTTGGCGAGATCAGCCGGGGTTTTAATTTCTGGATGAGCGTTAATATAAGCAATTACATCATTGTAAAATGATTCCGAGCTTCCTCCCGTCTCCGTGTCGTTGGCGTCTGCCCAGTTTTTTAAATTGTCCTCTATTTGTTGCAGCGTGTTCGAAGGAGGGGTCGAGCCGGTAGCTTCCTGCACTACGCTTTGAAAGAGCTTTTCAGCGTCGGCAGCGGCATTCGGATCGTTATAGCAGTCCTTAAGAAGCTGGGTAAAGGTATTGATGATGGATTGACGGTTATTTTCGACCTCTTGCATCCCTCCAAGCTGGATGTTTTGTTGCAAGTTCTTCATGGTTTGAGTATAGATCGTCAGGAAATTAGGATCTTGAGAGTACTTTTCCAAGATTTTCTCGGCATCAGGGGTAGGTCCCGACGCCTGGTAGAATTGCTTGCGGTTAGGATCATTTGCGTCATAGATATGCATAAATTTTCCTTCTTTTTTTGATCTATATAATATTGTTTTATTATCTGCATTATAGCATTGATATAATTTTTCATCAAGAATTTCTTTGAAAACGTCATTTTGCAAGTCATTAATAGTCAATTGGTAAGTGCTGTGCAAGAAGATGGATTTTGCGGAAGTTGTTCATAGCCAACTGGTAGTGGTGATATAGGATAGAAAATCCTATAGTGAAACTCGGGATTGGAGGGCTGCCGGCTAATTAAAAGGCCCCCCTTCTTGTCAGGGGGGTGATGGGTCTACTGGGTTTTTTTTAAGAGAAACAGCCTCTGAAGCAACCAGCTCATTCGAACTCGCTTTATCCAAACGAAACTCAATGGATTGAAGGGCTTCCGCTAACCAAAAGGCCCCCTTCTTGTAGAGGAGGGCGATGGGTTTACTCGGTTTTTGTTTTTTTCGAGAAGAAGCCTCTGAAGCAATTCCCCGCTTTTTGACAGCAAGATACAGAGTCTTCGTCCATGGGTTGGAATGTTCTACTGTCCATTTGAGATACTTTGAAATTCCCCGGTTGGTTGAACTGAGTTTCGGCCGCCTTGCTAGTGGGTGTAGTAGTGGTAGTAGTACTATCGTATTCTTCCTTCATGCCTACGCCAAGGCCGTTGTCGTCCGGGTCTTTGCTAGAGAAGGCGACAGGTTTACCTAGATCAACTGCTTTTACTGCTTTTACTGCGTTTACTGCCATAAATAACTCCTTTTTGGGTTTTAACGAACGTAAAATTCTACTGCCTAAAATATATTTTGTCAATACTTGTTCGGGAAGAGCCGGTGATTGCCGACACAGACAGGTTGCTTTGCAGCGGTGTTGAAACATTCCTCGGTTCTTTGAGAGCAAGATTCAGCATCGGAGTCCGTTTCTGAGGTTTGTTCGTTGTCAGAATCCCGCTTTTCATGGGTGATAAGGCTCCCTCCTTCTTGTAGGGGGGCGATGGGTTTACTGGGTTTTGGTTTTTTTCAAGAGAAGAAGCCTCTGAGGCAATCCCCAACTTTTTGACAGCAGGATTCAGGGGCTTTGTCATTGAATTGAGTTCTTCACCGCTTTTTCTTCGAGAGGATGTCGTGTCTTTCGGCAACCTTTCTTTTAAACTCGCTTTGTGGGCATCCTCGAGCTTCCTCATTTCAGATCCCTTCGTCACGTATCGATCGGCCAAGTCTACGTCTATCACAGTGCGATCGTTACTAGTTGGATTGAATCCTGCCACAAATAACTCCTTTTTGAGTTTTAAAAAACGGACATGATTCTAGGCGTAAAAAGTATTTGGTCAACAATTCTAGAACTGCCAGTGATTGCTGTTACCAATAGGTTGCTTTGCAGCGGTGTTGAAACATTCCTCGGTTCTTTGAGAGCAAGATTCAACATCGGAGTCTGTTTCTGAGGTTTGTTCGTTGTCAGAATCCCGCTTTTCATGGGTGACTTCCTTTTCAATTTTTGATGGAGCAGCCCTTCCTTGATCCAGGTTTGTGAGCTGAGAAGAAACTGCCTTTTTCACACTGTCTAAAGAAGGATTCCCCCTGTGCGAATTTTTCAGATCTATGCCGGCGCCGTGGGAAGCAGCGACTTTGGGGTTAACTTTAGTTGCCATAACTAATAGTCTCCTTTTGGTTTTAAAAGAACTGGATAGGCTAATGAGGTTAAAATATTTTGTCAATGGTCCATGCGGAGGGTGGATTTTTAGAACCGGTTTTTTGAGTCTTTTTTGGGCATAAAAAAAGCCCCTTCCGGAAACGGAAGGGGCGTTAGAACTGGCCCTGGGAATTTGAATCCTAGGACTTTAAATTATTTGAACTTTCGAGCTTACACTTCTTGGTTCTTGCTGTTTTGGACGGCTTTATAGATCGCATACACTGCGCCGAGCGTTACGATTGCGCCAATTCCCACTCCAAAAGCGGTCTTGTGATTCGCAACAAACGCGCCGGCTTGGCTGTTTGCAACGGTTGACCATTGGGTAGAGAAGAAGTCCGTTACATCCTTCGTAGAAGGGATGGAAGGAATGTTAGAGTAAACAGTAGAAAACGCGCCTTTAACTCCTTGCGGAACGCCAGGTATGGAAGAGTAAACGGTAGAGAACGCATTTTTTACTCCTTGCGGCAGCGGAGGAACGTAAGAGTAGACAGTTGTGAAAGCATCGATGACTCTTCGCGGAGTCGCGGCGGCAATCGTGTCTTTAAAGTAGACGGCAGAGCCAATGGCCAAGGTACCAGCAACAGCAGCACCGCCCTTTACGAGCGTTCCAGTAGGTGGGAGCGCTGGCAGCGTGAAGAAAGGCGCTTTGGGCTCTTCGGGGATCCTCAATGTGGAGAGGGCCGTTTTAACCACTTCTTGGTCGAGGTTGTTTTGAACGTCTTCGTTTACTTCCTCTACGGGCTTCTTGATTTGAGTGTCCCATAAGCGTCCCTTTTTCGTGATCTGGCAAGGGCCGGCTTCATAGCCTGTCTCATTGAGCGTGTTTATCGCTGCGGATAAAGAGCTCGTATCTTTAATCAATTGTAAAATATCATTACCGTGCTTCTCGAAAAAAGGTCCGTTCTTTTCAAGATATTGGCTTGCAATTACGACCTTCTGAGAGTTATTCAACCTTGTATTCATGTTTGGCCTCGCGACAGCCACTTCACGGTTAGCGTCCTGAGTTCTAGGACTTAATCCTACTGGTGCCATAGTTACTTCCTTTATTTACATAGTTTATCAAAAACAAGGCAATTATAGCAGAAATATAATATTCTGGGAAGATAAATGTCGCAATAAACTTAATTTAATTAAGAACTTACGAATGAAAATTATACTTCAAGAATAAATATAAGTGAAATTTTTATCTTGCAAAACGGATTCAAAAATGTTATAGCCTTTGAGGATCATGGCAAAAGATCACCGGCTCACACAGGCAAAAAGAGCAGTTTTTCAAAACCTGGAAGACATTCAAGTGAACTTACGCCGCTCAGTCGAGGAAGGGATGGTCGATCTGGACAATGACTATTATAACGAGGTTCTGGGGCTTCTCGAGGATGCTAGGACGGCAGAAAATTGGGATGAGCTGATGGAGGCGATTGTGCGGGCCAAGACCATGGAGATGGACATCGCCGCCTGGATGTCCATGCGCGGCCGCACCACGGTCTCCTACAGTTGGCCAAAAAGATATCCCGAAAATCGTTAGGTTTAGAGGGTGTCTGCAAAGTGAGGTTCTGTCGATAAACTCGGGCGTTCCCTCACTTTGTAGACACCCTCTTAGCTGATAATTTTTTTTTGATATAGTCCCATCAAGAGGGCTGCGGCTTGGGCGACGTTCAACGATTCGATCTTGCCCTTCATCGGGATAAAGACTGAGCGGTCGGCCTTTTTGCGAATCAGTGGCTGGATCCCCTCCCCTTCCGACCCCACGATCAGCAGGGTGCGGGGGGAAAAATCGAAAGAAAAGGCGTTTTGGGAATCTTTTTCGAGGAGGGCGGCGACGGTATCAAACCCTCCTTCCTGGAACTGTCCCACAGCTTCTGCCAGGTTGGAAATCCGGATGAGAGTCAGCAGCTCGCTGGCCCCGCAGCTGGATTTGGCGACAGTGGGCGTAATATCGGCGCCGCGGTTCTTCGACCAAGCGATTCCATCGGCCCCTAAACACTCTGCGCTGCGGATGAGCGATCCAAAGTTCTGGGGATCGAAGATCTGGTCGCACATTAAAACGAGCGACTGCTCCTGCCCCTCGATCTTCTTGAGAAATTCCGGGACATTCAGAAAGGAGCGCCCTTTGACATGAGCCGCAACCAATTGGTGAGAATCGGACCCTGTCATCTTCGTCAAGGCATCCGCTGACACAGGGACTATGACAATCCCCAGCTTCCCACATAGGTCAAGAAGCTGGGACTTCCTCCCCTCTTTTTGCGGCTCGGCGGAATAGACGCGAAGGAGCCGCTCTGGTGCATGGAGAAGGATTTCGCGCACGGCATGGATCCCCATGATAAGCTGGTCTCGGGGCGGCAAGCGGGAGCCCGGCTGTCGATAAGAATGAGGATCGTTCATGTTAAAACTCTCTCGATACCATGAACCAACCTGATAGGGAAGTCCAGCGGATTTTCAGCTTTTGGGAAATTTTGGTATTGACGGCCCCCCCTGCCGGTACGAGATTGGACATCTCTTCATGAAGGCTGATTTCTTGAAGTTCTGTGGAATAGTAGTGGATTTGCGCTCCCAAGCCGGTGCGCCAAAGGCGGGAGAGGAGAAAATCAATCTGTCCCCATCCTGTTTGGCCGAGGTTGCCGCTTCCTTTCGTCCGGAAAAAAAATGTATTTTGCTGCAGGCTTTCCAAGCCGGGGTTGAATAGGGAAACGGTATTTTCGTAAGCAGCTTTAAACCGCGCATTCAGCCAGTGGTAGCTATATCCCCCGCTGAAATTCAAGCACCCTCCGGGCTCTATCTGAAATCCGCCGCCCACAAAGGCTCCGAACCAGGTCAAATGAAGAGTGCCCGGAAGTGTTGAGCTCATGGCATACGAGCTTGCCCCCACTGCATTGGGCGACTGGAACGGATTCGGCCGGCCGTCCCGTCCCTGGAGACGCTCGAAATGCGCCGAATATCCAAAAAGGGGGATGAAGATGACCTTGTACGTCCGATCGGGAGTTAAGTTGACCGCATAGCCGAAATATCCGGAAGTGTCGGCAGCCCATCCATCGGTGCTGAACCAAAAGAGAGGCTCATCGGTTGTGAACGGGAGGTTCGCATAACGCTCGAACACCGTCCCTCCCCTGCCAAAAGCGCTATAGCTGCCGCGAAGAAAAAGAACGAGATCGCGGTGGATCGTCTTGATCGTAAGGCCATTTTCCCAAAATTGGACGTCGCGATAGATTTCGCTCGTGTTTAAAAGCCCGCTTCCGCCCGTCTGCAAGTGCCAATGAAGCCGGTCGTTGCGGTAGCCGCTCAAGTACTCCCAGCGAAACGGTTCGTTGACAGTGGCAAGAAGCGGCAACGCGATCAGGGGAAAAAACCAATTTCGCATGGCTTGAAAGAGTACTCGCGATTTCTCACTTTAGTCAAGGATCTTCAAGGTCGTTGAAGCGTTTGCGGTTTTGAGCGGCGTGACCAATAATCGGGCCCGTAATCGTAGCAAAGCTGCTCTCCAACGCGAATCGGCTCATTGGCAATCAAGATCACGTGGCTGACCGATTCAAAAGTGGCGAGCGCCGAAAGGAGGTTTGGCCGGTCGCTGTGGTTGATGAGGCGCCCGATCCCCCCTTGCGTCTCGGCGTCAATCGTATATCGAGTCGTGACATGAGGGGCGACGATATATTCGAAACAATAGGCGTTATTTTTATCTTGGCGCCGCCGAGGGCGCACTTTGCCGCAATATTCGGCGATAAACTCCCTTTTTTTGAAGGCTTTGGCAGCGAACACTCCCCATCCGATCGAATCGTCGATCCAACGCACCGTCACTTCGGGAAGAACCGCCGTTTGGATTTCCTTTTTGTAGTAGCTGCCAAGCCATAGCTGCTCTTTCGAAAGCCCCCCTTTTCTGTGGATCTTTTGGGTCTTTTTTCGAATGTCATCTATTACGGCATCGCCCTCGAACTCGAGGCTGCCGATGAATGCCGCGCCCATGAGCGCCTCGAACTGAGGCAAAGTCAAGAGACGCCCTATCCCGTCTTTCTGTACCTGGACTCTCTGTTCAGGGATCATTCGAAAGAGACTGGCGTCTGGGGGCACTCTTTCCAGAAAAAAGTGCCGTAATCGAAAGTGAGCTGAGTGCCCTCGGCGATCTCTTTCAGGGCAACGAAAATAAGCCTCGGTAGCCCTCGCCAATAGACCGATTGGAGGCTTAGGTTGGGCTTAACGCTGTGGTTGATGAAACGGGTGAAGTTCCCTTTCTTTTCCGCGTCGAGGATAAATTTCCGTTTTCCCATTTCCCATACCGTGTACCGGACGCAGTGGACTTTGTCTCTCAGTTCTTTTTTCTTTCTTTCTTGGACCACCCCTCGGCATTCGCCTGAAAAAGCGCAGGAAGGAATTCTTTGTTCGGCAAAGACCCCAAACCCCACTTTCTCATCGATGAAGCGGATCGAAACTTTAGGGTGGACGCCCGCCTGGATCTCTTTATCGAAGTAGATCCCCATCCAGATCCTTTCGGGAGGGATGGCGTCTTCCCTTTTTGCTTTTTTTGTCATGTTTATGATCTCGTCGAAGATCGCTTCGCCCGCAAAAAGGGGCTGCGGGATGTACTCGACCTGTGAAAGAGACTCGAATCGGCTCCGGTCTTGGATCGCAACATTCGGCTGCTCGCAAAAGGCAAGCGTAGTTTGCGGCTGAAGGAGGCGGGCGAGATTTTCTCTCGGGAGAAACTGGGCGAGCTCGAGAGGGCTCCAATTCATACTATTGCGCCGCCACTTTAATTGAGGGAGGTTATCGACGATTTCTTGGACGATGTCAGCCCTGTTTGCGAGGACAGCCAAATGGAGCAGCGACTGTCCCGTTTCAGTCGTGGTCAAAAGGCTGGCGGGATGAGCCGAAACGGGCACCCCCTGCAGGAAGTTTTCCCACGTCATTTTTCCCAAGCTTAAAGCATCCATGGAGAAACGCCAAAACTCGATTTTCTCATCTCCATTGGGGTCATAGCCTTCTTGGGAAAATGACGGGGAAGAAAATGGCGCCATCGTCGAATGTTCCAAGCCGCACCCATGCTAAAGGAAACGGGATAATAGTTTATCTCCGCTTCTTTTCAAAGGAAAATGCAAAAATTCACTTCAGAGACTGTTAACCTGAGTTTTGGGTTCATTTGCCTGCGCTTCAATTTCTTTCGGCATCTTTTTGACTTTTCACCTCGGCAAGATGCTCGTCCTGATATTGCTCTCGGCTCCAAAGCGCAAAAATATGCTCGAAATATCCTTGAATCTCATAGGCAAATGAACCCAAAACTCAGGTTGTTAACAGTCTCTCAGATTTCTTCGATGATTTTGGGGATTATTTTCCGCCTTTCGTAGATGGGGCAACGGATGGAGATGCTGTGGAGCGCATAAAATGTTTCTGCATAAGGATAACTGGCAGAGGCATGGTTCCAAATGCGCGGAAGGCAATAGAGCTGGTATCCCAGACTTTTGGAAAGATCTATTGTAATGGGATCTGGAGTCTTTATTACTTTTTTCATTGATCTCACCTTCTTGTGAGATCATTATAACTGCAACTTCACGAATTTTCAACTAAAATCGAAATTCGCTTCAAAAAATGGAAACGGATAGAATTTTTTTACTTTGGGCAGAGCACTTCCTTGGCTGAGGTAATTTTTCTTATTAATTCTTGGTATCTTTCCCGTGACGCAGAAGGTTGTTTATCGGGATGGTACATTTTCGCCAAATTTTTAAAGGCGGTCTTGCATTGGTCTAGACTATGTCCCTTGTCAATGCCTAGGACCAATCGTGCTGTAGGCTCTATAAGGCTTCGATCATAATGCTTTACATTCTTCTCATTTATCCTGATGAAACAAGTATTAGAGCTTTCCTTGCACTCAACGTTAAATAGTTTCTCGCCAGCGTTCTTAATGCAATTTTCTTGCAACATACCGGTACAATCGAATTCAAATGGATTGAAATACTCGTATCTAGGTGGAGGCTGTGTTATTGTATCGTAAGCTTGCTTGATCTTTTCAAGGATACCGGCATTCCCTTGAAATTGTGCAAACAGTATCTGCTGGGCTTTATCTGGATGATCAGGATCTCCGCTCAGACCCAAGAGCGTTTTCGCATCAGCGGAAGCTTCAAGGGCCTCCTGACGGCATAGTCCTGTCCGCTCATCGAGTTTAGGCTTCATTCTGGCCTTGCAATTTGCGCTTTCTTCAACCGGGAAGATCGCTTCACAGGCCTCTTTTTTTAACCTCGCTGTACAAGTAGCGATGTTTTCTTTTGGAAACTGGTGTTTACAGTCATTTTCCAGCGGT
This sequence comes from uncultured Chlamydiae bacterium, assembly GCA_963730605.1. Classification (GTDB taxonomy): domain Bacteria; phylum Chlamydiota; class Chlamydiia; order Chlamydiales; family SM23-39; genus CAIPFQ01. The sequence goes on from CAVSSM010000005.1 coordinate 20,744, forward strand.
GCATTAGGATACTCTTTATCGTATTCATCTTGGCAAATTTGTACTCGGTTATCGCGCTTCGTCGGATCGCAGAGATCTTCTAATGCAGAATCTACTCCCTCTTCCAATCCTCTACAGTATTGAGGCTGCTCATATTTTGGTTTCAGCTCATGGATACACTGCTCACTCGTCCCGAGCTTGCAAACCATTGTCTTTTTTATCCCGCTCGTTGACAAAAATGCGTAGGCGGCAAAGAGGGTGTTCGCGGTATGGACAAGGGCGTTCCTAAGAGGACGGTAGGTTTCCAGGGCGCTATTTTTCCAAGAGTGCTGCAAATTGTCGATTAAAGTCTTCCCGAGATAGAGCGTGTGCCCTCCTTCGAAAAACGATTTTGAGGATCGATTATCGAGGATATAGCCGAAAAGTGCAGCGGTGAACCCCATACCGGCGGGGAGTATTTTCAAGAGGTTACCGCCGCTTCTCGAAGTTTTATAAAGCGAGTTAAGTACCGGAAGAGCGCTCAATACTTTGCCAGCTATTGGAAGGTATTGTCTCAACCCTTCCGCTTTAGCATCTCCAAAGTAATGGCAAGCGGCAGATGCGGCAAAGGAGCCTAACATATAGAGGGAGGAGCGGTCTAGCTTCAACGGGTCTCGCATCTCTGACCGAATTCGGGATACGACCTCGAGGATCGCAAAAGGGGTCGTCTGCATGGTCTTTGCAAGGGGATCCCCTCCCCTCTCGATGAGCGCTCTTGCGGCAGCGATTTTCTCGCCGGCGATCGCAAAATGGAGCGGTGTCCTTCCCCGCCCGTCCGCGGCGTTCAGATCAAATTTCTTCGTGTCGAGGAGGCGCTTTAAGATAGCTTCTGATCCGCTGATGGCGGCAAAATGGAGGAGATTCATCCCATTGGAAGCCTTGGCGTCGAGCTTAGCTCCTTTTGCAAGGAGCCATTTGACCACAGCTTCCCTGCCGCCTAAAACCGCGTAATGGAGGGCGGTCATTCCGTTTGCGTCTACCCCGTTCAGATCCGATCCTGTGAGCTGTTCGAGCCCTTTGAGGTCATCTAAGAAGGCGGCTGCATGAAGAGGGGGCAATTTGGACACGGGCGGCCTGAGGAGTCCCGCTATTTCTCGGCTGATCAGCTGCAGCTCGGGGACATCCCCTTTTGCGGGAATGGCGCTTTCGGGAATCTGGGTTCCTAAAGTAGACCCAAGGACGAGGGCGATCATCTTCTTGTCGTTCTTGATAAAGGCGTGGTCGAAAGCCGTAAGCCCTTGATGGTCTTTAGAGAGCGGGTTGACCCCGGCATTGCTTAGTAAATATTTTACTACCTCAGAGCTTCCAGAGCGGATGGCAAAGTGGAGGGGCAGCTCGCCATTTGAGAGCTTCTTGTTTTGTAAGTCGCTTATTTTCAGCATGTTTTGAACGGATCTAACATCGTCAGCGCGGAGAGCGACAAGAAATTCGGAAGGGCCGATCTTTGCAGTGGCCGCTTGGACTCGGAGGGAGAGCGCTTGAAGAGCGGCGTCCAGTTCCTTATGAGCTGTCCGTAGACGGGTGGAGGAGCTGATCAGATTTTGGCAAGCAAGGGCGTAGGGCGAAAATCCGCTCGCGAGACGCGCCCCGCTTTCTACAGCGGCCAGAGCGGTGGCGATCTTTTGCGCTTCCCCGCTAATGGTAGGAAATTTTTTGAAAACCGGATCTAATCTCAAAGCTACAGTAGTCATAGTAGAGAAATTATAACATACACTTTAATTAATAGAAATTGAAAAAAATCAAAATTTAAATTCATATATATTTTATATTTGAGTGTTTTTTGACAAGCTCCGAGGCTTTGGCTAAAGCCTCGTCGATATGGGGGAAAATATGCTGTTTCCCGATAAGGTCTGCCAAACCGAAGGCCTCAAGGTCTAGCTCCGTTTGTCCCTGAATCCCAGAGAGGAGCAAAATCGTATTTTTTTTGCGGCAACTCTGAAAAAATTCTTTGAGAGCTTGCATCCCCGATACATCGACCATCGGGACATGGCGCATCCTGAGAATGAACACCTTTGGAGGGGCCTTGAAGTTGCCCATCATGTCTTTCAGCAAATCGGCCGCGCCGAAGAAAAAAGGTCCTTGGATCTCATAGACCTCCACCCCTTCTGGAACCTCTCTTTTCGAGATGGCATCGGGATCATTTCTCTCGGGAAACTCATGCCCTCGCTCGCGGTACATATGAGTAAGAGGAATCGTCTTCGAAGCGCCGCTCATCCGCTTCATGAAGACAAAAGATGCTAGGACCATACCGAACGTGATCGCGACAGTGATGTCGACAAAAACGGTTAAAAGAAAAGCCGCGGCCAAAATGGCGACATCGCCAGGGGGAGATTTTAGCAGGCGGATGAAATGGCCAACCTCGCTCATGTTCCAGGCGACCACCATCAAAATGGCGGCCAAACCAGCGAGAGGAATTTGGCTCACAATCGGCGCGAGAAATAATAGGATCGCCAAAAGGGTTACGGCGTGCAGCATCCCTGCGACAGGGGAACTTGCGCCCGTTTTGATGTTGACCGCAGTTCGGGCGATCGCGCCTGTTGCGGGAAGGCCCCCGAAAAGCATGGAAGCGAAATTCGCGATCCCCTGCCCCACCAGCTCGCAATTCGATTTATGGCGCCCGCCCATCATCCCATCGGCAACCACGCAGCAAAGAAGCGATTCGATCGCGCCTAAGAATGCGATGGAAAACCCGTTCATGAAGATCTCGCTGAGTTTACCGATGGGAATGGAGATGGTTGGAAAATGAGGAATTGGCAAGTTGTGCGGAATCTGGCCGAACTTCGATTGGATCGTCGGTGTCGGGAGGTCGAAGGCCCAGCAAACCACCGTAGGAAGGACGATTGCAGCAATCCCCCAAGGCACTTTCGGCTGGTAACGCCGGATCAAAAGGATTGTGGCGAGCGTTCCAGAGGCGATAGCGAGGGTAAGAGGGTCGAAGGTTGGAAAGGCTTGAAAATAGGAGATCCACTTATCTACGAAATCAACCGGGGGGTTTTCCATCTTGAGGCCAAAAAAATCTTTAATTTGGCTTGAGAAAATAAGCAAAGCAAGCCCGGTAGTAAATCCCATGATGAGCGGATGGGGCACATATTTGATCCACGTTCCCAGGCGAAAGATCCCCAAAAGAACCAGGATCGCGGCGGCAATCAGGGTGGAGGCGACGAGCCCTTCATAGCCCGTCTGCTGAATGATCCCGTAGATAATGACGCTGAAAGCCCCCGTCGGTCCGCCGATCTGGACGCGGCTGCCTCCCAGTGCGGAGATGAGAAAACCGGCGATGATCGCGGTAAAAAGGCCTTTGTCCGGAGTCGTGCCGGAGGCGATCGCAAACGCCATGGCCAAAGGTAAAGAGATGATCCCGACTGTTATGCCTGCGATTAGATCTTTTTTAAACGTCTCTAAACTGTAGCCGTGGCGAAGGTAAAGGATCGATTTAGGGATGAACTCGTGAAATAGTTTCATATAGGCCTTAAACAGCCTTTTAGAGGGTGTCTACAATGTGAGGTTCTGTCGATTTTTCGGTTCTTTTGAGCCGAAAAGCAGCCAAAATAATCCAAAAACTCGGGCGTTCCCTCACTTTGTAGACATCCTCTTTAGGGGGTCGGCGACAATTCTATCAGAAACCGGCAAAGAGTTCCAGGCTCTCCAACTAAAAAGTTTCATTGGATAGGTTCAGAGACTGTCTCTTACTGCAGGCCGTGTTTGACCATGTAATTGATGAGCCCCCCATCCAGGAGGACGGCACGCTCGTGTTTGGACAAGGGGCACTTCATCTGAATTTCTCGATTCTTCGATTGGTTGAAAAGGATAAAATCTTTTCCTTGTTTTATTTTATCATGAATCCCACTGAGAACTAAGACGTCTTCCTTATCGATGCCGTTCCAATCTCTCTCATTGGAGAAAATGAGGGGCAAGATGCCGAAATTAATCAGGTTGCTCCGGTGTATCCGCGCATAGCTTTTCGCCATGACTGCCTTGATGCCTAAGAAGCTAGGAGCAAGGGCGGCGTGTTCGCGGCTCGATCCTTGGCCGTAGTTCGATCCGGCGATAATGAAGGAGCCGGTTTTTTGGGTGTGCATTGCCCGCTTGTAAAAAGTCTCGTCGACCCCCGAAAAAGTGAATTTGCTGATTTCTGGGATGTTGCTGCGGAATGGGAGGACTTTCGATCCCGCGGGAGAAATTTCGTCCGTAGAGATGTTATCCCCTAGTTTCAAAAGAACGGGGCCTTGCAGCTTATCTGGCAGCGAATCAAATTTAGGCAGGGGCTGGATATTGGGCCCGCGTACGATTTTGACGTCTTTCCCGTCCTTTGGCGGCGGATAGACCATTTCTGTATTGATGATAATCTTTTGCGGCTCTTTGTAGCGCGGATAAGCGATCTTATATTTTTTCGCGAGGTCTCGCGGATCGGTGATCACTCCCGTGATGGCTGCCGCAATCGCGGTTTCAGGACTGCAAAGATAGACTTTATCCTCTTTCGTCCCTGAACGGCCGGGAAAATTGCGAGGCACGGTGCGAAGGGAGATCTTATCGGTCGCAGGAGCTTGGCCCATCCCGATGCATCCGTTGCAACCGGCTTGGTGGATGCGCGCGCCGGCTTGGATCAGATGGGTCATATGGCCCATCTCCGTGAGGTTTTCGAGGATTTGGCGCGAAGAGGGGTTGATGTCAAGAGAAACCCTTTGGTGGATTTTCCGTTTTTTCATGATCATTGCAGGAACGGCGAAATCGCGCATGCCGGGATTGGCGGAAGAGCCGATCATCACTTGAAACACTTCTTTTCCCGCGACGTCTTTGACAGGGACAACATTTCCTGGGCTGCTGGGACAAGCGATGAGCGGAACGAGTTTGGAAAGGTCGATCTCATCGTGAAGATCGTAGGTCGCTCCCCTGTCGGCCAAAAGTTCTTTCCAATCTTTGGGTCTTTTCTGCTGCGCTAAGAATGCTTTTGTTTGGGTGTCTGACGGAAACACGGAAGCGGTGGCTCCCAATTCTGCGCCCATGTTCGCAATGACGTGGCGGTCCATGGCGGTCAACTCTTTCAGTCCGGGGCCGTAGTATTCGATGATTTTCCCGACCCCCCCATCGACATTGTAGCGGCGGAGCATTTCGAGGATCACGTCTTTCGCGCTGACCCAAGCAGGCAGCTTGCCAGTTAGCTTTACTCCCATGATTTTCGGCATTTTTACATAGAAGGTCTGTCCGATGGCGGCCAGGGCGACTTCCAACCCACCGGAGCCGATGGCTAGCATGCCCATGGACCCAGCGGCGCACGTATGGCTATCGGATCCGAGCAGCAATTTCCCTGGTTTGCCGAACCGCTCCATGTGCACCGGATGGCTCACGCCATTGCCGGGCGGGCTGAACCAGATTCCATATTTGGCGGCCGAAGTTTGTAAAAAGATATGGTCGTCGGCGTTCTTGAAATCGTTTTGGACGAGGTTGTGGTCGACATACTGCGCTGAAATATCGGTCTTGACCTTCTTGACGCCCATAGCGTCGAGCTCGAGCATGACCATGGTCCCTGTCGCATCTTGCGTCAAGGTCTGGTCGACTTTGAGGCCAAGCTCTTCCCCAGGCAGCATCTTCCCGGTCAGCAAGTGGCTTTCGATCAATTTTTGGGCGACGTTCTTTGGTGCCATGGCAAGGTTTCCTTGTGTCTTTAAAATTGCATCATAGAACGGAGTCGAATTTGTGTGAACTGGACACTAAGACATTTTGGGCGAGGGGACAAAAAATTCACCACAGTTGCTATGCTGAATGCCCAATAAGCCGGTTCTTAGCAAGAGGTTTTCCTCTTCGCCATGGGCGATTTGATCACTGAAAAAGTCATTGGGGCGGCAATTGAAGTACATCGCCAATTGGGTCCCGGACTATTAGAATCAACTTATGAAAGGTGCTTTGCTAAAGAATTGGATCTGAGAAAGATTCGATACGAACGACAGAAGATTTGCAACTTGCTTTACAAAGGGTTGCTACTTGAAGAAGGATTTCGCACTGATCTTTTGGTAGAAAACGAGGTGATTCTAGAAATTAAATCCGTCAACAAGATTGCTGAAATCCACGATGCTCAACTTCTGACACATTTACGTCTTCTCAATTTGCGAAGAGGTTTGATATTAAACTTCAATGTGCCTGTTCTGAAGGCAGGGATCAAACGCTTCAGCTCAGCATCTGATAAAACCCCGCGTTTCGCGGTGAGAATCTTCTTTTTTGCCCTCGCAAAAAAGAAGATCTCTCTCTCTCAGCCTCTCTCTTCTCTGTGCCTCTGTGGTGAATTTTTACCAAAGGCCTAGAACCTTCCACCAAAGGCCGCCGGCGACCATCCAAATGACAACGTTCGCCAACCCGACGACCGCGCCCACTTTCCACCATTGACCGATCGGAACGTAGCCTGTGCCGAACAGGATGGGCGCAGGGCCGGAGCCGTAATGGGTCAGTCCGCCGAAAAGACTACTGAAAAAACCGAGGACGAGGGCCGCGAGCTCAGGCGGCGTTCCAAGCGCTATGGCTACGATAAGGAAAGGGGCGTATAGGGCCGAGATGTGGCCGACATTGCTGGCGAAGAAGTAGTGGGAATAAAAATAGATGAGAGCGATGAGGACAAAGCCGGCAAGCCATTCGAAGCCTGAGACAAACATAACGATCCGCTCGCCGAACCACGCGCTGAAACCGAATTTGTTCAAAAATGACGGGATCGTGACGAGGGTTGCAAACCAGATGAAGGTATCCCAGGCGCTTGCCTCTTCCAAAATGTCTTTCAAACGAAGAACGCCGGTGAGAAGAAGAATCGAAAGGCCGGCCATGGCCGCAGGAGTTGCTTTCAAGCCGAAGAAATTTCCGGCAATCCAAAGAACAATCAAAAGGATGAATGTGCCAAGAACGATCCACTCTTCTTTCTTCATTGGGCCAATCCGGGCGAGTTTCTCTTTGGCCATATCGCGGGCGTGAGGGGTTTTGCGAATCGTCGGAGAAACGAGCCGATAGATCAAATAGGGAACCACACATAGGCTAATCAGGCCGGGGACGATCGCGGCCGCAGCCCAACTGACCCAGGTGAGTTCCACTCCATGCGTTTTAGCGAATTCCGCAATCAAAGGATTGCCCGCCATAGAAGTGAGGAACATGGCGCTTGTGATCGCCATGCCTTGGAAAGCGGACAGGGTCAGGAAGGATCCCATTTTAGGGTCGTGCGAGCTTCCGGTGAAAATGTCGGCCACCGATTTTACGAGCGGATAGATCACGCCGCCTCCGCGCGCTGTCAAGCTGGGAATCATCGGGGCCATGATGAGATCGGTCGCCACTAGTCCATAGCCAAGCCCTAGACTGTTCTTCCCGATCATGCTCATGATCCAGAACGCGATTCGATTGCCAAGGCCGCATGAAATAAAGGCTCGGGAAATGAAAAACGCGAATACGACGAGCCAAACCACCTCGTTGCTAAATCCGCTGAAGGCGTCGGCAAAGGTAAGCGTTTGGGTCAAGACGGAGACCGTAAGAGCTAAAATCGCGATCACTCCCATAGGGAATGGCTTGAAGATGATCCCTACGATGGTGGCGGCGAAGATGGCAAAAAGATGCCAAGCTTCCGGTTTGAGACTCGCTGGCGCCGGGAGGAACCAAAGGATTAGCCCGATCGCAACCGAGATCGCAAAAGCGATTGCTCTTTTTTTGTTCATCGCTTGTCAAGTGTAAGTGAACCGGGATTTTATTTATACTGGGTACTATACCGATTCTTCAGGTTGTTTCGGTATAACCCGCTACGCAAATGGGAGACAATTTTGCACAGCGGGTTAATAACGAGTTTTCGCGTTGAAATAGAAAAGAAGCGCTGCGGCGGTAAAGAGGGTCCCAGCAGCGATGCGCCACCTGCCTACGGCCGAGTGAGACACTGCGATGTGGTCTTCCCGATCCCAGGTTGTCGTCTGAGACGTCTTGAGACGGTAGTAGGCAACGAGTAGGCAGAAGCCGTTGATCACCGGAATCATCATCCCAAGCCCGCGCAGCCAAACGTTAAAGCTCCTTTTGATCGCCGTCCTAAAGTCGAGTCGAACGCGCCGCCCTTGCCGCAATTTGATCTTAAGGAAAAATTTGCCAGGCGTCGTGCCCCAAAAGGTTAAAAAGAGAGCCTCGACCGGTATCCATACGAAAAATTCGAAGGGGATGAACGATTCGAATTTGCCGAAAGGCAGGTGTCTGTGGAACAGGGCCCTCCCTCCCCAAAGAAGAAAAAAAAACCAACCGTAATCGAAGAAGCGGGCGAGCAACCGAACCCAGGGATTGGCATGGTAAAGATCTTCTTTAACCGTGCCCGCCTTGTCGATGATGATCTCGGATGGGTCGACGACTTGATCGCTCATTCTGCATCATTCTAAAGGACTTTGCATACACAAACAACTTCAAAAGTTGGGAATATGCCAAGGCTGCGCCCTGAGAAGGAATCCCCCTTCATGTCTTTAAAAGGGGGCGATTTGCAAGAGGTCTTTAAACTGGTGTGAAGCTGCTTTGGAGAGCCGGTTCATGAGGGTGGCGTTTTTTAAAATCGAAGGAGAGCAGTCTACTTCGATAAGATCGACGCCCAAACGGTCGGCCTCCCGCAGCTCTCTATACAGTGTTTTCTCGGAGAGGAGCCGCTCGCCTGGCCGGGGATCTGGGGAAAGGACAAAAGGCCCTCTGATCTCCTCTCGGCTAAAATAAAGACGAACTTCGGCATTCGGCGCATAATGGCGGTATTTCATCCCCGGAGAGTGGGTCGGAGTGGCGGCGGACGGCAGCATCAGCTTGCATTGAAGCGCTTCTTCGATCTCTTCCTGGCTGACTGATCCCGGCCTCAGCAAAAGAGGCTCATCGCTTGCCAAAGAAAGGACGGTTGACTCAATGCCGATCCGGCAATCCCCGCCGTCTAAAATGAGAGCCACCCTCCCTTGCAAATCCTCCCAGGCGTCGAGAGCGCGGGTAGGGCTTGGACGGCCCGAGAGATTGGCCGACGGGGCGGCCAATGGCTGCCCTACAGCCTGGATCAGCTCGAGCGCGCCTCGGTGGCCCGGCATCCTGATTGCAATCGTCGGATGGCCTGCCGAGACGAGAGCGGGAACGCGCTCGTTTCTTGGAAGCACGAAAGTAAGAGGCCCTGGCCAAAAGCGCTCGGCGAGCTTCCAGAAGGCCAGCGGCGGGCGGGAAGTAAGGAGCAGCGCCTCAACGAGCGTCGCGACATGGGCGATGAGCGGGTTGTCTGGAGGGCGCCGCTTAATGGAAAAAATCTTCAATAGCCCGCTTTCATTGAAAACAGGCGCGCCTAAACCGTAAACCGTTTCGGTCGGAAAAACGACCGGCTCGCCCCGTTTCAAGAGCTCTGCCGCCGCAGGTATTTCAGAAAGGGGTGCGATCTTTGTTTCCATCGCTATAGGATAGGCGCCGCCGCCCTCTTTTGCAAGCTTTCAAAAAATTCTCTGGTTAGGTTAAACCTATACTTTTGAGTATGTATGTCTGTTGGTCCTTCGCATCAAAAGTCCTCTCCTCTCCCTTGGATCAAATTGAGCCATCGGACTTGGCCGGAACAAGCTGTCGGAGCCGCCATCTTTCTTCTCGTTAGTTTGCCTTTTGAATGGCTCCTTGGATGGCTCATCCAGATTGCTTCGGGGACAGGATGGACGGGCAGGCTCTTTTCCCCTTCCTGGGCGTTTCAGGCCACCTCTCACTTGCCGTGGACTCTTTATCACCTTTTGGTTGCTTTTGCGATGTGGAGCCTTTGGCGCCGCTATTCATTGACCTTGCTCAAGATCGAATTGGCCGTCTTCCTTTCCCAATTGGTTTTAGGAGCGGGATGGGCGCTTAGCTTTTTTGCCTTTCAGGCACCGCTTCTTGCTCTTGCGGCCTTACTTTTTCTTTGCAGCAATACGGTCCTCGCAGTCCTCCTTTATTGGAAAAAGAACCGTTTCAGCGGACAGGCCCTGATCCCGCTTTTCCTCTGGATTTTTTATGTGATGGGGGTCAATATGGCGATTTGTATGTTGAGGCTTTAGTCATGTTGAATAAAACCCCCATCTGGTTCATTTTGATCTTTGGCATCGTGATCATTGGTCTTGGCTACATCGGTTATAGAGATTCGGGAAGCGCAGCGTCCCTCTGGGCGGGGCTGATCTTAGGAGGGCTCTTGGTGCTCAGCGGGCTCGGGATGTTGGCGGGGCATAAAGCGGGCGCCTATGTCGCTCTTGGGGCAACGCTTCTTCTCACAGCCGTCTTTGCCTATCGCTACGCCGTTACGGGAAAAGGGATGCCGGCGCTTCTCGCCGTCTTGAGCGCAGGGATGCTCCTCTTTCTTTTGTCCCGCTTCGGCAAATGGAAGTCGTAAGAGGATACTACCGAGGGAAGCGCGACTCAGCAGCTTTCCAGTTGATATTTTTGAAGAACGCATGGATGTATGTGGCTCGGTCCAACCCGTACTGGGGCATGTAGGCATGCTCGAAGACGTCCATGATCAAAATAGGGCTGCAGCCTGCCAAATGCCCTACATCGTGTTCGTTGATCCAGACATTCACCAGCTGCCCCTGCACAGGGTCCAGATAGAGGACGGCCCATCCGATCCCCCGCATCGACCCGGTGGCGATGAAATCCCTCTTCCATTTTTTAAAGCTGCCAAATTGGGTAGCGATGGCTGTAAATAAGGGGCTGGCGGGATCGAGATTTCCATCGCCCCCAAGATTGTCGAAGTAAAGCTCATGGAGGCGCATCCCGTCGAATTCCCAGCCAAGCCGCCTTTTTAGGGCGCCGTATTCATACGAGCTGGCCTGTCCCGCGCCTATCGTGTTCAGCTTGAGCAGCAGGTCGTTCGCATTTTTCACATAGCCCTGATAGAGTTTGAAATGCATTTGCAAAAGCGAATCGCTAAAACCTGGCATCCCGAGGAGATGAGAATAATTTTGAGGAGCGTAAGTCGCTACTGCCCCGAATAGAGTTTCTGCGGAAAAGAGCGCTAAAAGAAGGAATTTTCTCATGGGGCCTCTAGAGGGGTTTTAAATCTCTTATACTAAGAAGGGCGTTGAGACTTTGATGATACTCATAAACGGGGCTCGACAGATCCGAGTTGTCACAAGCAATCGTCCATCCCCAGGGAGTTTGGAGCAAAAGGCGGTCAGATATCTTGTCTTCCCCCTCGACAAAAGTCAAAATGTAGCCTTTCATCGGCATTTTGTTCGTCTCGGCAAATGCTTTTGCCACTACATCTCCCCAATCCCCTTCTCGAAGTAAGTAGGTGCCGATGGGGCGGCCAAAAAGTATTTTTTCTGCCTCGAGCCGACTTAATGGCCCAGACCAACCCTGCATAGATTCAATAGACTCCTGGGCGGGAGCCACATGCAGGGCGGCAATGTGTTGGAGGACCTCTTTTTCAGGTGGAGTTTCAGCAGATGGGCGATATTGGGAAGCGAGCTCATTCAAGGCGTCCAAGGTCTCAAAAAGGATACGAACCGCGAGCGGATCGAGATCAGTGGGCTTTAAAGCCAAGTCCTTCGGACCGGTAACATGAAAATGGACTGTTTGTTGCTTATCCTCAACGACGAAGTGAATCTCCTGCCAGCCGCGCGTTTCGACTTTCTCAGCAAACCGGATTTCACCCGTAGAGCGGTTGATTTCAGCTGTGTAGATTCTTTTCGGGAAAAGAGGCTCGATTTTTGTTTCTCTCTTCGATAAGAGATTCTCCTTGAACCGGATGAGGTTATTGAGAACCTCTTGTCTGCTAACTTGGATGGCCATACTTCTTTATATAGCAGAGAAGAGAGATATTCCGAAACTATACCGAAATGAAGTCAAAAGTTGGGAATATGACCCTGCGAAATCACAAAAAAGGTTCTTGAATGAACCTTTTTTGTGCGTAGCAGCGCTCGCCATTTGAGCCAGGCTTGCCGGCGGCCGGGTCCGGGGTCCCCGAAGACGCATCGTCTTTGGGGTGGGATGCAGGCGGACTCAAATGCCTTGGCAAGGCGACGCGGTCAGAAACCAATTTTCGAGTTGATTTCGGTATATCTGATTACTGGTGGCGCGGAAACTTTTTCTCTGGCAGATCGGCTCCCGCTTCGGGCCGCACTCTTTTTTGAGGGGGAAGTTTCGTCGAAACGGCGTCTTTTGTCTCTGTGGACTCTTTGTTATTATCCGTAAAATTCATCAAGGGAGGGACGCGGGTAAGAAATTGAGCGCGGTGTTTAGGATCAAGGCACTCCAGAGCTTTTTGGGTTAAAGGGGCGCGGCCCTTTGTAATTAGTAGAAGAGCGCAATCTCCGTTCTTGTTCTTGAGAGCGACTTGGAGTGCCGTTTGCCCCGAAGCGTCTCGTTGAAGCGCACGAGCGCCCCCTGTGATTAGAAGGGTTACAATGCCTATCCGATCCTTCCATTGAGCAGCTTGGTGAAGCGGAAGATCTCCTTTATCATCCGGCGTATTAGGGTTTGCCCTGTGTTCCAAGAGGAATTGGATCATTGTCTGGTCATTATTGGCAATCGCTGCGCAGTAAGCATTTCCTGGATTTGCTCCGGCGGCAAGAAGGTTGAGGATTTCCTTATCAGCTTTTAAGTTCACTGCATTGGCCAAACGGGTAACGCCGCGCTCGTTCGGTCTATCGATATAAGGAAGTTTCTTCGAAACGGCGTCTTTTGTCTCTGTGGACTCTGTGTTATTGTCCGTCACATTCATCGGGGGAGGAACGTAGGCAGGTATTTTGCGGTCCGTCAAATTCCTCGAGTGAGGGACGCGGGTAAGAAATTCGATGTGGTACATAGGATTAAGGCAATTCAGATCTTTTTCGGTTAAAAAGGCGCCATTTGTAATTAGTAGAAGAGCGCAATCTATGTTTTGGTTTTTGAGAGCGACTTGGAGCGCCGTTTCTCCCCGAGCGTTGTGTTGATCAACACGAGCGCCATTTTCGATGAGAAGTTTTGCAATGTCTCTCTGATCCCTTTGAACAGCTAAGAGAAGCGGAAGATTTCCCCGATGATTCGGCTTATTAGGGTCTGCCTTGCGTTCCAAGAGGAATTGGATCATTGTCGGGTCATTCTTGACAATCGCTGCGCAGTAAGCATTTCCTGGATTTGCTCCGGCGTCAAGAAGCTTGCAGATTTCCCCATGAACTTTGAGGTGCACTGCATTGGCCAAACGGGTAGCGCCGCGCTCGTTCGGAGTATCGATGTCTGAATGATCTTTGGGGGTATAGGAAGGGAATTCCGAACCATGATGCGCCACTCGAGCAGGCATTCCAAATTCAGCGCGGAGCGCGTTTTCGCAAGGGAGCGCCCGCTCGCTGTCAAGGCCAGCAATCGTCAGTTGCTCGTTTAAATTCGTGAAGACTGGGTCAGGAGAATGCCTGCGGAGATCTATATAGCAGGCCTCTAACCCATCCTGCCCTGCGTCTTTGAGCGCCTTCAAATGCAAGACGTGTATGAACTCATGGGCAAGTGCTATGAAGGCAGGGTTCGGCTCTAAGAGGACCGCCCCATTAGAGTCTTGGCATTTAGAGAACCCTAATACGTTTGGATCAAAGTTGAGAAAAACAAGCGAATTACCGTCCCAAGGGCCTGTGCTTTTGTTTTTTTCACCCTCTTGAATCATGGTGTCCCTATTGAGAGAGCAAATGCTTCCGATCAATTGGCGCCCTAGGGGCCGGGTCAGCAAGATTTTGATATTTTCCAGAAGTTTCTTCTTAAAGTCCAAAGAGCCTACGATCTTCATCCTCGATTCATCGTTTGCGATTGCCGTATAGAGCTTTGAGAAGTAGACGGCATCGCTCTTCCGGATTTGATTGAGCGCTTGGTTGTTCGTATGGTCAGGAATGACTTCCAGATCAGTATCTTCCCAACGAACGAAAGTGGAGGGGCTGCAGATTGGCCTCTCAGAGGGCCATCTTTGGGAGGAGAAAAGATAGGAAGAAAGGAAGTTCTTCGTCTCGATCAAGGATGAACAAACTTTTTCCCAATTCTTCCCCATAAAGGGATTGACCTTGCAATTTTCACGCTCTTGTAGAGGCGGGAATGGCGAATTACTGGCGCTTGTTACACTCATGGGATTCCTTATAATAGCTTAATAATTATTATATACTAAAATAAATTAAATTAAATTACAACATATATTTATCCATTTAATAGTGTATCCAGATATTATAAATAAATGCTTCTCGCTCAACAATTGACCGTTACCCTGAGTCTATCTATACACAAATGAATTCAAAAGTTGGGAATATACCCAGGAGGCGCCCTCAGTTTGCCCCAGGCGTAGCCGGCGCCGGGTCCAGGGTCCCCAAAAAACGCATCGTTTTTGGGGTGGGCCGTTGCAGCTCAACTTGAACAAGTTGAGCGCCGGGGTCCCCGAAGACGCATCGTCTTTGGGGTGGGGTGGAGGCGGGAGCAAAATGAGTGGCTGCCCGACGCCGGTAGAACCCAACTTTTGAGTTCATTTGGGTACATTCGAAACAAGGAACATGATCACGCCACGAAACATGGCTACTTCGTCTATGAATTTCGCGAAAAAATGAAAAATTTGAGAGAGCGCTTCCTCTGGATCTGATCGCAAAAAATTGTACAAAGTCGAGTTGGCAGCAAATTTTTCCCTTCGGGCCCGTTCGCTGCGCTCACTCGCGAGTGTCAATACGTTGATGTTTGGATGCGGATTTTGATTTTGGAGTCTTTGTTGAAACGGGGGCCGCCTCGGGCGCCCATCCTTGGCGAGAAAGACTCGACGAAGGAACTGCAAGCTCAGGGTTTATCGTAAATATCCGAATATTGCTACTATCCAGCTCAGGCGGAACATATTTTCGAAAGGCCTCGCGCAATCCAGGCTCATCCGGAATTGATTCGAGAGCTTCTGGTGTAAAAGGGGCTCCATTGGCAATTAAAAGAAGGGCGCTATGAAAGGACTTGTTTTCAAGAGCAGCTTGAAGCGGCGTTTGACCCTTAACATCTCTCTCAACAATACTAACGCCCTGATCGATGAGAAGTTTTACAATCTCAGGAAGATTACATTTGGCAGCTAAATGAAGGGGAAGGTCTCCAAGTTGATTCGGCTTATTAGGGCTTGCTCCCTCTGAGAGAAGGAAGCGCACCATTTCCGTATCTTTACCTAAAATCGCGGTGAAAAAACCGTTTTCAGGATTTGCTCCCGCTTTGAGAAGCCTGCGGATCTCTCCATATGCTTTAAAGTACACTGCATTTTGCAAACGAGTAAAGTTATCCTGATTCGGAGTATCGATATTAGGGAGATCTTGGGGCGTTAAGGAAAGAAATCCCGATCTTACATGTGATATACGAGGCATCAAATCAAATTCAGCGCGCAGGGTGTTTTCGCAAAGAAGCATACTGCCCGCTAGACCGCAAATCGTCAGTTTTTCGCTTAAATTCTTAAAAAACAGGTCGTTACCAGGTTGTGCCTCCAAGACTGCAGGCGATGGGAGGCTATCGGGGTTCGCCGCGCAGGCAGCCCGATGCAAGACGTGGATGAGCTCATGCGCTAGGGCAATGTAGCTAGGAATCGGCTTGAAATGGACCTCGCCTTTACGGTCTCGGCATGGACTGATCGCTTGATAGTTTAAATTTAAACGAATATGCGAGTTCGAATCGCCGAAAGTCGTGAACTCTTCATTGGTCTTTCCCTCTTGAATTATGACATAATTTTTAAGAGTGCAGCAAATGCTTCCGATCAATCGGCGCCCCCCCGGGCGGGTCAGTAAGATTTGGATATCTTTTAGAACGGCTTCTTTAAAATCCTTTGAGCCAAAGATCTTTAAACAAGTTTTGTCCTGGGCGATGGCATCATAGAGTGGGAGAAAAAAGCAGGCGTCGCTTTCCCGTATCTGATTGAACTCCTGATGGTTAGAGTTGTCTGGAATGATTTCCAAGTCGGAATTTTCCAAGATAGGAAGAGCGACTTTAAACGGGAGGGTTCCAGTGAACCGATGAAATGGGATCGGGATCGATCCTGAATCAGAGAGCCGCGAATATTTTCTTTTGGTTGGATAGGAGTGGATAGGAACAAATTCCGTCGTATTCGTTAAAATTGAATAAACGTGACGTCCATTCAGTTGAATAAATGGATTGACCCCACACTCTTCGCGCTCTTTTCTAAGCGGGGATGGCGAAAAACCTACAGGCGCTATGCTCATATTATTGCTTGTATTATTTTTAATTTATTGATTTATTGTACATTAAAACAAAATAAACTAACATATATTTATATCAATTTCTTTCCCTGTAATTTCGATGGTTTTTTTCACTGAGAGGGTGTCTACAATGTGAGGTTCTGTCGATTTTTCGGTTCTTTTGAGCCGATTTTCGATTCAAGACTTGGGAGGCAATATCGACAACAGTATATGGTCCCCCAAGCTTTGAAGTCGAAAAGCGGCCAAAATAATCCAAAAACTCGGGCGTTCCCTCACTTTGTAGACACCCTCTGAGGTTCCCCTCGACTTTGTACAATTTTGTGACGGCATCTCCGATTTTTGCTCATAAATAGCGCCTTCGTCTATGAATTTCGCAAAAAAAGAAAAAAATTGCAGAGCGCTTCCTCTGGATCTGCTCGCCAAAAATTGTACAAAGTCGAGTTCCTGACTGGCGTTTTAAAATGAAAAAATAAATAATGCGAAGGAAGAACTTATTTGGAGCATCGCCATGCAAAACTCCCTCTCCGAGGCGGTCAGCCGCAGCCGCAAGCCCGATTATCCCATCAATCCCTTGATCTTGAACCGCTGGTCTCCGCGGGCCATGACCGGCGAATCCCTAACCGATGCGGAACTATTCCCCCTCTTCGAAGCGGCTCGCTGGGCCCCCTCTTCCTATAACGCCCAGCCATGGCGCATCCTCTATGTAAAACGGGAAACTTCTCATTGGGAGACGCTGTTCGATCTCTTGGTCGAGGGCAATAAAGAATGGTGTGCGAAAGCAGCTGTGCTCGGCCTTTTTTTCTCGAGAAAAACCTTCGAGAGCAATAACAAGCCGTCCCATACCCATGCGTTCGATGCGGGGGCTGCGTGGGAAAATCTTTGCCTGGAAGGAACGGGCCGAGGGCTTGTCGTCCATGGCATGGAAGGATTCGATTACGCAAAAGCTCGCCTACTCATCCCTGATGGCTACGAGGTGCACGCGATGTTCGCGATCGGAAAACATGCCCTCAAATCAACTCTTTCTAAGGAATTGCAAGCAAGAGAGTTGCCTTCAACGAGAAAGAAAATTTCGGAATTTATCTTCGAAGGGAAAATTTCGTGAAAAAAATCGAGCAGGCCTCGAGGCCATGCTCGATCCAAACCTAGCCTTAAGCTCTTACTGCTCGACTGCCATAATGGAACTAGCAGCAGCGCCTTTGCGCCGACGGGATTTTCTTCTCTTCGTGGTGCGTCTTTTCGCTGTTTTGCGACCGCGTTTTTTATGGGTCGTTTTGCGCTTGCCTTTAGCTCTCTTTTTGTGAGAGGCTTTTTTTCTGCGTTTAACCATGTTTTTCCTCCTTTAGGCGTGAATTGCAATGGAAGTTTTTTCGATCAAGCTATCCCATTTCTGGGGTTCTTGTTCTCGGCGGGAGATCCCGCTTTCCTTAATTGCCTCACAAATTTAAGTATACACACTTTAGTAAATAATTTCAAACATCTAACATTGATTTTGTTTTGTTTTGGAAATTTTGATCCAATTAAAATCTGGCTCAGAAGTATGTGTGAGGGCGATTTTTGGAAAGAAAATTTTTTGAAAATATTTTGAATTTTGAGAAAAAAAAGCAAAAAATTTCACACATGAATCTAAAATAGTGTAACTAACTAATAATCAAATTGTTAAAAAAGTCAAGAAAATCTTAAGAGTTTCAGGATAAAAACATTAGGATATTTTTATTGAGTTTGTGGACACCCTCTTAATTCCAGATGATGTTTTTGGTTTTTTTGAGTAATATTTTCAAAGTATGCGCAACGTCCCATTAAGCGAGAAGCTCCGTCCGAAGCGATTGGAAGAAATCGTGGGGCAAGATCATTTAGTCGGGGCGAACGGTTATATTACCCGCATTATCCAAAGCGGCCGCCCGCTTTCTCTTCTCCTCTATGGGCCTCCCGGTTCCGGCAAGACGACGATCGCCCGGCTTTATGCTACCGCGTTTGGACTCCCGTTTCTTATTTTGAGCGCGGTCGTAGATAGCGCCGCTGAATTAAAAAGGACGTTAAAGGCAGGACAGGAAACTCCACTCCTGTCTTCCCAGACGCTACTCTTTGTCGACGAAATCCACCGGTTCAACCGAGCATCGCAAGACATATTTTTGCCCTTTCTCGAAGACGGGAGCCTAGTGCTTGTGGGCGCTACGACCGAAAACCCCTCTTTTGCTCTGAATAACGCCCTCCTTTCGCGATTGAGAGTCCTGACTCTTAACTTTTTAAATCCCGAATCATTGGAGCGGATCCTCTCCCGTTACGAAGAGACGGTTCGGCCTCTTCCATTGATTCCTGAGGCAAGGGTCCACCTGATCGCACAGTCGCAAGGCGATGGGCGCCATTTATTGAATTTGATCGAGGCGATCGGCCTCCTCCCCTCTCAAGGGATCCTTGACTGTGCCACCCTCGAGAGCTTCATCCAAAAAAAACCGGTGCTCTACGACAAAGACAAAGAGGGACATTACAACTTGATTTCGGCTCTGCATAAATCGGTCAGGGGTTCCGACCCTGACGCGGCCCTCTATTGGTTCGCGAGGATGCTGGAAGGGGGCGAAGATCCTCTTTTCATCGCCCGCCGTTTGATCCGGATGGCATCGGAAGACATCGGTCTTGCAGATCCATCGGCGCTAGGATTGACTCTGTCCGCCTACGACGCTTATCAGCGGCTAGGATCTCCTGAGGGCGAGTTAGCTCTTGCCCAGGCCGTCCTTTTCCTTGCTTTGAGTCCCAAGAGCAACGCCTCTTATGTCGCCTACGGCAAAGCCCGCAAGGCCGCTGCCGACACGGGGCATCTCTTTCCACCCAAGCACATTTTAAACGCCCCGAGATCCCTCATGAAAGAAATGGGCTACGGGTCAGGGTATGTGTATGATCCGGATACTTCTGAGGGGTTTTCGGGGCAGGATTATTTCCCGGAAGAGGTCGGCCGCCGCTCTTTTTATTGCCCGGTTGAACGTGGTTTCGAAAGGGAGATGAAAAAGCGACTACAATATTTTGAAAATCTCCGAGTTCGCCTTGCCACCAATCCTCCCCGTCCTATATAGTCGAGAGCATCAACTCTCATCTTTTGAGCACCCAGCAATGTTGGAATTAACGTCTCTACGCAAAAACAAGGTCGTCCTTTCTGACTATAATTGCCAGCAGGATATCGATAACCGGATGTTGATGTCCGACTTTTCCGCCTTCGACATCGAAGTATTAGAAGAGATGCTCTTCAATCCTTTGAAGATCTCTTTCAAAAAACTCGTCCGCGCCATGGGTTGCAAAGAAGAGGATCTCTCCCAGTTTCTCCATAAACTCGCAAAAACTTCGCTCCTTTCCGTGACTGACGATTGCATCGTTGTGGATAAGGAGATGAGGAAATATTTCGAGTTCCAAATGATCCGCTTCGATCCCGCTTTCAAGCCTGATATGGAATTTCTCTCCGGACTCTTGCGCAAAGTCCCGATCCATCATCTTCCCGCGTGGTATTCCATCTCAAGGACTTCTAATAATATTTTCGAATCGATCATGGAAAAATATCTTCTAACGCCTCACATCTACCAGAGACATCTCCAAGACCTCAACTTTGGCGATCCTACGATCCATGGGATCATTTCCGACCTCTTCGGCGCTCCCGATTTCAAACTTTATTCAAGCGATGTGATTGGGAAATATAACTTAACTCGCCGCACTTTCGAAGAGATGATGCTCCTTCTCGAATTCAACTTCATCGGCTGCGTTTCTTATAAAAAAGAAGACGACCATTGGATTGAAATCATCACCCCCTATTATGAGTGGCATCAATATCTCCTCTTTTTGAAGGCAACCGAATCTCCCTGCTTTAGCATGAAGGAGGTCGTTCGGTTCCGGAAAAGCGATTTCGCCTTCGTCGAAGACATGAGCACCCTCCTCTCTCTTTCTTATCTGAAGCCAATCCCCCTCGCTTCCTGGCAACCAGGCGAGCCGCTGCCCAAAAAAATCGTCTCGGATCTTGCGCCTTATTTCTCCCTCGGCATCGCCTCTGTTAAGGCACTGAGCAGCGCCGCTCTCTATCTGACGGAGGTCTTCCAGAAGCTGCTTCTTATTGAATTGGGCTCTTTAAGCGGACAGAAATTCACCCCGCTGGACGCTTCCAGCTCCTTTCTCGGGCAGAGTTTGGAAAACAAAGCCCTCCATCTTTACCGCCATACGAAGAACCGGATCTTGAATGCCGCCCTCTCTCCTCAAATCGCCACGGAGCGGAATGTCCGGGAAGCCGAAAGGTCTCTCAAGCGGGTCCTTCACGGGGAATGGGTCTTTTTTGACGACTTTTTCAAAGGAGTCTCGGTAAGCTTAAGCGAACATTCCGTGATTATGCTCAAGCGGACAGGCAAACATTGGAAATATTCCCTCCCCGTTTATAGCGAAAGCGAAAAGAGCCTTGTGAAAGCGACCATTTTCGAATGGCTTTTCGAGACCGGGATGGTCGCCACCGGCACATGCCAAGGGCGGGACTGCTTTGCGGTGACCCCTTTCGGCCGGTTCTACTTTGAAGAATAGCTCATGAGCCTATCTCACCATTCGAATTTTCCTGTTTTTGATCTTTTTGGCATATTTCGAACGCCTCTTTTCGGCCGTGTGTTTTCACACTGGCCTCAAAGTAGAAACCCTTGCGGGCGTTCAAAATCTGCTCAAAAATCTCTAAAAACATTTAAAACCCTAATAGTGAGATAGGCTCATGCTCGAGCAGACGTTTTCTTTTTCAGACCTCCCGAAAGTCGCCGCTTTAGCCTTTTTGGAAATCCTCTTGTCTGCCGAAAATGCAGTCGTCCTCGGGCTGATCACGAGCCGCCTTCCTCCCCATCTTCACAGCCGGGCTTTCCATATCGGTTTCATTTCCGCGTGGATATTCCGGCTCATAGGGATTCTCTTTGTGGCAGTGCTTCTTGAATATCATTGGATTCAACTCGCAGGAGGCGTTTATCTTCTATATCTGGCGGTGCATCATTTTGCTAAAAATAGAAAAAGAGACCCCCTTCTCCCCTCTCCCACCCCAAGTCTTTGGAAGACGATCTTGATGATCGAATGTTTCGACCTAGCGTTTGCCGTCGATTCGATCGTCGCCGGCATTGCTTTCATCGGCATTCCAAAATCTCAAGCAACTTTCCATCCCAAACTTTGGATCGTCTATATCGGCGGGATGATCGGCGTATTTGCGATCCGCTACGCTGCCCATTTCTTCAGTTCCATGATCCATCGCTTTCCGCGGCTAGAAATGGCGGCTTATGTGATGGTCGGCTGGATCGGCTTGAAGCTCTCTTTGCAGTCGCTCTCTCTAACGTTTCCCTATTTCGAGCCCTTCTTTTGGAGCGTCCTCGCGCTTCTTTTCCTCATTGGCCTAACTAAGAGCAAGCATGTCTAAACCCGCAAACGAGCTTGTCTCCAACCGCCGGGCGTTTCACGATTATGAGATTCTCGACACCTACGAGGCCGGCGTCGTTTTGCTCGGCACGGAAATCAAGTCTCTTCGTAACCATGGCGGCTCGCTTCAGGACGCCTACGTCGATGTCAAAGGGACTGCCCTTTGGCTACTGAATGCGAGCATCGCTCCTTATCACTTTGGCAACATCCACAACCATGAGGAAAGGCGTCCCCGCAAGCTCCTCATGCATAAAAACGAGATCGAAAAACTTCGCAAACAAACCGCGGAGAAAGGATTGACCCTGATTCCCCTTGCCATCTACCTGAACAAAAAAGGGATCGCCAAAGTGCGCGTCGCAGTTGCCAAAGGAAAAAAAGCCTACGATAAACGGGCGGCGCTTAAAGAACGGGAGTCGAGGCGGCAGATGAAAGACTTGTCTGAATAAAAAATTTATTATATAATTGCATGTTATTTTTGGTTGTGATATAATCTTTTGTAAATAAAGAATAGGATCTTATGTCAGTTGTCGCACTCAATTCAGCGCCAGCAAATCGCTCCCAACGTAGAGAAGAGTCGGGCCAGCAAAAACTTGCCAAGAAATCCGAAGCGCAAAAAGCAGAGGGGGCAGTGCTTGCCTTTACGATAGTAGGAGCGGCAGCCGCAGCGATGCTTTACTCCGTTGCGCCTTCCCCCAGTTCTGGACCTGTCCCGCCTGGACCTATCCCTACCCCTGTAAAAGATTTTTTAAAAAACCGAGTTTCCCTTCCCGAACCCTCCACTCCAATTCCTGGGATTTGCCCCATTGCAGATCGGCATTCAGAGTGGATGATTATGAAATTGTTGAATCAAAGAGTTACGCGATACGTGACCAATTTAACGGACAAAGCTAAAACCACTTCCTATGACAAATATTCATCCCCCGATAGCAAAGATGCATTTCGTTATGGAATTTCGGACGGCGCTCAATGCGCACGAAGAGAGTGGCCGCAAAATACAAGCGACAGCGTATGGCATAACCTCCAAGAGGACTCGGATGGCGTTTTTAAGTTTACTCGCTCAACCGATCAAGGTTCCTATCCCCGCCTCGACATCACATGTAGCTCAAAGAATGATACGTTAACTTGCAGCGGAATTGTATGGCTAGGGAAAGCATCTCTACATCCGACCCCATTAGATGACTATGCTTGCGAGTATACCGCAACGGAAACTAAATCTGGAACGATTACCGAAACTCTTGGGATATCGAGAGGCGATACCATTCAAGAGACGAACAAAGCTCCCGTTTTTTTAAATCAACTGCTTTATTTTGATCAGAAAGTTTAGATGCGGAAATGAATAGTCTTACCTGGATGTTAAGCCTATCCCAACCTGCCGTGCAGGTATTGCACAACGCTACAAACACTCTTTTAGAACTAGGAACCCAGGTCGCTGATCATGTGCAACTGTCGGAACGAGATACAACGGGCGCCATTTCGGCAATCGGATGAACTCAGTTTCAGGAGTTCACAGCGGTTTTTACTGACGAACAAGGGGCCTTGGTCAACAATGCATTTTTTAACGATCAAGGACAAGCAAGAGCGCTACGATGGTTAAAAGGAACCCAGACTGAGGATGATGAATCAGATTGACACCGCTGCCCTGAATCCTCTATTTTTGTCGGAGATACAAGGGGCCATCATGAAAGCGGTTATTGCAAAAGTCGATCTCGTCAGTGTCATCGCAAAAATCCAAAATATCGTGCCGTCCAAGCCCGCTATCCCCATCCTCGCAAACGTCCTTCTGGAAGCGATCGACGATCAACTGGTCGTCAGCGCGACCGACTTGACGGTTGGCATGCGCCTCTTTTTGCAAGCCAAAGTGATCGAAGAGGGATCGATCGCCCTACCCGCCAGACGTTTTTTTCAGCTCATCCGCGAACTGACCGCTCCCCAAATCAAAATCAGCGCGCAAACGAATGAATCGGCCGAGATCACAACCGGCACTTCCATTTTCAAGATCAATGGGATGAATAAATCTGAGTTTCCTCAGCTTCCCGACCTCGCCGGATCTCCTGAAATCCGTTTTAGCAAATCGTCTTTAAAAGAGATGCTTTCGAAAACCGTGTTTGCCGCCGCGCGCGAAGACAGCCGCTTCACGCTCAATGGCGTCCAGCTCCACATCGCCCAGCAAAAAGCCACTTTCACCGGCACGGATGGGAAAAGGCTCTCCAAAATTTCCACATCGGTCGCCATCGACCCCGCGCTCCAAGGCTCTTATGTCATCCCGCTGAAGGCGGTCGAAGAGATGATTAAGACTTTGGATGAGTCGGATGCGCCGGCTACGATGACTTTGGCTTACGACAAGGTCTCCCTTGAAACCGGCCCTCTCACCATCGCCTCCAAACTTCTTGCCGGACAGTATCCTGACGTAGACCGCGTCATTCCCGAAAAGGTAGCGCACCGCTTTTCCATTCATAGAGAAGAGCTGATGGCGCTCCTTCGCCAGGTCTCTCTTTTCACCACGGATACGAGCAATTCGGTCCGGTTCGGCTTTGAGACGGGGCAGCTCCATCTGACGGCTTTGAGCCAAGAGATCGGCGAGGGGCGCGTGAGCATGCCGGTCGATTACTCCGGCCCGAGAATCGATATCGCTTTCAACCCGTTTTTCTTTCTCGATATCCTCCGCCACAGCAAAGATGAGACGATTCGCTTCGGTTTGAACGACGCCCACAATCCCGGCATCGTGACCGATTCCACGAGCGCCCTCTTTGTCATCATGCCGATGCGCCTCACCGACATGCCCGTTTTGCGAGAACCAGCAGTTTCGAGCACCACGCCCTAAAAGCTTTTTAAGTCTGGATTTGCAATGATAGGATTGATTTACACTTGGATAGGTGCGTGTATCTTGAGAGTATTTATCTCCGTAATTTTCGCAATTTTAACGAGGCGGAAGTCAAATTCGCGCCGGGGCTCAATATCATTTGGGGCGATAACGCCCAAGGCAAGACGAATCTTCTCGAAGCTCTCTTTCTCCTTTCGATGGGCCGCTCTTTCCGCAGCCAGCACCTCGCTGAGCTGATCCGTGAGGGGGAAGTTTTTTTCTACATTGAAGCGGCCCTCGTTCAGAATAACGTCTCCCAGTCGGTGAAACTCTCCTTCGACGGCCAGAATAAGCGGCTCCAGCTCAACGCGACGACCCACTCCTCCTTCAATCCCCTTTTAGGAACCCTTCCTCTTGTGCTCAATACGCCCTCGGACTCCGAGTTGATCTCCGGCTCTCCCGCAGAGCGGCGCCGCTTCCTCAATCTCCACCTCGCCCAAAGCGACCCTCTCTATGTCCATCACTTTTCCCGTTTTTGGCGCGCGATGAAACAGCGCAACTGTCTCCTCCGTACAAGGCTGCCCGAGCCGCTCGATTGCTGGGAAGCCGAGATGGCCCACTCTGCCGCCTATATCTATAAGATGAGAAAGTGTTTGGTCGAAGAGCTCCAATCCCCTCTTGCCGATAGAGGCCGCAGCCTCTCTTCCGATGAGCAACACCAACTCCGCTACCATCCATCGTCCTCGGACAACTATCTCCAGCAACTCGAAAAGAGCCGCAAAAGAGATGGGGAATTGGGGATGACGACCGTTGGCCCCCACCGAGACGACCTTTCCTTTTGGGTCGGAAGCGATCCGGACAGACGCGCGGGAGTTCAGATGAAAGCGGCCAAGACGTATGCGAGCGAAGGGCAGAAAAAGACGGCCGTCGCATCGCTGCGCCTGGCTGAGTGGGACCGCTTGGCCGCGCGGCTCTCCTGCACCCCCCTCATGGCGGTCGATGACCTGGGACTTGCCCTCGACGAGACCCGCCAGGCCTATTTTCGAGACTGCCTTGCAAAATTGGGACAAGTCTTCGTCACAACCCCCGTCCCTCCAGCAAGTCTCGGTGCGCCCCACAAGATTCAAATAAAGAATGGCATCGCCCATTTCAATTAAATAAAGGATTGTGTTTTGCTTAATAAATAGTATTCGTGTATGATTGATTAGAATTTAACAAAAATGGAGTTTATAAAATGTCATCGCTAGCGCCTGTTTCATCTAATTTTTTTAATTGCACGTCTATTGCCGCGTCGATGGCTGTGCCTGCTTCCCGATATTTACATAATCCTCTCCTCTACTTATGCCCCATTATTCCCCCGGCCCCCTTTCCTCTCTCCTCTTTTTCTATATGCCCCATTGTTCCCCCGGCTCCCTCTTCTCCACTTCCGGAAACGCCTCCTTTGATTTTTCCAGAGCCCTCTTTATTGAGTAGGATCGCAAACTTGTTTGGCGTCCGTTTGGACGAGCCTCTGCGTCTCATGTCTATGCAAGAAGCGCTTGAACAAAATCGGCCTCCCATCCTCGCCTATTGGCTCCAAAAAAATGATAAAGAATTAGCGGAACATATAAATTCGCAAAACGACTTATCCTTCGTCATGGCTGGCAAAGGAAGAGACTTGATCGCGAAACCAGCCGAAAACGGTAATATTCTTCTTGTCCTTACGTACTTGGATCGCATTGCTAACTGTGACCCTATCCTTGTTAAACCTGAAGTTGTAGTAACGTGGGTCCTAGAGGAAGTTTTCAAAAACGCATTGAAAGGAGGCCAGCTGGATTTAATTCTCGCCGTCTTGCGAAAAGGCTATCCGATCGCGCCGAACACCAAAGCTCTTCTTCTCAAGGAAGCAGCCCTTCGTAAACCCGAGATCGCCCTTGTTCTTGCAGGCGAAAACATGCCTGAAGAAGCCCTTCTAGCGGGAATGGAAGGCGCTATTAAAAAGGACCGGCTCGAACTGATCCGTCCATTCTTGAATGTCAGGGGCCAGCG
This sequence comes from uncultured Chlamydiae bacterium, assembly GCA_963730605.1. Taxonomy (GTDB): domain Bacteria; phylum Chlamydiota; class Chlamydiia; order Chlamydiales; family SM23-39; genus CAIPFQ01. The sequence goes on from CAVSSM010000005.1 coordinate 47,126, forward strand.
ATACCCTGCTCCGGAAGGCCGCTATCTATGCCGCCAAAATGAACAAGGAGAAATCATTGCAATTCCTCGTTCAGCATGGTCATGTCTGAGAAATCGGCAGCGGAGGCTCTCTATTTTGCCTGTGACAGCGGATCTACTCAAACATCCCATGCATTGGCAACTCTCGGCTCCTTCTATTTGAATGAACCTTTCATCGTGTCGAAACTGCTCGAAACTGGGTTTTTCCCTGCCGAATTTTCCGTTTCGATGACCAAAGGGCTTTCTTCAAGGGAGACTGCCTCTATTCTCCAAGCTTACCTTAGGTTTGGAAAACTATCCGATCAGGATTTGATCGACTCTTGGCCAAAAGACCTAGACGATCGCTTCTCGGTGTTTCGCGCGGTTTTAGTCGATAGGTCTCCTCTTTCCGATGAACTCCAATCCTTTCTCCTCGAACAAATGCCTTTATTTTCCCCCAAAAGCCAAGAATTAGCGATCCGGATTGCAATCAAAAAGGATCTCCCGGATGCGGTGATCCAGCGGTTCTTCGACAAGTCTACTTTGACAGAAGTTACAAAGACCTCTTTGAAAAACCAACAGCACGAAAGAACCCGGCATCTAGAATCTCTGGCGAGCTTAAGGCAAGGGATGATCGACAACGTCGTACTCCATCGCGAGGCTTGGGATGAAGAAGCGATCCGAAAGGCCATCCAACAGAATGGCCCCGACATTTTAGATTGGAGATACCGTATGAAGGATCCTCGATTCAGATATTTTGATAGCGCCGATACAATAGGACAGATCGAGGCGCTCCCGAACGTCGTGCTGAAATATTTTATGGATGAAAAAGGAAAGACACAAGCGGATGACCGTCTTGCATTGATCCATCGGGCTCAGGATGCGTGCAAACGGAAAGGTTTGACTCATCTTAGGATGCCGAATGCATTCCGAGTCCATGAATTAAAAGATAAAGATGGCAAAACTGTCCCCGTTCAACTCGTTGTAGAGGAACTGCTGCCGATTGCAGGGCATTCATTTAACGAGGTGAAAGACCTTCTTGAAGGTATAAATCAAGATCCAAAGACGTTAAGGATCGTAAATGGATATTTCAGCGAGTTGACCTCTCTTGTTTGCGAAACAGGACTTACGGATTTGAAGCCCACGAATACGCCGCTTCTCAAAGACGGTTCCGGACTCGCGATTGTGGATTCGAATATGCAGCACAGCACGCCCGAGAGCAGCCTCTATCAATTCGGTCAAGAGGACCATTCTCTTATCGATTGGCTAGAGCCTCAGAATTTCGAGGCTGTGGGGCAAGCATTAGAGAATGACCCGGCCTGCCCTAAGGGGATCGATCGGAAAAGTTATGAAAAAACGAGAGAAAACAGCTACAAATTGCATAAGGAAATCCGCCGGTTCCACCTTTTCGAGTACGGAGGCGACCTATCGGCGCCCATTACACTCACCGCCCAAGAGATAGAAAAGATCGATCCCAATACGCGGGAGCTCTGCTTGAACGTAGTAAACCTGATCAATCAACGCATGCCATCCAATAGACGGAAAATTGTAGTGTCAGGAAGTGACTGGGCAAGTGCGGCGAGTACTCCTTATCGGGTGTGGCATGTGCCGGATGCAACCAGAATGAAAGTGGTTTGGGAGCTAAAGAAATTGGGAAAAATTAAAGATTTTAAAAATTTTGGCGGCGTGTACGGGATCAGTTTCCAGGCATGACCTTGTCCCATTAAACTAACCTTTGGGGGACTCGCCCGAGGGTTCCCTTATTCTGAAACCCCGCCCGGGCCCTTTGGCTCCTAGTCTTTGGTTTTTAGTTACTTAAAAAATTAATCCCATTAAATAATTATTATTGATATTTTTACTAATTTATAGTAAAATTATTATAAAGCAATAAAATGGAGTTTAATATGGGTATACAAGTAGAAAAACCAAGTGAATTTGTAGCAGTTCCTCAATATGCTGTAAGCTCTGCCGATGTGGCACAGATGCAGGCGATGGCTCAAATGATACAGCAGATCGTGTTCCTGGTTCTTATTGGGGCCATACCAATGCCCCGGGATGCGTTTGGGGCCATGATGATGCCCCAGGATGCGTTTGGGGCCATGATAATGCCCCAGGCGATGCTGCGGGGTGCGGAGGGCCAACTCCCCTTTGCTGGCCGTGCCGTCCTTCAAGAGGAAGGATCTGCTCCTCTGCAAAAAAGAACGGAAAGCGCATTTCAAAGAACGTGGACATCTTATGAGCCAGAGGCTGAAGAAGTGAGGCCAAGACGGAAATCCGAAGAATCGTCCCCTTCATCTGGAAAGCGGTCTTACTCATCCCCTTCATCTGGAAAGCGGTCTTACTCATCCGCAAAGCACGAATCTGCGCCGCCTCCAGAAAAAAAGAGCGGGCTAGAGGCCTCTTCGGAGACCCTCGCCTTTTCGCAAGCGACTGATGAGGAAGTGAAAAAAGAAATCACGCTGAAATTCCATCCTTAAAAACCCAGGGGAAAAATAGGCGGAAGAAGCGTTCAAAGTGGTTAAGGACGCTTACGAGCAGATCATCCCGCCAGCCGAAAAACCACTCTCTTAAAGTTCCAAGGATTTTAGATAAGCCTCAGCGAGGGGAAAGGGCTCCGCCTTTCCCCTCGCTTTTTTTGCACTGAAATGCGTTAGGATTTGGGTGGCCAGCTTTTTCCCAAGCTGCACCCCTTCCTGGTCAAAGGAATTGATATTCCAGATAAATCCCTGGAATGCCACCTTGTGCTCGTAATAGGCCAAGAGCGCCCCGAGAGTAAAGGGATCGAGCCGCTCGGCCATGAGGATCCGGTTGGGCCGGTTTCCAGAAATTGCTTGTTCGGATTGTCGTTTTTTTGTCCAACGGCGAGAGCGATCGACTGGGCCAAGAGGTTCGAGAGGAGCTTTTCTTGGGAGCTCGTATGCTGGATCTCGAGATCGAACGGCTGCTGGCTTTTTTCGAAACCCAATGAATTCGAGCGGGATGACGTCGGTCCCTTGATGGATGAGCTGGTAAAATGAATGCTGCCCGTTCGTGCCCGGTTCGCCCCAGATGACAGGCCCCGTAGAAAAATCGGCAAGGCTGTCCCGATTTGTCGATGTGTTTGCCATTCGATTCCATATCGAGCTGCTGCAGATGGGCGGGAAACCGAGGCAGCGCCTGCGAATAGGGAATGATCAGCGACGCGTTGGAAGATGGAGAAAGTTGCGGTTCCAGATGCCAAGAAGGGCCGAGAGGAGCGGGAGGTTTTTCTTGCCGGGGCGGCCGTGCATGGAAATCCATCGCGTGCGCCCCGCGGAGAATTTCTTTAAACCCATGGAACCCGAGGCAAAAGCCAAGAGACACGGCCCCCACCATCGAGGTGGCCGAGTAGCGCCCTCCGACAAAATCCCAGATATAAAACGAGGCGAGATAGCGCGATGGATCGTCCATAGGGCTTTTTTCACCGGTGACGGCGACGAAATGTTCTTTCGGATCAAGGCCCATCTTCTTGATGCGGGTCCGTACGAACTCTTCATTCGTCAGGGTCTCCAAGGTCGTTCCCGATTTCGAGACGACCACAATGATCGTCTTTTTGAGGTCGATCCCGCTCAAGACGCTGTTCGCATCGTCGGGATCGACGTTCGAGATGAAGTGGACGCGATGGCCCGGCCGGGTAAATGGCTGCATGGCGATCGCGAGCGCTCTTGGCCCTAGGTCGGAGCCGCCGATGCCAATCTGGATGAGGTCGGTGAATTTTCCCTCATGCTTTTCTAAAAATGTTCCAATTTTTTGAGCTCATAAGCCGCCTTTTCTGCCGCTGATACTGCGGGAGGGGCTGTTTGCCGATCCGAGAACTGGTCTCGCATGGCTGTGTGGAGGACGGAGCGATTTTCGCTCTCGAATCCAACGATACGGTTGAGAGACTCTCCGGCTTGCATCTGCCGCATCTTTTCGAGCGCATGGGTTTCATCGGCGAGCGCATAAAGATCGTCCAGGATGCCCTCGGAAACCCGCTCTGAGGCATAGAATAAGTCGAATCCGACTCCCTTCAGGACCATTTGCCTGATTCTCTCTGGAGTCAAGGCAACGGTCAAATCGATGGGTTTTTGGGCCTCAAGCCTTTTGAAAGCCGCCGTATTCGTAAACATTTTTCCTCTTTTTCGTACCATGGCAAAAAATTTTTCTCTTGGCAAGCCTTGGCTAAAATCTATGAAATGGGTAATCTATTGCTCTTCACTTCAGCGGGGCATAGCGCAGTTTGGCTAGCGCGACTGGTTTGGGACCAGTAGGCCGGGGGTTCAAATCCCTCTGCCCCGAAATTCTTCGATGAGCACCTCGTTCGCTAGTCCCAATGCCTCCCCTTCCACAATCACGAGCCCCCCTGCTGCGCAAAACCCCATGAGCTTCCGCTTTCCTTGGGCGGTCAGAGCTTCCGAGAGGACGTAAAGGCGATCCACCCCTTCCCACGATTCGGTCAAAAAGGGCTCTTCGATCACCCGGTAGGGCTCTTTCAGGGAGGCAAACAGCCGGTCTAATTTGGCAAGGGTGGATCCGCTGCAAAGCGACTCCTCGGGCATGCAGACCGCGGCTGATGCCAACTCCTCAGTGAGCACCCGAAAATGTTCAAACCGCTCCCTGGACAGAATCTGCCGCCTTTCGGCAGCCGTCCCACATCCTGAAGAGTCGAAAAGAAGTGATAGAGGCAGCTCATCCGGCAAGGCATGGGCAAGCATCTGGAAGTAGTGGGCGAACGCATCGGCGCAAAAGAGGCGCCGCAGGTGGGCCTCAGGGGCCTCTGGCCTCGTCTCCCTCCATGCATGCCAATTTTCTTGCCAAGTGTCGCTCCAGCGGAAAAAGGAGGCGAAATCGGAGGGTCCCCGATAGAGGATGCCGCCCGCCGTCCTCTCGGCAAAGACAGGCCAGATCTCTTTCGTGAACCAGGAAAGGGCCAACTTCAAGGAAGAAAAGTGGAGCTCGTCGTCGATGGAAAAAGGGGGCGCCGAGCCCCAAATCGAACTCCCATTCGATTTTTTCGAGTCCTGTGGCGGGCAAGATCGGCTGCCAATCGAGATCATGAGTTCTTTGGCAAGGTAATACGATTAACATATCGTTAAACTGGGGTTTAGCTCATAGGGAATGAAATAGATACTCCGCCCCTTTTTTTTCCAAAGGTCGGCAAAATAAGAAGCGCCGTAATCTTGCCAGTCGAGCGCGTAGTGGGGCGGCGGTAGGCGCGGGCGCCAAATGGGGCAGGCGTTTAGTTCATGCAGCATCTGAGCGGCAAGGGCTCTGTCATCCGTCACGAAGGTCGCAAAGGCTCCCGGATGAGAAATTTTCGCCATTTCCACTAAAAAGGGAGCTTGGATGAGGCGGTGCTTCGCATGGCGCAGTTTCGGCCAAGGGTCGGGAAAATTAACGAAAATTTCGCTAATACTCCCCTTCGGGATATAATAGCTGGCGAGCTGGTTCGCATCGCCGCACATGATGTACAAATTCGGGAGTTTTTCGCGATGCATCCGCAGCCAAGTTTTCCTCGAGCGGTCAAACCGGATATCCACCGCCACCCAATTGAGTTCAGGGTTTTGTTTTGCCCGCTCGCAAATCCATTGCCCGTTGCCGCTACAACATTCCATGACAACCCTTTGGTTATTCCCAAAGACAACGGGATCGGCCCAAGAGATCGGAGTCCAGACATCGTGCCGGTCGTAATGATTCGGGACATAAAGAAAGCGATCTAATAAAACTGGGCGTCTCTCTTCCCAAACAAAAGGAATTCTTAAATCGTTAGCCGTTTTCACGAGATGCATTATAACGCTTGCGCCAATGTTTGGCGAGTTGGTAGAGTCATGTTGGAGGTTCCATAATGAGAAATTTGGCTTTGGCTCTTCTTGTTCTTCCCTCGGCCCTCTGGCCCGATGCGAGCTCTTCTCTTCAGATCATCGAGATTAAAAAAATATTTGCCTCTTCCCCCTTTATCTATGGCATCCTCATCGTCATGTCGATCGGCTCGATGGCCATTTGGCTCTATACCCTGGCCACTTTTCGGTCGAAAGACATCATGCCCGGGGAGTATCTCTCCAATCTTCGCTCTCTTTTGGAGGCCCAAAAGTGGATGGCGGCAAAAGACGCCTGCCTCAAACACCCGAGCCTCCTTTCTTCGATCGTCAATGCGGGCTTGATCACCCGCGAGCTCGGCCCCTCCGTCATGATCGACGCCATGAAAGCCGAAGGAAAGAGAGCCTCGACCCCCTTCTGGCAGCGGCTATCGCTTCTCAATGACATTGCCATCGTCGCTCCGATGCTAGGACTTTTAGGGACCGTGATCGGCATGTTTTATGCTTTTTACGACGTCAACCGCTCGGTAGAGAGCATCAACGCCCTTTTCGACGGGCTTGGGATTGCCGTCGGGACAACGGTAGCCGGCCTGATCGTCGCCATCCTTTCGATGATCTTTTCCACGACTCTGAAATACCGGCTCGTCAAGACCTTAAGCCATGTGGAAAACGAAGCGGTCGGCTTGAGCGCCTTAATCCCGAGGCCGTAATAGTGGAACTGATCCCTCACGATGAGATCCGGCCCGGCGCCCACTTTAACTTCGCCCCGATGATCGATTTTCTTTTCCTCATGCTTGCCTTATTTGCGAGTTTGGCCATTTCCCGCGCCACTCTCTTCGACTCCGAGATCAGCTTAGCGGCAGTGACGCCCGAAAAAGAAAAAGGGCCGCTCCATTCCAAGAAGGATGTCCAGCAGATCCATTTGAGCATTGCCGGCAGTGGCGCTTATAAGTGGCTGACGGAATTCCAGGAGTACTCGATGGAGAGCATCGCGGCGGTCCAGGAGGAGATTGCCCGCCAATACCAGATCGGAGCCATCGCGAAAGAAAAGGCCAAGACCGAGATCCTTCTCCACATCGACAAGGACGCTCCCTGGGAATCGGTTGTCCGCGCGATCTTCGGCGTTCGGGAGCTTGGCTTCGATGTCCATCCTGTCTACGAGCCATTAGAACAGCGTCTCGGCCGTTAATTCAAAAAATTTCTAGTCTCATTTCAGCGCTTGAACGAAAGGGACATCCGGCAGTAAACTGAGTGGCCGTATACTCAAGTGACATGAAGAAATCGTATATGCCCAGGTGGTGAAATTGGTAGACACACAAGATTTAGGTTCTTGTACCCTAACGGGTATGCAGGTTCGAGTCCTGTCTTGGGCAAACAAGAAGCGAGATTTTATTATTGTTATGATAAGGGGCTGTTAAAAAATAAGTTAAACCATTTCCCGGCCATTATAGCGGCCCATCTGTCAGACGGCAGCGACTCGGTTATATTGCTCGAACATTGACCTTGTCTCTGCCGCAGACATCTGGGCCACTCTAAGAACCGCAAAACAGTTTACTTTATTCTTTAACAGCCCCTAAATGAGGAACTCCATGTCTATTAGCAGCACCCAACTGATCACCACAAATACCCATCTTTATTTGCCTGTTGAAATCTGGGGAAATCGCATTGCAACCTTGTTGACCTTCAGCGAAATCGTTTCACTCTTTTTTCAGACTTGCCACTTTTTAAGAACATCTCGACTCGCAATTCTTCGCCCCATGGCAGTGGCAGAGCAAGAGCTAATGCAGATCACCCCATACCAAGGACTCAACTTGTCTTTGGAGCGGATTGGCAGTGTGTGGCTCCGTCTATCCTCTGGATCGCTCAGGACGATTCGAAGCTCTTTAGCAGAGCGGCCGCCTATAATCTACGCAGCACAATTCGCAAATGCTAGCGTCCTCTTAAATGAACAGCTCATTGCTTTTCACGAAGAGAATGACCTATTGTCGCTACCAGCGGCTCCACCTGTCAACGATGCTACCCCCGCTACTCTAACTATGGAAGATTTGATGGAAGATTTGATAGGCGCTGAGGAGTCAATCACAAGAGAATGCCTCATTGCCCGAACCTTCTTAGATCCAGGTGAGGCAGCTCGGTGCTTCAGTATTATTGTCTTTAGAAAAAACCCCTTCCTTGGGGAATTTAGACCTATATCTGTAGTGGAATCGCAAGTTTGGGAGCGGGCGCAAATTGTTTTGAATCATGTTCCGGATGATATGAGGGACTTAGTGTATTGTCACCTAGCAAGAACCACCATGCATTGTTCGATGGTAATATTGGCTAATAGGTTCGCTCTTCATATCTCAAATAACAATCTTCGACAATTGGCTAATAGGTTCGCTCTTCATATCTCAGATAACAATCTTCGACAGAAGATGTTTGTCGAAATCGCCAACGTCCGCGTTTTCGAGAGGGCGTTGAAAAGCCTCGGTGGTTCGAATATCTCAAAAACTTTCGAAACGGACCACTAACAGGTCGAATTCACAATCATTTCCTTAAAGAGACCTTTGACCTCATTGAGAGTATCATTTTTCTCTTTAAGCACTGCATTGAGTCGCTCCCAATCTTTCTCTGCTATTTCGATGGGTCTTTGAGAAGGAGGGATTGGCGAGAAAAAATCGCCACATCCATGAGGGATGATCTGGATGCCATGCTCGGGAACCATCAAACTTTGAGCAAGAACTCGGATCTGAAGATCTGGATAGCTGATAGGGTTTTTCCTCAAGTCTTTGAGAGTAGTCAAGAGATCTGGATATTTCGGATCGGGTGCTCCATAGGCAACCGAAGCGTAGCAGATATCGTTGACGAGTTTATTGGGAATGAGAATCTGAAGCATGACGCCGATATCTTCTCGATTTTCGCGCTGGGATGATGGAGTTATCAAGCGCTGATAACGCTTTAAACCATTTTGTAAAGAATCATGCAGTGCACAAAATCGTTCTTCGTAAATTTTTTTCTGTTCAGGGGTAAAAATCAATTGGTACTTCTCGCAGAGCCAATTGAAGTAAACATCAGCCCTAGGTGGATTAACGCTCTTGTTCGTAATGAAGAAAAACCACGACGATTCTCCATCAGTATTGAAATTGGAAAATAGGCAAGGACTCATCGACATGAGCTCTCTTTGCACAGCGGGAGCATGATCGTAGCTTTCCTGGTACTTTTCTGGGGGATGTAATTTCTTCAATTCATCGACGTTAGTGGGGCCGGATGAATTCGGGAATCGCGGCAATAGATTCTGATGAAAATGCTCATCTTCCAAAAGAGAGACCATAAAACCATTGAATAACATATTCAAATAAGCAGCGTCAGACAGACCATGATAGAGAGGAACACAGTCTTGATTTTTTTTTTCATTTTTGCAGATCTCGTTAACAGACTTTTCAATAAGTGGGTCTTGAGCTCTTTTCGCCTGAATAGCCTTAATATTCGTTTTGTATTTTGAATCCGTAGAGGAAAACCCTTGTAGAAGAAAGCTACTAGTGGGTCCATTAGAAGTGGTTTCTGATACAAGTTTCGAAGGCGATGCTTCGAGCACTTTTTTTACTGCTCGCATTCCCATATTCCTATATTCCAGCGAAGGATCCTTTCGTAGAATCTGAACAGCAAAATTACGACAGATTTGCGCACACACCCTGAGATCAGGCGTAGAGAGGAACTTAAAAATACAGCTCCAGATCGAAGGAGACAATTTGACAGATTGATTACCTTCTTTTTCTAGTGTTAATAATGAAGAAAACCTATATCCCGAAATTGCTTGAGTCATACAACACAATTTAATTTAAAAAATAAATTTTAACATTATTAATTTTATTTGTAAATATTAATAATTAAATTGTAAGCGGTTTTTTAAATGTCAGCTTTTGGTAATCGCAAGTCATTGATTGCCAAAGAGGAGAAGGCTAATAAATGGAGCGTATCCCAATGAATGAAAAGGATTTATACCGCTCCCGCTCAAAAAGTGTGAATCTGCCGGCGTCCTACCCCAAAGATGATGCATCTTTGGGGACCCCTCGGACAGCCACTGAATTTGAGACCCGCCTGCACCCCACCCCAAAGACGATGCGTCTTCGGGGACCCCGGCGCTAAACTTTTCAAGTTTAGCTGCAACGGCCCACCCCAAAAACGATGCGTTTTTGGGGACCCCGGATCCGGCGCCGACTTCGTCTGGCTCAAATTCAGGGCGCTGCTTCGCATAAAAAAGATCCATTCAAGGACCTTTTTTATGATTTCGCAGTGGCATTTTTCACTTTTTTTGACCGGTCGCAGTATAATGAGATTAAAGATGTTGGAAAGAGTCATGGAATGCCGGTACAGGCAAGCTGCAGCTGGAAGGAATTTAGGGATAAGTGCGAGGCAGGTCACAGGTGCCTTGTCCGTTAAATGCTTGCTTGAAGAGCCGCCAATCAGATGCCAGAAGACGGGGGCTGTTCAATGTTTAAACGCTGGATGTGCTCCAGAGTTTTCTGGAAGGATTCGGGACCCACACTTATCTCGCCTCTAAAGGGATAATCGAAACCGACGATGAGGAAGAAGATCAATCCAATACCAATGCTTAGTAAGATAGTTAGGATAATATGCAACCCTGGCCTCTTGGGAGAAAGAGCCCAATCAAAGCAGAAGATAATCAGAGTGCTTAAAATGATCACATAATAAACCGCAGATGAAAGACCATGTGCATTTATAAACAAACGGCTGTCTCGATCCTCGAATAGCTGGTTGACTTTGTTTATGACCCCTGTATGGACGGCTTGTAGAGGCTCGGATGTCGGGGAATAGTCGATGATGAGTCGGTAAAGGTTTTCGAGTGACCGAGCGGTTTTTAAGCTTGTTTCACCCTGGCTTTGTAGAGGCCATTCAATGTTGATCACAGAATTAATATAGTCTTCAACAGCGTTGCGCAATTTGAGTTCAAAATCAGCAGGATAAGCTCGTGCGTCTACCCAGATCGTGAACGCTTGATTGGCTTCGTCTTCAACAGTTTTGACTGCCTTATCGAAAGCCCCTAATACTGAGACAGCGATAAAGCCAACGACGATAGCAAAAAGAATGCCCGCTTGATGGCCCAGCCCTAAGACTATGTCATTGGTCTCACTCTCTGGATTTCTGCGTAGTTTGCGAACGATAAGGAGCCCAAGGAGGGCAACTATAATTGTAATGCCCACTATGCATGTACAAAGCAGCAAGTTGGACATATTATAGACGTCATTGATAGTCATCGGGGATTTCCTATCTGCTAATCATTTTGTATCACGCGGCCTCCACCAAATTCAATGCATTTTTTCCCTGACCGGAAAATACAATATCTCGACGTCGAGAATATATACGGTGCGCGATTAGATTTGGTGAATTTTGGCAGCAGATTTTGAGTCCCAGTAGCGTTGCGGAGACACGAAGGAAACTTAAAAAGTTTGCGAGTGCGAGCAATGCGCTGGGGCGCAAAAGATGCTCCCCAAAATTCACCAAAGCTGACCGCGTGCCGTATACCCAAACAACCTGAAGAATTGCTTTTCGTGATCAAAAAGAGTGATTCAACTCTCTAAGCTCGGCGCGGAAATTGAATCGCATCGATCCACTCCCGTTCTGGCGTTTCGGTGTGGGCGCATTGAATCGTGACGCGAACGGATGGATAATGGAGGCCAGGCACTTTTGCTACCTTGTCGAGGATGGAAAAGTATCTAAAGCCATGTTTGAGGGTAAGTTCGGATGCGCGCTTTAGGACATATTCGAGAACCTTTTCCTCCGGCGTGTGTTCGCTTGCGCGGAAAGTGACAACGAACGTGTTGTCGCTTTTTCGAAAATCTGAATAGCCATTGGTAAAAACCCCTTCCTTTTGGTAAGCCGTCGCGCAGCCCGCGCATCCTAGGATCGCGGCCATTGGAAGGAGCAGGAAGAAAAGCTTACTTTTTTTCATTGTCTTCGAGAAATTCTCTCCAATGGTCGCTAAATTTTTCTTGGTACCGCGTCAGGATCGATGCTACTTTATCCTCCAGCGCGTCGAGAGGCTTCTTCTTCCCTGCAGCCAATGCGTTCAGATCGTAGATATCCCAGTTTTGCGCAAGACGCTCATCGAACCTCTCGGCAAAAAGGGCCACAGTTTCATTTAACGAGTCGTCTTCGAAGTCAGAAGAGGCGGCGTGCATCTTGTCCAATTGTTCCATCTTAAGGGCGCATTGCATCTCTCTTCTGCCTATGCCCACGCCACCCGGAAGATCGATATGGAGTGATTTATATTCATATTCGAGGTCGAGGTCGATCAGACGGTTCTCGTCGCTATTTTTCCCCGTCCCTGGAGCCATCCCCCGCAAATTCGCTATCCTGTCGATCGCTTGTCTTTGCTCCTCGTCGAAGAGGTTGGCGGTTGCAGAGATCACTTTTTCAATGAAAGGAGTCTTCTTTTGGGTATCGATTGCATCGAGGAGCTCTTGGTTTCTTTCATTTTGTAAGGTCTCTACTCGCGCTTCAAACTCCTGCCACTTTGGCGATGAGCCAAGCCGCATTTCGGCAAGCCCATCCAATTGGCCCGATTCCTTGAGGGCCTTGTAAGAATCGTCTAATTCCTTCAAGAACTCCGCATATCCGCCCTTGTCGTAGGTTTGCCGGATCTCAGAGAGAGCCTCTTTGCCGCTTCTCTCGGCTCTCGCCGTCGGTTGGACGATCTCCTTTGTTTCGGGGGCCGTCTGGGGAAGGAGCGGGGCCGTTCCTGCCGTTAATGCAGTCAGAATTATGCTTAAATTTTTCATTTAATCACCTTTTTATGCGATCTAATGCTACGATATTCGGAATTAAACGGAAATAAATAAAATAATTTAAAAATAAAAGTTTGCGGCAATGACGCCGCTTGTGAACTCAGAGGTGTTTTTCCCTGCAACGGTAAACCAAGCGCCGGCGATGACGCCGATATACGCGCTCCAGTTATATTCGATGGCGGGGGCAAGGCTATACTGGACTTCGAAACCCTCGCTAAGAGAGGCGGGCGACCCATCGGATGCGGTCCCTACTCTGCCGCTAAAACGCGTTTTTCCTGCAAAGAGGGCAACGACATCGAGAGCCAAAGCCCAGGTTTGCGCCAAAGTCAACTGGAGGCCAAGGTCTGCGGAGAACAGCTGGGGAGGAAACACGCGAGCGTCGGTCCCGAATCCTCCTCCATACGTGTTGAATCCTTTTACGTGGACGGGGGCGGGAAGGGCATAATTCAAGTAGAGACGATAATCGAAATAGTAGACGTTGGAGAGATGATAAATATGCCCGAAAACGACTCCCAATCCGGTGGCCCAAGATCCAATCCCCCCTTCGTCGGTTCCTTGTTTCTCAGGATTGAGATTCCGATATTTTCCAATGGGAACATTTTCTCGGAGCGCCAGCTTAACGTTAGGGATCGCAGAGCCAGGCCGGGAGGCATAAAGCTGAATATCGATTCCGGCGATTAAATCGCCGAGCTGCCAACTGGCCTCATGCTGGGAGTAATTCCAAAAAACGGTCGGGAGGATTTCTAAATTCATCCACTCGGTCAGCCCCGCGAAGATGAGAGGTTGGAGATAAGTGGCCCAATAAGTCGGTCTGTCCACGGCTTCCCAATCGGAAGTATATTCACCCGTAAAGGCTTGGGCGAATAGATAAGGCTCGATGTTCACGTCTCCAATAGGCACTATTACAGATGCAGGAGCGAGGAGGGGCCCTGTCAGCCACGGGGGGATCACGTTTTCATGTACGGTCTCATAGACGACCTTTCCCCTGGCAAAGAGTAGCGTTGGGACGATAAGAAAAATCAAAAGCCGTTGCATCAGAAGTTGATCTTTTAAACCCGATTTTTTCATAATAGCAGTTATGTTCGCAATCCCTCTTTTTTGCTCGATGTTCCCTCTTTTCACTTTTGCAGCCTCCACATCTTTCATTTCCATCGGAGAAGAGAGAGTTCTTGTGGAAGTCGCTGACACGCATGAGTCCAGGGTCAAAGGGCTTATGGGACGAGAACACCTCGACCCAAATACAGGGATGCTGTTTATTTTCGAAGAGCCTCAGCCCCTCACCTTTTGGATGAAGGATACGGTCATTCCTCTCAGCATCGCTTTTTTTGACGACAAGAAAAAATTGATCGAGACCTTCGACATGCCTGTTCTATCAGAGAGCGATGGCCCGCCTCCCCTCTTCAAAAGCTCTAGACCCGTCCTTTATGCTCTGGAGGTCCCGGAACACTGGTTCTTAACGAAAGGAATTGAAAAAGGGATGGAATTTTCTTTTCTCGAACCTTATGATTCAATACAATAGCAAGGAATGCAGAAGCGACGCAAACTCCCCTGGGGAGTATTTCTTGCCATCGTCCTTGCCATGATTTTCGGCACATTTGTCGGGAAAGAGGCAGGCATCTTCGGCGTCTCGTTCTATGTAATATTCGATGCGGTTGGCACGATTTTTCTAAACGCCTTGACGCTGGTCGTCGTCCCTCTCGTTTCCTCATCGATCATCAGTGGAATAGCAAAAATAGGAGGGGAAGAGGGATTAGGCCGTTTGGGCGTAAAGATGTTTGCGTTTTACTTCGGCACGAGCCTGCTTGCCATCTTGATCGGTCTTCTCGCAGTGAATCTCATTGGGCCAGGCTATGCCCACGTCGGGATCAGCGCAGCTGAATCAGATCAGCTCGGACAGCTCGAGGCAAAAATCGGCACTCAAGAAGGGCAGACCCTTGTCGGCGTCCTGCTCTCCATTGTCCCCTCGAACATTCTGAGAGCCCTATCGCAAGGCGAAATGCTCGGTTTGATCTTTTTCAGCCTGATTTTCGGCTATGCGATCTCGAAAGTAGAATCGCATGCCGCCGGAATCCTCAAAGGATTTTTCCAGGGCATTTTCCAGGCCATGATCCATTTCACCCATATCATCATGAAATTTCTTGCCCTTGGAGTTTTCTGCCTTGTGGCGAAGGTCTTCATGCTATCCGGAATCGCCTCGCTTCACTCGGTCGGTCTTTTCACCCTGACAGTCCTTCTCGGCTTAGGTGTATTCATGTTCATCGGCCTGCCCCTTCTTTTGAAATGGATCGGAAAAGTGAATCCGATCCGGCATTTCAAAGCGATGTCCCCTGCCCTCGTGACGGCATTTTCCACAAGCTCCTCGTCTGCGACTTTGCCGGTGACGATCGATTGCGTCGAAAAGAGGGCGGGCGTATCGAACCGGATCTGCAGCCTCGTCGTCCCGCTCGGCACCTCCATCAATATGTCGGGATCCGCTCTTTACGAATGCGTCGCCGCCATGTTCCTCGCTCAGGCTTACGGCATCGACCTTTCTTTCTCGTCACAGTTCCTCATCGTTCTCCTGTCCTTGATTACTTCGATCGGAGTCGCAGGCATCCCTTCGTCCAGCTTGGTAGCGATGCTCATCATCCTCAAAGTCATTGGATTGCCTCCGGAAGGAATTGGCTTGTTTATCGCTGTCGATCGGCTATTGGATATGTGCAGGACGACGGTGAACGTATTTAGCGATAGCTGCTGCGCGATCCTTGTCGCAAGAACGGAGGGCGAGCGGCAAGTGCTTGCGACCGATCGCTTTGAATTCTAGAGAAGACTAATTTGAGGTGGTAATGTACGGGACAGTGAAATGGTTCGATAAAGACAAGGGTTTTGGGTTCATTTCCCCTGACGATGGGGGGCGCGATATCTATGTCCATGTCTCGAATATCGAGACGCCGGACAGTTCTCTAGTCGATGGTCAAAGGGTGGAATTCGAGAGCCAGATCGGCCGCAAAGGCCCCGAAGCGATCAAGGTAAGACTTCTTGACTAAATCAAATGGAAAAGATCCCTTAACACCGCTAGGACGACTTCGATGACGATCAAGATGATGATCGTCATTTCCAGACGGAAAGAATGTTGGTGGTTGAGTTCATTGCCGAGGATCTCGAACAGTTCGTGCAGAAGATTGAGCCGCCGGTTGAGTACCTCGACCCGTTTTGTCACATCGAGATAGTGTGTCGTCCTTCGGTAAAACGGCTCCAATTCCGAGTGTTCCCAGAAAAATTCGGGCGTATCGAGAATCTCCGCGTGGAGATTGATGTAGTTGCGTTCGAGAAAAAGTTCGCCCATCTTTTGGGAGGTTTCTTTTCTAGATAAAGGGATTTTCCCCTTCTCCGCGAGATTTTTGGGCAAAAATTTCGTCTGTTCGATGGTCCTCGCAATCGCCTCCTCGAACACGGTCAACTTGACCGACTGCCCGATCGCATAGGAGATGGCCAATTTGGTGATGGGATCTTTTTTCTGCAGGGTGATCTCGTCTTCCACGATTTTCATCTTGTCGCCATAAGAGAAGCTGAATTCGTCGAGCTCGATTCTGCCGAGGGGCTCGCGCTCGAATTTCTTCAAGAGGCTTAATATCCCCTTTTCCTCCTCTTCAGAAAATCCCCAGAATACAGCGACTCCATAGGGAAAGTAAAAAACATCCCTTTTGATCCCTTTCTCATCCTTGGGCTGGGTATGAATGACATCGCGGTAGAACTGCGAGGTCCCCGTCACTTGCAGAAATTGAAAAAGCCGGGCGGTATCATAACCCGCCGCCGTACAGTAGCCAGAGCATCGCATAGCGGTTAGGGTTATAAATAACTGATCTCGACATCTTTTGCAAAAGGAACATTTTTGCAAAAGGGACGTTGACCCTCTTGGAGGCTTCCCCTAGAATCGATGATCGAAAATGACGCCTCGAAAAACAACTTTCCTTTTTCTTTTCCTAACTCTTCTGGCTTTTTCCGATGAGGGCGAAGAAGATGGCATCGCAAGCTGCAACATTTCAGCTCCCGCCTACCCTTGCGCTCCGATCCAAGGTTCGGAATTTCCCCGTTTTGAATGCCTTGAGGAAAAGAAGCCAAGGCGCTTTACGCTGATGGCCCCTGTAGTGAACAAGGCCAGTTGGGACCTCCACATATCTCCCGTTGCCGGAGGAGAAGACTTATTATTCGCCACAAGGGTTCTTGAAAAACTTGAAACGTACATGCTAAGCAAAAGTCCTATCGCCTATGAAAAATCAGCCTACGCTAGGTTTTGGCGCCTCAGCGAACTAATCTCCATATGGCTGCCCATCAACTATTTAGCAATGATCTTCCAACACGAAGTTTTCGGGCACGGCTACCGGATCCGCGATCTCGACTCTCGGGGGCTCGCTGAGGTTAACGGCTATTCGATCGAGGTGCCGCCTCCCTATGGGTCTGGCGGCGCGGCGACCTATTTCTCCATCTCGGAGGATTTCACGACATCTGAAGCATCGGCGGTTTCAAGCGGAGGGGTCGAAGGGACGTCGATTTTAGCCCTGCTTACAAAACTGAAATGGCTAAGCTCCGGGAAAATCGATCCGCGCCAAGCGGTTCTATACCTTCTATGCGAGCAGGATCTTACCCTTTACATCAGCACCTTGAAATCAAAAGACGCCCGAACCTTGGCCGGACACGATATCAATACCTATTTGGAGTCTTTAAATTATACCTACACCGAACATTTTTTAAGCCGCGGCCGCCTCCGCTCCCTCTCTTGGATCAATTTTGCCGACCCGTTCACTTATTATTCGATCTATGCTTGGTTCCACTATCTTTCCTCAGGAAAAGAAACAAAAATTCCGATGATCGGATCTTTCTATCTCCCTGGACTTCGGTTAGGTTTGACGCCCTTCGGACCCGAGGTTTTCTTCGAGAACTTCTTTCTACGACAAAAAATTCCTCTTTATGCCTACCTGAAAGGGGGCCATCACGCGGGAAACATTTACTGTGGCGCCGGAATCTATGCCCCGCTTCTTTGGACCGTCGAAAGGTGGTCCTTTGGCCTAAGAGGCGACATCTGGAGGCAGCCGAAAATACTCAATGAGCCAGGAAAAGTCCCCTTTGAAGAGATCAATTTTCATCAACCACCAAATCCTGAGGACCCGCTTTATTCTAATAAAGAGCAGCATGAGATCCGGTTCGGCGCCTCCGGTTCCCTCATCACAACTGTCCATGGCAATGAATGGATCGGCTATGAGGCGGAACTAGGCTATAAATCCCAAGGATTTCTACCAGGCTATTCCCTCTTCGCCTATCCGACCGTCCGCTTAAGCTTTGATTTGCGCTTTTGAACCTATCCTACTAACCTGAGTTTTGGGTTCATTTGTCTATGAGATTCAAGAATATTTCGAGCATATTTTTGCGCTTTGGAGCCAAGAGCAATATCGGGACGAGCATCTTGCCGAGGCGAAAAGTCAAAAAGATGCCGAAAGAAATTGAAGCTCAGGCAAATGAACCCAAAACTCAGGTTACTAAGAGGGTGTCTACAATGTGAGGTTCTGTCGATTTTTCGGTTCTTTTGAGCCGATTTTCGATTCAAGACTTGGGGGGCAATATCGACAACAGTATATGGCCCCCCAAGCTTTGAAGTCGAAAAGCGGCCAAAATAATCCAAAAACTCGGGCGTTCCCTCACTTTGTAGACACCCTCTAAATCGACTGAAACTTATTAGTGCGGTAGGTTCTCAAGCTGTTTGGTAAATTCTTTCAGGACGAAAGCGAGATTTTTGCGGATCTTATTCTTGAGGAGCCGGCGGACGGGCCATGCAAAAAGCCCTTTGAGTTCCGCCGCATAGCGGATTTCGGAGCCACGCTTCACGGCTTTGACAGAATGGGTGAAGACCATTCTGACGAACAGGCTTTTCCAAGAAATCGAAAAGCTCTCCCCCGCCACGACGTCGATGATTTTGTATTTGAATCCCCCTTTCTTCGCTCGCTGGCCCGGTTCGATTGGCCCATTGGCATGGAGTGCATGAGCTCTTTCCCAAGCTCTCCAAACAGCCTCCGGCGGGGCAAGGGTTTCGATTGCCGCTTCCATTCATCCTCGAACGTAGAGTATATCTCAGATCATGCTATTGCTCACCTTTTTTCTTCCTTTTTTACTGATCGGCGCCACAGGGGCCCCCAAAGATGCATCATCGTTGGGGAAAAAAGGGGCTCCCAAAGATGCATCATCGTTGGGGAAAAAAGGGGCTCCCGAAGATGCATCATCGTTGGGGAAAAAAGGGGCTCCCGAAGATGCATCATCGTTGGGGAAAAAAGGGGCTCCCGAAGATGCATCATCGTTGGGGAAAAAAGGGGCTCCCGAAGATGCATCATCGTTGGGGAAAAAAGGGGCTCCCGAAGATGCATCATCGTTGGGGAAAAAAGGGGCCCCCGAAGATGCATCATCGTTGGGGAAAAAAGGGGCTCCCGAAGATGCATCATCGTTGGGGAAAAAAGGGGCTCCCGAAGACGCATCGTCTTTGGGGAAAAAAGTTGAAAAGACCGATGCCGAATGGAGGGAGCGTCTGGGTCGAGAGCGGTATAACGTCATGCGGAGGAAACATACTGAAGCGGCTTATTCCGGATCCTACCTCGATGAGGAAAGAAAAGGGATATATGTCTGCGCAGGTTGTGGCAACCCTCTTTTTTTCTCCCAAGACAAATATAGCAAACCCGGGTGCGGATGGCCTCTATTCAAACAGGCCGCCGGGTCTAAAAATGTCGTATACAAAGAAGATCGGAGCCTCGGCTTCAAAAGATATGAGGTGCTATGTCGCTGCTGCGAGTCTCATTTAGGGCATGTTTTCAACGACGGCCCTCCCCCAAAACACCTCCGCTATACCATCAACTCGATCTCTCTACTTTTGATAGTAAAAAACCCTTAAAAAGGGTATCTTACACATAAACATGAGGTTTGCTATGGAACACCCCTCCAGTCCTAAAAAAATATGTTGGCCGGTTCTTCTCTTCATCGTCGGATACCACCTATTTTTAGGCCTGTCCCTTCCGATCTATTTCCTGTCCCACACCCCATCCGGAGGCCTGATCGGCTGGACGGCCGCTCTCGTTTTCATGTCGGGGCTTGCCATTACTATGGGTTACCACCGCCTCTATGCCCACAGCACATATAAAACCCACCCGGCCGTCGAAGCGGTTCTCCTCTTTTTCGGGAGCCTTGCGACGCAGGGCAGCGTTTTAAGATGGGCCAACGACCACCGCCTTCACCATGCCTTCGTCGATACGGAAAAAGATCCCTATTCGGTGAAAAAGGGGCTTTTGCATGCGCATGTCCTCTGGATGCTTTTTAAAACAAAGGAGATCGATCCGAAAGTCGTCTCCGACTTGAAGCGCAGTAAAATGCTTGTGTTCCAAGACAAGCATTACGTCTTCTGCATGCTCGCTGCGAATCTCATCGCATTTCTCTTCGTCGGCTGGATGGTCGGCGATTTTCTTGGAGCTTTTATTTTTGCCTGGTGGGTCCGCCTCTTGGTTGGCCACCACACGACCTGGTGCATCAATTCCATCGCCCATTACTGGGGAACCCGATTCTACAGCCGAGAAGACTCGGCCGTAGACAACTATCTCATTTCCCTTTTGACCTATGGCGAAGGGTATCATAACTACCACCATACCTTTGCCAACGATTACCGGAACGGGATCCGCTGGTACCACTTCGACCCCGGAAAATGGCTGATTTGGACCCTCAGTAAATGCGGCCTTGCCCATCAATTAAAGCGGGTGAATAACGACCGGATCATCCGCCAACTCCTGCTCCATCACCGAGACCAGATCCTTGAAAGGATGAAAGCTTCTTTTTATTTGCAAAAAGATCTGATGGCTGCCAGGATCACCCAGATTTGCGATCAGCTTTCTCTTCAGCTAACCCGCAAGCAAGCCCTTCTTGAGCAATACCGGCAAGGGCATAAAGAGCTAATTTCCGAGATCCGCTCTGTAAAGAAAAAAATCAAAAATGATTGGAAAGAGTGGCGGGCTGCCGTCAAGTTAGTCAGCAAATCCGTCCCGCTCAATTTTTAATTATTCGAAATTTGGTAGTGGTAAGCATGTAATGCTGGCAACCAACGTAAGTGGTTGGTGTTGAGCTGTTCAAAAAGCCATCAGCCTTACTTGTTTACCACTACCCGAAATTCATCATTAAAGGATAGAACAGAGATCTGGCCGACCGACTTGGTTCCCAGTTCAGATTGTTTGGTTGGAAGTTGCGCAAGGTAGCCTGCCGAACATCATTGATCCGGTGTATCATTCTGGGTTCGGGGAGGTTGGGCCAGTCGCCTCCTAAGTTTAAGCGTTGCTGCTCCGCAACTATCTGGGGGCCGGCGGGAAAGAATAAGATTATTCTGGGTTCGGGAAAGATTAAGTTTAGATGATCCCTTTTCCCAACTTTTGAAGCCATTTGTGTATAGCTAAAGATTTTTTTCATGGGGTATTAATCTCTCCATTGAGGTATAAATGCCAAGGCAAGGAAAAATAAATGGCGTCTGGCGATAAGCCACTCCTAGCCAGATGGCGCGAAACCCTCTGGCCGATAAAACCCTACGAATTCAAAAAAATACTCCCTTTACTTTTCATGAAGTTTTTTATCTCGTTTACATACGGGGTATTGACGACCATGAAGGACGCTTTAGTCGTCACCGCGAAAGGATCCGGCGCCGAGGTGATCCCGATCCTCAAAGGTTGGATCGTCCTTCCTATCGCTATGGGAGCGACTCTCCTCTATGCGAAGCTCTCCAACGTATTCCGCCGCTCCCTCATCTTTTACGGCGTCATTCTTTTTTTCATGGGCTTCATCTTCCTCTACGGTTTTGTCCTCTATCCCAATCTAGACGCCCTCTCCCCCAACGCTTCGGCCGATTGGCTTCTCGAAAAGATAGGACATCACAATTCCCATTGGGTGGCTATCTACCGGAACTGGATTCAGTCGGTTTTTTTCGTGACCGCGGAACTTTGGGGTCAGGTCGTGATCTTCCTGCTTTTCTGGGGATTTGTGAATCATATCTGTAATGTCAACGAGGCGAAGAGATGCTATAATCTCTTCATCGTAGGGGGCGATTTGGCCCAGATGTTCACAGGGCCCCTGGTGCTTTATCTTACCGGCAAATATGTCGGGGAGCATTTCGGCTCCGCGCTCCAAAGCCTTGTCTGCTTCATCCTCTTCTTCGGCTTCATGATTGTAAGCCTCTATTGGCTCCTCACCCGGATTATCTTAAAGAAAGACGAGAGGCTCTACTGCCCCGAAAATAATGTCTCGCTGGAAGTGAAGACAAAACTTTCTTTAATCGATAGCCTGAAATTTATCGTCCGCTCCCCTTATCTCCGCTGCATCGCCGTCATGGTCATCGCCTATGGTCTCACGATCAACCTCACAGAAGTCACCTGGAAAGCCAATTTGAAGATCGCCTACCCGGAAACCGGCGCCTACCAAGCATTTATGGCCACCGTCGGTTCGTCGGTCGGCGTTTGCTCATTCATCATCACTCTTTTTTTCAGCGGGATGGTCATCCGGCGCCTGGGATGGCATTTTTCCGCCCAACTTCCTCCGGTCGTCATCGGCTCTACTGCATTGATCTTCCTGATTCTCTTCCTGAAATCGGATTGGCTCGCCCCTCTTGGCGCCCCCTTAGGGATGACGCCGATCGCCATGATCGTCGCCTTTGGGGCTTTTCAGAACGTCGCGACCAAGGTGATGAAATACTCCTTCTTCGACTCCACGAAGGAGATGTCCTACATTCCCCTCGACCAAGAATCTAAAGTGAAGGGCAAGGCTGCCATCGACGTCGTCGGATCTCGCCTTGGCAAATCGGGCGCAGCGTGGATCCAGATCGTTCTGATCCAGATCGCTGGGACTGGGTCTGTCCTCTCGATCACCCACTTCCTGGTTCCCCTGGTCGCCTGCACGGTCCTCTTCTGGATCCTCTCTGTCCGCTCCCTCAATAAGCAGTTCACGCAAACGAGAGTCCCCCTCCCCTCAGCAGAAAATTAGACCCGGTCTTCAAATGGGATTAAAGGGTGTCTACAAAGTAGACACCCTCTTAGCAAGGGATATTGCTATGTCGCAAAAGATTTATACTTTGATCGAATACTTGGTCTATAACTTTAAGGAGATCTTTGCGGTTTTTTTCTAGTTGTTTTTTGTTTGCCTCATACTTGATCATTGCAGCATCATATTTTTGGCTCTCGCCTATATAACTCTCGAGTTGTTTGGAATATTCATTTGATTTCTTCTCCTTCGTTGCAGCGCTGTCAAACGTTAATAGAATGGGAGTCATAGGCTTTATGGGTCTCATTGGGATGTGCGCAGACTCCATTTTTTGTAAGAGATTTTGAATGTACTGAGCGAGTCCCCCGTCCAATGTAACTTCTGCGTTATATTTTCCTTTGACATCGAATTTTACCACTACTTGATTCCTACGAGAGATCACTTGGTATTCTCTTCGCTTGTCTACATAGCTCCAGGTTAAGCCGCTCGCATCTTTTTCCCAGCATTCATGTGTAGTGTTCGGCAAAAAACTATAAAAGATATTTTTAATGTTCATAAATAAATCCTTTGTACAACGCCAATGTTTTACATCATTTAAGGATTTTTTCCAAGATATAATGGTCAGAATATCATGTGATTTCTCTGATCCAGTCGATGAGGACCGAATCGAGCCAATAGAACCCCTTTTCGCTGTGCGGGTTGCCGAGATATCCCATGTGCCCCCCTTTTTTTGTCCGGTAGACCTCGACGTTTGCAGGCAAAGCTACCCCATCTAGGGAATAGCAGGAGACGATCGGGTCATCTTCGGCAAAGAGCACCTTGCACGGGACTGCGATATCCGGAACGAATTGCGCTGCGCTGCAGCGGCTGTAATAGTCATGAACGCTCCTGAATCCGCAAGTCGGGGCCGTATAAATCTGGTCGAACTCGTAGATCTTCAAATTGCGAGGCAAATGGATCCTCGGCAAATCTTTGAATTTCTTCTGCCTATAATGAACGTCCGCCCGTAAAAGCTTGTAAAAATACTTCTCGTACATCGCATTGTCGGGATGCCCGATCATCAAAATGCTCGAGTAGAGATCGACAGGAGGGCTCACAGCGATCATTTTCTGCATGAAAGATTTGCCAAGAGAGCCTAACTCCCCAGCCATTTTCAAGACGATATTCGCCCCCAAGGAAAATCCGACGAGGATGATCGGGGAGGATGGGGCTTCCTTCTTGATCGCTTTGAGCGATTCGAACACGTCTTCGCTTCGGCCGCTATGGTAGATCTGTTTGGCCAGCCCCTTTCCCGAACCGCAGCCGCGCATATTGAACCGGACGGTTTTGATCCCCATCGGCTCCAACCGTTTTGCCATCCGCACCAAGTTTGGCGATTTATGAGACCCGCAAAGCCCATGGACCAAGACTACCGTCGGGTCCGCAGATTTCCATTCGCGCGGAGTCGTAATCTCGAGAGAGATTTTGTCTCCGTCCGGAAGGGCGACGATTTTCTGCAGAGATGCAGGCTCGAAAAGAAGATTGAAGAACGAACTAATAATCGTCTGGTGATGAGGACCATGCAAAAAAGGGAAGGGATCAAACGGCAGTTCGCGGCTCATAATTAACTATTATTACAAATTAAATTAAAATTCAAACTAAATTAAAAAATTGCCAAATAAAAGTAATAAAATCTAGCTCATTGATAATCAGGGGGGGTGAGGATGAGGACTCAAGAGCCGCCAGAGCGAAAGGGAAATCCTTTCGTGAGAGGAATATCGTAGTAAAAGACAAGGGACTCTTCTCCGGGGTTTTTTTTCCCGAGGCTGGCATTGGAAAGATGATAGAAATGGATCCCTAGGCGCCTATAATCGGAAAATTGCCACCCTAATTCGACGCCTGACCTGAATTCCAGAGGGTAGCCGAGATTCTTACCCTTCCCGGGCCAATAGTAGCCGGCGGCAAATCCGGGGGCCACTTGGAGATGGTTCAAGAATACGAAGTCGAAATTGAGCCCGGTATAAAGATAGCCTCCTCTTTGGACGTTTGCCATCAATCCCACAAGAGGAAGAAATTCGAGGCATGGGATCGGAGACCCGAAGCGGCGGACGTGAAACTTGTATTCGATTTCGAATTCGCCAGTCCTATGGCGGGGCCTCATCAAATCGTAAATTCCCGCAGCAAATGAAATCCAATCGGGCGGGGCTCCGGACTGCAGGCATTGGGCGATAGCGAGCGCACCGAAGAAAAACGGTCTTGCCTTCATTTTCTCTCTTTAAGCGATTCGTTTTTCGTTGTCAAAAAATGAAGTATTAGGATCTAAATAATTGTAGCTTAGTTACTTATTGATCTTTCGCGCTACTTTGCTAAAAGCACTCCGAAATACTGGGATTCTTCGTTCTAATGAGATGCTAATTTCACTTATCATTCATTGTCAGTGACTTATGAATTATTATTGATAAAAAGCTAAAATAATTTAAATTTTTATTTAATATTAATAAATAATTTGGTATAACTA
Organism: uncultured Chlamydiae bacterium; assembly: GCA_963730605.1. Taxonomy (GTDB): domain Bacteria; phylum Chlamydiota; class Chlamydiia; order Chlamydiales; family SM23-39; genus CAIPFQ01. The sequence goes on from CAVSSM010000005.1 coordinate 72,238, forward strand.
TATAAAGAGCGGTTGAATAATATTAAAATAGGAGATGTTGTAATGTCAGTTAGTAATCAAACGAATATAAACTCTGTTGCGTCAAGCCCAGCATCGCCCCAGCCTCAGCCAAGCGCAGGGGAACGCCGCGCGCATTTTGTCGACGAGACGGCAGACGAGTCCCTCCAAAATGTCGTTCCAAAGGTGGAAGGGGGATGGGGTAAATTCCTAGGATGGGGTCGTAACTTAGTGTATGGAGAGCGCGACAAAATCCAAAAAGAAATCTCACACATTGCATCGCACTCGCAAGGGAAAGAGCTAGATGTGCTGGTCATCGAGAGCGATCTTCCAACTGAGCACCCTGACGCATATAAGCAGTTCCCAATAAAGGCCGATATCGCAAAATTTCGCAAATACGCAGAGACTCATTCTATCGATTATTGCCCAATAAAAAATCGAAATCAATATATGGCAAAGATGAATGAGAGGCAGAAGGCTGGAAAGTTTTACGATGTCATCCGGGTTCGTGGTCATGGAAATTCAGACCATGTTGAGTTGGGTGAGTTTACGTTTGAAAACGACATTGATTCTTTCGCTCTCAAAAAACTTGCCGCTAGAGTTAAAGACGGCGGTCAAGTGATTTTTGAATCCTGTGAAGTAGGAAAAGGCGAGGATAATTTAGCACAAGCATTTTCAAAATATTGTCCAGAGGCTACGGTCTATGCATCAGCAAAGATACATGATCCGGTTTTTGGATTATCGGAGGATGCAAATGGAACTCCTTCTTTCAAAGGTGGTTTATTAGGTATTTTTGGTGATTCAACTCGCATTTACAAGGGGGGGAAGTTGGTCTCCAACAAAGGGTAAAATAAATGTAAAAAGATTTCATCCCGAGGCGGGAAACCCGGCCCTTTCCATTCCGAAATATCCGCCCGGATATTGTCAAAGCTGACGCCGGGATCCCCAAAAACCGCATCGTTTTTGGGGTGGGGCGTCGCACCAAAACCGGTTTTTCAATCACGAGCGGTATAACCGTCGCCCTGCAGGCATTGAGCGATGAACCTATCCTCCAATTCTTAATGATTCATTTATGGTCGATTTTGAGGCGATTTTTCGTCGTCGACCGCCCGAAGTAAATATCGGGACGGTGATCTTTACGAGGGCGGAGGCGCGAAAAGCGCCCAAAAGCGTGCCGTAAAGGGATCGTGAAGAATTGGAGGATAGGTTCATAGCGAGCGCACCGAAGAAAAACGGTCTTGCCACCATTTTTTCTTCTTTAAGGGATTCGCTTTTCGTTGTCAAAAAATGAGGAGGTATTGATAAAATCCACCCATTTCGCGGTATTATTATGCTGAAGTTCATCGCTCTCTTGCTTACGCCGTTTTTTCTTTCGGCGCTCCCAACCAGAGACGTCTGCGGTTATCTCTTCGACGAATATCCCTCTATTTACTATCCCGCCTCGACGCATTGCCTGGTCGGCGTATCGGCTTTGGGAGATTCGGTTGAATTGGAAGACGGTTCGGTCTGGAAGATCTGCCGCTACGACGGCTATAAAGCACTCACCTGGCGCTCAAACGATCCTCTCACCATTACCCAGAACCACCAATGGTTTTCCAATTACGCCTACAGGATCGTCAATCAGAATACGGGAGAATGCCTCGAGGCCAAACTCTTCCTTGGGCCCCTCGCATTCGGGCAGCATACGCTGTATATCACTGGGATCGACCGAGTGTCTGGCGAGCTGATCGTCACAAACGGGTCGGGAGAATCGATCCAGTGGGAAATTTCCGCAAGCGACATCGACCTATTTCAAAACTGGGCGCTGGGGGACGCGGTCATCTTCGGGCAAAATAGCGGCTGGGACTCAAATTGCGAGTCGCTTCTCATCGATGTCAATATGAACATTCCCGTGCGGGCTAGGCAAGTCTAGTGGATCCGAAGACTTATTGCTGGAAATGCCGAAAGCTCGTCAGCGAGATTCCCATCAAAATTGGATTTCGCGCCGCCTGTCCCCATTGCAGCTCTGATCTCCATGTTTGTAAAAGCTGCCGTTATTACGCGCCGGGCAAGCCGAACGATTGCCTGGTGCCCGGCACTGAAACCATCCGAGACCGCGAAGCGGCCAATTTCTGCGAGGAATTCAAGCTCCTCATCCCCTCAGCATCTCCTGCTCAGGATGAGCGTGCGCGCCGCATTCTCGGCGAGCCAGAAAAGAAAAAAGATTTCAAGTCGCTCTTCAAAGACAACGACTCGTAGACACCCTCTAACACCATCTTAAAATTGTAAAATAATTGTAAAGATTTCGTACAAAATTTGTAATTTTAAATTGTATTGACAATTAAACTATCGCGTAATATTGATGAGTAAATGCATGTCATTGCGAAGATTGTATTGTTCATAACCGTGTCTGCATTTCTCTTCGGAGAAAAGCTCATGAACATGGAAACGGGGAGCATCGTCGTCGAATTCAAGGACGGCAACGTCCGATTCGGCGATTGCTTTTTAGAACTCGAATTGCAACAAAACGGGATTTATATCCCCTTTTCCATGAAGCCGGGTTTTGATAACAAAGAAATTGTTTATATGAGTGATCCGATGTTCGAAAAGGCTTTTCTAGAAGTCTATTATCCTCTATGCATTGCAAATTCTCTCTATCAGTGGCAAGATTAAGAGATGACCTTGATCTTTTGAAAGTTCGTTAGAAATTTTCGTTTGCGTTTTGTCCTCATTTTTCTTTACAAAAAGGTGGCTGTAAAACTTTGAAGGGGATCTGGCTATGTTGAGTCGGCTTTGGGACTTTATTGTAGAATCGCTCATGGTGCTATTTATGCCGGCGGTCTGTTCCTATCATCTCCTCACTGCAGATCTTTTTCTCAATATTGCAGCCAATGATGCGTCCGGCTTCGAAAAGGCCGGAAACGTCTTACTCATCCCTTTCCAATACTTATTCGCGGGCAAGATGGCTGTGCCAGGGCCGGATGGATCGTGGACGTTCCAACAAAAGTACGACTATAACGATGGTTTTTGGATCAAAACCGGAGGATCCGCCGCTCTTGTCATCCCTAGCTTTGTCCTTGGCGCTGCGGTCAAAGGATTGGGCTACCTAACGGTAGAGTCCAGGGAGCGGCACGCCTCAATGGCTGCAACAAAAACGTGCAAGAAATCCCACCCCAACTTCGACCTCTACAGGCAATTGGGAAATCCCACCACCGTAGACACGAGTGCGGAGCGTTTCATTCCTCAAGAATTTCAACGCCGTCCAGGAGATGAAAAACTGCTGCAAGGAGCGAAAAATGTGCTGGCGGCAGTCGCCGCCGCATTGAACGAGGCCAAGATCCTCTGGTGGGCCGATTGCGGCACCTGCCTCGGCGTCTTCCGGTACGGCGGCGTCATTCCTTGGGATGACGACATCGATATCGGGATCCTCGTTTCTGATTTTGAGAATGCCCGCCGCGCGTTCAACCGGCTCGATCCGGTTCAATTCGAGGTCCAAGACTGGTCGGGCAGGAGCTTTCCTAATACGTTCTTTAAAATCTTCGAAAAGAAAAGCCGGGCGATGCTCGATATTTTCTGTTTCAAGGTCGATTTGGAAAAACGGGAGATCTCCAGCATTTTTTCTCTCGATGAATCGATCTTCTTTCCGGAATGGTTCAAGATCCGCGAGCGCCCCTTTTGCGTCCCTGCCACTTTTGACACGCTGTTTCCTCTGAGGTGCGCCCCTTTCGACGGGATCGAGGTGTTCGTTCCGAACAAGACGAAAGAATATCTGCAGCGGCTTTACGGAGAAAACTTGGATCCGGTGAAGGTCTATAATCCAAATACGGGCCAGTTTGAAAAGGATCTAACGCACCCCTATTGGCAAAGGCCCTATGTTCATTAGAAAATGCTGGATCTAATTTTCATGGTTCGCTTAAAATGAGGGAATAATTTATTTAAAAGTAAATGACAAAAAAGACACTACACAGAAAGCTCTCGTCGCGCCATATCGCCATGATCGCGATCGGGGGATCCATCGGCTCAGGGATCTTTGTCGCAAGCGGGACGGCGATTCATATGGCTGGCCCTGGGGGCGCGATCCTTGCCTATTCGATCATAGGCCTAATGGTCTATTTCCTCATGGCAAGTCTCGGGGAAATGGCGACGCTGATTCCCACCACGGGCAGTTTTTGCGATTATGCAAGCCGTTTTGTCGATCCGGCTTTCGGCTTTGCCATGTCTTACAATTACTGGTTAAACTGGGCTGTAACGACAGCGGTCGACCTCTCGGCGGCGGCGCTGATCATGCATACATGGGTCCCTGAATACTCTTTTTCGTTTTGGGCCGTGCTGTTTTTTATCCTGATCCTTGCGCTCAATTTAGTGTCGGTCAATCTTTATGGCGAATTGCAATATTGGTTTTCCGGGATCAAGGTAGTGGCGGTGATCTTGTTCATCCTCATTGGAATCGCGCTGATCTTTGGGGCCATGGGGCGCCCTGTATTGGATTGGACGAATTGGACCCTCAATGATGCGCCCTTCCATTCAGGATGGGTGGGTTTTGTCAGCGTATTAATGATTGCGGGGTTTTCTTTTCAGGGAACTGAGATTTTCGGAATGACTGCAGGGGAAACGAAAGACCCCAATCTGAGCATTCCAAAAGCAGTGCGCAATGTCTTTTGGAGAATTCTTCTATTTTATGTTTTATCCATGGTCGTTATCGGATTTCTCATCCCCTATACCAACCCTCTCTTAATTACTTCCAGCACGACCAACATAGGGGCCAGTCCCTTTACCCTCGTTTTCAAAATGGCCGGCCTTCGGTTTGCGGAAACGGGCATGACCCTGATTGTCTTGCTGGCCATCCTCTCTGCCGCGAACTCCAGCATGTATACGGCGAGCAGGACCTTGTGGCATCTTGCGCAAGAACGATACGCGCCTTACTTTTTTGCGAACGTGACGCACAAGTATGGCGTCCCGATTCCGGCGCTCCTCCTTAGCGCTGTCATCAGCGCGGCTGTTTTCCTCTCTTCCGCGATCGGCGAGGGAAAAGTCTTCGTCTGGCTTTTGAATACATCGGCCTTGACCGGGTTTATCGCCTGGTTCGGGATCGCTCTTTGCCACTACCGATTCCGAAGAGCCTATTTAATCCAAGGCCATTCGCTCTCGAAACTTCCCTTTTATGCGAAGGGTTTCCCGTTCGGACCCCTTTTTGCGATTATCCTCACTTGTTTGATTGTAGCAGGCCAGCAATTCGATTCTTTGGTCAGCCATACTGCCAATATCGACAATTTGATCGGAACCTACATTGGGCTCCCTTTTTTCCTCATCTGCTACGCCGGATATAAAATCATATATCGCACCAAACTCATCCCTCTCAAAAAATGCAGGTTCGATTATACTCAAAAAACATGAAGAATCGGGAATATGGCACTGCGAAATCACAAAAAAGGTCCTTGAATGGACCTTTTTTGTGCGTAGCAGCGTCCAGAATTTGAGCCAGGCGAGAGCTGTCGCCGAAGCAGCTCAACTTGAATAAGTTGAGTGCTGCGGACACTTGCAAAAGAGCGGGGGTTCGCTCTTTTGCTAGGGGAGCAGGCGGGCTCAAAGGCTGCGGCTGCCCGACGCTGCCACCGGGGTCCCCAAAAACGATGCGTTTTTGGGGTGGGGCGCCGCCAGAAACCGATTGTTCGGGTTTTTGGAGTATACCGTAGATGAGTTCATGGGACGCTGCGGAGAAGTGGTATAGCGGCTGCGTAGGGGAAAAGGGACACTATTACCACCAATCGGTCGTTCTGCCGAACGCCCTTCGGATGCTCAATCTTAAAAAGCAAAAATCCCTGCTCGACTTAGGATGCGGCCAAGGCGTTTTGGCAAGGCACCTTCCCGATTCCATCGAATATGCCGGCGTCGACATTGCCAAAAAGCTGATCGATGAAGCCAAGCGGATTATCCCTAAGATGGCCGACTCATTTCATATCGGCGACGCCACCGCTAAAAAATTGCCGCTCGAAAAAACCGATTTCGATCGCGCCGCCTGCATCCTCGCCTTGCAAAACATGGAGCATGGCGAGGGGGTCATCCAATCGGCTGCGCGGCATTTAAGGCGCTTGGGAGAGCTGCTTCTCGTATTAAACCACCCCTGCTTCCGCATCCCGCGGCAAAGCGGCTGGGGCGTCGACGAAAAGAGCTCTCTGCAATACCGCAGGATCAACGGATACCTGTCTCCCATGAAGATCCCACTTCAGATCCACCCGGGGAAAGGGGAAAAATCGGAAATTTTCCACTCTTACCACCATCCCCTGTCCGAAATTATGTCATGGCTCTCAAAGGCCGGCTTTTATGTCCGCAGTTTAGAAGAATGGGTCTCCGATAAAAAGAGCGTTGGGCCGAAAGCGCGCATGGAAGACCGCGCCAGGCGCGAAATCCCTCTTTTTCTCGCACTTAGCGCAAGTCTTTTCAAGAAAGCTCCCGCCGATTAATCTAATCCCATGTGCGGTGTGTTTGGTTATATCGGAGGGCGGGACGCTCTGCAAATGTGTTTGAGCGGGCTCGAACAGCTCGAATACCGCGGCTATGATTCAACAGGGATCGCCGGGATCTGGCAAGGGCGGATTGAGTTTTGCAAAAAAGCGGGAAAATTATCCAATCTGAAACTCGCGCTGCCATCTTTTCCCTCTTTTTCACTTGCCATCGCGCATACGCGCTGGGCCACTCACGGCAAGGTCAACGACCAGAACGCTCATCCTCATTTCGATGCGGATGCGTCGATTGCCCTCATACATAACGGAATCATCGAAAACTACAGCGAGCTGCGCAAAGACTTGCAAAAAAAAGGGATCAAGTTCGTCTCGGAAACCGATACCGAAGTCGTCGCTCATCTCATCGCGAAACACTATGCAGGCGACCTCACGCAGGCCCTCCATTCGGTGATCCCGAAACTCAAAGGGATTTTCGCATTGGTAGCGATCCATAAAAATCATCCCGATGAGATGGCGGCGGCGGCTCTCAACTGTCCGCTGAGCGTTGCCTTGGATGGGAAAAAAAGCGAGGCGATCGTCACCTCCGACCCGAATACACTCGTCGGCGCCGAATACCAGGTCGTCTTTTTGCAGGGCGGGGAGACTGCGCGCATAAGGAAAGGGTTTGTCGAAATCTACGGCGAAGGATTCCAGAAGATAGAGAGAAGAGCCTCGCGGATAGAAGGTGTGCTCAAAAGTCCGTCGAAAGAAGGGTTCGAGCATTACATGTTGAAAGAGATATTCGAGCAGCCTTTAACCGCCCAAAAAGCCATTTTCGGGCGTTTTGAAAACGAGATTGCATTCGATGAGATCAAAGGCATGGAGAAAATCTTCGCAGGAGTGTCTAAAATATGGTTCGTCGGCTGCGGCACGTCGGCCAATGCCGGATCGATCGGCACGCTTTTTCTCGAAGACCTCGCCCTGTTTCCTGCCATGTGCTGCATCGCCTCAGAGGCGCGCTTTCGCAAATCGCTGATGACGAAGGACACTCTCGTCGTAGCGCTCAGCCAATCCGGCGAGACGGCCGATACTCTCGCCGCTTTGCGCAGCGTCAAAGAGCACGGATGTCCTAGCTTAGCGATTTGCAATGCGGTCAACTCTACCCTTGCCCGCGAAGCCGACGGCACGATTTTTCTTCAAGCAGGGCCTGAGGTTAGCGTCTGCTCGACGAAAGCCTTTACCAGCCAGATCGCCATACTCGCCCTCTTCGCGATGTTGATGGGCCAGGTGAAAAAATCGATGTCGAAAGACGAGGGCGCTGCATTTTACGATGCGATAAAAAAAATCCCGGGCCAAATTCAGAAAGTCCTCGACTCTGCGGCTGAAATTCAAAAAATGGCAAAAAAATATGCCTCCTACAATAACCTATTCTACATGGGCCGCCGCTACATGTTCCCTACTTGCCTAGAGGCTGCTTTAAAACTGAAAGAGATCTCCTATGTGAACGCCAACGGATATCCCGCAGGCGAGCTCAAGCATGGGCCTATTGCGCTCCTAGATGCGAATTTTCCAGTCGTCGCTTTTTGCGCAAACCGAATGACCGAAGAAAAGATCGTCAGCAATTTAATGGAAGTGAAAGCGCGCGGCGCCCCCGTCCTGGCCATTGCCCCGTATAGCTTACAAAATATCCACGAGGTCGCTGACGATATTATCTGGGTGCCGGATGTCATTGACGCGCTCTCTCCGTTCCTAAGCAGCGTCGCCGGCCAGCTTTTTGCCTACTATTTTGCTAAAGAGAGGGGCTGCGACATCGACCAGCCGCGCAACCTCGCCAAGTCGGTCACAGTAGAATAAGATGAAGAAAAATAACCCGACGAGCCGCTCCGAAGGTCAAAGAGACCAGGAGCGGAAAAGTCTTGTGGACAGCCGGTGGGCTTACCGAGGCCGGATCGTCAATTTGCGTCTCGATACCTATCAGTTAGGAGAGGTTGCCAAGATCGCTGAGATCATCCACCATCCTGGCGCCGTCGTCGTCGTGCCCATCGATGAAAACGGCCGGATTCTTCTCGTCAGGCAGTGGCGAAGAGCCGCCGGAGAGATCATGTTTGAGCTGCCTGCTGGGACGCTCGAAGCCAATGAGCTTCCTCTGCTTAGCGCAAAAAGGGAGCTGCAAGAAGAGACGGGCTTTGCCGCGAAGACGATGACACCGCTTGGAGGGTTTTTCAGCGCCCCAGGATTTTGCGATGAATACCTCCATCTTTTTGCGGCCGAGGGGCTCTATTCTTCCCCTCTTCCTCAAGACGATGATGAAGCGATCGATCTGATTGCAACGCCGCTTACCCGTGTCATTCGGATGATCCAAGAAAATGAGATCCGCGATGCAAAAACCATCGCCGGAATCTTTAAATACCAACTCTGGAAGGCCCGATAGGCTCATGCGAAAAACTCTGATTGGGCTTTTAATTGCGCTAGCCCTTCTTGCCTTCCTTCCCCAATTCTTTTCGAGTTCATTCGGCAAGCCGTTTTTCGAACGGGCGCTGGATAAGAAATTCAATGCCAAGGTTGCTATCGGATCGCTCCATCTCAGTTGGTTCGGGCCGCAAGCTTTTGAGAAAACCGAATTTTCCAGTCTAGATCTGAACGGATCGATTGAGAGGGCCTCCTCGAACGTTCCGCTTTGGCACCTTTCGGAGTTTGGGAACGGCTTCACACTCAAGAGCGGTTTTTTTTCCTTTCCAAGGTACGGCACTCTCAGCATCGGACCTGTCAATGCTCAAGTGGCAGGCCATGATGTGCAAGTCGAGGGCAAGGCGAGCCAGGGAGGCTCTTTCAATATCAACGGGAAAATCTATTCTAAGACCGACTTTGACATCGCGGCTAAGTTTCATGCGATGCCCTCCTCGCCTCTCGACCAGCTTCTCAAAGCGAAAGGAATCCTCAGCGCAAGCTTAGGCCCCACGTTCGACCTCTCTATGACGGCTCTCTATAATCAGGGAGAGGGGCATCTCGATGCCGATCTCTCTGCCCCGCATTTAAAAGCCGCCTTGCGGGGACAGATCGCAGAGGACGCCCTTCTTTTGAAGGAACCTTTTACTGCATCGCTCAATTTCACCAAAGACTTAAGCCAAGCCATCGAGAGGCGCGTTTTGGAGGCCAAAAATCCGATCGCCCTCCGTATCGAAACGACTGGCGCTTCGATCCCTCTTTTCCCCAAAGATGATGCATCTTCGGGGGCCCCTTTGGGGGCCCTTCTGAACCCGTTTTTTCCAGAGCGGTTGGAAATCGGGCAAGCGACTCTTGATTTAGGCCAGCTTGTTTGTACGGGACTCCATCCGCTGATTTCGCTTTTTGCTCTTTTGAACAAGGCTCCCATCGCCTCATCCACAGATCTTGTCTGGTTTACCCCCGTCGAGTTTGCCGTGAACAAAGGGACCTTGGCTCTGGGCCGCATCGATGTTCTGATCGCGAATTCTATCCACCTTTGCGGCTGGGGAGACGTTCAGCTCTCCGGCGGCACTCTAGACATGAGGCTGGGAATTCCCGCCGACACTCTCGAACAGTCGCTCAGGATCAGGAGCCTCTCTCGCAACTATGTCCTGCAGATCCCTGTTCACGGCACCGTGCAAGATCCTAAACTAGATACAGGCTCTGCCGCAGCGAAGATCGGAGCGTTTGTGGCCGGCAAGCAGATCTCCAAGCTTTCCAAGAAAACAGGGGTTTTGGGAGGGCTCTTTAACCAGGCGCCGCTCTCTCAAGAAGACACTGAGGTCCCTCCCGCAAAACGGCCCTTCCCTTGGGAAAAATAGGTATTAACCTGAGTTTTGGGTTCATTTGTCTATGAGATTCAAGGATATTTCGAGCATATTTTTGCGCTTTGGAGCCGAGAGCAATATCGGGACGAGCATCTTGCCGAGGCGAAAAGTCAAAAAGATGCTGAAAGAAATTGAAGCTCAGGCAAATGAACCCAAAACTCAGGTTATTACTAAAGGTAAAGATAGGCGATGCGGCCGTTAAGAGCCAAGTCGAATTGAGGGCTCAGTTGCAACTGATGATGGACCCTTCCGGTAAAATGGGGCGATTTTTCCATCATCTCCCGGATCCAAGGCCTTTTCTTCACGAGCTCCACGACTTGATAAGGCCTTTCTTTATCGATGCCTGCGGCTGCAATGAGGTCGGAGAGGGCTTTTGCATAGTCGCTTGACCCATCATCGATAAAGGAGAGTTTTTCCGAATCTTTGGCCGAATAGATGCGGGCCCCATATTCTTCAACGAGCTTTTCTTTAGGGATTTTGGAGCGCTCCTCTACGACAATATCTACGAAGCGATGGTAGCAATCCGCGAGTACCGCTTTCAAGTCGGCGTCTTCTTCTTCTTGCCAGGGACGGAAAGGGTTTAGGTGGTCTTTGCATTTGCCTTCTGCGTAAGTGCGAACGCCGATCTCCCATTTTTCAAGGACCTTATGGACGTTGAAAAAAGGAAAACTCAACCTTACGCCGACGCTGCCAATGATGCTCGTTGGAGAGGCGTAAATTTTATCCGCTGCGCAAGCGATCAAATATCCGCCAGAGGCGCACATGCCGTCCGCATAAGCATAGATCGGCACTTTATTTTTTTCCTTGAAGGCTTTCAGCCTCCGATAGATTGCATCGCAGTCCTTTGCAGCTCCGCCTGGGGAATCGAGATGCAAAAAAATCCCTTTTATCCGGCCGCCGCTCAATTCCCCCATGCGCGCTTCGACAAGCTGCGTCTCGATCCGCTCCAAATTGAGCAGCTCGCTGCCGATGATCCCGAATAGATTCATCTGGAGGATCACAGGAGATGTCCTGGAAACTCTTTTTTTCTCCCCCGCGGCATCCGGCAAAATGGAAAGGTTAAATGTCCGTTTGATCCTGGAAGATCGATTCAAGGAATTGGAAAGGAAAGTGAGGAAAAAAAAGAGGAATACAATCCCTAACACTGATCCCGCAACCGAGAGGATCGAGTGGAGAACGGATGTCCAAATTTGAGATTGATCGGGCCCCATAGCTCCTCCTCATTAATCCGAGGGTTCAACAGGTGACAAATGGCTTGCTACGGCTTTGAAAAACAGATCTTCGCTCGGAGTCCTTCTTATTCAAGAAGGTTCCTCCTCGCGAAGAACGCGGGCAAGCCCGCTTCAATTTTTCTTGGCCTCGCTAACCCATTTGTTGCCACCCGTTAACCTCTCGGGTTAATAACAGAGAATCGGCCGCTGATCAATATCTCTTTTTGAAGCCCCTTTTTTTGAAGCCGCCTCTTTTTGGGAAGCGGGGTTTCGTTGGATGGGCGCCGCTCCTGTGACTCTCGTTCTTGGGACCCTCTTTGAAGAGGGGGATGGCCTGGCCCGTATATTTTTCGATCTGGTTCAGTTTTTGGCTGTCCCTTCGGGCTGCAAATGAGACGGCAACGCCTACTCGGCCGGCCCGGCCGGTGCGCCCGATCCGGTGGACGTAATCTTCGCCGCTCATTGGCAGATCGAAGTTCACGACGTGGCTGATGGTCAAAACATCGATCCCCCTCGCAGCCACATCGGTTGCGACGAGAATGCGGAGCCGGTTCTGCTTGAAGGAGTTGATGGTTCGCGTTCGTTGCCTTTGGTTCATGCCGCCATGCAGCGCGCTGGCATCATGCCCATCTACCGATAGCTTATCGGCCAGTTCATCGGCAGTGCGCTGGGTCGCCGTAAAGATGATAGCCTGATTGAGGTCTGGCAGTTTCAGAATTTCATCCAGACGGCGGTGCTTGTGGCCGATATTCTCGACGGCTTCGAAATGCTGGGTAATCTGGTCATGCTTTGCTTTTTCTGGGGAGATCGCGACCTCTACAGGATTTTTTAATAGTTTTTCTGAGAGTTTGCGGACCTCTTTACTCAATGTGGCTGAGAAGAGGAGCGTTTGGCGCGCCTTTGGCAATTGCTCAGCAATGTATTCCACAGGTTCGATAAATCCCATATCGAGCATTCGATCCGCTTCGTCGAGAACGAAGAGCTCGACTCGGCTCAAATCGATGCGGCCCCGCTCCATATGATCGATGAGCCGCCCTGGGGTTGCCACGAGAATATCGTATGGCCTGCTCAGCTGCCGGTTTTGCATCGGATAAGGGACCCCGCCGAACACGCAGACGGTTTTGAGATGGGGCAAACCGCTGCCGTATTTCGCCGCCACGTTTCCTACCTGCATGGCGAGCTCGCGGGTAGGGGTCAGGATGAGGACCCGCGGACCTTTTCCTGGGCGGCATGGTTTGGCGAGTTTATGAAGCGCTGGCAATACGAAAGCGGCCGTTTTGCCCGTCCCGGTTTGAGCGGAGGCCCTCAGGTCGCTCCCTTCCAAAATCATGGGGATCGCCCGTTCCTGGATCGCGGTCGGTGTTGTCAACCCGGCCTTTTCAAGCTCATTTAATATTTTTTCGTCTAAATTTAATCTTTTAAATCCCATATCCACCAAAATTCAGGATCATTATGACGATTTCTCCCCATAAAAGATATGGGTATTTTTCAGTGCTCCTGCGGGTGTGTTGCATAACCCCTAATCTTCCCCAGGAGACTTCGCTTGCAAATCAAAATCAACGGTAAGAACGATGGAACGATATAAACGATAGAAAAAATATATAAAATACTATCGTTCAAATCGTTGCTTTTGTCTTAAGAGCAGGCTGTGTGGATATGTCTCCCCAAAAGTGGCTACGCAACACACTCGTGCCCGTGCCCGCATCCTAAAATTTAAATATACCGCGCCCGCTTAGGTTGTGTGAATTTTGACAGCGGATTTTGCGTTCCAGTAGCGTTGCGGAGATCGCCGTAAACTTTAGTATGTTAACAAGATCGAGCAATGCGCCGGGGCGCAAAAGGCGCTCAACAAAATTCACTCAAAATGAGTGGGCGCGGTATAACTACATTTTGCGGACGCACTTTTCGTAAAGGCCTTTGAAGACGTTTCCAGGGTCGTATTTTTTCTTTAAACCTAAAAATAGGTCCTTCGGATAAATCCTCCAAAATTCCTCCTCCGTGTAATACGAGTCGGAATATAAACTCTTGAAACCATTCAGCTCTTCGGTCTTCTTCTCGATAAGCCGGTTGTAATACCCCTTGGGCTTATCGGTGGGAAGAATATCCCAAAACCCAAAGTCCAAATAGAGGACATTGGGGTTGAGCTGTGGGCAGAGGGAATAGCGGGTATTTTGCAGGAAAGACTGAAAGGGGCAAATCCAGATCGGGGTGATTTGGACCCTGCGGCGCAAGAAATCGTAAAACGGCAATGCATTCTCGATCGGGATCAGGATATCTTGAATCACAGATTCAGAGGGCTTTTCGAAAAGGCGGATAAGCCCATGGAAAAAGGGATTCATGGCGACGAGGTGTTTGATTTTCCAATAGACTTTGGAATGGAGCATGAATTTCCCAAATAGGAACCTAAGGATCAAATGATTCATGCCGAAGTGTTTAGAGCACCAAAACCAATCGGCGTCCCATCGCCAAATGTAATCATAGGTAGTGAGAAAATCTGTTTTTTTCTTAAGGATAGATTGGTAGTAGACTTCCATGTAGGTGTAATCGGAAAGAGACGGGGCCTCGTCAGTGAACTCTCCAAGAGTCAGGGCCATCTCATGTTCACTGAAAATCACCCCGTCGATAAATGCATCGCTGGGCATTGCCCGCTGCACGGAAGAAAGGGCTCTGATCTTCTCGAAATATTGGGCGGGATCGTGCAGATGGAGATGGGTCAATCGGACGAATTTTTTGGCTCGGATCAGCTTTAATTTGATTCTCAAGGCATAGCCGAGAGTCCCATAGGAATTCGGAAACGCATAAAATAAATCCCGGTGCTCGTTGTCAGGGCGGCAGACGAGGGCCTTTCCCTCCCCTGTCAAAACTTCGATCTCGTAGACGGTTTCATGAACGAGGCCATATCGAAACGATGTCGATTCGATGCCGAGCCCAGCGAGGGCTCCCCCCACGGTAATCGTCTTAAGTTGAGGGACGACAGCCGGCAAGCAATCGAATTTCAGAGTCTCAAGGACGAGGTCTTCGTAGGTGATCATCGCCTCGACTTCCGCTTCTAGGCTCTCGGGGTCGATGGAGAGGACTCGGTGCAACCGTTTGACGTCGAGTTTCTGAGAGGGGCCCCTTTTCCGGTTCCTAAATAGGTTCGAGGTGTCCTTATTTAAAGCGAAGGAGCCATGTTCTTGAGAAACGCCTTTTTTTTCCCAAAAAGACGATGCGTCTTTCGAGGCCCCTTCGGGGGCCCCTTTTGCGCCTTGGAGGTTCTCCTTAAATTGCCGGATCAGCGCACTTTTCTTCTTTTCATAACCAATATGTGCCTCAGCGGATGGAATCATAGCCCCCGGGGACTCCCTTTTTGGTGAGTACGAGCTGCCATAGTTGGATGTCGCGCGCGCGGAAGGCTCCTGCGCAAGAGAGGAGATAATATCTCCACATCTTGAAGAAGGGATCGGGGTAAGAGGACCGGAATTTTTCCCAATTTTTTTCGAAATTCTGATGCCAGGCCCTCAGAGTGGCGTCATAGCTCGCGCCGAAATTATGCCAATCTTCCATCACGAAGAGCCCCTCTATCGCTTCCCCGATCTGGACAATCGAAGGGAGGTGGCCGTGGGGAAAGATATAACGGCTGATCCAAGGGTCTGTGACGATAGCGGTGGTATTCCTTCCGATCGTGTGGACAATCGCGAGCCCGTCGTCTTTCAAACACCGGTGGATGAGCTCCATGAAGCCCCGATAATTCTTTTTTCCCACGTGCTCCAAGAGCCCGATGGAAATAATCCGGTCGTAGGTCCCAACGGCGTCTCTGTAATCCTGGGTCCTGACCTCTACCGGGAGCCCCGCGCAAAGCTTCCTCGCGTAGTCGGCCTGTTTTGCGGAAAGGTTCACCGCTACGACATCGACCCCGTACTCTTTTGCGATATGTTTTGCAAATCCTCCCCATCCGCATCCGATGTCGAGGACGCGCATCCCTTTTTTCAGTCCGGCCTTCTTTGCGATGAGGTCGAACTTCGCTACCTGGGCCTCATCCAGGGTGGCCGCATTTTTCCAGTAGCCGCAGGTATAAGCCATGGTGCTGCCTAGCATGCTCTCGTACAGTTCGTCCCCGATCTCATAATGGTCCTCGATGACTTTCGAGGCCCGGCCCCCTTTTTTCTGCATATTGAGAACCTTGGCTTTGATATAACTCCAGATCATCGGCCAGGTCGGCTTGACCCTCTTGGTCAGTTTGGCCCTCAAAATTTTAGCAATGCATTCGTCGAGGGCGGCCGAGTCCCACCAGCCGTCCATATACGATTCCCCGAAGCCGAGAGAGCGGTCTTTCAGGACCCGCTGATAGAACCGATCGTCATGGACTTGAATGTCGGAGGGGCGGTCCCCGTTGATCTTCACATCGGCATAAGCCAAAATTTCTTCAACTAATTGCTGCGGCGAGTGGGCATAATTTTTCTGGGTGTTGGTAAATAGAACCATGATAAATATGATTTTTTGAATATATAGCATTGTTATTTCTTCTGGTTTAATTGCGAGCTAATCTTGACCATAACTTGCTGTCCGGGACATAATCAATATTGTACTGGCCTTGCAATTTCTGCTCAACTGTTCCTTCCAGATTCGAGTGCCCTCTCTTGTTGACTTAAATAAGACCCTACTCCATAATCTTGGCAAATAAAGTGAAAAACCATCAAAAATCGATTAAAAATAGGAGTGTGTATTTATGCCATCATCGATAAATATCGACATGACCCATGCTATGAATTTAGCGTCTAAATGGGGAAGCCAAGGTTGGAATACAATGAAAGGCAATCCTGGGTATGTTGCAGGGGGTGCTCTCGCACTCTTGGGAGCAGCCGCGTTTGTTTACAAATTTACGTCCACCCAGGAACAAGATCCAGAGGCCGAACGTCAACAACGGATCAAAGCCATATTGAATCGAATGCTCATCACAGAATATCACCTGCCCAGAAATCAGAACGAGAAGCGCGTATTCGCTTCTGAAAATAGGCCGCAGCCGATTTTCAACGACAAAACGAAGAAAGAAATCGCGATTGTCGCGACCATGATCCAGAAGGCGGTCGAGCGTAAAGCCCCGCCTCCTAACGTCATTCTGAAGGGCCCTCCAGGCGTTGGTAAAACGATGCTCGGCGAAGCTCTCTGCGACCTCACGGGAAATGGTTGGATCCGTGTCCCATCTGGCGTTATGGAAAAACACCTTAAAAACGGAACCCAGATCGAAGTGTTCCGCACATTGATCAAACTCATTGAGGAAGAATGCCCAGTCAATACGTATCTACTCTACGATGACGGCGAGGAGCTGGTCGCGAGAAGAGATGCTATCGACAAGGTCGCATCAAAAACCGATCCTAAAGAACTGGCAGCAGCCTCATGGCTCGTCGAGCATGAGAAAATGACCGATATCATGATCCAAAGAAAGGTAACGCTTTGCAATGCTCATTTGGAAGAGTTTGGAAGACCGATTCGCAATGGCGCAGTGATCATTACGACAAATCGCTTTGACAGGATCGATCCTGCGTTCGCAAGCCGAGCTAAGATCATTCACATCGGCGGCCCGGCAAAGGCAGAGATCAAGCAGATCATCATCACTCACCTGCCGTCTGTCTTTAGAAACGATAAAAATATGTTGGACTTCTTCACGCAAGGAGTGCTCGAAGATATGGCAGAGAAGATGTCGGAAAAACCCGGCCGTCCGGGATTCAGAGGACGGAATATCGTCAAGACCTTGGAAGATATCGAGGCTTGCGTCCGTTTGGAAGGCAACACTCTCAACCGCGACATCATCGACGCCGCCGTCCACGCGATGAGGTCATCGATTGAAAAAGAAGCGGAGGATCCAAGAAAAGGTCCTAGCATCACTACGAGCGTTCGTCAGCTTTTTAGATCGATCTTTTCTACAGCAGCTACTGCGTTAGAGGTTCACTAGAGGTTTAAGCAAAATCCGTTCAGGTGAGCTTCAGGCTCGGCCGTGTCACGGCCGAGCCTTTTTTTTAATTTTTTATTTTCTATATAATGCGCCTTTTTTCAACCCGGAGATCTTCATGAGAAAGTGGCTGCTTTTCTTTGTCCTCTCTTTTTACAACCTCATTGTTGCGCAGCCCCTCCAAGATCATAAGCTTGGGCTCGACGCACTTTTGCAACTGGCCTCCGCTCTAGATATTCCTCAAGACGCCGATCTGATCGCCGCAACTCAAGCAGCTTGGCTTCGTAAACCCAATCAGGAAAGATGGGAAATGGCCGAACTTGCACCGGACAAAAAAATTTTTGTATTGAATTGGGCCAAAGAGCAAGGGCTCTTTGCCCCCTGGAAGCCTTGCGCTAAGAGATATGATAAAGCCCTAATCCTTGGAGCGACCACTTCCCGTATGCAGATGCGCCTTGATTTTCTGATAGAACTGTGGAACGAGGGTGTCCGCTTTAGCGAAATTGTTTGGCTGACTGGCGATCGACCTCTCGACAAAAAAGTTGACGGCTTAACCGATCGGTGCCAGAGGGAGTCCGAAGCTGCCCGCATCCTATGGGAAGAGAGACGCCTTCCAGAGGGGATGAAGGCCCTGCCCGTCCTTTTCATTGCTGTTCCCATGCTAGGGGAAGGTTCTAGCAAGAGGCGCCCGACTACTGTAGATACTATCCTGGCTTGGGTACAGAGATCGCCTGAGCCTTGTTCAGCCCTCTTTATCTCCGATCAGCCCTTCTGCGGATACCAGTTCGCTGTACTCAAGGCAACCTTGCCAAGCGCCTTCCTCTTCGATCTTGCTGGGCCGGGAGTCGATCCAACGAGCCATCCGGCCGCAGCGGCCATTACTCTCGATTCTATCGCCCGCTGGATTTATCAAGAGAGCCTCGTTCAATGCCGCCCATGACCCTGTACGCCTTTATTTTTTTAGTCGGATCGCTATTAAGCTTGTGGATTTATCGCGATCCCTGGATTTGGGGGACTCTACTTGGGATCAGCATTCTCTTTGGAGTTGCCGCGGGGATGATCAACTGGATCGGTTGCATTATTATACTGGCGCTGATTTCTCTTTGGTGGTTTTACGCTCGAAAGCCGAATGCCCTTCTCTTTGTTCTTCTTGTCATCTTGAGTATTCTCTTGAAAATGCGGTTTCTGCCCGGCTTTGTCCCCTTCTCTTTTACCCCTAAAATTGCCGTTGGCCTAGAAGGTTCTCTCATCGGCCTCTTGCCGCTTGCCCTCTCAGTGCCTCTTGCTCGCGGGATCAAGGATTGGGGCTCCGTTCTAAAGGGGCTTATCGTCGGGTGCGCTGGGATCGCCGTTTTAGCTCTTCTTGCCACCTTTACTGGAGCTACCCACTGGAATTTTAAACTGCCCTCTGTACTCGCCGCTCGAATTCTAAGTAATTTTTTCCTCACGTCCATTCCCGAAGAGGGCTTTTATCGTGGCTTTATCCAAAACACTTTTTGTAAAACTTTTGAGAACATGAAGCTGGGAAAGATCCTCGCCCTCATCTTCACATCGATTATCTTCACAGCGGCGCATTATTATTGGAGTCCCAATCTGCAGATTTTAGCCTTCGTTTTTCTTGCAAGTCTTCTCTACGGAGGCGTCTATTTGATCTCCAGCAAAATCGAGAGCGCTATCCTTTGCCACTTTCTCCTCAACTTCATCCACATGACATTTTTCTCTTACCATGCGATGTAATATATACACACCCTCTTAACGGCGGCGTCGGTAATAATAGCCACGGTGATTATAATAATATCCGTGGCCGTGGTATCGTCTTCGCCAAGCGCAGTAGGTCGGTGCATCGTCGAACCAGACGCCGAAGTAAAAACCAGGTCCATTCCAATAACAATCATCGCCATAGTAATATCCATCGGGGCGATTGACGTTTATTTGGAACTGTATCTTGGCGTCAAGAGGCATGGGCAGGGCCTGGTAGAAAAGGATCAAAATGAAACAGAGGAAAGTTTTAGGCATGGGCTTTTACCACGTGTTAAAATAGGATGTGCAGCGATTTTAAAGTCGTTTATTTCGATATTGCAAAGGATCAATATTAAGTCAATATCCTTTGCCACTTTCTCCTCAACTTCATCCAGATGTAATAGCAAATAAGAGGGTATCTGCAAAGTCTCGACGAACCCTCACATGGTAGTTATTGTTTTTCTGAGATTCCCGATCTTATAAAAAAACATGCTGGAAATAGAGGACAAAAAGTGTGGGATGCCGGAGGATGTTTTTGGGAGTCTTCCTAGAAATTATGAAAAGGTCATTCTTTTCATTCTTGATGCTTTTGGCTGGCGGTTTCTTGAGCGCTATGGGGAGCGATTTCCCTTTCTGCAGCGCATTTTGAAAGAGGGATCTCTCTCTAAATTAACATCTCAGTTTCCAAGGACCACTGCTTGCCATATGACAACGATTCATTCAGGACTGCCTGTATGGCACATCGACTAGTTTTTTCTGAGCTGTAGACTTGTTCATAAATTTGTTCTGAACGATTTTTGTCCAACACCCTCTAAGTCTCTTGCCTGTGTGAGACGAACTCCCCAGCTCACCCAGGGGAGCTCATGGTAACGGTCTTAAATCCACTTGAGATGTTCAGTCATGCTTATCTTTCGCACCTGTTCTAGTGCGGAAACAGTCAAAACATCTATCCCAGCAATTCAAAGGCTCTGCTAGCCGTGAGAATTTACTTGCACCGACTTCCGGTGTTTCTGTAGGCAGGGGAACATGCAGCTTCCATAATTCCTGATGTCTCTGCTCCGTGTTTATTCTGTGTATCTTTTGATCAGTATCGTCTTGCGTACTACTGGTGTTTACATCTACGCCATTCACTGTACCTACTGCTGATGTTGTCATATCAAACCTCCCGTTTTATTAAAGAGAAAGAGTGTTACACACCAAAAAATTTTCGTCAATTTGAAAAGAAGAAATAGGATCCACTTCGCGGGAGGATCTGGCATG
>CAVSSM010000006.1:0-12666 GCA_963730605.1 uncultured Chlamydiae bacterium
ATGCATGATGAATGTGAGTGATATGATACAGGGATAAGGAATTCCCACTCGAGTCTTTCCGTGGGTAAGAAACCATGAAATTCTACTCATCCTGCCATTTTCTCTACATGAAATTCTAAGGAGTATCTGTTGGTTTCTTGGGCTTTTTCTCTATTTGTTCTGAACAACGATTTTTGTCCAATCCCATCGTCAGCGCCGTCATCCCCGAAAGACCTCCTAGTTGCATCGTTTCGATGGCGGTGCTGGGGACGATCACGATCGTGGAATTTTCTTTTAAGCCCTCGTAGAGCATGTTCATGGCCCTTAAATGCAGCGCGACGGGATTATTCGTGTAGGTTTTGGCCGCCTCGCCGAATTTTTCCGCTACTTGCCGCTCGGAATCACCCAAAATCACGCGCGCTTGCCGCTCCCTTTCCGCTTGCGCCTGCATAGACATCGCATCTTGCAAAGCCGCTGGAATCAAGACATCCTTGACCTCGACCGAAATCACATTGATCCCCCAAGGCTCCGTCCTTTCATCAATGATCACTCGCAGCTCATCGCTAATTTTGCTTCGCCCTTCCAGCATGTCGGAGAGCATCGTCTTGCCGATCACATCGCGAAGAGCCGTCTGGGACGCCCACCCGATGGCGCTTTGGTAATCTTCCACTTCGAGGGCGGCTTTTTTCGGATCGATCACTTTCCAAAAAAGAACCGCATCGACGTCCACCGGCACCGTATCTTTGGTCAAGGTTTTTTCCGCTTTGAAGGTCGTCGCGATGACCCGGATATCGATCCAGAACGGAATCGTGTCGATCACCGGAATGATGAAAAATAATCCCGGTCCTCTTAGCGTGTGGAACTGGC
The DNA here is from genome assembly GCA_963730605.1 of uncultured Chlamydiae bacterium. GTDB lineage: Bacteria > Chlamydiota > Chlamydiia > Chlamydiales > SM23-39 > CAIPFQ01. Next base: position 847 of record CAVSSM010000006.1, read on the forward strand.
CTAAACGGAGAACGACGGCCCTGTCCCATTGATTGGCGATATGGATGGCTGCCGAAATGATATAAGCAGTGCAAAGCCCTGCCCCAAAAATAGCGTAGGATTTGTAGCTCTCGGCACTGTACGCGGCATAGGCGAGAGCGGCCCCGAGGCACGCGATGATGAAGAATATCAAAACTGAAAACGCGCTTTTGGTTCGCAAGTGGATCCCCCTATTTAAGTATTAATCCCCGTTTGCCGAGTTCGGCGCTCGTGGCTTTGAAGCTCGAATGGCAAAGGCCCCGAATTCCTACATCTTTTGCCACTTGTACAAACATAGGCCTGTCTTCGATATAAAGCACCTCCGATGCGGGCACTTGAGCGACATCGAGGGCCAGGCGATAGATATCCTGGTCGGGCTTGCGGAGGTGTACAAAGCAAGACGATATAAAAAAGTCGACGAAACGGCTGAGTTTGAATTTTTTGATCCTGTAAACATTCAGTTCTCGTCCTTCATTGCTCACTACGGCAATCTTCAACCCATATTTTTTTTTCAGCCGGCAAATGAGATCGATCATCTCCGGATAGGCTTTGGATTGCTGGAACATAAATGTCTGAAATTGTGCCAGGGTAAATGTTCGCTTTTTGTAAAAAACGATCCGTTCTAGATACTCTTTGAGGCTTGTCTTGCCCACTTCATAAGTGTCGAACGTCTGTTGGTGGCGGCTATTCAGGTCCGTCAAATCGAGGCCAAAACGGCGGGCCGCCTTTGTCCGCGAGTCCCGGTCCCACCCATTCGTCAAGAGAACGCCTCCCACATCTAAAAATAGAGTCGTGACCCTCATCCTGAAGCGCTCCATTTCCAGTCCCTGATTTCAGGCATATTGTTCGCTTCATCACTTCTTTTTTCTCGCATCATCCCTTTTGTTGTGATATTTGTAAATTAGCGGAGAGGCTCATTATGATAGCAACCTATGAAACGCTCAAAGAGTTGGCCCTTGATTTGCGCTGGTCTTGGAACCACAGCGCCGACATTCTTTGGAAGGAACTAGATCCTGATTTATGGGCGCTCACCCGTAATCCTTGGGTTGTTCTTCAAACCGTTTCTAAAAAAAAGCTCCAAAAGGCCTTATCCAATCCAAAATTCGAACAAATCGCCGCTGAGTTGATCGAAGCGAAGAAGGCCCGCCAAGATGCTCCTGGATGGTTTCAGACGGCCCATCCGGATGCATTGACCTCGATTGCCTATTTTAGCATGGAATTTATGTTGAGCGAAGCGCTTCCCATTTATTCCGGTGGGCTTGGCAATGTCGCAGGCGATCAGTTAAGGGCGGCGAGCGACCTAGGGGTGCCGGTTGTCGGGATTGGGCTTCTCTATTCGAAAGGGTATTTTCGACAGATCATCGATAAATATGGCCATCAACAAGCGATCTTTCCCTACAACGATCCGGGGCAGTTGCCGATTTCTCCCTTGAGAAACGGCGATGGAGAATGGCTCCGCTTAGGAATAGCATTGCCTGGAGGGTCCGTTTGGGTCCGTGCTTGGGAAGTTCAGGTGGGAAAAGTCAAACTGTATTTGCTCGATACAAACGATGCGGCGAATTTTCCGGTCCATAGAGGGATCACGGACGAGCTCTACGTCCAGGAGCCTGAACTTCGCTTAAAACAAGAGATCGTTTTAGGGATTGGCGGATGGAAATTGATTGATGCCCTGGGAACTCAGCCAGAGGTTTGCCACCTCAATGAAGGGCATGCCGCCTTTGCCATTTTGGAAAGGACCCGCTCCTACATGGAAAAAACAAAAGTGCCCTTCGATGTGGCGCTTGCCGCAACGCGGCCCGGAAACCTCTTTACGACTCATACCGCAGTACCCTCGGGATTCGACCGCTTTCCTTCCGCACTGATCAGACATTATTTGGGATTCTACGCGGAATCTCAGCTTAAGGTCTCTTTTCAGGATTTCATGGCGCTCGGGCGGGAAATGCCGGACGTTGGGTATTTCAATATGGCGCATTTGGCGATCCGCGGCAGCGGCGCAATCAACGGTGTGAGCAAGCTCCACGGCTATGTCAGCCGCCGTCTTTTCCTCCCCCTTTTTCCTCGCTGGCCGGAAAGCGATGTTCCGGTAGGTTTTGTGACAAATGGCGTCCACATGCCGAGCTGGGATTCTCTGGAAGCGGACAACCTTTGGACTGAATTTTGCGGAAAGTCCCGCTGGCTGGAATCGACCGAAGCGCTCGAAGAAAAAATGAGAATCGTCCCTGATCGCAAAATCTGGGATATGCGGGAAAAAGCGAGGAAGAGACTTGTCGAATTCACAAGGAGCCGCCTGGCGCGGCAGTTGGAAGAGCGCGGGGAGGAACGGGAACGGATTGAAACTGTGAAGTCTCTATTCGATCCAAAAGCTTTGACCTTGGGATTCGCAAAACGCTTTGCCGCCTATAAGAGGCCCAATTTGCTCCTTCACGATCCACAGCGCCTCCTTAGCATCCTGACAAATCCGATGCGCCCCGTTCAGCTCATCTTAGCCGGCAAAGCCCATCCAGCGGATCGAGATGGCCAAAAGCTCATCAGAGATTGGATGCACTTTATTAGTCAATTTGAAGAAGCAAGGTCTCGCGTTGTTTTCTTAAGCGATTATGACATGGGCCTTACGGAACGACTGGTCCAAGGGGCCGATCTTTGGATCAACACTCCAAGGCGGCCCTGGGAAGCTTGCGGAACGAGCGGGATGAAAGTCTTGGTCAATGGAGGGCTCAATCTCTCTGAATTAGATGGATGGTGGGCAGAGAGCTATACCCCGGAAGTGGGATGGGCCATCGGGGATAAATTAGACCGCGGAGACGATCCCGCATGGGACGCGGTAGAGGGAAACGCCCTCTACGATCTATTAGAACAAAAGATCGTTCCTGAATTTTATCAAAGAAATCAAGACGGCATCCCTGTTTCATGGGTTGCGAAGATTCGGGAAAGCATGGCGAGGCTCACTCCCCTATTTTCCGCCAACCGCTCGGTGCGGCAGTATTCGGCACTCTATTATATCCCCGCTGCTCGAAATATGCAAAAGCGGACAGCAAACCAATCTGCTTTGGCCCGCAAGATCATCGAATGGTGCGCCAAGATTGAAGAAAATTGGGAAGAGGTTCGGTTTGGCTCTTTAAATGTATACCCTGAATCGGAGGCTCCTCAAAATTTTTATCCGGAGCGAGCGGGCAAAGCCGCGAGGCAAGGCGGAAATGACGAATTTGAGGGAGAGCCGACGACCTCAAAAACCAACTTTTCAATGGATATAGATCGAAGCAAAGGCAAACAGACTTTTGAAGTAGAGGTTTTTCTTGGGAATCTGGATCCGGCGGATGTCCTCGTCGAACTCTTTGCAAATGGCGACCCTCCCTTGAAGCAAGAGATGAAGATCACTCGAAATACGGAGAACAGTTATTTTTACTCGGCTGTAGTCGCAACTCCCGACGCTCCAGATCAATTCACACCGCGGATCGCGCCCTTTCATACCGACGTTTCCATCCCTTTGGAATTGGCCAAGATCAAATGGCAAAAATAAAAATTCTCGCCTTAAACAGCGGTTCGAGCAGCATTAAGTGCTGCATCTATGATTTTTCCCATTTTCCAGAGCGCTTGATCGAACCGGCTTGGAAAGCTGAAATCGGATGGAAAAACATCCGGGATACGGATGCTTCCGAATGGGAAAAAGAGCTCCGCCAAGAGCTTCTGGGCAAGACGTTCGATTGCGTCGGACACCGCATTGTTCATGGCGGAAAAAAATACACGGAAACCGTGAAGATCGATGACTTGGTCAAAAAAGAGATCCAGGCCCTCTCCGCTTTGGCGCCGCTTCACAATATTTCTGAACTCGAGAACATCGAAATCTTGGAAAAGCTTTTCTCGAAGCTTCCGCAGTTTGCCATTTTCGACACGGCCTTCCACCGCACTTTACCCCAAGCGGCCTTGATTTACCCAGGCCCCTTTGAATGGACAAAGCTCGGCATCCGCCGCTATGGATTCCACGGCATAAGCTTCCAATATTGCGCAAGAAGAGCGGAAGAAATGCTCGGGGAAATGCCCAATAGGATGGTCGTTTGCCATTTAGGATCGGGAGCTTCTTTGTGCGCCCTCTTGGAAGGGCAAAGCATCGATACGACGATGGGCTTCACGCCCCTGGAGGGGCTGATGATGGATACCAGGTCAGGCACCGTAGATCCGGGCCTCCTCCTCTATCTTTTGGAAAAGGGAAAGAGGACTGTGGGAGATCTCTCTCGCGAGTTATATGAAAAGTCGGGCCTGCTCGGACTTTCCGGAATCTCCAGCGATATGCGTGATATTTTGGCAAAAGCTACGGCCGGAGATCTGCGCGCCCAGCTTGCGATCGACGTCTATCTGCATCGCCTCATCTCCCTGATCGGCTCTATGATCGCCTCTTTAGGGGGCATAGATGCCCTCGTCTTCACTGCCGGGATCGGAGAAAACGCCCCTCTGATCAGAGAGCGCGTTTGCGATCGCCTCTCTTTCTTAGGGCTAAAGCTCGAGGAAAATCTTACTTCCTTACCCCAAAAATGCTGCATTTTTGGGGACCCCAGCGGCGACCGGGTCGTCTCATCGCTCGCTTCGAAAGTCAAAATTCTTGTGATCCATACCCAAGAAGCCTTTGAAATCGCCAGGGAATGCTGGAAATTGATAACACGCTGATTTTTATCTTAGCTAACATATTAATATTAAAAATGATTGAATAAAAACAAGAAAGTTGTTTTACATTAAATAATTATATGATATTAATTTAGATATACGGAGGTTGTTATGCATGTAGTAAAGTCACTGTCAATAATCACTTTAGCGGCTTATTTGGTTTTTCAAGGGATTTTTTATCTTGCCGAGATGGATGCGCCAGTCGCTCAAGCAGCAATTGGGTTGCTCGGATTGGTGTCTGGAGGTCTCATCTTTGTTTCACTGGGTTGTTGGTGTCACTGCGATACTCGCAGAAAATAACCATTCTATAGAGGCGAGCGATCCAAGTTGAGGCAGGCGCCAAACCCTTTGCCTATCTCAATTTGGGCGCTGGTTTTTTCTGCCGGAATCCGGGATGAGCAGTTGGAATCTGGGCTGGGATTGCCTTTCGATCACGACATTTTTGAAAAACATTGATACCGGGCGGATCCAAACATCCCCATCGCCATACAACGCTTGGTAAACGACTAGCTCTTCAAGCGTTTCGCTATGCCGAGCCATCGCGAGCACCTTTGGCCTTTTTTCATGTCGAATCATTATTTGATTTTTTTGGGGGGATTTTTTCCCTCTTCCATCAACGGCTTTTCAGGTTCCTAAACAAGTTGGTGAGCAGAATACGGCCTTTCTCTATGAGTCGGTGGTGTCAAGAGATTTATCATGAATACATCATTAAACGACAACAACACCGTAGCGGGGCCTTACAAGCACCTGTTGTGATGTAAACAATTGATTCTGAACATGATGGTAACCGGATTTCCCTCTCGCGGGCACGCGAGGCACGTGTCCCGTCATGGTCGGGGTCCGACTGCGCCCGGTTTTTGCGAAACGCAAAAACATCGGTGCTCAGTTCGAATCCGGCTACCGTCAATTTTGAAAAAATTGACGGTAGCCGGATTCGAACCAGCGACACGCGGATTATGATTCCGCTGCTCTAACCAACTGAGCTATACCGCCAAAGAATTGGGAAATTAGCGGGGGTAGGACTCGAACCTACGGCCTTTGGGTTATGAGCCCAACGAGCTAACCACTGCTCCACCCCGCGGTATTTAAGAAATGACAAATCTATCATGACAAAGGATTTATCAACAAGCTTTTTCCGAAAACCGTTCGATCATCCGGAATGTCGCATCCGTTGCCCCCCGACCCGATGCAACGAGAGCCCTAGCCGCAGAGACCATTCGCGTCTCCTCCGCAGGACTGTTAAAAAATGTTTCGACAGCCGTGAGGAGAGTGTCGTAGGTCACTTGCATGCCGGCTTTTGCAGAGAGGACACGGGCGGCAAGCTCCTTCTGGGAATACATGTGCGGGCCGAAAAAGACCGGGAGGCCGTACACGCACGGCTCGAGGATATTGTGGCCCCCGACATGGGGCTGGAAGCTGCCGGCCACGATGGCGAGGCGAGAAAGCGCGTAGCAAATGGGAAGCTGGCCCATGGCGTCTACGAGAACCACCCTTGCTCCTTCCCCCACCCTTTCCCCTCCCCGTTTTTCTTGCAGCCGACTCCAGCGGACGAAAGGGATGTTTTTCTTCTGGAGGAGGTGTGCAACTTCCTCAAACCGTTCAGGATGGCGGGGAGCCAAAAAAACAAAAAGGCGCGTGAGAGGAAGTCGGTTGAGAAGTTCCTCTTCCTCGGGGTCATGTGTGCAAGAGATTGTGATGGCTGGGTCAAGAGGCGCGATCATTTGCCGCCATGCAGGCTTGTCAACGGGGGTAGGCCGGTGGTCGAGCTTGAGATTGCCTCCAATCTGAATGCGGGCAGGGTCCACGAGATTTTGGAAGCGGCGGGCATGCTCTTCGTTTTGCAAAAGAAGAAGGTCGAGGCGACCGAAGAGCTTTCTTGAAAAAAACCGAACTTTAGCAAAGCGACGCGCGGAGCGCTCGGAAAGTTTCCCGCTGACAAGAACGGTTTTGCCGCCCGCTTTTTTGATGGCCGCGAGGAGATTTGGCCAAAAGTCGCTCTCTACTAGGATAAACAGCTTCGGGCGGAGTTTCTTAGCCCAGCGGCCTACAATCCATCGGAGATCGATCGGAAGAAAGGCAAAGGCATCTGCTTTCGGTAGGGATCGTCGCGCTTCGGCAAGGCCGGTCGCGGTCGTCGTCGTAATGAGAAAAAAGGAAGTGGGATGGGCGATCCGAAGGGAGGCGAAAAGAGATTGGACGGCTTTTGCTTCTCCGACCGAAATGGCGTGGATCCAAATCACTTCTTTAAGTTTCGGATCAGGAATTGGAGCGAAGAGGCGCCGCAAGTGATGCGGTTTCTTGATAGAGACAAGCAGTGTGAAAATAAGAAGGAGCAGGTCATACACGATCACGACTTGAGGACGATGTTGAGGAGCTTATTCGGCACAAAAACGGTTTTAACGATTTCTCCTGTTAGATGTTTTTCCACTTCCGGATTTTGCCGGACAAGGGCTAAAAGCTGCTCTTCCGTTTGATTCATCGGCAAATCGAAGCGGCCGCGGAGCTTCCCGTTGACTTGAACGACGTAGGTGGCCGTCTCATCCACCAGGAATCGGGGATCGACAGGAGGGATCGGTGCATAGGCGAGCAGCTCCTTTTGACCGAGACGCTCCCAGCATTCTTCGGCAATATGCGGGGCGAAAGGATGGAGCATCTGGATAGCTCGTTTCAGGCAGCTTCTTGGATAGGAGGGAAGGGCTGTGAAAGCGTTGAGGAATTCCATCATCCGGGCAATCGCCGTATTGAATTGGAGAAGTTCGACATCGCGGCTGACTTGGTCAACAAGCCGGTGGGCCAATTTCAAGGCGTCGTCATTTTCAGCGTCGACCATTTTTTCTGAAAAGACCGTATCGTAAAAACGGTTTAAAAAACGTTTGCACCCATTGACTGCGTCGGTGCTCCAGACTTTTTCCCGCTCGAAAGGACCCATGAACATTTCATAAAGGCGCAAGGCGTCCGCGCCAAACTCCTCGATGATCTCATCAGGGGATACGCCATTGAGTTTCGATTTCGACATTTTTTCCGATTGGACGATCAGCTCTTCATGGGTGCGCCGATGAGTAGAAACGTCCTTCTTTTTCGACCACGTCATTCAGGGTCGAGGTAGCCTCCTTGCTGCATTTTATAGGAGCGGGCTATGAGGAGTCCTTGATTGCGCAAGCGTCGCGAAAGGTTCGGGAGTGTGGACAAGGCCAGAATCGTAGAGAACCTTATGCCAAAAGCGGGCATAGAGCAGATGGAGAACCGCGTGTTCGACGCCGCCGACATAAAGATCGACCGGCATCCAATATTTTTCGAGCTTCGGATCCCAAGCTTCCTTATCATTGTGGGGGTCGCAAAAACGGAGATAGTACCAGCAGGATCCCGCCCATTGAGGCATCGTATTCGTTTCGCGAAGAGCCTTCTTGCCAGTTTTAGGGTCGACGATCTCGACCCACTCGGGGCACTTTGGCGAGCGGGCTTTGCCCAGAGCCTGCGGGTTTGTAGTCATCAAGAGGAGGAGGCGTCAATGGGAGTTCATCGAGTTCGAGCGCGCGCATCGATCCATCCTCGAAATGCAAAATCGGGATCGGCTCGCCCCAATAGCTTTGGCGGGAAAAGAGCCAGTCGCGGAGTTTGTAATTGACGGTGCGCTTGCCTCTGGAATGGCGCTCTAGCCACTGGATCGTCGCTTCATATCCCATGGGCACATTCATCCCATTCAATTTCAAATCGCCGACATTGCTGTTGATGAATTTGCCATCGCGGGGCCAGCATGCCTTGCCGTGCAGCACATCTTCGCGTGTGATCGTCTCCCCTTCTTTCAAGAGCGACATGTCGGGGTCGATGACAACTTTGATCGGCAGATTGATATTTTTTTGCAAATTCAAAATCCCGTTCATCGTGCGCCGGAACGCCCATGAACAGCGCCTGTGCCATAGCTAACCAATACATAATCGGCGATCCAGATTGGGATTTTTTCGCCCGTTGCCGGATTCAGCGCGTAGGTTCCAGTCCAAACGCCTGTTTTTTCCTGCGCCAAGATCGGTTCGTTGTAGATCGGCTTTCAGTAGCATGTTTGACGTACGTATGCATCGACTTCATCTTTTTGACCGGGCGTCGTGATTTTTTGAACTAGAGGATGTTCCGGGAGCTAATACCAAAAATGTCACGCCGCAAATCGGTTCGGGCGCCGTCGTAAAACAAGCAATCGGCTCGTGCGTAGATTCTTCGACGAAAATAAAGATCACCCCAACGCTGCGGCCGATCCAATTCGCTTGCATTTGTTTCAAATGGTCAGGCCAATCGAGCAAATCCAAATCAGCAAGCAGGCGGTCGGCATAGGCCGTGATCTTAAGATCCATTGTTTCAAAGGACGCCGCTCGACCGGGTAGCCCCCTTCTTTCGATTTCCCGTCTTCGACTTCTTCGTTGGCAAGCACTGTGCCGAGAGCTGGGCAGAAGTTGACGTTGATCTCGGCTTCATAAGCGAGTCCTTTTTCATATAGCTTGGTGAAGATCCACTGCGTCCATTTGTAATACTAGGGATCGCTCGTCATGATTTCCCGGTCCCAATCGTAGCTAAATCCGAGCGACTCGAGCTGGCGTCGGTAGGTGTCGATATTGACCTGCGTCGTCACAGACGGATGGGTTCCTGTGCGGATGGCAAATTGTTCGGCAGGAAGGCCGAAACTGTCCCATCCCATAGGATGAAGGACGTTAAAACCTTTTTGCCGCTTATAGCGGGAGATGATGTCGGTGCCGGTATAGCCCGTCACGTGGCCCACATGGAGACCCGCTCCGGAAGGATACGGGAACATGTCAAGGATATAGTACTTGGGCTTTTTAGGATCGTAAACAGCTTTGAAGATTTGTTTCTCTTTCCAAATCTTTTGCCATTTCTTTTCAATAGAGCGGGGATCGTATTTTCCCATAACGATTAATATAACAAATCTTCTAAGGTTCTGTCCACTTGCCGTTTACTTTGATCAGGTCGATGAGCTTTTGGTCTGCGTCGGCAAAGTCGATATCGCGCTCTACGCATGTTTTGCCAAGATAGAGGTCGATCTTCCCTGGTTTCGAGCCGACGTAGCCGAAATCGGCGTCGGCCATTTCACCCGGGCCGTTGACGATGCAGCCCATGATGGCGATCTTGACGCCGGGCAAGTGTGCCGTCTTTTCACGGATCCGGCGCGACGTCTCTTGCAAATCGAATAGCGTCCGCCCACATCCAGGGCAGGAAATAAAGTCGGTTTTCACCGTCCTCATCCGGGCAGATTGGAGCAGATTGAAGCTGAGCCGGCGCCGGAGGGCGAGAGGCTGCTTTCCAATGAGACAAACCCCCTCGGCTAGCCGATCGCAAAGCAATGCGCCCATTTCCGCGCTCGCCTGGATCGGCAGATCGGCCTCGTCGCAATCGTATTCGAATGCGAGAATCAGAGGGGTCTTATCATTCTTGGCTTTGAGCTCTTCGACGAAGCGGCGCGTTTCATGAATCGGTGAATGGGTGGGTCGAAAGAGATGAAAGTTGGGTTTGACGAAGAAAGGAATTCCGACGTGAGCGAGCTGATCGACGATTTTAGAATTTTGAGGCATGGCGTCGATCCAAAGGGCATCGGCCGTCTGAATCGTCCTCTTTGGCCGGCCGAACTGGACCTCGCAGCCGATCTCTTCAAAGAAAGTGGGCCGTAAGAGGTCGGCGGCATCGACTTTCAAAATCACCGAGCCGTCGGGGTGAAGCGGCGCCGTAGCCTGGACGGTGCGCTTTTGAACCTCGGTATCGAGAAAATGCTCTTTGAGAGGCTCGATTCCTTTTCCCACTCTTTGGTTTTGAAAACGGACAAGCCTTTTGCAAGGGTCGATTTCGGCCCAAGGATCTTCAGTCAGAGAAACGCGGATCGTATCGCCAAGGCCATCGAGAAGGAGGGCGCCGATCCCCATGGCCGATTTGACCCGTCCATCCTCCCCTTCCCCCGCTTCGGTCACTCCTAGATGGAGCGGATAATCCCAGCCGAGGCGGATCATTTCTTTTGCTAGGAGTCGATAGGCTGCAATCATTACGACCGGATTGCTCGCCTTCATCGAAAAAATGATATCATGGTAGTCGTATTTGCGGCAAACCCGGGCAAATTCAAGAGCTGACTCGACCATGCCGCGGGGCGAATCGCCGAACCGGTTCATGATCCGGTCCGAAAGAGAGCCGTGGTTCGTCCCGATCCGCATCGCCCGTTTCAGCCGCTTGCATTTCTCGACGAGAGGGGCGAACCCCGCCTCCATTTTTTCAAGCTCGCTTCGTTGGCAGCATCGTCGTATTCGATGATTTTAAAACTTGCCCGCTTATCTACGAAGTTGCCCGGATTGATCCGGACTTTGTCTGCAAACTCGCCGCAAGAAGCGCTGCGGGCGGATAGAAGTGAATATCGGCGACCAAAGGCATTCGGGCGCCTCGATGGATAAGGAAATTTTTGATCGCTTCGAGAGCTTCCGCTTCTTTTTTGCCTTGGACTGTAACGCGGGCGATTTCACATCCTGCTTCTGCAAGGCGGAGGATCTGGGCGACGGTTGCGTCCGGATCGCGGGTATTGGATGTCGTCATCGACTGGATCCGGATCGGATTGTTCCCTCCCACCCCCACGTCCCCTACCCTCACTTCCCGTGTCGGAAAACGGCTCGTTCGAACTATGGCTTCGCAGTACTTCATGGCGAGCAATTATTACCGGACTCTCGATTCAAAACAAGAACCCATTTTTTTTCCATTTTTTTCTTGACACCAGGCTGAAATCTGGTTAACAAGAAAGCATGCGTTGTAAAATTTTTTCCTGCTTGTTTCTTCTTATGACGGCAGCCGCCATTGGTTCCGATGATATTGGAGGGTTTTGGAAAACGATCAATGAAGAAGGCGTATCCGAATGCGTCATCGCGATCTATGACTATGAAGGCATTTACTATGGTCGGATCATCGGCACCTATGACGAGAAAGGGGTTATGGTCGACACCATCTATAAGCCGATCAAGCGGGCTCCAGGGGTCATCGGAGAGCCATTTTACAGCGGGCTGGACATTATCTGGGGGCTAGTAGATGCAGGAGTAAAGTTTAAGGGCAAGATCCTTGATCCGGAAAAAGGAAATATTTACAATTCAGAACTTTGGATTGATAAGAACGGGAATT
>CAVSSM010000007.1:0-230805 GCA_963730605.1 uncultured Chlamydiae bacterium
CTCGCACATCGCGTAATTTTGTGTTTTTTTATCCTGCTCATCTTGCCGCCGAAGGCGATCCTCCCGCGAAGCGGATCTTGTTTTTCTTTTTAAGCGATTTATCATGCAATCTCCCTGATATTGCCCCGCAAGTCTTGAATCGAAAATCGGCTCAAAAGAACCGAAAAATCGACAAAATCTCACATTGTAGACACCCTCTGAACAAATACCGAACTTAGGACAATTGAAAAATCAGTTCATATTACAAAAAATTAATTTAAATGGATTTTAGAGTCTTTATTCTGTATAATTAATTCAAATGAATTATTTAGATTATGCCCGACATGCGATTTATTTGCCAGATACATATTATCGTCGGTTTGATTTAGATTTAGAGCCGGCACGCGAAACGATCACCCGAGTCGCGCTCGCATCTCTTCCATTTGTTGCTCTTTATCGTCCCGTTAGTGTTGCGCTCTCTCTCGGAATGAATGGAGCGCGTACCCTCACTCATTTGCAAAATGTGCTTTTGAGCCAAGACCGAAGGGATTGGAGGGCGTGTGCTATTGAGACAGGACAAGCCTCTTTAGCCGCCCTCTCTTTGGCTGCCGCTCTCTACACCCAAGCAACGGCGCTTTTCATCACGACCGGATGGGACGCTCTCCATGGAGCGGGTGCTTCTTGCCAATCTCTATGGCAAGGGGAGTATTCGAGAGCGTTCGAGGAAGCGCTCCAAGCTTTTGGCTCGGCTGCCTACTTAAGTTTCATGGTGACGGGGGCCCTCGAGGCGATGGTTGCCTTCGCCCTTTTCCAATCATCGGTCTCTCTTTATCAGGCCCGCCATGAGATTGCCCAGGGCCGCTATTTCGAGGGATGCGCGAAGTTCGCTCTGGCTGGCGTCCGCTTACACCAGGCGGGCCAATATGTGCAAAAGATCCAGCAGCGAAACGCCTACATGGAAATGCAACAAGTCAGAACTCTTTTCTTGAAGATCCTGCGCGGGCGAGAGGGCGCCCATCTCTTGCGGCATCCTCTTTCTTCTTTGAAAGAAAGCATCGAGACGAAAGAGATGGTGCTGGAGGACGGGAAAGGAAACGAGGTCCGCTTTGGCGCTCATTTTCATGGTAATGGCGGCTCTCTTGTCAAAGGGGAAAATCTTGCGTTTCGAACCAAAATCATCGATGGGAAAAAAGTGACGGAGCTCGACTTCAAGGTCAACCACGCCTTCCGAGAGGCCATCGATCAGTCGCTGCAAGAGCTCAAATATGTGAGACCGAAGGAAATAGGGGAAATTCTTAAGCTTGCCGGCTCTCACGCCGAGGGGATTTCGATCGACTCGGGCTCTTTCTTGTCCGGCTCCGATGCAGGATTTTTTTTCGGGCCGGGCGTAGCGCACAAAATCAAAATCGACGGACTTGGCACTATTTTGATCGGCTCATCGTCCGATCAGCCGAGCCTCTATGATCGGGTCGTCGTTCGTCTCGATGCAAACCAGACCCTTTTTGAGCTTCACGAGATGCTTTCGCTCATCGATCTCGACCGGGCGCTATGCCTTTCATTGCCAGAGGATATCGAGAGGCTCAAGATGGGCCATCTTTTCCGCACTTTTTTTCCTAGGGAGGCAATGCCGTTTGAGAGGAAAGAGGAATTCTTCTCGATGCCGCTGGATCAATTGAAGGCGAAGATGATCGAGAAGGTCCCTGAAATGCAGGGCGTCTTCGATACCTATTTCGAGAGGATGCAAGAAGAGCATCTTTTCGACGGCAGGGTCCGCTACCGGATCATCGGATTGGCCGAGGCGGCTCGGGCGCAAGGGGCAAGAGCCCTTACGGCAGCCATCATGGGAGCCCATCAGGATCAGGAACTCTACGAGCGGGTCGCTTCGATGATCCGGACGGGAATGATTGCCACACAAATCAGGGATGCGAATGATTTTGGCCATCATGGACTTGGCGGTTCCGGCGTCGACTATTGGTCAGGAGGAGCGGATAGCGTCTATACACAGCTTCTCACAGAAAAAAACTGCACGGATGAGATGCCGTTCCACCAACTGAACTATCAAAGCAAAGTGCGGCTTCTCATTTCTCTTGACGCCCTGGAAACCGGGACGTATCAGTATCACACCGACAGCTTTGGGAATCGGGTTTATTCCTCCAACTTGGGATGGTGGCAGTACCAAGAAGCCTATGGAAAGCGGGATGGGATCTTGGAATTTATCGAAAAGGAGCAGGCGACCCCTGTCGTTAACGGCGGGCACGAAGTGATGCTGAAAGAGCGGATAGCACCCTCTTTTTTCACGGGGCTCGTTGTCCAAGACGAAAAAACGAAAACCAGCCTCGTCGATTACCTCCGCGCCTCTGGCCTCATCCAAAACGATTCCATCCTCAATGCCCCCGTCGACTGGTTCATCCGCGTCGGCACCAAAGTCACGAACGAGCTGATCACCCCTATACACAAATGACTTCAAAAGTTGGGAATATGCCGAGGCTATGGACACTTGAAAAAGCTCGGGAGTTCGAGTTTTTTCAAGGGAAGCAGCCCTGAATTTGAGTCAGGCTTTGCCGACGCCGGATCCGGGGTCCCCAAAAAACGCATCGTCTTTGGGGTGGGGTGCAGGCGGGCTCAAAGGCAGTGGCTGTCCGACGAAGGCAGGTCGAATTAGTCGAATTTGAAGGGTTTTTGGAGCCGGCGCCGTAAGTAGTAGGAAGCGCCGAGCCCGATTGCAATCGCACCGCCTACAACGAAGAGGTTCGGGAACGTGAGATGCGGGAACGGCGGCTGGGCCAAGCGTCCCACCCTCGATCCTGGAGGCCAGAATAAGAAGCTCGGGCCGCCGCGGATATTCTCTTCGGGGACAAAGCCGAACATGCGACTGTCGGCGCTCATGGCATGGTTATCGCCGAGAGCCAGATACATTTTATCAGGGATGACAAGCCCGAACTTCCGGATGAAGTCAGCATCGATTTTTCCATCGCTTGTCATTGGAGGCCCCGCATCGTCAAAAGGAAAATAGGGACGAACCGAGGTGGACATCGATTGTTTCTGATACTCTTTTTTGAGAAATAAGGTCATCTCAGGATCTGCCGAGAGGACAATCGGAGAGCCAAGTAGATAAAGGTCGTGGTTGCGGAAGTAGGCATATCGGGAAGGGTGGATACGCCTGCTCTCGGAAGGATTGTAAAAGTTGACGAATTCAATGCCGAGATTGTAGAGGAGTTGAACGCGTTCGGGGTCGTTTCGGTAGAGCGGATGGTCCGCGGAAAGTTCTGAGGTGACCCCTCCCCAAAGAACTTTGTAAGCCTTGCCATTTTGGATTTCATAGGTTCCATCTGGAATATCAGGTAGATGCGGCAAATAGGGAAGGGATGCGGGATTCTTGATATTCATCCCATAGCGGTAGGCAACTCCCTTCTCCATGACAAAGCGGCAAGTAGTGAGATGACGGAAGATCTTCTTGACGTGTTCTTGAGTCAAAGCCATGAGCGATGCGTGAGTTCCGAAATCAGGCCTCAGGCGGTTGTTCTCATCTCGGATCATGCTCCCGTTTCGAAAGTTCGGGTGATGCGTAAGGTCTAGAAAAAGGATCCCTTTGCCGATGTCTTGGGTAGAGCCTGGATAGAATTTCTCAGCCTGCTCCGGTGTGAGAAGGCGCGCCATGGCATAGTTTTTAAATCCCCAAAGATCGCTGTAGTTTGCAAGGGAGCCTTTCCCTGGCCGAGCTAGCATTTCTCCTGAAATGACTGCTCCAATCTGATTGAGGGAGAGCTTGGCGACTGGGATGTTCATCTGGTAGAAAGTGGCATCCTTGAAAATGCCTTGTTTCAAACCGGACGTTTCCACTTTGCCGTCGAAACGGATAAAGGGGATGTGTTCGAGAGACTGCATCCAATCGGGATTGCGCAGCGCGGTGATCTCTTTTCCTTGGGCGTTGATGCCGTAAATCTGGCCCCCGTAAAAGTAAAGGATGTCTCCCGGTTTTCCTATGAGCCGTTTGACGAACAATTTTTTCCCCGGAAAGAGGTAGAAATAGGTCGTGTCCCCATCGGCGATATCCATGTTTTCTCCGGAGAAGACAAAAATGCCGCCCCTCTGGACAAGAGTTGGATCGAAGTAAAAATGGGCGGGGCGCAAAGGGACGTTGATCCCGTAATCGGTTTTGGAAACCACAAGAAAATCGCCCTCTTTCAATGTGGGGCGCATGGAGCCTGTGGGAATGGTGTAAGGCTCAAACCACATGGTCCGGATCGCCACCGCGACAAGAAGGGCAAATGCGATCGCGCCGACGAAATCCCTCATTTTATCCCAAGCAGTTCTCGGCATGAGGCGTCTTGCCGTTTTTGAGAGCTGCTCTCCGATCTGAGCGGCAATCGCCGCATCCTTTTGGAGAATGGCCGTCTGAAGGCTTGTCAGGTGCGATTGGAGCCGCTCTTTTGACGCGGGGTCAAGGGCTTTCGATTTCTTGCGATAAAGGCGGTAGTGCTGCCTTAGCACCCGCTTCATCTTGTTCAGTGTGTAGAGGGAGGTAACTTTTTTTACGACCATGCGAAAAACGCTCCATTTCAAAAAGGATACTGGAACTGTTGGTAAAGGACAAGGTGAAAAATCATGAGTAAATATTTGTTGATAAGTTTTTTAAGAATTTGAATGCGAGTATGTTATACCGCTCGTGATTGAAAAAATCGGTTTTGGTGCGACGCCCCACCCCAAAAACGATGCGTTTCTGGGGACCCCGGTGGCGGCGTCGGCTTTGACTCGGATTTTTCATCTTCGCTTCCGAGGCAATTCGCTACGCTCATCTGCTCCGCACTGCGAAGGCCCACCGGACCTTCTCGTGTTTCCGCAGCCTTGCCTTTGGCAAAGTCCCTCGCTCCAGCTGAAAAATCTGAGGAGCTGCTTCGCTCAAAAACAGTCCCCCGGACTGTTTTTGAGTGTCCACAGTGCCCAATTCCCGTTTTTTCAATCTCTCCCGGTATATGGAGATGGGTTCCAAGCGAAGGGCTTGGTAGTTTCAGTGTAGGATTCGCTGTGGCCGGTGGGGACGATGAGCCAGGTATAGCGATGGGCGGCCTTGAGGACATTCTTCAATTCTTCCTCCGGGATTTCGATCGTGAGGAGGTCTTCCTTTCCAAGGGTGAGGGTATGGGTGATCGGACAGAGCTCTTTTTCACGGGTAGTGACATCGATCGCGAAGAGATCGAAGTGGCGGAAATATTTTGGGCTTTTCAAAGAAAGCCTTAGACCGCTTTTGATCTTTTGAGGCTCCCCGACAAACTGGGGGGTCCTTTTGGGAAATTTGCGATAGGGAGAAGGAAAATTTTTGCCCGTGTCGATCGTCCTGAGAGCCACGTTGGCGTGGGCTGCCTCCACCTGGATCCAAAAGGGGAGAGGGACTTTTCCCGCTCGGTCGAAGTAAAGGATGACCGTATTGCCGGAAAGTGGAGATGAATCGAGCGGCCAGGCGGTCTCATAAACGTCGAAATGGACCTTTTCTTGTTTTTTTCCTTCAAATAGGGCAGGAGGCTCCCAGATTTTTCGGGTATCGATTTCTCCCTGCAGCGGCGGCAGCCCGATCTTGCGCCTTTTCTCCGGAGGGACTGGCTGGAGAGGCAGGTTCAGCAGGGTGGCCAAGAGGCTTTCGACTGAGGAGATCTGAACCCAAGAAGCTCTTGTAAAGGAATAACACTCAAGGATCTCGCCGCTCACACGGTCGAACTCAATCATCGACCAAGACGTATGTCCTGGAGCTTTTGCTTTGATCCACTCGTTCCACGATGCTGGCCGCTTTTTAAGGGTTTCCGATGGAATGCTCACTTCTTCGAGAACGATGGACCCGGGTGTGACGGAGCGGATCGATAAGACGGTGATCAGTTTGCCCCCTTCGACCACGAGGTAGTCGCCAGAGGACGCTTTGGCGATCCTATCTTGTAAAGAGAACCCGAAAAGAGGGCTCAAAGCCAGGCCCAAGACAAGGATGGCTAAGGCGGTCAAACATCGTAACATACTCATCTAGTGTAATTCACCTTGCTTTTACATACTACCCCCTTTCTATCCCCTTTTCATTTGCCAAGAGGGGCGAGATAAGATATAGGACAAACTATACATAAACATGGTTATGAAGCGGACGTTTTCGATCACCTTGATCCTTTTTATTTTCGTCTGGGCCTTTGCCGCGCTGGACAGTATCGGCAAAAGGCGGGTCAAACCTGCATCCCTTGGAACGGGCAGCTCGGCGCAATCTCGGCCCTTCAGGGCCGAGTCAAGCGCCGGGGTCCTCGCAAATGCATCATTTGCGGAGCGGAGAATCTCCCTCCTCTCAGGAGGGAGTTCTTCCATCCAACTCCTTGCAGACTCTCAAGAGATCCAATTCCTTGCAGAGAACCCGGCGATTGCAGCGCAAGTACAAGAAATCGACCGGCAGATAACAGAGTTGCAAGCGATGAAAAGAGGTTTTGAGGCAAGGGCTTTGCGCCATGAAGACTATGCTCAGCGGCTCCAGTTCGAAGACCGTGCGGTGCTGGAGACAAGGCGGCATCTTGAACTGGCGGATGAAAACCGGGCAAAAGCCGATCGAGTGCAGCAAGAGATCGATCGGCTCCAGATTGAAAGACGCAAACTCTTGAAATCCGGATGAGTCAAGTCGAACGCTCCCCCATCCAAAGCGGCTCGCTGGCCCTTCTCACCGATCTCTATCAATTGACCATGGTATACGGCTATTGGAAGGCGGGCCTATCGGACAGGCAGGCCGTCTTTCATCTTAACTTCCGCAGGTGGCCCTTTAAGGGAGGCTTTGCTATCGCGGCCGGGTTAAAGACCGCTGTCGACTTCCTCCTGAATTTCAAATTTTCCAAAAGCGATCTCGATTATTTAGCGTCTTTGCAAGACGAAGATGGGGATCCCTTATTCGAGAAGGATTTTTTGCTCTTTCTTTCCTCCTTTAGCTTCAGTTGCGATTTTGATGCGGTGCCCGAAGGAACTCTTGTCTTCCCTTACGAGCCTCTAATCCGGGTTAAAGGGCCGATCTGGCAAGCGCAACTACTGGAGAGCCCGATGCTCAACTACATCAATTTTCAAACCTTGATCGCTACGAAAGCGGCGCGTATCTGCATGGCGGCCCGGCCTGATCCCGTCATTGAATTCGGGATGCGGCGGGCGCAAGGCCCTGATGGAGCGATTTCGGCCAGCCGCGCTGCCTACATCGGCGGTTGCGTAGCAACCTCTGATGTGATCGCGGGGAAGCTCTTCGGCATTCCCGTGAAGGGGACGCACGCCCATAGCTGGGTCATGGCGTTCGATGAAGAAAAAGCGGCCTTCGAAATGTTTGCCGAAATCATGCCTAAGGGTTGCGTGATGCTGATCGACACCTACGATTCGGTGGAAGGGACGAAACGGGCCGTCGAAGTAGGTCGGGAAATGAGAAAGAGGGGATCCGATCTTTATGGAGTGCGGCTGGATTCGGGAGATTTGGCCCGTTTAAGCATCGAGGTCAGAAAGATCTTGGATCGAGAAGGGTTTGCCGAGACGGCCATCATGGCCAGCAATGAACTCGACGAATACCTGATCCGCGACCTGAAGCAGCAAGGAGCGAAAATCACGATCTGGGGCGTCGGGACTCATCTTGTAACAGGAAATCAGCAGCCTGCCCTCGATGGGGTCTACAAGTTATCGGCGATCCAAAATGCAAAAGGGGAGTGGATTCCAAAGATCAAACTTTCTGAGCAAACCGCAAAAGCGACGAACCCGGGGATTTTGCAAATCCGCCGGTTTTTCGACGGAAAGTTCTATGTCGGCGACGGCATCTTCGACGAGCTGACTCGAGTTGAAGAACCATTCCAGATCGTCGATATCCTCGATCCGAATAATGAAAAGCAGTTTTCCGACGGGATGTCGCACGAGGATCTTCTAGTGCCCATTTTCAGAAAAGGGAAATTAGTGTACGATTTTCCTTCCCTTTCAGAAATCCAAAGACGCGCTCAGGTAGAATTGTCGCGGCTTCCGCCTAATATGGAGCGGCTTGTAAACCCGCAACCCTATTTTGCCGGCCTCGAGAAGGGACTGTATCGCAAAAAACTCGAATTGATTCGAAAGTTGAGAGGTGGGCGTTGACCCCAAAAGGAGATTCGAAGACTTTAATCATCACTGATGTGCAACGGGACTTCATGCCTGGCGGCGCCCTTGGTATCAGCGGAGCGAATTTCATCATCGCTACGATCAATCAGCTCATCCCTAAATTCGAGCATGTCGTCGCCGTGCGCGATTGGCATCCGTCCGGACATGTCAGTTTCGCATCGACCCATGGGAAACGGGTTGGGGAGACGGTTCAAATTGGGGAGATCGAACAGATTCTCTGGCCTGACCATTGCATCCAAGAGTCTCGCGGGGCGCAACTGGCTGACGGGCTTCAAACCGAGAGAATCGAAGCCATCTTCGACAAAGGAACCGATCCCTTGATCGATAGCTACAGCGTTTTTTTCGATACCAACCGCCACCGCTCGACAGGCCTTGCCGATTTTCTGAAAGACCATAAGCTCAAAGATCTTTATTTCGTCGGCGTTGCGACTGATTATTGCGTCCTCTATTCGGTCTTGGACGCTCTGCAACTGGGGTTCAAGGTTACGGTCATCCGAGATGCTTGCCGCTCCATCAACCGGCGGCTCGGCGACGAAACCAAAGCTATCGATGCAATGAAAGCCAAAGGCGCCAAGATGGCCGCCTCCGAAAAATTCTTGAAGTGACCAAATTTGCGTTAATAAAAACATGAACAAAGACAGTCGGGATGCTACGCAAAGTCCCCAAAGACGATGCGACTTTGGGGATCCCTTTTTCCCCAAACTCGATGCGACTTTGGGGATCCCTTTTTTCCCCAAACTCGATGCGACTTTGGGGATCCCTTTTTTCCCCAAACTCGATGCGACTTTGGGGATCCCTTTTTCCCCAAACTCGATGCGACTTTGGGGGATCCCTTTTTTCCCCAAAGACGATGCGACTTTGGGGATCCCTTTTTTCCCCAAAGACGATGCGACTTTGGGGATCCCTTTTTTCCCCAAACTCGATGCGACTTTGGGGATCCCTCTTTCCCCAAACTCGATGCGACTTTGGGGACCCCTTTGCTCCGCCCCTTCCGCCCAGGTGACCGATTCACTCGGGGGCCTCGCAAATGCATCGTTTGTGGGGTGAGGGTTCCGGCTTCGATAACCAGTCGCGCGAATTACAAGAGCCTCGCTACTGCGTGCTCGGCAGAATCGCTTCCTATCGCGCCTTGCTCGTCGTCGTGCAGAGCACGCCTCCCCACTGAATACGGCGCGATTTCTCTTTGCCGGACGCGGGGATCCCGCTAATCGGTCTCGGGCTGCACTCAGGTTTCCCGCTTCGCGGGTCCCTTCCGAGCGCAGAATAGCCGCGCTACTTCGTGCGCCATTGGAGGATTATCGTGGTTATTAACTCCCCCGCAACCACCTGCCCCTCCATCTGTGCAGTGCATTTATGGCCAAGCGAATGGGCAGACCTATGACCTGAACTATTACCAGGAAGCTGCAAAAACCAATGGGGAGGCGGCTTATTGCCTTGCGCACATGTATCGAACAGGAAAAAATAGAGTAGAAAAATCATTAATTAATGCTTACGATTCTTTAAGGCGTTCTGATTTACTGGGATGTAAACAGGCCCGAAAAGAATATTTTGATTGGGCTGATCGAGTAATGAACCTATCCTCCAATTCTTAATGATTCATTTATGGTCGATTTTGAGGCGATTTTTCGTCGTCGACCGCCCGAAGTAAATATCGGGACGGTGATCTTTACGAGGGCGGAGGCGCGAAAAGCGCCCAAAAGCGTGCCGTAAAGGGATCGTGAAGAATTGGAGGATAGGTTCATGACCCAATACTTTGATCATACTCTAAATCCTGAAGAGATCCCTTTAGCCAGACATATATAGAATAATACGCGGTTATCCAATCGCTCTTGAATCGTCTGTATGAAATGTAAACCTTGTGGAAACCAAAGAAAACTTAAACTCCTCTGATAGTCAAGGAGTTAACGCTCTTTGCAATTTTCCTGCGGCTTTAGCCGGTAAGTCATTGACTTTTAATATGCCAGCATTTAAAATCTTACCAAAAAAGAAGAGGTTTTATGGTAAATTCGCTGCTCTATTGTTCGGCTTTCTATTGCGCTGCAAAAAGCCTTCAACACGCTAGTCATTTTATACCTATAAGAGTAGGCCATACGATTAAGGCGCTGTCTAAAGTAGGCGTAACGGTAAATGGGCAGAATATCGGAAATAAAAGCGCTCAAGAGATCGAAGATCTTGTTGTAAAGGAAGCTCTCAAACAAGGTTTCAACCCGAAAAAAGCTCCTCAGCAAATCACCACATATAAGTTCACTATCTCAAATTCACTACTTAAAAGAGACTTTCAAATCAATGTGACGACATTAAAAAATATTGAAGCTCTTACAAAAGCTTTTTTTTACGGCTTTTGCGCTTACGGCTATATTCAAGCAGTTCGATAGAACTGTTCGATCGTGATCGCTGCCAGGGCGAGCGCATCAAAAAAACAGCATTTTTCTAGTCCGTACCTCCCTACTTTATTGACTGTTGAGTAAAAATTTTACGATCATAGACGCCTTTTTCAGGAGGCACTATGATTCAAGCAACCAACATTAGCATTTACATCGAGATGATTCCCGATCCACGAACCTGTCGGTTGGACCACGACTTCGTTGGTATTGTGACGATTGCGTTACTGGCCAAGATTTGTGGCGCTGAGGGATGGGAAGATATGGAGGAATTTGGGTTAAGCCGTATCGATTGGCTCCAATCCTTCCTCGAGTTACGAGCTGGTATCCCATCACCAGACACCTTTCGGCGGGTTATTTGCCACATTGATCCGACCGCATTTCTAGAGGCATTCTTGGAATGGATTAAAGCGGTACAGAACATCGTTCCTGAATTGATAAATATAGATGGGAAGACTCTCCGATCTGCGTCAAAACGAGGAGAACACTCCCTCCATATTGTCTCTGCCTGGTGTGATAAAAACCATATGGTTTTGGGACACCTTCGCAATGATTCCAAGTCCAATGAGGTCAAGGCGATCCCCGAGTTGCTCAAGCAACTGGTGTTGCCGGAAGGTAGCATCGTCACGATAGACGCAGCAGGCACACAGAAAAATATCGCCAGTCAGATACGCGATATGGGAGCGGATTATGTATTAGCCCTGAAGGCAAATCAACCCACCCTTCAGGATGAAGTGGCGAATTATTTCGACCAGGCAGCAGAGGCCGGAGATGAATATGCACTGTTGAACATTTTTCAAACGGAGGAGAGAGGTCATGGACGAATGGAGTTCAGAAAGATTTATGCGACGGATGATTTGGACTGGTTGCCTCAGAAGAACGAGTGGGTGGGCCTACGGTCTATCATCAAATTAGACTCGGTGAGATGGGCAGAGGGCAAAAGACAACAGGAAATCAAGTATTACATCAGCAGTTTACCACCCGAAGCGGAAACCCTCTCTCGTGTGATTAGAGGGCATTGGAGCATTGAGAGCAGATGTCATTGGGTATTGGATGTGGTATTCGCCGAAGATCGCAATCCGATAGTAGAAGGGCACGCTCCAGAAAATCTGAGGGCTGTGAACTTGTTAGCGGCAAAAATGTTGAAAGAGGAAAAATCGTGTAGAAAGGGCATTAGAGCCAAACGGTTTAAGGCGGCGCTTGATAATGACTACCTACACAGGGTGTTGCTGGCCGCTAACTTTTGATGCGCTCGCCCTGCCTCTAAGTTGCCAACAAATGATCGAAAAGTTGCTTTTAAAGAATTTACACCAAAAAAGAAAAAAACTAAAGAGAAGCCTATATGAAATGTAAACCTCTTGATTCCCAGAGTCAAAGGCCAAGCGCCTATCCTATTTCTGGAGGGTAAAGTTGACAGCCGCGATGCTCTCGCCCTGGCCCCTAGGCTCCCCGACAACGCATCGTCGTTGGGGGACTGGGGTTAAGAAGCTCTTCGGCTATACGGTGCGCGATTAGATTTGGTGAATTTTGGCAGCAGATTTTGAGTCCCAGTAGCGTTGCGGAGACACGAAGGAAACTTAAAAAGTGTGCGAGTGTGAGCAATGCGCTGGGGCGCAAAAGATGCTCACCAAAATTCACCAAAGCTGACCGCGTGCCGTATCTTATGTCTTAGTTTTGCTTAAGTTTTTGCGAATTTGCCGAACTTGGGCTCTGCGAGGAGGATGAGGTCTTTGGAGTTCATGACGATCGATTCGGTGGGCAGTCCGCAATTGAACGCAGCTTGGGGATGGAGAGAGACCTGTTCGTCGAAGTAGTTATCGAGATTCAAGAGATTCCCGAAAGGCGGAACCCCTCCGACAATCAGTCCAAACCGCTCTTGGATCACTGCAGGATCCTCGAACTCGCATTTTTCTCCGACGATTTCCGAGGCGGCCTTGATGTCGAGTTTAAGGTGGGAAGGGATGTTGAACTGATAGTTTCTCTTCGATTGCTTGCCGCGTAGGATGAGAGATTTGACCCCTTCTTCCATCAGCGTTCCGCGGACTCGGGCCGAATCTTGCGAGGTAGGGGTTGGCTCGTGGCTTGTGTGTTTGAATGAGATTCCCTTGTCGCGGCATCTCCGGATGATTTCGTTGCGGATGTTTTCGCCGCCAAAGAAGATGTGGGCCTTGATCCTGTTGCCGGCGATCCGTTTCGTATCCGAGGGGAAAAGGCTTGCTTCCCTGATATTTTTTAACTTGAGAAGCGTCATAGTCAGCCGCTCCAGCCCCATGCCAAAGCCCCCATGAGGAGGCATCCCGTATTTGAAAATGCTCAAATAGTCTTCAAAGTTCGAGGGGTTCATTTCTTTGGAGCGGATCCCCTCGAGCATCGATTCATAGGTATGGCGCCTCTGTCCGCCGGAGGTGATTTCCGTCCCATTGCAAAGAAGGTCAAAGGTATTGGTCAGTTCTGGGTCAGCTTCATTCGGAAAAGCGTAAAAGGGGCGTTTGGCGGTAATCCAGTCGGTCACGAACACCAGGTCGGTGCCAGCCGTTTCAGAGGCCCAGAGGCAAAGTTCCCGTTCAGCGGCAGGGCTGAGGTCTGGCTCCTGCCGTTCGTCGTTGCCAGTCCGCTCGAAATAGATCTCTTGGGCTCTAGCGAAGGTAAGACGCGGAAAAGGAATGCCCTCCGGAGCCTGGACGATCGATCCTTTCAGGGTTTCGATTTCCGCTTTCGCATGACGGTGGAGATATTGAAGGATGAATTTGATGCACCCTTCCTGGATGTCGAGGATCTCATGCCAGTGGTTGAAAAACCCCATCTCGAATTCAAATTGCTTTCCTTCCGAAAGATGTCGCGATGTATGCGAGGGCTCGGCGCGGAAAAAAGGCATCAGGGCAAATACCCGCTCGTTGACGCCGACCATGATCTGCTTATAGAGCTGGCTGCTTTGAGCAAGCGTTGCAGTGTAGCCGAAATAATCGACATTGAAAAATTCGGCGCCTCCTTCGGAAGAGGCGCCGATGATGTTCGGGGCGAAGTATTCGCTGGCCTGGACTGTGTCATGCATATACAGGCGATAGGCATGGGCGATTTCAGCTTGGATTTTGAAAACGGCTTGGAGCTCACGGTTTCTTAAGGCGATCGGCCGATGGTCGAGGATGAACTCGAGATCGTTATGGAGCTCCGGTCTATAGTACTCGATCGGCGGGATATCCCGGATCGGGAGTTTCTACCGTGATCTTTGGGTCGAGGATTTCAACTTTATAGGCGGACTGGGAGTCGGCCGCGCGGCCTATGACCGAAAGGATCGAGCCGGGCTGGAGGGTCGCTATTTTTGCAAGCTCCTCTTTATTTTCGATGACGATTTGAGAGAGGCCGCTCCGATCGCGCAAAAGGAGAAAGGAAATTTTGCCAAGGGAGCGGAGGTTGTTCAGCCATCCGCGGATGAGGACTTTTTGGCCGATGCAATTCAAAAGCTCGCGGGCTAATATTCGCTGATTTGCGGATAGGTTCATGCTCTTACCGATGGGCGTGGTGTCCAGCTTCGAGAACGGCGCGGTGGCTCAATTTGATTTGTCCCCGGTCGTTCACATCAAGCACTTTCACGTCGATCTGATCCCCTTCGCGGAACGGGGCATCATGGATGTTCTGCAGCCGCTGCTGAGAGATTTCCGAAATATGGCAAAGCCCTTCCTTGCCGAAAATCTCAACAAAGTAGCCAAACGGCATGATCGATGTGATCTTTCCGTTGTAGATTTTGCCGATTTCCACTTCTGCCGTAAGATTGTGGATGATTTGCTTGGCTCGCTCCATGGCCTCGGGCGCTATTTGAGGCAATGCTGATCAAGCCGCTGTCATTGATGTCGATCTGAGCGCCAGTCTCTTCGATGATCGCGCGGATCTGTTTGCCGCCAGGGCCGATGACAGTGCCGATCTTGCTTGGCTTGATCTGGATCGTTTCGATGCGGGGAGCATAGGAGGACATTTCCTCTTTCGGTTTGGGGCAGATGGCGAGCATCTTGCTGAGGATGTGGGTGCGCCCCTCTTTTGCTTGGGCCAGCGCGGCTTGCATGATGGCATGCGTGATCCCTTCCACTTTGATATCCATTTGGAAGGCGGTAATCCCTTGCTCGTCTCCAGTGATTTTAAAGTCCATGTCGCCGAGGGCATCTTCAGCTCCCAGGATATCGGAGAGGATCGCATGCCTCTCTTCTTCGAGGATCAGGCCCATCGCGATGCCGGAAACGGGGCGTCTTGATAGGCACGCCAGCATCCATCATGGCAAGGCAGCCGCCGCAGACGGAGGCCATCGAAGAGGAGCCGTTCGATTCGGTGATATTCGACTCGAGGCGGATGACGTAAGGGAATGTCTTCCTGTTTGGGAAGGATGGAGGCGAGCGCCCGTTCGGCGAGCTTGCCGTGGCCGATTTCTCGTCGTCCCGGGGCTCCCATGCGGCCGACTTCTCCGACAGAGAAGGGAGGGAAGAAATATTGGAGATAGAAACGGGAGAGGCCTTCGCCGTGGAGATCTTCATAGCGTTGAGCGGTAGTTTCTCCGCCGAGCGTACAGACGGCAAGCGTTTGCGTTTCGCCGCGCGTAAAGAGGGAGCTGCCATGGGTGCGGGGAAGGATCGCTTGTTCGATATCGATGGGCCGGATCTCATTGAGTTTGCGCCCATCGATCCGCTGCTTTTCTTCCAGAATCATCTTCCGCATGAGAGAGGATTGGAGATCTTTGTAAGCGAGGAGGACGTCTGCGCGGGCCTGTTTCGATTCTTCTTCTTCCAGCAAGGAGGGTCTGCAAGACGCTCTCTTTGATCTCGGCGAGCGTTTTTTCCCTCTCTTGCTTGGAGGAAATCCGAAGAGCCGATTCGAGCAGGGTGGCTGCAGATGCATGGACGGCATTTTTCACTTCATGGGGGATCTTGTGGAGGGTATCGCGCTTTTTCGGTTTGCCGATTTTTTCTCGCCAATGCGGCGAGTTGTTGGCAAATGCCGGCAATGGCCGCTTGTCCTTTTTCGATCGCCTCGAGGACTTGGTCTTCAGTCAGGAAGTCGCAAAAACCTTCGATCATGAGGATCGCGTCTTCGGTTCCCGCCAAGATGAGATCGAGACTGCGAGCTTTTCATTTCTTCGGCAGTGGGGTTGACGACGAATTCCTCGTCGATCAGGCCCACGCGGACAGCGCCGATCGGTTTAACGAGGGGGATATCAGAAATGACGAGCGCCGCAGAAGCAGCGCAGATGGCGAGGACGTCGGGCATATGGATTCCATCATAAGAAAAGACATAGGAGAGGAGTTGGACTTCGTTGTAATAGCCATCTTCGAACATCGGGCGGATGAGGACGGTCGATGAGGCGGCAGGCGAGGATTTCCCTTTCCGTCGGGCGTCCTTCCCGTTTGATGAATCCGCCGGCAGTGCGGCCGACGGAAGAATATTTTTCTTGATAATCGACTCTTAAAGGGAGAAAATCGATCCCTTCTCCGGCCGCGGGCGATGCGCAAGCAGAAGCGAAAACGACAGTCTCTCCGCAATGGACCATGACTGAGCCATTGGCTTGCCTGGCAATTTTTCCCGTTTCAAATTTTAAGGTTTGTTTTCCGACATGAACTGTGATCGTCTCTCTATGCAGCATTTTGCTTTTTTCTCCATTTATACTAACGTACCAGGGTAAAATATAAATGGTTAAAAGACAAATGGGAAAACCAAAAAGGGCAGGGCAACCTCATTAAAATTAGTAGGATGTAACTTTACTATATAGCCCGCTGGGGCGCGAAGCCCCAGCGGGCTAATTTGATTAAACTTTAATGAGGTTGTCCTGTTAAAAAGGGAGGAGAACCCTCCCTCTAAATCTTATTTTCTGAGATTCAAACGGACAATCAGCGTTTGATACCGTTTGGTGTCCGTAGAATTGAGATAGTCGAGTAATTTTCTCCTCTGGCCAACGAGCTTTAAGAGGGCAAGCCTTGAGCTGTGGTCCTTTGGAGCCAGCTTGAGGTGTTCTGTCAGTTCAGCGATTCTTTCAGTTAAAATTGCGATTTGGACATCGGCGGAGCCGGTATCCTTCTCGTGCAACTGAAATTTTTTTGTGATTTCTTCCTTGGTACCTTTATCTAAAGACATCGAGGAGGTTCTCCGAGTTAAGTTTTAAGTCAATATACCCATTGTACCCGAATTTGATTAAATGATCAACCGGTTGCCTTTTAGAGGGGTCGCTGCTATGCTCAAGTTCCGATCAAACCCCTAGATGGATATGAAAAATCAATTTGAAACTATACAGCCATGGATCCCCATGGTCCTGGCCGCGATCAAAAAAGACATTAAAACAGACCACTTGCCGGGGAGCCCCCTATTTGTCAGGACCCATTTCGGCAACCGCCCCTTAAGCCGCTTGACTGCGGAAGAAATTTTTGCAGCCTACGAAAAAGATTTATTGTCAGGGGATGCCGATCTCGCAGAGTGGGTTGTAAACCGGTGGGTGTTCAAGCATGGGGACATCTATTCCCATTTCGCCGATCAGTTAAGCCAAGTGGCGGAAGATTACAGCGCGATCGTGAACTTGACTATTGAGCAAAGCGAAAAGATCCTAAGCGAATCCGTCGACCGCTTCGGCGCTGTGCACACCTATCTCTTTTCTGTGCTCAATGGCGTTGTCTTTCCTGAATCGGTCTTCCTGAGGCTGCGCACTTGGGCTGAAAATGAAGAAACGGCGAAAAAGGAAGAAGAGAAAGGGACGGAAGAGCGGCTCAGCCTCCAGCAACTGACAGAGCGCTACTCCAGGGAGGTCGCGCGGCTGCATGAAAAATATGAAAGCAAAATCTCGGGCGTGCTGAAAAAATATACGACGGAAGTGGAAGCGCTGAAAAAGCAGATTCGCGCGCTCCAAAAACAGCTAGCTGCGAAATGAAGGAAGATTCTTCCTTCATGCGGGAGGCTTTGAAAGAGGCTATGAAAGCGTTCGATGCGGGCGAGGTTCCTGTTGGCGCTGTCCTTGTGCATGAAAATCGGGTCATTGCCCGGGGACATAATCAAGTAGAGCTTCTTCAAGACGCCACGGCCCATGCTGAAATGATCTGCCTTACCGCTGGAGCCGCTGTCCTTGGAAACTGGCGCTTGGCCCGAGCCACATTGTACTGCACCCTGGAACCGTGCTGCATGTGCGCGGGAGCAATGCTCTCGGCCCGTGTCGAGAGGCTTGTTTGGGCGGCGCCTGATCTCCGGTGCGGGGCGAACGGGAGCTGGGTTGACCTATTCGCTCAAAAACATCCCATGCACTCACTCGAAATCAAGAGCCATGTCCTTGAAGAGGAGTCAGCCCATTTAATGGTCAGTTTTTTCCAAAAACGGAGAAAGGCGAATCGAAAAAAAGATTGTACTCTTGCTGGATGAGCTGATTGAGAATCAGAGACGGCATCTATTGAAGGTAGCGCATCACACCTTGCCGCATCTGACGGATGACGATTTACTTCAGCCGAATGACTTCCCAGAATTGGAGCTTCATCCCCATTTTCGCTACGAAGAGGGTCTTCTCCACGGCTTCCAAGCGGCAAAAGCCGCCATTTTGGCTGAGATCCGCTGCGACTGAGTTTACTTCTTCTCGCAAGACTTTTTTTCGGAGATCCGCCGCATCCTCTTTTTTTCTTCTGGGGTAAGCGAATCTTCTCCATAGAGGGAGATCCTTGCCAGCATCGCATCCATGAATTGATCGTCCTTCAAGACGGGCTCTCCCGACTTGAAGTCATAGATCTTTGTGTGGCTCACTGGTTTTGTCCGCCAATGCGTCAGCCTCTCCAGGATGCGCAAAATTCCATTTTCCAACCCCGCAAGGAATGGGAAGGGGCTCAAGATTCGGCATGAGATGACTGTGAAGAGATATCCGAAAAGAGTGGCGCCGATATAGGCAGTCAGGGGGATCCAGTCGGAGCGCGAAAGGTCGATCAGGAGATTGACTCCGATGAGGCCCATGAGAAGATAGCGCGCTTTAATGGGAAGGGCGAAAAAAAGGAGCATCCGGGCTTCAGGGTTCAAGATGACCCAGGCAGTAAGAATGGCATAAAGGGCTGGGGAGCTGCCTATTAGAGGAGAAGAGAGCTGAAAGCTGATCATCGCACACCAAGCAAAGAGACCGGCGGCTATGGCTGACCCGAAAAAGAGGGTGAAGAATAGCCGCGGGTGGAGACGCTCTATGAGGCTTGTCCCAAACGTCCAGATCAAAAAGAGGTTGAAGGCCAAGTGGATGATCGCGGCCGGGAAGGGGTGGACGAATACGTAACTTCCGAATTGCCATAGGTAGAGATGGCGGATGCCAGAGGCCGAAAGCGCGAGATAGGGCGCCAGATAATAGGAAAAGGCGCTGACGCCAAAAATGGCAAGAAGAAGGATCTTTAAGGACCAAGGAGTAGCCGCTTGCGCGAAGCTTGTTTTCATGACAAATAAATTTTTAGCATAACTTGCGATTTTCTGGAAAAATGTTGTTTTTATCCGATCTCTTCGCTATAGTCGACAGGGTTACAAAATAGCGAGCGAGCCTTATGAAGAAAAAAACCCATCCTCCCTATCAGGAAGTTCTCTTTATCGATTCCTCAACGGGATCGACTTATGTCATTGGCACTACGCTGCAGCCCAAAGAAAAGGAAAAATTCGAGGGCAAGGAATACCCCGTTTGCCGGGTTCCGATCTCCTCCTCCTCATCCTTTCTTCACGAAGTCAACGCAATTTATCGACACTGAAGGACGCGTCGACAAGTTCGCGAAGAAGTATCAGCGCAAAGTCGAAGAGGTGAAGAAAGAGCAGGATAAAAAGGAAGAGGCGAGAAAAACAAAAGTCAAAGAGACTAAGCAGAAGAAAAAGTGATTGAGAAAGTAGAGAAGCTTCTCGGCAGGCTTAAAGAAGTTGAGGACCTGCTAGGCCTTCCCGAAACCCTTTCCGATCAGAAACAATATCGGTTGCTCACTCAAGAGCATGCTCAGCTTTCCGAACTAAAAGAAACGTGGGATCTTTTCCGTTCTGCGGAAAGGCAGCTCTCGGAAAATAAGGCTCTCCTCGAGTCGGAATCCGATCTTGAAATGCAGGAAATGTTGAGAGAAGAGATCTCTCGATTGCAGGCGGAACGCGAAGCGGCTCTCGTCTCCGTACAGAATCTTTTGGTCCCTGCCGATCCCCGCGACAGCCGCAATATCATCCTAGAGCTAAGGGCCGGAACCGGCGGCGACGAGGCGGCTCTTTTTGTCGCCGACTGCATTCGGATGTATCAAAACTATGCCGATCAAAAAGGGTGGAAAAGCGAAGTCCTCTCCACATCCCCTTCAGAGCTAGGCGGATATAAGGAATACATCATGTTCATCTCGGGGCACAATGTATTCCGTTTGATGCAATATGAAGCGGGCACGCACCGGGTTCAGCGGGTTCCTGAGACAGAAACCCAAGGCCGAGTCCATACTTCGGCGATCACCGTCGCCGTCCTTCCCGAGCCCGATGAACGGAAAAGATCCAAATCGACGAAAAGGATCTCCAGATCGACACCTATCGCGCCTCAGGCGCCGGCGGCCAGCACGTCAATAGGACCGATTCCGCCGTCCGGATCACCCACATTCCGACTGGGACGGTCGTCGCTTGCCAGGAAGAGCGGAGCCAGCACAAAAATAAAGAAAAAGCCATGCGCCTCCTCTCCTCGCGCATCGCCGAAGAGCAAAGGCGGAAAGCCGCAGCCGAAATGTCAGCAACGCGAGCCACCCAAGTTGGAAGCGGGGACCGGTCGGAAAGAATCCGCACCTACAATTTTCCTCAAAACCGCGTGACCGACCATCGGATCAACGTGACGCTTTATAAGTTGGACAGAGTTCTGGAAGGGGATCTCGATGACCTGACGATTCCGCTGGTCAACTACTTCTATGCAGAAAAACTGAAATCATGAAGACGGTAGGGGAAATCTTACGTGCAACGTCTGCTTTTTTAGAGAAAAAAAAAGTAGACCGTCCCAAAAGGCTCGCCGAAGAGCTCCTTGCCTTTGCCCTCGGGATGAAACGGATCGAGCTCTATATGCAGTTTGAAAGGCTGCTCGTCGAGAGTGAACTCGCTCAGATGAGACTCTGGATCAAAAGGGTCGTCTCAGGGGAGCCTCTCGAATACATCCTTGGCGAGGTCGAATTTTATGGATGCCGGATCAAAGTCGATCGAAGGGTTCTCATTCCACGGCCTGAGACGGAGATTTTGGTCGACAGCATCGTGAAAAAGATTGGGAGTCCTCCAAGATCGGTTTGGGATGTCTGCACCGGTTCGGGCTATATCGGCATCGCCCTTAAAAAGAAATTTCCGGAGATTGCCGTAACTTTATCCGACCTCTCCTCCGATGCATTGGCGTGTGCTGCCGAAAATGCCGCTTTGAATGGGGTGGATGTCGAAATTCTGCAAGGCGATCTTCTTGAGCCTTTCACGGGTCGGAAAACGGACATTGTAGTGGTCAACCCCCCTTATGTCTCGGAAAATGAATATTTTTCTTTAGACCCATCGGTCCGAGATTTTGAGCCGAAAATGGCGCTCGTCGGCGGGGAGAAAGGGACCGAATTTTACGAGAGGCTGGAGCGTGATCTACCCAGGTTTTTGAACGCTAGAGGCCGGGTCTTTTTGGAAATCGGCTCTACCCAAGGGGATGCGGTGCAAAGAATTTTTTCGACACCTATTTGGCGGGAATTGGAACGACTTGCCGATTGGTCTGGAAAAGAGCGCTTTATTTTCCTTGAAATACAATAACTTTTTGCAGTATACTCCCATGCTTTAAAGACTTTTATGTTTGGCTCTCTTACTGAAAAATTTCAAAATCTCTTCTCGGGCCTTTCCGGCAAAAAGACCATGTCCGAAGAAAATATCGGAGATGCAGTCCGCCAGGTTCGCCTTGCCTTGCTCGATGCCGACGTCAATTACAATGTTGTCAGCCAATTTATCGCAAAAGTTAAGGAAAAGGCGCTGGGCGATGCCGTATTGAAATCGGTAACGCCGGGCCAGCAGTTTATCAAGTTGGTCCACGACGAGCTCATCGTCCTGATGGGAACCGATGAGATCCCTCTCGATCTAAAAGGGAAAGTCTCGGTCATCATGGTCTGCGGCCTCCAAGGTTCGGGCAAAACGACCTCCTGCGCCAAGTTGGCCGCGTATATCGGGAAGACCGAACCGCACAAAAAGATCCTTCTTGCGGCCTGCGATCTGCAGCGTCCTGCGGCCATTGAGCAGTTGAAAAAACTGGGAGACGATCTCGGCGTTGCCGTTTTTTCTCAAGAGGGAGAAAAAAATCCTCTCAAAGTCGCGAAGCTGAGCTTCGAAAAAGCCAAGCAGGAATCGTACGACGTTCTGATTGTCGACACAGCCGGGCGTCTTCATTTGGATGAAGAGCTCATGAAAGAGCTGGAAGAGCTAAAGGCCTTCCTTGCCCCTCGCGAGACCCTGTTCGTTGCCAGCGCCGCAACTGGCCAAGACGCGGTCCGGACCGCTGCCGAATTCGATAAACGGGTGCAGATTACCGGGACGATTCTGACGATGCTCGACGGGAGCGCCCGAGCGGGCGCTGCGATCTCGATCCGCGAAGTGACGCAAAAGCCGCTGAAATTCGAAGGGACTGGAGAAAAAGTCGGCGATTTACAACTTTTCAATCCTCGTTCGATGGCAGACCGGATCCTCGGGATGGGCGATGTGATCAACCTTGTCAAGCGGGCAAAAGAACACATCGATGAAAAAGAGAGCGAAGAGCTCGAGAAGAAGATCCGCAAAGCAACCTTCACCTATGAAGATTACCTCAAACAGATGGGGATGGTGAAAAAAATGG
Organism: uncultured Chlamydiae bacterium; assembly: GCA_963730605.1. GTDB lineage: Bacteria > Chlamydiota > Chlamydiia > Chlamydiales > SM23-39 > CAIPFQ01. The sequence goes on from CAVSSM010000007.1 coordinate 22,291, forward strand.
GGTCTTTCAAAAGCATCCTGAAAATGATGCCCGGGTTGGGCTCTTTGGGGGATCTCGATTTTTCCGATAAAGAATTCGGCAAAATGGAGGCGATGATCCTCTCTATGACCCTACGCGAAAGACAAGAAAAAGATGAACTTGAATTTTCTCGGCGCAAACGGGTCGCGAAGGGGAGCGGCGTCGATATCGAAGATGTAAACCGCTTAGTGAAAGGTTTTAAGAGGGTCAAGCAGCTTTTTAAAAATATGCCGGACCTAAAAGGAAAAATGAAGAAGGGAAGAATAAATGGCATTGATTATTAGAATGAGACAGCAAGGCGCGAATAGCCGCCAGAGATTCCGGATTGTCGTAACCGACGTCAGATATCCAAGAGACGGCAAATATGTCGAGAAGCTCGGATGGTATAATCCATTCGCTCCGAATGAGAAAAACTATTTTCTAGACGTTGCCCGCCTCCAATTTTGGCTCGACAATGGCGCCCAAATCAGCGACCGCGTCCGCTCTCTTGTCAAGGCGGCGGCTCCTGACATTGTAAAGCAGATGACGGAAAAAGAGGTAGCTAAGCGCGCCAAGGCTAGGGCCAAGCGCAAGAAGAAAACGGAAAAGGACTAACCCGGCATTCAAATAGGTGGCAACAAATGGGTCAGCGAGGCAAAGCCAGATCGAAGCGAAGCGTTCCGTACGAGCGACGACCATTGCTGAATAGCAAGGCAAGCGAGGCTGCGGAAACGCGAGAAGGTCCAGCGGACCTTCGCAGCGCGGAGCAGATGAGCGAATGCGAATCGGCCCGGAGGGATCGATATGGCAAAGCCGCAGCAAGCCATTTGTCGCCTATTTGGAGGACGGGTTAGTAACCGGTGCTGATCGATATCCTGTCGCTTTTTCCCGAATATTTTCGCGGCCCCTTTGATGTCAGCATGCTGATCCGGGCCCGGGATAAAGGACTCATCGAGATCCGCCACACGGATATCCGGGATTTCGCTGAGAACAAGCATCAGCGGGTCGACGACCGCCCCTTTGGAGGCGGGCCGGGAATGGTGATGAAGCCGGATGCGGTTGTCAGGGCAATCCGGAGCGTTAGGAAACCGGGATCTCGTGTGGTTTTTCTAACGCCCCAGGGGTTGACTTTAAGCGCGGCAAAGTGCGAGGAGTTAGCTCGCCATGAACATCTGATCCTCCTTTGCGGGCATTATGAAGGGATCGATGAACGGGCGATCCAAATCGGAGTAGATGAGGAGATCAGCATTGGCGATTACGTGCTGACGAATGGGTGCGCCGCCGCGATCGTCTTAGTAGACGCCGTTTCCCGCTTTATCCCTGGGGTGATCGGGCACCCGGATGCAGTCCGCGAGGATTCATTCCAAAACGGGATCTTCGACGCGCCGCATTACACGCGCCCTGAGGTGTTCGAAGGGTTAAGTGTGCCTCCTGTCTTGCTCGGGGGGAACCATGCCGAGATCCAGAAATGGCGAAAAAAAGAAGCTATAAAAAAAACAAGCCGGATACGGCCTGAACTAGTTAAGGAGAGACCATGAGCCGCAACCCTGCGATCGTAGAGATCGAAGCTCACTATTTGAAAAAAGAAGTTCCCATTTTTAAGATCGGCGATACAGTCCGCGTCAATACGCGGATCGTCGAAGGGGATAAGGAACGGATTCAGGCCTTTACCGGCACTGTGATCGCAAAGAAGGGCACCGGCCTTTCAGAATCATTCACGATCTACCGCACCGCTTATGGTTCGAGCATGGACCGGGTTTTCTTGATCCACAGCCCGCGCATTGCGAGCGTGGAGGTGATCCGTTCCGGCAAAGTGCGCCGCGCGAAACTTTACTACTTGCGCGGAAAAGCGGGCAAAGCGACGAAACTCCGCGAATTATACGTTGCGGAAGGCGAAGAAGCCGCTGCCGCTCCGCCGCAAGCCGAATCCGCTCCTTCTGAAAATTAATTCTTTTTTTAAAAGCTCCGCCCGTTTTAGATTTGCTGCATGTGGCAAGTTATTTCCAAGGCGGAGCTTTCTCGTCTACAAGCCATGTCCATGTATGAAAAGCGTCTGATCGCAGATGGATATACTCTCATCGCAGGAATCGACGAGGCGGGCCGAGGGCCCTTAGCGGGACCGGTCGTCGCCGCGGCCTGCATTCTTCCCCAAAAGGCGATGTTCGAGCATCTCAATGACAGCAAGCAACTCACGCCAGAAAGGCGCGAGCTCCTTTACGCCGAAATCACAACGCATCCGGAAACTCATTATGGGTTAGGGCTCATCGATGTCGAAACGATCGACCGCGTCAATATTTTGCAAGCGACCTTTTTGGCCATGCAGCAAGCGGTCTCTCAGTTAAAGATTGTCCCCGATCATCTTTTGATCGACGGCAACCAGTTGCCTTCCTTCGCAATCCCGGCTCTTGGCGTTGTAGAAGGGGATGCTCATTCCATTTCCATTGCGGCCGCTTCCATCCTAGCAAAAGTGACCCGCGATCGGCTGATGGTGCAATGGGATAGCAAATGGCCCGAATATGGGTTCAAAAAGCATAAAGGCTACGCGACTCCGGAACATGTGGAAGCTCTTCGCAAGTACGGACCCTGTCCGCTCCATCGGAAATCGTTCGAACCTGTGAAATCAGAGTTTAGCTCTTCGCTCAAGGCAGTACTGCGCAAAAAGCGATGCATAGAGGCATGAGAGTGCCACTTGCAAGGCAAAGAACAACACAAGGCAGAGAAATGATGAGATGGTTTCTTTCTGTCACTTCACTCGCTTGAATTCTTTTTGCTTCAGCCTTTGGCATCCAATCCATCGCTGCCAAGGTAGATAGGACTAGTGCTGTCCTTGCAGAATTTTGGATCACTGCTGATGCAGGATTGAAACCTGCAGAGTATCCGGCATGATTTGTTAAACTAACACCTGATGATAACATAGCATCCTCCTTTTAAGGGCTAGAAAAGCTTACAATATGCCTCGATTTATCGCAAACGAAAATGTAATCGATTCAATATCAAAATATTGACGCTGGGCGCCGCGATAGAGTTGCCGCCCTGCTCGATCTTTCATGAGCTCATGTATGTTCAGATGGATTTCATTGACATGGATGCGATATCTACTCTAGTATAGGCAAAATGGTGGAATAGTCTCATGCTAGCCAGCATGACGGGCTTCGGGCGCGCGGGTCTAGATGCTCCTTTCGGGAGGCTGGTCGCCGAGATCCAGTCAGTCAATCGCAAATATCTGGAAATTTTCGTCTCCTTGCCGAAGGAATTCGGAAGGTTCGAATACGACACTCGCACATGGGTTGGTGAAAAGATCTCAAGAGGCCAAATTTCCGTGCGTCTCCATGTGATTCCAAGCGAAGGCGCCGTCCTGCAGCAGCTTCCCGATCCCAAGCAGCTTAAGGCTTTGAAGCGAGGTTGGGAGAAGATTGCAAAGACCCTTGGCTACGATCCCGCAAAAATCGACCTCCCTTTCCTCATGCTCTATTCTCCCATCGAACAAAAATCGTTTGCGGAAGACAAGGACCTACCCTTCATAGAAAAGTGTGTGAAAGAGGCAATGGATGGTTTATGCAAGATGAAGGTCAAAGAAGGAAAGGCGCTCGCAGCGGACGTGTCGAAGCGGCTCGCCTCCCTGAAGAAAAATCTCAAAGAGATCGAATCGCTCGCCCCCGAAGCCGCGGATCGGATGAGGAAAAGTCTTCAGGGCAAAATGAAAGAGCTACAAGAGAGCTCTGAGCTTGATGAGAGGATTCTGAGGGAAACCCTTCTTTTTGCAGACCGGATCGATATCACAGAAGAGATCACGCGGCTCTCCTCTCATTTCAATCAGTTTCTTGGAATGTTGAACACAAAAGAAAAAACGATCGGCAGGAAGATGGATTTTTTAATCCAAGAGATGGGGCGAGAAATCAATACCATCGGTTCAAAATCGCTTGATGCAAAAATCTCCTATCTTGTCGTCGAAATGAAGAGCGAACTCGAAAAAATCCGGGAACAAATACAGAATATTGAATGAAGCTGCTCGGTGGATTAGATCAGGGGCTGATTTTCGTCGTGAGCGCCCCCGCGGGAACAGGGAAGACGACATTAGTCCGGATGCTCACTCATGAGTTCGATTGCGTCGTGGAGAGTGTTTCGTACACGACGCGCAAGATCCGGCCCAATGAAATTGAGGGCCGCGACTACCATTTTGTGAGTGACGCTGAATTCCAAAAAATGGCAGCCGCAGGGGAGTTCCTTGAGCATGCCCAAGTGTTCGGCAATCACTATGGAACATCGCAAAAAGCAGTCCAAAAGTGGATAAGACAAGGAAAGCATGTCGTCCTCGTCATCGATACGCAAGGAGCCCAGCTTCTCAAACCTAACCTGAAAGCGGTCTATATTTTTATCTGCCCCCCCAATTTCGAGGAGCTTAAAAAAAGGCTGCATGGAAGGCAATCGGAGAACCATGAATCGATCTCGACCCGCCTTTCCTGGGCCGAGAAGGAGATGGAGGCCGCCAAGCACTACGACTATCAGATCGTAAATGAAAATTTGAAACTGGCCTACGAGATCTTTCGTTCCATCTTTATCGCCGAGGAACATAGAATTAGGTTGAAGTAAACCCTATTTTCGCCGATGCTATCTGCAAAGGTGAAAAAAATGTACCCAGATTCCTTAACGACCGAGCGTTTAAGAAAGAAGTTTAAAAACAACTTCAACCTCTGCAATTTCGCCATTAATGTTGGCCGAAATATTATTATGGGCGGCACCCAGTCGAGTTTGGGGGAGATATTAAATGCCGTAGAGGCCCGTGCCGATGAAGAGGCCAAAAAATAGGCGGTCGTTCGTGAAAAGAGTCCTCATCACTTCGGCTTTGCCTTACGCGAATGGGCCTCTTCACTTTGGCCATATTGCCGGGGCCTATCTCCCTGCAGATTGCTATGCCCGCTTTCAGCGCCTCATCGGGAGTGAAGTTCTCTATATCTGCGGCTCCGATGAATTCGGGGTTGCCATAACACTGAGCGCCGACCTCGCTAAGCGGACTCCCAAGGACCACGTCGACCTATTCCACGGGATCATTAAAGCCCTCTTTGAAAAACTCCATTTTTCATTTAACTACTACAGCCGGACCACTTGGCCAGGGCATATCCCAGTCGTTCAAGAATTTTTTAAAGCCTTGGAAGATAAGGGATACATCGAAGAAAAAACCGAAAACCATCTCTATTCGGAAACGGAAGCAAGGTTCCTGGCCGACCGCTACGTTGTAGGAACTTGTCCCAAATGCGGCTTTGAGGAAGCCCGCGGTGATGAATGCCAAAGATGCGCTAGCTCCTTTGAGGCGACCGATTTGAAAAATCCCCGCTCCAAGCTGACCGGATCGCCGCTGGTATTGAAACCGAGCACGCACCTCTACCTCCGGTATGACCTGTTCAAGGAGCGGCTGGCCAAGTGGATTCAATCCAAGGACTGGAAAGAAAGCGTCGTTAATTTTGCTATGCGTTACGTCGAAGACCTAAAGCCCCGCGCGATTACCCGCGACTCCGAATGGGGTGTTCCTGTCCCCGGGCGTCCTGGAAAAGTATTTTATGTCTGGTTCGACGCAGTGATCGGGTATGTCTCCGCGACCAAGGAATGGGCGGAAAATTTAGGCAAGCCCGACCGCTGGAAGGATTTTTGGCTGGAGCCTAAGACAAAGCTCATTCAATTCATCGGCAAAGACAACATCCCGTTTCACGCGGTCTTTTTCCCCGCGATGCTGATGGCTCAGGACTTGCCCTACAAACTTCCTGACGAGATCCCCGCCAACGAATTCCTCCTGCTTGAAGGAAGGCAATTTTCCAAGTCTGACGGATGGATGATCGACCTTGACGATTTTTTTGCCAAATACACCCCTGACCAAGCCCGCTACGCGCTCGCTGCGAACGCGCCCGAAACAGCCGATTCTGAATTTAGCTGGAAAGATTTTCAAAAACGATGCAATGCCGAGCTGCTTGGAAAGTTCGGGAACTTCATCAACAGGGTTCTTGTCTTCGCAAAAACTCACTCTGCCTCCATTGTGCCGCCTCTCGGCGAGCTCCAGGCCGAAGATAAGCATTTTCTCAATGAGATCTCTTTGATCCTGGAACTGATCTCCGGCAGCTATTCCGCTTTCCACTTAAGGAAGGCGTGCCAGCATCTGATGGAGCTTGCCCAGTTGGGGAACACCTATTTCGACGCGAAAAAGCCATGGGCGTTAGTGAAAGACCCATCCCAGCGCGCAGCTCTCGACACGACCATCGCCGCCAGCATCTCTTGCATCATCCGGTTAGCATTAGCCGTCTCTCCGATCATCCCTGAGACGGCTCAGAAAATTTGGCATATGCTCGGTTTCAAGACCGATCTTGCTAAACAAAATTGGCAAACGATTCAGTCGATGCCCCATCCTGTCGGCATGAAACTTGGGGAGCCTGAGATCCTCTTCCGCAAGGTGGAAGATGAGGAAGTCGAAGAGCAAATCGCCAAACTCGGCAGCATTGCAAAGCAGCCGCTGAAACCCCAAACAAGTATGCATCCAGTAAAAGCCCCTATTCAATTTGACCAGATTGAAAAACTCGATCTCCGCATTGCGCAAATCCTCGAAGCGGTAAAAGTTCCGAAGTCAAAAAAGCTTCTCAAGCTCCTCCTCGACCTCGGCTTTGAGAAGAGGACGGTCGTTTCAGGGATCGCCCTTTCTTACGAGCCCGCGCAACTTGTCGGCAAAAAAGTCATTCTTGTCGCCAACCTTGCGCCCTCTACGATCATGGGGATCGAAAGCCAGGGGATGATTCTCGCCGCATCCTTTGATTCAGGTCTGGAGCTCCCGCTGATCCAAGCTCTTCCCCCCGGCAGCTCGGTCTCTTAGAACCTGTCCTAAAACCCTGAGTTACCGTCTTCGGTCCCTTTTCGCGATCTTTCGCTTTCCGACACCTCATCAAGCAAGCGAAATTTCATCGAAAATGGCTGCCGAATCCGGCAGACTGATGGTTTTAGGACAGGTTCTTAGGGCACGCTTCATCAGAGCCTAAACTCCAGTTGCCGGATTTTGGGTTGGAGCGGCGCTCCTGCCACCTCTCTCAAAGCCGCTTCGAGTCCCGTATGCCTCTTTTGGACTTGATCGTTGTGGATGGCTATCCCGATCGCCTTTTTCGTCCCGACGAGATAGACCTGTTTTTTTCCCCTTGTGACCGCTGTGTAGAGCAAGTTGCGCTGAAGCAGCTTGAAATGGGAGGGATGGATGGGCATTACGATGCAAGGGGCTTCGCTCCCTTGGTATTTATGGACGGAAGTAGCGTAAGCCAAGATCAAGTCGTCCAATTCGGTAAAGTCATACTCGACCGCTTTATCATCGAAGACAACGGTCAGCTTCTGCTCTGCCGCATCGATTCCCGCGATCCGCCCGATATCGCCGTTATAGACGTTTTTGTCATAGTCGTTGCGGATCTGCATGACCTTGTCCGAAACATGGAAGCGGCGCCCTGCCCGGAAAAGGGGCTGGCTACTGGGATTCAATAAGGCTTGGATAGCATCGTTTAGCAACTCGACGCCCACTGTCCCTCTTTTCATAGGAGAAAGGACCTGGATCTCGTCTATGGAATCGAATTTCCACTTTTGGGGGATTTCTTTTGCCACAAGTTCCAAAATGATTTCTTTGATCGCCTCGGGCGTTTCCGCCTCGATGAAGTGGAAGTCGCTCTCTCTCGGCGTTTCTAGCGATGGGAACTCCCCATGATTGATCCTATGGGCATTGGTGATGATCTTCGACCCCTTGGCCTGGCGGAAAATTTCGGTCAGCCGGGTGACTCCTACAAGCTCTGAGGCGATCAAATCCCGCAGCGCCGTGCCAGGGCCGACGCTGGGAAGCTGGTCGATATCTCCCACGAGCAAAAGCCTTGCGTGAGTCGGCATGGCCCTGAGCAAATGAAAGAATAGCGGTGTGTCGATCATGCTGGCCTCATCGACGATCATTAAGTCGCAATCGACGGGGTTGTCTCGCCCCCGTTTGAACCCGCCTGTCTTAAAGTCCATTTCCAATAGAGCGTGGATCGTGAACGCTTTCCGGCGGGTGATCTGAGTGAGCCTCTTTGCGGCTCGCCCTGTCGGGGCGGCAAGAAAAATCTTCCCTGTCCGTTTCTCCATGATCCGCAAGATCGCGTTCGTGATCGTGCTTTTGCCCGTTCCGGGGCCGCCCGTGATGACGTGAACCTTGTCCATCAGGGAACGGATCACGGCTTCCTTTTGCCCATCGGCAAAGCGGATCCTGAGCTGCTCTTCCGCCCAGTCGGCCGCCTTCGGCCCATCGATCGGTCGGATCGCCTCGAGGCCGCTTTTCAACCTTGCCAAGTCTTTCGCAATGCTCTGCTCATAGCTAAAAAAGGGCCCCAGCCATATATACCGCTCGTGATTGAAAAATCGGTTTTGGTGCGACGCCCCACCCCAAAAACGATGCGTTTCTGGGGACCCCGGTGGCGGCGTCGGCTTTGACTCAGATTTTTCATCTTCGCTTCCGAGGCAATTCGCTGCGCTCATCTGCTCCGCACTGCGAAGGTCCACCGGACCTTCTCGTGTTTCCGCAGCCTTGCCTTTGGCAATGTCCTTCTCTCCAGCTGAAAAATCTGAGGAGCTGCTTCGCTCAAAAACAGTCCGGGGGACTGTTTTTGAGTGTCCGCAGTGCCCAATTCCCGTTTTTTCAATCACTCCCGGTATAAAGTCCTCTTTGCACACTAAAATTCTCTTTTCGGCCAGGGCGGCTATTTCAGCTTCCAAAAGCTCAGCCTTCACTTCAAGAGCAGAGATCGCCAAAGGGAGGAAATCCTTTTGCGGGAAGCACGTATGCCCCTCTCCCGCAAGTTCCCAAAGGACGAACTGGATGCCAGCCGCCAGCCGCTCCGGCGAGTGGAGCGCGAACCCCAATTTTTGCGCGACTAGGTCGGCGAGCTTAAAGCCGATCCCGGCGATGTCTTTGGCTAGTCTATAGGGGTTTTCCTTGACCTTTTCGATGCTCTGGTCCCCGTAGGTCTTATAAATCCGCTGCGCGTACGCGGGGCTGACGCCGTGAGTTCTCAAAAAGATCATAATATCGCGAATGGAGCGCTGCTGTCGCCAGCCCTCCAACAGATGCTCGATCTTCTTTTCCCCAAGGCCTGCGATCTCGTAGAGCCTCTCTGGCATCTCTTCGATCACTTTCAGGGTATCGGATCCGAACCGGGAGACGATCTTTTTCGCAAAGACGGGGCCGATCCCTTTGGCGAGGCCCGATTCAAGATATTTTTGGATGCCGGCCAAGTCGCTGGGCGTTTCGACCGTGTAGTCGGCCACCTCGAACTGCCGCCCGTGCGAGGGGTGCATCTTCCATGACCCGCTGCACGATATGGTTTCACCCGGCTGCAGGGAGGGGAGGGTGCCTACGATGACTGTAAAATCCTTTTTGCCCGCCTCTTTGAGCCTAGCGACGGTGAACCCGTTTTCCGGCTGGGTATAGACGATCGCCGCGACGCTCCCTCTCAGCTCTTCCATAGAAAATTTTTTCCTGCAGCGCATACAGTACCACGTATCTCCATCATCCTCAAGGAGAATTTCAGTTGAGAAAAAATGGGATTCAAAGATACGATGGCAGTTCTTTTTGATCCGGGTTAGCTCAGTGGTAGAGCAGTGGACTGTTAATCCATTGGTCGCAAGTTCGAATCTTGCACCCGGAGAATTTTGTCTTTCAGGCACTTAAGACACAAATCTTAGGTGCTTTTTCGTTTTTAAGACTTGAATTTTCCCCATTTTTTTCCCACCTGCTCACAACAGTACACAACAACCAAAACATCGGTAAGAGTCGTGTTGAAAACGAGCATTCAAATCAGCTTTTTCATAAGGAAATGTGAAAAAATTGGGGAAAACACATGTTCTCATTCCAAAATTCATTGGGAAAAACTGGTTGAAGAACATGAGATATGCAATCTCCTGTTGCTTAGTTTTCGGCTCTTACGGTACACTTTTTCAACTACTTAGGGGAGCATATGGCATCGATCAAACAACGCAAAACGAAAGACGGTAAAACTCGCTACTACGTACAGGTGAGACTGAAAGGGCAAGATCATCAGTGCGCCAGCTTTGAAAGAATCACGGATGCAAAAAAATGGATTCAAAATATGGAGTCAGACATTCGATCTGGGCGCCATTTCAAAACGGCAGAGTCCAAGAAGCATTCTCTTGGCGAGATGATCGACAGGTACATGGAAAACGTTCTTCCCCTAAAGGAAAAGTGCCTCAAGCGGCAGGGGGCGCAACTCCTCTGGTGGAAAGAGCAACTGGGGAATAAATTGCTTGCGGATATCACTCCTGGGTTGATTGGTGAGTTCAGGGACAAGCTTCTGAAAGAAACTACCGTACGAAAGAAGCTCCGAGCCCCTGCCACAGTCGTTAGATATTTAGCGGCTCTGAGCCACGCTTTTTCTATTTGCGTGGATGAATGGGGCTGGTTGGATGATTCTCCGATGAGAAAAGTGACAAAGCCTAAAGAGCCTCGGGGGCGTGTTCGTTACCTTTCGACAGAGGAAAGAATGAGTTTGCTCAATGCTTGTAAAGAGAGTTCGAATAAATATCTTTACCCCATTGTGGTCATCGCATTGTCAACAGGGATGAGATTGTCCGAGATCATGGGCCTATGCTGGTCCGATATCGACTTCGAAAAGGGAAGAATTGTTCTCGAACAGCAAAAAAACGGTGATCGATCTACGATTCCTGTTGCCGGATTGGCATTGCAGCTTCTAAAAGAATATAGCCAACGTCGATCAATCGCCAGTTGGCTACTCTTCCCTAGCAAAGAAAATCCCAATAAGCCAATCGATATACGCTTCCCCTGGGAAAAGGCTTTGAAACTCTCAGGTGTTAAAAATTTTTCATTTCACTGCCTGAGGCACTCGGCGGCTTCTTATCTCGCGATGAATGGGTGCAGTCTTATTGAAATCCAAAAAATCCTCCGACACAAGGCTATTTCTCAAACAGTCCGATATTCCCACCTGTCAGATGATCACATGGGAGAAGCTATGGCACGCATGAACGAAAAGATTTTTGGATAACCGATTATGAAATCCGTGATGTCGAAGTTTTTTGTAGAGAAGCAATATGTCCATGATGGCGGGCTGTTATTGAAATTTTCTGAAGAAGAAATGAGGCAATGGGAAGAGGCGCTTTTACAAGATCGTCTAACTGTTGATGATTATAATATTCTATTACCGCTTTGGTGTTGGGAATTGGGATTCATTCCATTCATTCTAAATGGCTTAAAAGTATTTAAGATTTCTCTTGGAGACTGCGAGGGGGATGAACCAAATCTTCCCCCTTCCTCCAATCGCGTTATTCCCGTTTTTCTGAAAGCATGGGAGGCTATCCAACAAGGAAATTTGTTGGTCGAAAAAAGTAATAGATCAGTTCAGATATCCATTTCTGAGGCAATTCATCGACCTCGAAGTGTTGTCTCTAATAAATTAATAAATGAATTTTGTAATAATGCAGGCGATTTTTGCACGGAAATTAAATCTTCAAAAGTAATTGAGTGGGCTATTTTAAATAATATTCAGATGGATAAGACGTTGTTGACCTTGCTGTCCCTATACCAGGACCCTCCTATAGAGGAATTGTGTGAGGAGACTATAGGCAATCGCACCTATCGGAAAAAAATAATTAAAGAGTCGAAAGTAACAAATCCAGAAAAATATGAAGTAGAATATCTAGCTGCGGCTCAAATGCTTTGGTCTCAATACAAAAGAAGGAATAAATCACAAATTGCCAGCAACCTGTTAATGCGAGAATTTGGCCCTCCAGGCGGATATAGCAAAGAGGGTGGCAATATCCTAAAGAAACTGAGTATCATTGATCCTTTTGAGCAAAAAAAAGGGCGAGGACGACGACCAAAACCAGAAGAGAAAGAATTCGCTCTGCTTCCAATCCCAGGAATTGTCATTCAGGAAGATGGCAATAGGAAAATTGATTTAAAAAGATCAAAAGTTGCATTTTTTGCATTTATTCAGATGCTTAAAAAAATTATACCGCTCGTGATTCAAAATTTTGATGCGTGAAAATTTCCCTTGACTGCACAATGGCTGCGTGAATTTTTTAACCGACTCAGAACGACAGGAACTCAAACTCCGGCACCGGGGGGACCGCGATGGGCGGGTGCGTGATCGAATAAAGGCTGTTCTCCTCTATGATGAGGGGTGGGCTCCCAAAGACATTGCCAGGGTTCTGTTGATTTCTGACGAAGCAGTTCGTCACCATGTTGACGCATACAAAACGTCGAAAAAATTGCGCCCCGAAAGCGGCGGCTCCGAGGAGAAACTATCCCAAACGCAGTCCGAGCAACTTGAGGCTCATCTTCAAGAACACACGTACCTTTACGTCAAGGATATCGTCGCATATGTAGAAGTGACTTTCGGTATTGTCTATACCGTCCACGGATTGAGGGATTGGCTGCGAAGACACGGATTTTCCTACAAAAAACCCGCCGTTGTACCCGGGAAAGCCAACAAAGAGCAGCAACAAAAGTGGCTCGCCGGATACGAGAAACTCAAGGCAGAACTCCTCGAGGATGAGACTATCTGCTTTATTGACGGCGTTCATCCAACGCACAATGTGCAGCCTGCTTATGGGTGGATCAAAAAAGGCGTGCGTAAAGAGATCCCAGCAAACACAGGACGTGCCAGGCTCAATCTTTCAGGGAGCATCGATGTCATCACCCACAGTGTGGTAATCCAAGAAGACGAGACTTTAAACGCAGAATCGATAATCCGGTTTTTCCAAAAGATCGAAGAATTTTACCCGAGTAAACGAAAGATCCATGTATTTTGCGATAATGCACCGTACTATCGGAATAGGGCTGTGAGGCAGTACCTAGAAACGGCAAAAGTTTGTTTGCACTTTTTACCGCCCTATAGCCCCAATCTAAACCCGATAGAACGACTGTGGAAATGGATGAAGGAGCGGGTAGTTTACAATACTTATTACGAGTACTTTGAAGACTTTAGAGGAGCGATTCTTGGTTTTTTCGCTGTATTGGCGACTGTGACCGCGGAGTCAACTTTAGGCCGGGATTTAAGAAGCCGGGTTAGGGATAAATTTAGTCCCTTTCAGGCACCTGCTGCCAAGTTTTGAATTTCCTTGGGTATAAGACGGAAATTCAAGCCGATGAAGTGTGGGATCACCAAGTCATTAAATTTTACTTCTCCGATCTTCACCCTCTCGTCCAAGACATATTCAAAGAGTGGTTGAACGATTTAGTCGTTTTGAAAGAGCCATTCAAATCTAAGCGAACTATCGTGGAAACAAATCGAAGCTAACAGGGCTTGTTTTGGCTGGATTCCGGGGCCTTTGTTAATTCCTATTTTCAGATTTTACCGTTCTAAAATCAGGAATTTTTGCGATATCACCAGTGCCTTACACTGGTGTTGTTGAGTAATGCACAATATTCCAAAAATTTTTAGGAGGGACATGGCTAATGCAAGAGATGAATGATCAACAAAAAGCACTATCCTATAGAGAACCGGCGAAATACCTGACTTGTGCTCAGTGGATTGCAAAGTATGGGTTTCCAACGATAGGCGGATTGAGATGGTGGATTTTTAAGGCTAAGAATGACCCTGCTTTGAGAAAGATTTTCATTCGAGTTCGAAGGCGCGTGTTACTGAAGGAAGATGAAGTTCTTCGATATCTGGAAGAGATGAATGAGAAGGATTTGGCCGGAGGGAGGAAAAAATGACAGCCTCCCCAAAAATCAAACCCACTCCTGACAGAGTGGGTTTAGACAAAACTAGCGAAGTTTTTCCAGCTCATCATGTCGCATCACCCATTTGTTTGTCATCATTTTTAGATTCAACTCATTGTAATGAGACAATCAGAATTGAAGGACAGGTAGAAGACACAAATCGCATTGAATCTCTCATTACCGATTCCAAAGGATCTGAATGGGTTTCAGAAGCCCCTCCAATAGGTGAGTCGAGACGCAAAATCGAGTTCTTGATTATTCCGAACACTCTGACCGCAAAGAATCAGTTAGAGGCTCTCGTTAAGACCGAGAAAGAGCGCCTTTCCCTCATTTGGCGAGGAGCAAATAAATTACCAAACGGTAAGTGGCCGAAATCCGATACCCCGTATTACAGCGTTTCAAAGGAAAAAAGGGACGATTTATTGCGCACTTTCAAGAAGTTCGAAATTCCACAGGAAGAGATCGAAATCCGTGAAATTCCTGTCCCTCCTCCCATCCCAAAACATCTGAAGAAAGCGCAGAAGATACAGGCTCTTGGCGACCAATATCACGAGGCGCTCAAGGTGATTGAAACGAAGGAGGCGGAGGAGCTGGCAGACACCAAACAGCGGTTCGTCGAAGAAGACATTTCCGCCACTGATTATGCGAGCCGGACAAAAGAAATTCGGGACAGGTACGCGAAGGAAAAAGAATTTCTCTCTTGCAACGCGAACCGAAACTACCGGGCCGCCGACGTTATTCATGATGATGGGGAAGGGACAAGCAGCGGCGACCAGACGGAAGAAGAAGTTGTTAGAGAGTTCAACTCACGATTCTCTATCTTAGAAAACCCTTTCTGCATTCTTGAGTATCACGAGGATACTTTTTCACTCCAAAAAAAACGGGACTTTAGAGACCGTTACCAGAACCAAAAAATTCAAATCGAGGAAAAAAAATCGAAATGCAAGGCAGATGTTTGGCTTGATTCACTGATCAGGAATACGTTTTTTAAAATGGAGTTTCGTCCCGACAAACTTCCAAGAGAATATTATGAGGGAGAGAGAAAATATCTCAACCTCTGGAATGGATTCGGCATAACACCAAAACAGGGGTGCTGCGAGAAAATCAAACGGCACATGCTCGAGGTTATCTGTGGCGGCGTCAAGCGCGATTTCGACTACCTCTGGAAACTGGAAAGCACATGGGTTCAGCACCCAGAGAGAAGAACTACCGTTCCGGTTCTGACATCTCCCCATGGCGCAGGAAAAGGGCGGCACGTAGACATGTTCGCGAAAATTTTCGGAAATGCCTTTTATGAGACAAGCTGTCCTGACCATGTGTTTGGCAACTTTAACGCGGCGGTCGCAAACAAGGTTCTAGTTCACCTGGACGACGCTCTCTTCGGCGGGGACAAACGGCTCATGGGACGCCTCAAGACCTTTTCCACAGCGGATCAAATCACCATTGAATACAAGGGGAGAGATCCGATTTTAGTACGGAACCCACGAAAGCTGATAATCTCTTCAAACGAAACCTTCGCAATTCCTATAGAGCCAACAGAAAGAAGATATCTTTTTCTGACAGTAGCCTCACATCGCGTCGGAGACAAGACGTATTTCGTTGAACTCACACACGAGATTGAAAACGGCGGAGTGGAAGGTTTTCTTTACGAGTTGCTTCAGACAGACTTGACCGAGTTTAATCCGAGATTTTTGCCGGAAGGCTCCCAAGGCGGTTTTGAGAACAAAATCGAATCCTCAAGCACATTCACGCAATATGTATTCCAGGCACTAAAAGCCGGAACGTTCTTTTTGCAAGACACCGCCGGACAATGGAAATCTGAGATTCGCACAGATTTGCTTTACGAAAGTGGATACCTTGAGTTTTGCAACCGCCGGAAAATCCACAGACCTGTTACGGACGAAATGGGAGGGAAAGAGCTCGGATCAATCCTCAAAGGATCAGAATTTAAGCGCGTGCGCCGTCGCGCTGAGGGAACTCGATTCTATTCGTACGAGTTCCCGAACCTCGCGTCTTGCCAATCCGCCTTCGCCAAGCACTTCAACACGCATAAAGACATAATTTTCCCAGACGATGAAGACTAACCACGATCAGGCTGTCCCTAGCTACCTAGGGACAGCAGTTTTTGCTAGGGACACTCAAGTTACTAAGCCTATAAGTCTAGCCCTAGTGTCCCTAGTGTCCCAAGCTAAAACACACGTTCTTGCGTGCATGAAAGATGTGGTGGTGATGGAGTGGGCAAAAAACACAAAGTTTCTATTGCCTCGCCTAAAAGAATATTCATTTTTCCTAGGGACGGGGGGGACACTAGGGACAGAAATTGATAATCAATTGGTTATGAAACAATTTGCTAGGGACAGAGCTAGGGACATGCTAGGGACAGCATTGAAATTTGCTCAAGCGAGGCTATCATGATCCACCTCCGCCTCCGCGATTATCAATTCCAATGCCTCGAGGCGATCGCCTCCAATCGCGCCGCCGGGATCATGCGCCAAATCATCAACTTGCCAACAGCCGCAGGCAAGACAGTGATTTTCGCCTCGCTCATCGCCCAGGCCATCCAGCAAGATCCAACAATCCGAGTCCTGATCCTGGCATTTTCGTGCGACCTTCTTAGCCAGGCCCGTGATAAGATCCACATGATTAACTCAAGCCTCGATGTTGGGTTCGTCGACGCCAGCCATAAGGAATTCGACAGGCAAATCGTGGTCTCCTCCATCCAAAGCGCCCGAATCCCCGGAAACTTGGAGCGATTGCAATCCCAAGGGTTCACGATCTGCATTGCGGACGAATGCCATCACTTCGCCAGCGATAGCGCACGCCTCGTACTCCGCGAGCTCGGATTCGACGCCGAATGCACTGCACAAGGCCGCTTGTTAGTCGGATTCTCGGCCACGGCCGCCAGAAACGACGATCGGGGACTCGGAGAGGTGTTCGAGCGTATCGTTTACAGCAAATCAATCAGCGAATTGATTGACGGCGGGTATCTTGTGCGGCCGTCCGGCGTCAAGGCAATGACCGATTTGGATCTTGGAAAGGTCCTGTTGGATCAAAGCGGGGACTACTCCGCTGCCAGCCTGTCTGACGTCATGGACACACCAGAGATGCTAGACCTCGTTGTTCGCTCATTTGAAGAAAAAGGAATGGGCAGGAAGCGGACGATAGCCTTCTGTACTTCGATTGCCCATTCCGAGCATTTAGCGGCCTGTTTTAGGCGCTCTGGCGTCAACGCCTGCGCGATTCATAGCAACCTGCCAAACAACGAAAGAAAAGCCATCCTAAAGCGTTTTAGAGACGGCGAGCTGGAAGTTCTGACGAATCCGCTTTTGCTTACGGAAGGGTTCGATTGCCCTGAGATCGACTGCGTCATCGTATCGAGGCCGACGAAGTCGGTTGGACTGTATACGCAGATGGTTGGGCGTGGGCTTCGTTTGTTCCCCGGCAAGGACGACTGCCTCATCATTGATTTTTGCGATAAGGCGCACAGTCTTTGCAGCGTGGCAATCCTGACCGGAGACGTTGACCAAGAAAAAATTGAAATCGTCCGGGAAAAACAAATTGAGGAAACTATTGGCAAATTGCCTCCTACCCTCAATCAAAAGCTAAAATCCGCTCTTATGGAATTCGACCCAATCGGGAAATCGTTCACCTGGGCGAAAGAATTCGACGGAAGCTATTCCATGAAAGGCGCCGGGGAAATTTTCCTTAAAATAATTCCTGCTGAGAATTCGAAATACACAGTCATCGTAGAAGGAATTTCCGGTTCGCAAACCCTCTCGGATGGACTCGATTTTGAATGGGCGTTCAGCACAGCCGAGGATTTTGCCAGGGAAAATAAATCGCGGTTCACGATCTCCGACTTAAACGCGTCTTGGAGAGATTTGCCGATCAGCGAAAAACAAATGGCCGTGTTCCGATCTTCCGGATTTCGATCTGGGATCGGTGACTTAACGAGGGGCCAGGCATCGCTGATTATCGGAAGTGGAGTGTTAAAAAAAAGAACTGGAAAGAATCGGAAAAATTGGTAATCGGTTTTTTGCTAAACAAACATTTTTTATTTATACTTACGATTGATTAATGTGAGTTCAATATGCCACAAGAATTAGAAGAACAAAAAATCCATAGCCAGCAACCGGATTTTCTCAAAAACCTCGCGCCAGAAGAATGGCGCAGCATTCTCAATACAATCGACAATACAAGCGAACTTGCGGGAGAACTCTATGCCAGCACGTCGAACTAAACGCCAACCGCATGAAGATCCTGGCGGCCGACCTCAAGTTTATACCGACACCTGGATCGAAGAAGAGGCGGATCGCCTCCTTGCCTGGATGGAATTGCCTGAGTCTATATTTCTTAAGTCATTCGCAGTGGAGAGAAAATATCATCCGAATCGCCTGCAAGAATTCGCTGACAAAAACCAGAAGTTTTCGGGAGTTTTAGAATTAGCTAAGTCTTGGCAAGAATCAAGACTTATTACCTATTCCCTTTTTAATAAGATCAATTGCGGGATGACTAAGTTTGTTTTGGCGAATCATCACGGTTATTGTGAAAAGACCCAAGTTTCAGGAGACGTGTCCAATCCGCTCGCTTTGGCCATGACCAGGGCCGACGGCTCCTCTAAGGCTCTCGTCAATGATGGCAAATGAACTCGACCACATTATCCTCGATCCGCTTCTGCGTCTAAACCGTCTTTACTCCATCATTGATAAAGGCGGCCAAAAACAGATATTTCGCCTCAATTGGGCGCAGCGCCAGCTTTACGACTCTATGCACTTTTGCAATATCATCTTGAAGGCGAGACAGCTGGGCATAAGCACCTTTATCTGCCTCCTCTTCCTCGACAGATGCCTCTTTAATTCGAATTTAGCGGCCGGGATCATTTGCCACACACGAGAGGACGCGGAACACATGTTTAAGCGCGTGAAATTCGCCTACGACGCCCTGCCCCAAGCGATTCGCTCCCTTCGCACCGCCACCGTCGATAGCGCCCGCGAGCTGGTCTTCAGCAACGGGAGCAGTCTCCGCGTCGGCACATCGATGCGCGGATCTACTCTCAACTACCTCCACGTGAGCGAATTTGGAAAGATCTGTTCGCATTACCCTGAGAAGGCGCGAGAGATCATCACGGGATCGCTCAACACCCTATCCCCAGGGCAATATTGCTTTATCGAAAGCACGGCCGAGGGCCGGGACGGCCACTTCTTCGAGATGAGCCGCAAGGCCCAGGCCATGCGGGATGCAAAGGAACCTCTCTCCAAGCTCGACTTCCGCTTCCATTTCTTCCCTTGGTGGCGCTGCCCGGATTATGCCCTCGACCGCCTAATCCCTGTCCCTCCCGAGCTGGCAAAGTATTTCGAGTCTCTTGCCGAGATCGGCATCGCGCTGACGCCCCAGCAAAAATCCTGGTACGCAGCCAAGCAATCCGTTCAGCAAGACGATATGCGCAGAGAATTCCCCTCCACGCCAGCCGAGAGCTTCGAGACGTCCGCACAAGGCGCATACTATGCCCAGCAGCTTGCCACAGCACGGCATCAGGGGCGTATCAGCAACGTGCCCTATGACGAAGATGTTCCGGTTCATACGGCATGGGATTTGGGTTATGGCGATTCAACGAGCATCTGGTGGTTTCAAATCGTCGGCAAGGAAATTCACATCCTCGAATATCATGAGGAGAGCCAGAAGGCATTGACGTATTATCTCAAGCTCGTGAAAAGCAAAGACTATAGCTATGGCAAACATCTGGCTCCCTTCGATATCAGTGTTCATGAGTATTCCAGTGGGCATTCCAGGCAGGAGCTAGCAGCCAGGCACGGCGTTAACTTTATCCGCGTCCCCGATGTTGGCATCGATGAAGGCATCGACGCCGCGCGGCTCCTGTTCCCTCGCCTTTGGTTCGATGAAAGGCGGTGCGAGCTGGGCTTAAAAAGCCTCGACAGCTACCGCCGTCAATGGAACGAAAAGCAAGGCTGCTGGGGAGCAAAGCCCCTCCACAATTTCGCCAGTCATGGCGCCGACGCCTTCCGAATGCTGGCCGTCGGTCTCAATCTGATCGTCGGAGATGGAGAAATGAACGAGGCGAAGGCTGCTGCGCTTGAGCGAAAGGCAATGTATGGCAAAGAGGGGTTCAATATTGATCTAGAAGAATCCCATCCTCTTTACGCTGGTTACGCCAGACTGAATTACTGAAGTCTTAAATTTACAGCTCTATTGTCATGTACTTGGCGATCGTGCTTTTGGCGGCGGGAAAACTTGGGTAGTCTTAGTCTTGAAAACCAACTCTGGTGCAAGAAAACCAATCCGGCGATGGAAGTGATAAGTTGTCTGAGTTCCTCAAACTTCACCAGGTTGGGTTCCCTTGAGACGTACGAGCCGGTAGCCAAATCTTCCAGTAGGTCAATGGAAGCTCTGTAAGCTCGCATTTCATTATTCCTTACGGCGCGCATTCTGGCCTCATGAGCCTTAATAGCCGACTCTAACCATTTCAGATGGTCTGCGATTCCGGGTGCCGTTCCGTGCAGCACCATTAACCCTGTTCGCAACTTTTTCACGGAGGCAAATACGTTCTTTTGGAATTCAAACTGTTCCCCATCCGGTTTGCTTGCCTTGAAACGCCAAAAAAGGGAATTTATAGACTCCTCTGCAACATCCAATAATTCAAGCACTTTCCAAGAGTTTTCGTTAGCATTTTCTATGCGCTTCTGACGTAGAAAACGCTGCCAAAAGAAAGGCAGCCCGGTTAGCACCAGCAAAACGCCAATAATCGCGGCGATGTTGGCGCCAATAGAAAATATTTCGCTCCAAGTCATCGAGGTTTCCATCATGGGCGCTTGTTTTGCTTGCTTTCACTTAGCCTTTTGCGGATCCAATTTTCTATCGCCGTCCGCTCGAATTTCCAGTCACGACCCATCTTAAATGCCCGGATCTCTCCGGATTTCACTAATTTATAGAGGGAAAGCCGCTTCGTCTTCAATAGGGCGCACGCCTCTTTGGTCGTTAGGATTTCCATTTCAAACATCCAGTATAAGCTCATTCATACATTAAAAAACTAATTCGTACAAGACGAAAATTCGCAGCCTCTCTATGATTTCATGACGAAAACATCACGTCTTCGAAAATACGAAAGCCAACAACGTGAGATCAAGATGAGAGCAAGACATTTATCTATAATTATTTTTACAACTTTTTTAAGCGGATGTGCTACCGCATATCAAAAAGAAGGGTTCTTCAATGGAGGATACTCGGAAATAGTAGCGGGACCGGATTCCTTTATTGTGACATTTAGAGGAAATTCATCTACATCTAGAGAAAGAGTGTCGAAACTCTCTCTGCTAAGAGCTTCTGAATTGACCCTTCAAAATGGCTACAAGTATTTTGTCATTCTTTCCTCATCTGATGCATCTTCCAGAACTAGTGTCTCTACGCCGCTTTACGGCACATATTATACAAGTACATATGAACAACCTGGGAGCAGCATCCGAATCAAATGTTTTAAAAAAGATCCAAATCTTACAGAGGCGATTGATGCAAATTACTACTGGGCCGCGAATCACGAATAAATGGCCTCAATTCATCAAAACTCGGCCGGCTGTAGGGCAAGATTGCGGCCTTCCTACTGATTTTCCTAGAAGGCATCAAGCGTGCAATCTTTTTAGATTTGTGTTCTTCGTAACATGAATCGATGGAATGACTGCCTTCCCCAAAGTCGGTTTGATCTCAAGATCGCATCCCAGGCAAATCAGATAATTCATTAATCTCTCGATTGTAAATTCTGATAACAGACCTCTCACAATCCTTGAAACCTTGGGTTGGTCTACTTTCATTAATTTTGCGGCCTGTGACTGAGTTAATTTTCTCTGTTTAATGATTTTTCTAATCAATAATGCAAGGTCAGACTTTGCGTTCGCTTCTTTTGGATGTTTAAAGCCAAAATCTTCAAATATATTGCCCGAGCTAACTTCGTACTCAACTTTCTCGGATATAAGTTCTTTAACTTTTCTTTTTCTTCCCATACTGCTCCTTATAAATTTGATCTGCCCATTTGATCCTTTGCTCAATTAATTCTTTATCTTCTTTTGGAACTTCTGATCTCTTTTTGCTCTTTTTTTGAAAAATGTGAATCACAAAAACCACTTCCTTATAGCGTACCGTGTACACCTCTCTAAATGTAGAATTACGATAATCGCCTACCACTTCAAAAACACCGCTCCCATGATGCCTGTATGACTTTGCATCTTCGTGCGTTTCTCCATTGAGAGCTAGCTTCAAGGCGGTTGAAAATAAATCTTTTATCTCTTGCGGCAGCTTCTCAGCATCCTTTTTTGAAGACCCCAGGTAAATAAGGTCTCGGTTCTTTTTAGGGTCGCTCATTCCTATTCCTTATATTCTATATTATGCCACTACTAGCATAATTTGTCAATGCTTTGTTGTAAAATTCATGTCGTTTTAATTGGCATAACTGGCTTGTTGTCATGGCTTTAAGTATTGATATACCGTCTCTCTTGTTATCCCGAAATCCTTTGCTATCCTGGTCTTGGATACTCCCAGCCTATTTTTCTCCTTCAGATCGGCCACTTGTGCCGCCGTGAGCTTTGGCCTTCCTCCTCGATAGAGTCCCTTTGCCTTCGCGATGGCAATCCCTTCCCTTTGCCGCTCCAACATCAGGGATCGCTCGAATTGAGCGAAAGCTCCCATCATGTCGAGCATTAGCTGGGACATTGGATCGGCTATTCCCTTCGAGAAGGTCAGATTCTCTTTCAGAAACTTCACCACAACGCCCTTATCCGTCAGCGTCTTTACCGTGTTTCTCAAATCCCCAAGATTTCTTGCCAACCGATCCAGGCTATGCACCGTCAGCGTGTCGCCGTCTCTTAAAAACTTCATCATTTCATCAAACTGCGGACGATCGAGGTCTTTGCCCGAACACTTATCCTCGAACAGGCGATCAAATTCTAAGCCGTCGAGCTGTCTGTCCAGCGTTTGCGTCGCCATGCTCACTCTTCGATATCCAATATTTTTCCCCAACACGAGCTTTCTCCTTTTTGAACGGAGAGAATATAAGATGTGGGCGCAAAAATGTCCAATGAATGCGAAAACAGACTTTCATCTGACGCATTTTGGATTGTTAGGACAGATCATGGTCTGATCTTACACTGAAAAATGGATCATTTTTTCAAAATCAATCTGATTATAAATTTTTATTCTTCTGATATAATCGAATAAGCAACACAAATTAGGTAAATTATGCCTCAGATACAAATCTTGCCATACGTCCCATCTTTCGGAGAGCAACTCGCTCCAGTTCTAGCCCAAGCCCTCGGCGATGTCGGAAAGGGATTGCTACAACGCTCCGTAAATAAGAGAGATGAGACGATCATCGGCAAAATGTTTTCTCCAGATCTGACGGATCTCCAAAGAATCGAGCTTTCCTTGAAACTCTCACCAGAGCGCCGGGATTCATTTTACAAGGCTGTTGGCGCATCGACCAAGGCAGAACAATTCGGCTACCAAAAATCTAGGGAAAAGCGTCTCGCCCATGCAGATCTTCTTGGCGCTTACGACAAAAAAATTTCTCAGATCAACAACGACCTGAAGGAAACTGCGAGTAGGGAAGAGCGCAAGCGGCTTCGGGATCTGAAGGATAATCTCACAAGGGAACAAGCAGCAAACAGAACCCGCCTCCGGGGCGGAGAGCAGCCCGAATTTAAATATCTCGAAATGCAAGAGGCTCAAGCTCCCGCGCAAGCACCTCAGCCAATCCAACCCCAGACAGCCGCACCCCAGCCACAAGCCCCCATGACGCAGCCTATGGCACAAAGGATAAAATGGGACCCAAGAAACCCCGATCACATTGCCAGGCGAAATGCGGTACTGAATCAGGTTGGCAACAATCGCCAAGCTGCCCAACAGATTTTATCTGAGGAATTTGAGTAATGGCAACGGCTCCAGATTTCTTCTCTGATCTTTCACAAAAACCAGAAGCGAATAAATTTTTCTCCGACATTCCTCAACAAGCCCCGGTTGTGAAGCCCAAGACGTCGCCAACCATGCAGATGGCTCCTGTGAATTTCTTTGCCGATTTAGAAGGGCAGCCATCCCTCCAAGATCAGCAAGCAAAGCCTCCCGGTTTTTTAGATAGGCTCGGTCAAGCATTTGCATATCAAATGCAATCTGGAGGACCCGCCGGCGCACCCTCTCTTTCTCCTGATCAAGCTAAGAAAGTTGCTGCCGAAGCCGGAACTCAAATTGCCATAGGAGAAGCATTCGCCCCATTGAAGATACTGGCAACCGCATCGAAATACGCCCCTGGATTCCTTCGCTCCCTCGTCAACATCTCTCAGGCCGGAACCACAGGCGCCGCCATTCCAGCCGTCGAATCGCTCACGGAGAAAGGGGAATTGCCATCCAAGGGAGAATTGCTCAAACACGGAGCCATTTGGGCGGGGATTGACGCGGCAATCCAACTCACTCATGCCGGCGCTGAATTCGGTGTGATCGTCAATAAACTCAAAGCTGAAACCGGCCTTCCTACGCGTGAAGTTCTCAACCGCTTATGGCAGGGAGCGAAAAAACATTACGGCTGGAAGCATCCTCCAACCGATCCTGAAACTGGGGCCGCTATCATCGCCCCAGAGCAGATCGAAGCAATGGCCGATCTTGCTGTGAAAGAGCCGGAGACGATCATTGAAGCTACGGTCAAAGAAAAAGGTCCTTCCCCAATACCCGAGCCAAAGGCTGCCCAAGAGCCGAAAGTGCGTGATTTCGAAAATATTGACGATGTTCGGGCGATGCTTTCAGATACCGACAAGAAAATCAAAGCACTTGAGGCACTAGGGCCCAGAGCTAATGCAAACGATGAAAGATTGCTCAATACACTGAGGAAAACCCGCCCTGGTTTGGTTGAAGTGTTGAAAGAACTAGAAACTAGAGGCAAGCCGTCCTATCTGGAGCCAGAGCCAGAAAAGTCCGTCACGACCGAAGCGCCTAAGCCAGTATCCGGCTATGTTCGGAAGCCAGAACCAAAAACCGTTCCAGAAAAGATTGCTCACTTATCGCAGAAGGTGAAAGAGAGCGAAGCCCATGTCGAAAACATGCGCGAAGCCATAGATCAGCAAAAACAACTCATCGAAGACCTAAAGAAGAGAGAAAGCCAACTATCTCCCATTTCTTACCTACACCCTACCAAAGAACAAAGAGACACCGAGCTGAGGAAAGCGAAAGAAAGAGGCGAGATCAAGGCATCCATCATGGGAGCAAAGGACAATCTGGAACAAAAAAGAGATGGCTTGTCCTCTGAGAAAGACTATCTTGCCCAGCTGAAAGCCGGGCTAAGAGACTTAAAAGAAAAAAAAGAGGCATCCCGCTACGAAGTTCCACTGGGAAGAGGCGGTGCTTTAGAGAAAAAAGTCCGTATAAGGCCAGCCGAGAAGGAATTGGCAGAGAAGCAACCCAGCATCATGGGCAAGAAACAGGCGATCGCCCGCAGTGAAATTCTCAACCTGTTCCGCAAAGCATTCACCGATCCTATCCGTCTAGGTAAATTCGGACAGCGGGCATCAGGCATCCACAAACTGTGGTCCAGAGTCACCCGCCTCCTCAAGGACAACGATATCGAGACGGCGGCGCATGAGATCGGACATAACTTGCATACGACCCTATACGGCGGGGATGCCAAAACTCATGTCGAACAGAGAGAAAACATCAATGCCGCCCTCCGTCCCTACCTCGACGAGCTGAAACCGCTCGCCCTCTATGAACCTTTTGGCATGGAAGGGTTCGCCGAGTTCACCCGTCTATATGTCACTAACCCGGACACGGCTCTAAAACTGGCCCCAAAGTTTTACGCCAAGTTCGACGCCGACCTGGAGGCACAATATCCCGAGCTACGCAACGCTCTTTTGGAAGCGCGAGACTACTACGAGCAGTACTTGCAAGGCACACCAGAATCGCGTATTCGTGCCCAAACCGACTATGGCGACGATTCTTCTAAACTCGACAATCTGGTTGATTGGGTGAAATCCAGCCTTGACATGGACAAGCTGAAGACAAACTTCCTAGACGATGTCTTCCCGGCAAAGCGGTTGGTCGCAGAGGCGTTCGGAATATCCTTGTCCGAGGTTGAGAACCTCAAAGACCCGCGCAACCTCTATCGCTCTCTCCGCGTCCTGAAAGGGGCGATAGGAAGGGCTGATGTCTTCCTCACTCACGAGACCTTCGATGCCAAGACTCTGAAGCGAAAAGGAAGGGGCCTGCGCCAGATCCTCCGCAAGCTCAAAACTCCCGAGGAGTACAAGGAATTTAACGATTATTTGATCGCCCGCAGAGTTATGGAAAAAGGAAAACAGAACATCGAGACGGGGATCAACTACGGCGATGCCATCGTAACGGAAAGGAACCTGGCTCCAAAATATAAGAAACTAGCTGTCCTCCTGGATCATTACAATGATGCGCTCCTCACCTATGCCCGAGATGGTGGGGTTCTCTCCAATGAGCAGTATGCAGCCATCAAGAAAGCGAACATGATGTATGTCCCATTCCAGCGCGTCATCGAGAAACCAGCTGGGGTAGCGGCAATAGGCGGACGGCTGCAAGCCGGAAAGCCGATCAAGCGCATGAAAGGCAGCACGCGGGATATAATTGCCCCTATAGAATCTGTCATCAAGAATACATACGCGATCATCGTCAACGCCGAGAAGAATCTTTCCGGCCAAGCGCTTGCAGAATTGGCAAAAATGAGAGGAATTGGACGGCTTGTGGAATATGTGCCCGCTCCAATAGAACTCAAGGCCAAGATTTCGCGGGAAGAAGCGCTCAAGCAGATGGAAGCTCTGCTAAAACAGAGCGGCTGGATTACCGAAGGCGGCGGTGGCTTAGGCGAGGAAAAGCTTGAGGACTTTGGGATTAAGCTCGCTGAAATCATGCCTGATTTCTTCTTGCGCTTCGGTCCAGGCACTTATCCTGCCGGGGAAAACATCATCACCGTATTCCATGAAGGCAAGCCGAGCTACTTTGAAGTTTCCCCAGAGATTTACCAGATGTGGACGAAGGGGATCGCTCCTTACACCGCCGACATCATCACCAAAATCCTCCGCATTCCAGCCAGGGCATTGCGCGCCGGTGCCATTCTCAACCCAAAATTCATGATGAAAAACATCGTGCGCGATACATGGGGCGGCTTTCTCTTCACCAAGTATGGGAAGAACATCAAGGACCCCCCTGCGCTGTTCCTGGACACTCTTTACGCCCCGCTTGCTCAATTGGGCATCGCAGCCAAACAAGCCAAGCTCTACGTCGAATGGATGAAATCGGGCGGCGGCATGTCTACCATGCAGTCGATGGATCGGGAAGCGATTATCAAGAAGCTCAAAGAAGTGCGAGACGGGTTGCAACCGCACCAAGTGATCCGGTGGCTCAGAAAGGTCGCCGAAATCTCGGAAGAGGCTAATCGGCTTGCTGAGTTCGGCCGCGCTTTGAATGTAGAGGGAGAGACGCGCTTGGGTAAAGAAATCGCCGCTTTCGCTTCCCGAGACCTGAGCATTGATTTCGCTAAGATGGGTCTGCAAACCAAGGCGTTAAACCAGATCATCCCTTTCTGGAATGCAACTGTACAAGGCGGAGACAAGCTCATCAGAACGCTCGCCAGCGACCAGGATCGAGCCGAATTCATTGCCAGGGCAGTTGGGTTCATCCTCATCCCATCGCTAATCCTCGCCTGGATGAACCAGGATGATGAACGGGTCAAAGAATTCTACGAAGAAGAGAAAGACTTCAACTTCATCTCCTTCATCGGCGATACTGCTATCAAGATCCCCGTCCCCTTCGAAACCGGAGTCCTCGTCCACGGCCTGACGCAGCGTATGTATAACCACTTCATCAAGAAAGATCCCCATGCCTTCGAAGGGTTCATAGGCAGCATTGCCTCTGCCATGCTCCCGAACTTCGTGCCCGCTTTCGCTAATCCGTTCGTAGAAGCGGCGGCGAACCGGAATTTCTTTACCGGCGCGCCTATCATTCCTCGGGCTAAAGAAGGGCTAGTAGCCAAGTACCAATACAAGAATAACAGCTCGGCGACCGCCAGGCTTCTTGGCCGCGCCATGACCTACATGATGGGCCAGGACACGCGATCGAAAGCCGCCTCTCCTGCCGTCATCGACCACTTCATAAATTCGTGGGGAGCGGGCCTTGGACGGCTTGTCGTCTCTCTTGCCGATGCTGGATTGGAAGCCGCTGGACTGAGCGATAAGATCCCAGGGCCGGAGAAGACCATTACAGAAAGACTGGGTCTCGATGCGTTCGTTTCCCGGTACCCAAGAGCGTCTGCTAGGAACATCGAGAAGTTCTACGACATGTATGCCGATGCCACAGCTCGGCGCCGCTCCATTAAACAGGCTGAGAAGGTCGAGCTTGAGGAGCCGGAAGCGATCGAAGAGGCTTATGAGCGGGTCGAATCGCTTTACGACTACCCGACCTTACAGCGAGCCTACAAGGCCATGCAGAAGAACCAGCGGGCGATCAACGAGATTTGGCAGAACCCCGATATCGACGAGAAGACCAAGAGGACCATGATCGACGATCTTTACTTGCAGCAAATCCAGTTCGCCAAAGAAGCCGTTGAGGATATCGAGAAATATCGCCTTGCTGGCTAATGCCGGATGCAAGGCGATTTTTATCAAAGACTTCAAGAGCTGGGTTTTAAATGTAGAGAGAGTCTTTGATCAATCTGGTTGCGGAGCGCTTTGACGAGTTCCTCCGCAAACCAATCAGGTCGATTATAGTGAGGGCCAATGCTCGCCAGGCAGATGGTGGTTGCCTGGGAAGGTGGAACATCACAACTGCTTGCCAAAAATCGTCCCGCAAAGCGCAACAGTTCTGTCACGGCTGCGGCTTTATTTGCATCGCTCAAATTTGATAGCTTGTATCCAGAGATGAAATGAGCCGCTAAAGCTCGTGTGTCTTCGAGCTCTGCCTTATAATCGCTCATGTATTTAGCTGGATCGGATGTGGTCATCAAACCTTGAGGCCTCCAGGAGGCATCAACGTCATTTTTAAGCTGATCAACTCCGTAACAAAGATCCGCGTCAATTTGTTTGAGAGCTTGTTCTGCGCGTTCATAATGTTCATCTGTCCATCCAGAGGGGAGATCGATAGCTTTGTCAAGAGAGTATTGGACGTCTTGGGACGTTATTGACTGCTGTTTAAATGTCGACACCTGAGATTGCCATTTACGGAAGATATTGTCGGCATCACGTTTGAGCTGTTCTTTTTTGCGGAAACGTACCTGTTTTTCTACATTTGATATCTGGGTCATAACGAATTTTCTCCATGGTTTACTAACTTTTGAAGAAATACCATAACCAAGAAAGCTCGGAATTGTCAACCTTTACGTAAGAGAGAAGAAGAGTATCGCATCTACAAGCAGCCGTAGTCCAATCGTCACCAAACAAAGGCCTGTCACTCTTCTCCATGAGAAAAAAGGCATAAGCTTTTTGAAATCAAACATGTGTATCCCGCTGCACAAGCATAATGATCCTAAAAATATCCTCACCAGCAAGAGGATTATCATTCCTAAAGGACTGAGCATTATTTCTTTCATTGAACCGCCTAGCTTGATTTTTTCTTGTTTTTGAATACGTCAATCACCCCACAACCAACGTAGCACAGGAGTCTCAGGAGCTCTGCGTCGACTTTATCGCAGGCATTCATGCATTTAATGAAACCATCCCGCTGCCAATCAGTCATGCCAGGAACAGGTTTGCCCATGCTTGGCATGGATTTGCCTTCTACAGCAGGAACATTAGATAGCGCATACAAAGCAACGAGCGGCACTGATAGTTTTGAAATAGCGCTGGCTACTTGAAGCAATGCGGGCGCTGCTAAGGGCCCAAATACTCCGGGGCGAACTCCGTATTGAGAGATTGCTAAGGAACTCATGAGATCCTCAAGGTTGAAGGGTTTTAGAAAAAGGGAAGACACTAAGACACAAAAAATTTAGACGCAAGCCTAAATAAATAGTTTACAAACGTAGTATTTTTTAATTTAGTTTGAAAAATTCTGCATAGTTCTTATTGTTGATGAATTTTCAAAAGCCAAGGAGGTTTTTTATGGCACTTCAAGCAGTAGGGACGAGCAACTTTCTTTCTGCATCCCTCGGAAATAACCCAATCCAAACACTCGGAATGCTCAGCATTACAATGCTGGCTGTAAACACTTTGTCAAATTTGCCAATGGCAAAAGCAGATGAAGGCGGATTCCCTTGGAGAGAATATTGCGAGGTTCAGTGCACGCCAATTACTGGAGAAAAAACTGTCACACATCAAATCTGCGTCGAGACATGTCTAGTGGGAAAAGAAATGATTAAAACCACAACAGAACAGGCATTGAAGAATGGAAAATGGGAAGTTGTAAAACAACTCGGGAAAGTGGTGACGGCGATAAAACCAATTGGAGATGGCATAGATTGCTACTCAATTTGTAATAATCCACTTTCAGCTGGTAGTAGGATGGCTGGAGATCTATTCATGGCTGGCTATAGTCTATGGAGCAAAAATTTACCTGATGCTGGTAGTTACGGTAAAAGTGCTGCTGCTAAAGCAGGGTGTGTTGCTCTTCTAATTACGCCAGCCGGAATTCCTGGTTGCCTGGCGTGTTGCGCAGGAACAAAGTACATCGGGGTTAATTAAAAAAGGAAATGTAATTTATGAAAACAGCCAATTCCATTCAGATAAGAGAACAAACGCACCACTCTAGTAATCAGATTAGTAAATTTTTAGAAAAACACCCCATTACAAGAAAGCTTATTCTTTGTGGGTCAATTATAATTACTGGTGGATTTATCATAGCAAAACAGATCTCGTCGAGAACATTCACACCGAGCTTTACACTTCAAGAAGCAGTTGCTTTGACAGTTATGAATATCTTCTCACAGGAAATGTTGCGTTACGATCGCTCATTGGAAAACAAAAAAATCGAGCGCATCTCCTAATGGGGCGCTTTTCTCTTAACGAACTGCAAGCCCAGAAAATCGATCGACTAGCCTGACGGCTACCCTTCATATGCCTCGACTTGCGATAATAGATTCTAGACCCAACCGACGAGGCGACCGAAGAGCGGTATCATGACGCGATAGATGCGATTAGGGGGAAGGATTAGCCTTGCGACGAACGAGCAGGAATGAATCGTTTTTCTGTGGGAGCCGGAAGCTGATGAGGCTCCAATGAAGTATTTCAATCATAACCTGCTATAAAATCATTATCTCATCCCTACTCCGGGCTTCTGCTTATAGGGCGCTAGGGCGAGGTTTTTCGAAGAATGCTTCTCTAATGCAAGTAAAATTTCTGATATAAATAGTTATTAATTAAACCATTCTTTTATTTCTGATTTGTGTATTATCTGCTCTGATTTTATATAAGTTGTTAGAAACTTTTCAAAACAAAATTGGAGATTTATGCAAGCAGTATCAAAAGTAGAAATCTTAGATGTTCAACCAAACATTCTCACGCAACCGATCAAAGCGACAGACGTTAATTCAACGGTAGGGAACATCAATGGCGGTTCCCAAAAAGCGACATTCCGCAAATTCGCTGCGGAACAGGCTCTTCAGCCTCAAGTTCAATTTGAGCAAAGCTTAACGGATCGTTTTAATTCAGGTTTGTTACAGAACGATATCCTAGTTAAGAAGATTAACCCACATACCATGATCCATAAAGCAATCTTGGAAAATTCCCCTGTAGTAATCAGGAACCTATCCTCCAATTCTTCACGATCCCTTTACGGCACGCTTTTGGGCGCTTTTCGCGCCTCCGCCCTCGTAAAGATCACCGTCCCGATATTTACTTCGGGCGGTCGACGACGAAAAATCGCCTCAAAATCGACCATAAATGAATCATTAAGAATTGGAGGATAGGTTCAGGTTTCTCCTAGCTCAAGGCGTGAGTGTCGATTATCCGGATTCTGATGGGATGTCACCACTTACTGTTGCACTACTGAATCGATGCGACTATGCAGTTGATGTGTTGTTGGAGCATGGTGCCAATGTCAATCCAAAGATTCAGTGGAATGGAATGACTCTGCTGGAGATCGCATTTTTAATGAAAGACCATAAATCAGTTCTCGCATTGCTGAAGCATGGTGCTGATATTAAGATAAATGAGATTGAACAAAGTGCTTTAGTTCAGGCAATCTGTTTAGCTCATGATTTCAAAACTAGATCTGAATGGGAAAAGATTGTTGAATTATTGATAGAAAAAGGATCAGATATTCATTCAAACAATTCCACTAGCAGTCCATTTTACGAATCCATTTTTCTTGCCCAACAAGGAGATTTCTTTGTTCTTGAACTCTTGCTTCGCAAGGGGGCCGATGTAAATATGAAGGTAGGTGGGGGTATTCCTTCTCTTTTTCTAGCTCTCAAATGGGGATCTCTAAATCCAAATTGGTGTATCCCTTTAATTGAATTGTTTATTGAAAATGGGGTTGATGTGAATCAAGAGCATCAGAGCATGGGTACGCTTCTCCATTTAGCGATATCGGATTCTCGGTTTGATTTAGTGAAATTATTTATTGAAAATGGTGCCGATTTAAATAAAAAATCGAAGGTGCAGGGTGAAATTCAATCTCCTTTAACCTTGGCTCTTAAACTACATGAGGTAGAAATCGTGCAGTACCTCGTGCAACATGGCGCAAAAGCCTAATCAAGCAAGCGGGGCCGTTTCGTGCGTTTCCGCTTCTATTTATTTTTAAAATAAAAATGGAGACTTATGCAAACGCAAAGAATAGAGAAAATAGATGTTCGAGATAACATTGTTCAACCACTCTTTTTGGTTCAGGGAGAAAAAGCCGCTGCCATTAAAATCGACGGTTCCCCAAAAGCTGCATTCCGCAAATTTGCTGCTGAAAATACTCCTCAGCCCAAAGCTCAATTTGAGCAGAGCTTAACGGATCGGTTCAATTCGGGTTCCTTACAAGAAGACGTTCGCTTAAAGAAGATCAATCCTCATACCCTGATTCACAAAGCGATTTTGGAGAATAATCCAGCCGTAATACGTTTCCTTTTGGCCCAAGGGGTAAGCGTCGATTATCCAGATCAAAATGGAATGTCGCCATTGACGATCGCGATCTTGAATTGTTGCGATTATGCTGTGGAAATATTGCTTAAAAATGGCGCCAACACGAACCCAAAGGTTAAATGGAATGACATGGGTTTGCTGGAAACAGCCATATTCATGAAAGATCACAAAACTGCGAAATCGCTGATTGATCATGGTGTTAATTTGAATGAGAAAGCTGGCAATAAAGGTTCGCTTGAATTAGCGATCCACACAAGCCAAACATCTCAAGAGTATATTGAAATTGCTCTTTTAATGATCGAAAAGGGAGCAAATATTCATTCAAACGAACCAGAAAACTGTCCTTTATTTGAAACCATCCTTGCTTATAATGGAAATGTAGCAATTCTAAATTCTTTAATTAAAAAAGGTGTCGATTTAAATATGGAATTCAAGAAAAGCGCTAATGGCGGACAAACCGCCCTCACTGTAGCCATTGCAATAGGTGGAAGTTTGGATGTTATTGATCTTCTTGTTCAATCAGGTGCAGATGTAAACAGAAAAACACCATACCTTGGCATGGGTAATAAATCTCCTCTGCAATTAGCTATGCAAACACAGCAACCAGAAATCGTTCAATATCTCTTGCAACACGGCGCAAAAGCCTAACCTTCACTATAAAAGGGCGGCTTCAGAACCTGCCGCTCCCTTTTCGATGGCACAATTTTGACACACTGGCTTGCAAAATCTTACGGTTTCTCCGGGTATGCTATGAAAAAGGCTTCCTTTCTCTGCCTTGAGCAATTCCCCAAAATTTCCCCACTGGCTCACAAAAGTGACCAATAATCAACAATTTCCATCAACTGTGAAAAAGTCCTTAACAATTTAATTCTATTGTTGTTAAGCTTTGATCATCGTTGTGGAAAGTGGAAATGAATGAGACTGTTAATCCATTGGTCGCAAGTTCGAATCTTGCACCCGGAGAATTTTAGATTTAGGCAGTTACGGCGAGAGCTATAACTGCCATTTTTGTACCATGGTGCACTCCTGGTGCACTTCGCCGCAAAAAATGGCAACAGCTCTTGTTGCCAACCCCAGCCTTCATCTTAGGGACAATTGGGACAAAAGGGACAAAAGGGACAAAACTAACGCGATGTGCGAGTTTCCGAAGCGGAAAATCGCACATGATTAATGATGGACAAGATGCTCAAATTGCAAAGGCTCGTTCCTTATGCTCAAGCTAAGCTTTATGCTGGCCGTATGTGCCAGTAATTTTCTCCAAAACCTAGAGCATTGATGCCATAGATCTCAAGCCCGCACTTTCTCAATGTGAAATCGCTCAGTCAATTGTCCTATAACTGTTTCAACAAGACGTCGAGTCCCCATCATCCATCTCAAAAAATCTTTTGGTCGATCATCCTTACATATTTTCTCGTAAGGGGGTCTCCAAATTCAATCCATGCCCCTTAAGTTGACCCTGCAATTCAGGGACGAATATATCCCTTGTCTCCTAGTAGAAGCCCTTTGATTGTCTCGACCAGTTCAGGACACGCATCCCGTTCATCAATATTTGCCTTTGTAAATGTGGCCCCTGTTATCACCCCGGTCGAACTGATCACAATGTGTCCTCGAAAACCGTAGTAACGTTCTTTTTTGGTAGCACAATAACCGTATGCAGCATCCCCCTTAAAAATGTGACTGAAGTGAGCTCTCGCAAAATTTGATCTGTCTGGGATTTTCGGGAAAAAATGAGACCAATGCCTTTTGAAATATTCCCAAATGGTTTTATCGCAATCCATCCCCAGGAATTCCCCCACGATTTCGATAGCGATTACCTCACTGTCTTTCAGTCCTGGCCCAGGACCTCTCTGACGCAGTTTTTTCCCTCTAAGAATTTTTTCTAGTTCATCGTCTACTAGACAAAAGACAGATATGATAAAGTCGTCGATCGACATGCCTTGCGCTCCTGTTTGGTTTAAGCGCAAAACAGTGTGCAGAACGGCATGTCATTTTTCAATTATTTCATGTGCGATTTCCCGCTTCGGAAACTCGCACATCGCGTTAAAGTTGCTCGTGGAATGACAGGAGAAAGAAGCGACCTGAGAATGAATGAAGTGTCAGCATTGCTCTCCGCCCTGAGACCGAAGGATGAGACGGAAGCGATGCTTCTTGGACAATTCATTGCTCTGCAAGATTCAGGCATGAAATGTCTTAGACACGCCAACCTGCCGGAACAGGGATTCTACCACGAAGAGAGACTTTTTCTTCTTGCCAATAAGCTGTTTAATACAGCCAACCAGACCATGCAGACCATCTTGAAATATCGATCAGGCGGCCAACAGACGGTGCAGGTGGTCCATGTTCACAACGAGGGCCAAGCGATTGTAGCCCAGAACCTCTCTCATTCAACCCCGGGGAGGGGATGCAAAAAAAATCTGAGAACTGAACCCCTTGGATCATTATGGCGCAGTGTGTAGCAAAAAGTAAAAGATCAGAGGAGCAGTGTCAAAAATTGGCTGTTCGTGGAAGAACGACTTGTCATATGCATGGAGGTACTTCAAAAGGCCCGAAAACGAAAGCAGGAAGAGAACACTCTCGCTTGGCAGTGTTAAAGCATGGGGGGTGTACGAAAGAAGCTAAAGCTGACCGCGTGCCGTATAACAATTAGGGGGCCAGACAAGCTCTTCAAAACACCTGATGAGCCCATTGTTAGGGCTGGTTTCGTCATGGTAGTAAGAGCGAAAATATGACATCCTTAACTCTTTTATAAACAGTCGGTTAATGTTGTTAGTTAAGAGTTTTTTAGTTATTTTATTGATAAAAAAGCTTCATCTTTATATAATGGGGCTATAAAGGATAGATTTATCCTGAGAGAGATGAATTATGAAACAAGATTTTAACACTACTTTGTGGCTGTGCCGAGGGCAATCCTCACAGGCGCTCGCTGCAACAATTCTTCCTTCATTCGTTCTTGTCACCTCTCATTCTCACCATCATCATCACCATTCCTAATATTTTTTATTCGTTGTTCTACAGCAACGAGTAAATTGCCGAATTTTTATTTTTAAATTTTTTATCGACTTGCTGTTTTTACAGTTGGTTGTTTTTAACAATTTTTATTTTGGATTGGTATGAAAAAAGCAATTATTTCTGTTTCTGACAAGTCTGGATTATTGGATTTTGTCAGAATATTAGCTCTGCAATTTGAGATTTTATCAACTGCTGGAACTTTTCAGTTTTTGAAAAGTGAGGGAATTCCTGCTCAAAAAATAGAGGATTACACGGGGATTCCAGAGCTGCTTGGTGGTAAGGTGAAGACGCTTCATCCGAAAATTTTTGCGGGTATTTTAAGCACTGAAGATTCGGTTCAAATTCCAGCGATTCGCCTCGTCGTTGCTAATCTCTACTCGATGGAGTTGGGGGAGATTGACATTGGCGGCTCGGCGCTTTTGCGTGCCGCTGCCAAAAATTATGAAAATGTCCTGGTTGTGTGCGATCCCGGTGATTACAAAGAAGTGGCCCAAAGATTAGCCACAAACAGGATTGATCTTGAGTTTAGAAAGGCCATGGCAGCCAAAGCCTTTCGATTGACCGCCGCTTACGATGCAAGGGTAGCCTCTTCTATGGGTGAGGATGCTTTCCCCGATCTGTTCACTCTCTCTTTTTCAAAAGCAAGAGAGCTGGCTTATGGAGAAAATCCCTCCACGCAAGCAGCTCTTTACCTGGACGGCAATGGTAGCCAAGAAACAGCAGCCGGGGCATTGCAATTGCAGGGGAAACCGTTGTCTTACAACAATATTCTCGATGCGAATTCTGCTCTTGAGCTCGTAAGAAAGTTCAACGGGCCAGCATGCGCCATTATCAAACACAATAATCCTTGCGGAGTCGCCATAAAAGAGACCCCTGCCAAGGCATTTATCGAAGCGTTCGAGGCAGACCCTCTTTGCGCTTTTGGAGGGATTGTTGCTTTCAATTGCCGCGTGGATTTTGAGACAGCTGAAGCCATGAGAAAAAGATTTTTCGATCTGGTTATTGCACCCGACTATGACGAGAAGGCGATTGAATGTCTCAAGGGAAAAATCAATTTAAGAGTGTTAAAAACTGGCGCTTTTTCATCCTCCTTCAAACCGACAGCCTTTAAAGAAATTGCTGGAGGGTTATTGGTTCAAACAAACGAACCATTTCCAATTCAAGAGAGAGAGTGGCAAGTAGTCACTGATAAAAAGCCTACAGACGAGCAAATCCAAGACCTTCTCTTCGCCGCTAAGGTCAATCAAGAGGTGAAAAGCAATAGCAGCGTCGTCGCTAAAGATGGAGTAACGGTCGGCATCGGAGCAGGACAAATGAGTCGGATTGATAGCGTTTTTCTGGCGCTTCGCAAAGCAAAAGAGAGAGCGAAGGGATCGGTTCTGTCGAGCGATGGGTTTTTCCCTTTTGCAGATTCGATTGATTCAGCGGCTAAGGCTGGCATCACTGCCATCATACAGCCAGGAGGATCTAAGAAGGATCAAGAGGTGATTGACGCTTGCAACGCTCATGGGATTGCTATGATTTTTACGGGGAAAAGGCTTTTTAAACACTAAGGAGAAGGAAGTTATGTTGCAGTTAGATTTTGACAAAGGAAGGGGTTTACTCCCTGTGATTATTCAAGAAGAGGGCACAAACGAGGTGCTGATGCTTGGATTCATGAACCGAGAGGCTTGGAAGAAGACGCAAGAAGAGGGAAAGGTTTGGTTTTATAGCCGTTCCAAGAAGCGTCTTTGGATGAAGGGTGAAACATCAGGAAATACCCTGCAAGTGCGGGGAATTGCGATGGATTGCGACCGAGATACATTGCTCATTTGGGTCGATGTCGAGGGAATGGTGTGTCACCTGGGAACGAAGAGCTGTTTTTCAAGCCTTCAAGGAGAGAAAAAATGATTAAACTGGGACTGCCCAATAAGGGGCGATTGAGCGATAAGAGCCTGGAACTTTTGACGCAAGCAGGATTCCAGATTCAAACCAAGGAGCGAAAGCTCTCGGCTTTTTGCGAAAATTTCACGATGGAGGTGATTTTTGCACGAGCAGGGGACATTCCTGGCTTTATTCAGGAAGGGATCATCGATCTTGGGATTACGGGACAGGATTTGGTCGAAGAAAAAGGTGTTGAGATCGAGCAAATCTTAGAATTGGACTTTGGGAAGGCAGAGCTTGTCTTGGCTGTTTCAAAGGACTTTTGCAAAGAGGACCTCTTTACAAAGCGATTGAAGATCGCCACCTCATATCCAAAAACTACCAGAGCATTTTGTGACAGAGAAGGCATTCAAGCGGACATCATTGATATGTCAGGCGCAGTAGAACTGGCTCCCAAATTGGGACTTGCGGATGCGATCGTCGATCTGACTTCTTCAGGAGAGACTTTGAAGATGAACGACCTCGTTTCGGTGATGACTCTTTTTGAGACGAAGGCGTGCCTATTTGCCAACAAGGAAAAAGCTCGGACTGAAAGGAAGAAATTCGACCAGATCATCATGGCCCTTCAATCGGTTTTGATGGCGAAGAACCAAAAGTTTTTGATCGCCAATCTCCCGAAGAAGAGCTTAATGGATTTGTCTGCTGTCGTGCCTGGTTTGAGTGGGCCGACGGTAATGTCGATTTTAGGTCGCGATGATCTTTGTGCGATCCAGGTCGTGGTGGACGATCGGGAAATGACCGGAGTCATCAATCACCTAAAGATGCTGGGAGCCAGCGGAATTTTAGTGACAAACATTGAACAGATGGTGCCCTAAATGAGCCAGATTTTTAAGGATTTAGAACAAATCATTGCAGAAAGGCAGAAGCAAAATGAGTCTCAGTTCTACACGTGTCGTCTTTTGACTGAAGGGACGCTTGTGGAACGGAAAGTAAGTGAAGAGGCGTACGAGCTCATTGAGGCTGCATTCAAAGGAGACCGAGCAGCCATTCTCTATGAGAGTTGCGATCTTGTGTTCCATGTTCTGGTTCTCTTGCGCAAATACAATATTTCCCTTGAGGAGATTGAGAAAGAGCTGCTGAGCCGGAGGAAGAACGATGAAGACAATTGAACACCCTACTCGAGAAGCTCTCACACTCCTGAAGGAGCGAAAGATCGATTTTAGCTTGATCGTCGACAAGATGCGACCTGTGGTTCGAGACGTCAGAGAGCAGGGAGATTCTGCCATCAGGCGATTTACCAGGCAGTTTGATCAGCGAGAACTGCTAAATCTTGCTGTGACAGAGGAAAGAAGAAAGGCTGCTCGAGATCAAGTATCGCTTCGCTTGAAAGAGGCTCTTAGATTCGCGCGTGAAAACATCTTGAAATTTCATGCTGAACAAAAGCCGAAGGAATGGTGGATTGAGGTTCTTCCAGGCATTGAGGCGGGACAGCTCGTTCGTCCCCTCGAAAAAGTGGGATGCTACATTCCTGGTGGAAGATATCCGCTTGTCTCTACGGTTTTAATGACGGTTCTGCCTGCTCGCATTGCAGGAGTGAAAGAGGTCATCGTTTGCACCCCGAAAGCGTCGCCAGAAATCTTATTCGCCTGCGAGCTCTGTGGCGTCGACCAGGTTTTTGAAGTCGGCGGCGCGATGGCCATTGCAGCAATGGCCTATGGAACGGAAACGATCCCCAAAGTGGATAAAATCGTAGGCCCAGGAAATCTTTATGTCTCGGCTGCCAAGAAAATCGTCTACGGCGATGTAGGGATCGATTTCATTGCAGGTCCGAGCGAAGTCGTCATCATCGCCGATGAAAATGCCAATCCGTCCTATATCGCGGCAGATTTGCTCGCACAGGCAGAGCACGATGTGACATCCATGGCCATATGCATCACTCCTTCAAGAAAGCTGGGAGCTGAAGTCATTCAGGCAGTGGAGAACATGCTCGAGAAACTGCCCACGAAAGAAGTTGCGCGAGCGTCAATGGAGGCCCGTGGAGCGGTGATTCTCGTGGAATCCCTGGAAGAGGCATTTGCCACAGCCAACTTTTTTGCGCCGGAACACTTGGAAATCCAGGTTGACGATTCCACTGCATGGCTCCCTTTTGTAGAGAATGCCGGCTCGGTATTTTTAGGGGAAAATGCGCCGGAGGCAGCTGGCGATTATGCCAGCGGACCCAATCACGTATTGCCGACCGGAGGATTTGCAGCTGCGCAATCGGGATTGAGCGTAAGGGACTTCATCAAAACCCCGACCGTGCAGCGCCTTTCCAAAGAGGGCTTAAGAGAGATCGCTCCAACAATCATTGCCCTGGCAGAAGCTGAAGGGCTGGCAGGACACGCTGAATCAGTCAAAGTGAGGATAGAAAGATGTTAACTCCAAAGGAAACCATTCAAAAAATGGCCCCCTATTCAGATCTCGGCGAGGGAAGAATGGGAGCAATACGTCTCGACTTCAACGAGAACCTTCTCGGCGCAAGCCAGAAGGTGATGGAAGCAATCGGAAAAATCTCGAGAGAGGAATGCGGCTGTTATCCTGAATATGCAGACTTGAATAAAGCTCTGTCGCAATTCTTAAGCGTCAGAGAGGAATGTGTCATTGCGAGCAATGGGAGCGACGAAGCGATCAAGACGATTTTTGATGCGTATGTGGATAAAGGGGACGAGGTGATTTTGCTAACCCCCAGTTATTCGATGTATGAGCTCTATGCCCAAGTGGCAGGGGCTAAAATTATCTGGGTTCCCTATGGGAGCGACGGCTTCTCTTTTCCCATAGAGGAAATTTTGGAGGCAATTCGCCCGAATACTCGGTTGATTGCATTGGCAAACCCCAATAACCCGACTGGTACTCTGATTGACCGGGAAGATCTCATAAAAATCATCGAAGCGAATCCAAAAATGGCGGTTCTCATCGATGAAGCTTACGGCCTTTACGCTCGGACGACCAACATCGATTTGGTAGAGCAGTATGGCAATGTTCTGGTCACGCAAACATTCTCTAAAGCGCACGGGTTAGCCGGATTGCGAATCGGGTATTTGATCTCTCGGAAAGAAAATATCGAAGTGATTTCCAAGATCCTTAGGCCCTCGTATAGCGTGGATTGCTTGAGCGCAGCTGCAGCGATCGCAGCGATTGAAGACAAGGCCTACGTGAGCACTTACGTCGATGAAGTTGTCGCTACTCGTGAGCAATTCGTTAAGGACATAGAAAATCTGGGATTCCAGGTGATCCCCAGCAAAGCCAATTTTGTTTTGATTCGCTTTGGCCAGTGGGCAGATAAAATCAAATCTGTTCTCGCCGAGCAGAAAATCCTCGTTAGGGAAAGGTCAGACCTCAAAGGTTTTTTGCGGTTTACCATTGGAACTTCGGCGCAAATGCAAAAGGTTTTGGCCATTTTAGAACCTCTTTGCTCTAACCCTGTGCTGATTTTCGATATGGATGGCGTACTCGTCGATGAAGGTGGATCGTATCGGCCATGCATTGTGAGAACCGCAGAATCGATCTTGGCCAGAGCAATCGATCCAGAGCTTATCCAAACCCTGAAGGCAAAGGGGGGCTACAACAACGATTACGACTGCGTAGAGGCCGTTCTCGCTGCCTATGGCGTTCAATCCAAGCGAGAAGAGGTGACCCTGCGGTTCGACGCTTATTATGAGAATTTCAAGCTAAGAGAAACATGGCTCCTTGACGAGCAGCTCCTCCTCAAGCTCAAGCAAAAATTTCGATTAGCCATTTTTACTGGCAGGCCAAAGAAAGATGCTCTTG
Source organism: uncultured Chlamydiae bacterium (assembly GCA_963730605.1). Taxonomy (GTDB): domain Bacteria; phylum Chlamydiota; class Chlamydiia; order Chlamydiales; family SM23-39; genus CAIPFQ01. Next base: position 63,763 of record CAVSSM010000007.1, read on the forward strand.
AAGCTTTGAAGCGTTTTGGCAAGGAGGGCCTGTTTGAGGTGGTAATTACGGACGATGATGTGAAACAAAGAAAACCCAGCCCTGAAGGATTGATCCTCGCTTTAAAGCGCCTTGGAGCCAGCAAGGCGATCTATTTTGGCGACAGCAAAGATGATGCAGAGGCCGCTCGCTTCGCCTCTATCAAGTTCATTGGGGTTGTTCCGCCAGGCGGCAACTCGGAAACCCTCCGACAGGCAGGAGTTCAAACAATTGTCGAAAACATTAACAACCTTGAGGACGTCCTATGACGAAAAGAACCGCAACAATAAGTCGTTCCACGAAGGAGACCCAAATCGTCCTGACGCTCAATTTGGATGGGAAAGGCATCTCTAAGATCGATACAGGGATCGGTTTCTTTAACCACATGCTGGAGGCCTTTGCCAAACACGGCTGTTTTGATCTAACGATCCTAGCGAAGGGCGATCTCGCGGTCGATCAGCACCACACTGTAGAAGATATCGGCATCGTTCTAGGCGAAGCATTTGCGGAAGCTTTGGGCGACAAAAGAGGGATCAATCGCACCGGTTATTTCGTTTTTCCGATGGATGAGGCCCTAAGCATTTGCGCTGCTGACTTAAGCGGTCGCCCTTTCCTTGAATATCGAATGAAAGTAGCCCAGAGAAAAATCGGTGATTTCGAGCCGATCAACTTGCCTAATTTCTTCTCAGGATTTGTGAATGGGGCCCGCTTGAACCTCCATCTCGTCCTGGCCTACGGGAAAGACCCTCACCACAAGGTAGAGGCCTGTTTCAAGGCGTTCGGGAAAACAATGCGGATGGCTTGCTCGTTGGATCGAGCAATGAAAGGTGTCATCCCCAGCACAAAGGGGGTCTTATGATCGTGATCATCGATTATGGCGCGGGCAATCTGCAGTCGGTCAAGAATGCTTTGGATCGACTCGGAGTTCCCTCACTGATTACAGACGATCGAGAGGCCATTTTAAAGGCTGATAGAGTGATTTTCCCAGGGCAGGGGCATTTTGGTGCTTGTGTCGCAGCGCTTCAAGAAAAAAAGCTTTTTGACGTCATTCGCGAGGTGGCTTGCACAAAGCCGTTTTTAGGAATATGCATCGGAATGCAGCTGCTCTTTGAACGAAGTGAAGAGGCTGTGGGCGTATCAGGTTTGGGCATTTTCAAGGGAGAGGTGAAACAGTTTGGCCTCGAACACAAACGGCCGCAAATGGGATGGAATCGCGTCCGGAGCCGAGACAAGACTTGGGTTTGTGAACAATTTTATTACTTTGCCAACAGCTATTTCTGCGTCCTAGAGGACGAAGATTGCATTTTAGCCGAAGGGTTTTACGGAGAATCCTTCGTCTGCGCGGTAGCCAAAGGGCAGCTGATCGCCGTGCAATTTCACCCAGAAAAATCAGGCGAGCAAGGGATGAAAATTCTCGAACGATTTGTAAGAGGGGAGTCATGTTGACTAAACGCATTATTCCCTGTCTTGATGTGAAAGACGGACAGGTTGTGAAAGGGAAATGCTTCGTTGATCTTCAACAGGCAGGCGATCCCGTTGCAATGGCCAAATACTATGAGGCCCAAGGAGCGGATGAGCTCGTATTGTTGGATATCACTGCTTCCATCGAGGGAAGATCGACCTTTCTAGATGTCGTCACGCAAGTGGCCAAACAACTTTCAATTCCACTCACAGTGGGAGGCGGAATTCGCTCTCTTAGCGACATTCGTCGCCTCCTGAATGCTGGAGTGGACAAAGTTTCGCTGAATACAGCGGCTTTAAAAACTCCTCAGCTGATTAAGCAAGCAGCGGAGGCGTTTGGATCGCAGTGCATCATTTTGGCAATCGACGTCAAGAAGACAGACTCTGGATGGGAGGTCTTTTCTCACAGTGGAACCATTTCCTCGAGGTTTGACGCCCTCTCCTGGGCGCTTGAGGGACAACGACTCGGCGCCGGAGAGCTTCTCGTCACCTCCATTGATCGAGATGGAACACAGGAGGGCTATGATCTTGAACTGATCCAGATGCTCAGCACCCATCTCTCAATCCCTATCATCGCCTCTGGGGGCGTTGGCAAATGGGAGGACATCAAAGATGTCTTCATTGAAGGGAAGGCGGATGCTGCTCTTGCAGCCTCTCTTTTCCACTTTAAAGGATGCTCGGTTGGAGAATTAAAAAGGCTTTTGGCAAAGGAAGATATTTTGGTGAGGTTATGATTTATTGCAGTATCGATTTAATGGACGGTAAGGCCGTTCAACTTGTTCAAGGAAAAGCAGAAAATAAAAAATTAGAGTTATCCGATGTGATCGGGCTCGCTTTGAAATTTTCTAAAATAGGCCCCATCAATGTCATCGACCTGGACGCTGCGTTGGAGCAAGGAGATAACCGCGAGATCATTTTTAGCCTTGCAAAGCAGTTTCAAATTCGAGTTGGCGGAGGAATACGCACGATAGAACGAGCTCAAGAGTACATCAGGGAAGGGGCGCAAAAAATCATCATTGGCAGTAAAGCAATGGATAGAAATTTTTTGGAGCATCTTTTATTGGTTGTTCCAAAGGAGAGGATCATCATTGCCTTAGACTCTTTTAAGGACGAAGTTGTGATTCGGGGGTGGAAAGAGAAGACCAATATGCGCCCTGAAGACATCATCCAAATCTTAGAGCCCTACTGCTCCGAGTTTCTTTACACTCAGGTGGAACGGGAAGGATTGATGAAAGGCCCCGATTTTGAGCGACTGAAATGTTTAAGAAATTTGACGGCCCATCCGCTTACAGCGGCAGGCGGCATTTCCAGCCTTGATGAGATCGCATCCTTGGACAATGAGAACATAGGAAGTGTTTTAGGGATGGCTCTCTACACTGGAAAGATTGATTTCACTGAACTGTTGGCTTTCGCTAGAGGCTAAACATGATTTGCCCCAGTCCCTGGGGGGGGACATCCGGCAATTTTTTCCGCAAGTGACCAGAAACCAAGGGAATTTTATCTCTGTACTACAGCGTTTCATTAATTTTGCCAATTGTGGGGTAAAGCTTTTTTAGCTTGATTCTTGCGTCCTCAACTGTGAAGCGCCAGTCTATAACATGCGCATCCTTGTTTCTGCCCTCTAGCCAGGAGGCAACTTCTTTTTTAACCTCGACTATGTCTCTTAGGCGTCGGTTTAAACATTGCCTGGAAAGGTGGCTTAATTCGATTTCTGCCATGTTTAACCAGCTCCCATGTTTCGGCGTATAACGAAATTCCAGACGGTCTACGATCCTTTTCGCCTCTTTGGGCGGCAGAAGCTCATAAAGAGCAGCACCTGTATGGATATTTAAATTATCGCAGACCAAGAGGATCTTTTTTGCCTTGGGATAATGCTCCTCTACAAGTTTCTGTATATGTTTGGCCCAATCCAATCGAGTCCTTCTCCTGACTTTGACACTTTGATCACCTAAAAACACATAAGAATTTGATTCTCAATATCTATCGAAAAAATATGTTGTGCCTAAATAATTTTATTTTCATAAATATAATTTTGTAGTACATTGTTGTGCCATGTATGTAAGACTCAAGTCGTCAAAGAGCTCAAGGCACTCTACTCTCCAGATTGTTGAAGGCATTCGGGAGGGGAAAAAAGTTAGGCAGCGAGTAGTTGCATCTCTCGGCATTGTCAACGATCAAAAAAACCTGAAGAACCTTTTGAAGTTGGCTGAGAGTTTAATTCGGAAAATCGAAGAGCAGGGGCTCTCTGTCGCTCCTAAAGTTGAGATCAGCAAGCTCTTTCATACCATGACGGTTTACGATGGGTTCGGGACTGTCGTTAGCAGACTGATGCAGCTGACAGGGTTTTCCAAGATCCTTCGAGAAGCTCAGGGGAAAAACGAGTTCGATCTCGAAGAGACAATCAAACTGATGATCACCCAACGTCTCGATTTACCCAGCAGTAAACTACGAACATACGAGCGTCAAGTGGACCATGGTTTCGAGGGGATCGATTTGCATCATCTCTATCGGGCAATGGACACGATCGAGCCATTGAATGGTCAGATTCAAGAACAGGCATTTAAATCTGCTTGTTCCATAAATAGTTGCCAAGTTGATTGCTTTTTCTTCGATGTAACAACACTGTATTTCGAGAGTATAACGCAAGATGAACTCAAGGATTTTGGCTTTAGCAAAGATCAAAAACATCACAACGTACAGATCGTTTTGGCTCTCGTTGTTGATCAAGAGGGACTGCCACTTGCTTACGATACCTTCAAGGGCAATCTAGCAGAGACAAAAACACTCATCCCCGTACTCGAGTCGCTGAGGAGTCGTTTCTCTGTTCAGAACGTGACTGTGGTTTGCGATAGAGGGCTGGCAAGTAGTGCAAACGTCCAAGCTCTCCGAGCTGCTCAGTTTCATTACGTCATTGCTACAAAACTCCGTTCCATCTCGAAAAAACTCAAAATCAATGACCTATCAGCTTATGTCCCTCTGCCCAACCAAGACGGCATCCCGGAGGCTGAGCGAGTTTTAGTTCGCACTATGGAGCATCCCCAGTATGAGGATGCCCTACTGATTGCAACGTACAGTCCAAGCAGAGCAACAAAGGACAAACAGGACCGAGAACGGCTATTGCAAAAACTGCACAATAAAATAACCGATTCTCCAAACGAAGCCTCCCTTAAAAAAGTGATCAGTAATGCAGGTTATAAAAAATATACTACCGTTAAAACTGGTTCGTCGATCTCTCTCAATCAAGCAGCGATAGATGCCGATGCTGCCTGGGATGGTTTTCATGGGATTGCAGTTTCGAATAGTGCAAAGTTGAATACGACAGAAGCGCTGGGGCGCTACCGAGACCTCTGGCATGTTGAAGAGACATTTCGCGTGGCTAAATCCACTCTTAAAACCAGACCTATTTTTCATTGGGCACCACACAGAATCCAAGCCCACATCCTCCTCTGTTTTATTACCCTATTTTTCGAGAGATTTTTGGAGGTTCTCCTACGACAGAAAAGCACGCCGCTTACGCCGGATAGAATCAGGTACTCTCTCTCAAAAGTTCATACGATGTATTTCAAAGACTCAACCACAGACAAACAAGGAAAAATGGAATCCAGTCTCCCTGAGGATGCTGAGAATATTTTCGTAGCATTGGGAATTTCAGCAGAACGCACAATCGGAATGAACAACGGATGTTGTGCCTAAATTTTCGTTCTTATCTATTTGTAATCTAATGACTTATCCTAACAAGTGTCAAAGTCAGGTTTAACCTCGACTATGTCTCTTAGGCGTCGGTTTAAACATTGCCTGGAAAGGTGGCTTAATTCGATTTCTGCCATGTTTAACCAGCTCCCATGTTTCGGCGTATAACGAAATTCCAGACGGTCTACGATCCTTTTCGCCTCTTTGGGCGGCAGAAGCTCATAAAGAGCAGCACCTGTATGGATATTTAAATTATCGCAGACCAAGAGGATCTTTTTTGCCTTGGGATAATGCTCCTCTACAAGTTTCTGTATATGTTTGGCCCAATCCAATCGAGTCCTTCTCTCCGAAACATCAATGTATCGTTTCCCTGTTAGTGGCTCAAAACTCAGCAGAATATTACTCACGCCATTGCGCTCATATCCTGTATCAAAGCGTTCAACCTTACCTCGTTTTGCTGGAATGTTATCCAGCTTTCCTGCCTCGTGTTGCTTACTCGACTCATCCATGCAAATCATTGGATATTCTGGATTGTATGGGCACTTATAGAGGCCTAACACATTTTCCATTCGGCAAACAAAGTCAGCGTTTTCCTCAGGAGGAATACACCATTCTTTCTTTAGCCAGGGCTTAAGTTCATTTTTTTTAAAGTGCGATGGACTGTGCTTCTGGAAATAGAATCAATAACTTCTAGCTGAACCAGTCTTTCGCTTAGCAATCTCAAGGTCCATTCTTTGCGCCCTTCCGGAGGAGCTCCGCAACATATGGCAACCAGATGGGCTTCTTGATCACCATCGAGTTTTCTTGGTTTGTATTGGCGATGTTTTTTTCGGTGCAAAGCAGCTTCCAGTCCATCGTTTGCGAAAGATTCTCTGACTCGATGTACAGAGCGTTCGTGAATATTCAACCCTGCCGCAATAGCTTTTGCTCTCAAACCCGGCCCCTCTTCACCAGAATCTGCCTGCAATAGTATTCGAGCATGAGTGATTGTTTTTGCCTTCTGCTTTCCTTTATGCACAACTTCGAGTAATTGCTTGCGCTGACTGGGTGTTAACTTGACTTTATACTTCTTTCGCATACCTGCACTCCCACGAATTTTACAAGGCGTCAAGTATATTTTTTATCAAGAAATTATGTCAAAATTAATGAAACGCTGTAGTACAGAGTAAATAATTATACATCCATCTTGAAAAGTGGGACTTGACCATAAATGCCTTTTTTAAGGAGAATGAACGCTGTTCAATATGAAGACAGATAAACTTAGAAAACAGGTCTTTGAATCAGCTCTCCGAATCGTAGAGATTCAGGGAGTTGAAGCATTAAACGCCCGCAAGTTGGCCGAAGAGAGTTCTTGCGCTCTCGGATCGATTTACAACGCTTTTGGGAATCTTGATGATTTAAGATTTCATATCAATGCGACGATTCTTTCAAGGTTGTATGAGCAGTTGTCCCAAACTGCAGAGCGCGGAATTTCACGGGAGGTTCCTTTACTTGCTCTTTTTAAAGAGTTGGGTATTTCTTATGTTCAATTTGCAAAGGAAAATCCGTCTCTTTGGAAAACGTTATTCGAATACATTCCGAGCGTCTCTTCTTTACCAGATTGGTATACAAAACGGGCACGTTCTGGGATTTATCAGCTTTGCGAAAGACTCTCGGCTGCGTATGGAATTTCAGAAGAAACAGCCAAGCGGCTCGTCGGCTTTTTTTGGTCTTCGATGCATGGTATAAGCGCTATTATATTAAATAAAAAAATGGAAATGGTTTCGGATCTTTTCCAAGGCGATTATCTAGATGATTTCATTGAATATAGTCTAGCAGGATTATTTAGGAGCAAATCGGACGAAATGAAGCAGCCTATCAAATCCTGATTTTTTTTCTCAGAAAATGAACAATGTTCAAAATTTAACTGTACATGGTTCTTTCGATCTCCAACCTGCTTAATAACAAAAGGATATAATATGGAATTTAATAAAATTCGAACAGATACACCGAAAGAAAAAATTGCTCTCTACATATCCATTGTCTTCCTGATTGTATGTAGTAGTGTTTCAATATTCACGAACCTACCATTTTTCAGATGGATGTGGTATACGCTTGAGGTTTTTTTGCTGTGGATTGCTGCCGACTTTATTACAGGAATGATTCACTGGTGGGAAGATGCCTATGGCAATCCAAATTGGAAAATTATTGGAAAATATGTTGTGGAGCCAAATCTAGTCCATCATGAGCAACCCCACAAACTGCTTGAAGGTTCTTATTGGACTCGGATTAATACATCATTTTTTGCAGCCGCGATTATGGGTACGATCCTGTGGCTGATCGGTCTACATTCATGGCAGGTCATTGTATGTCTTCTTTTTTGTATACAAGGAAACGAAGTCCACGCTATGAGCCATCGCCCAGACAAGATCACCGGCCTTCTCGCCCGGTTTTTACAAAAAACAGGTATTTTTCAGAGCAAAAAAATGCACAGATGGCACCATAAAGCCCCTTATGAAACAAATTTTTGTATCATGAGCGATTTTGTAAATCCGATTCTTAACAAAATTGCCTTTTGGAAAAGACTGGAATATCTGATTTTAAAGATTTTTAAAATTGATGTATTACGCGCCTCTTCTATTCGAAAAGGATTATAGTGTATACCGAGAGGGATTCAAAAATCGGAATATGGCAAGGCTGCGGACACTTGAAAAAGCTCGGGGGTTCGAGCTTTTTCTAAGGGAGCAGACCTGAATTTGAGCCAGGCCTTGCCGGCGCCGGGTCCGGGGTCCCCGAAGACGCATCGTTTTTGGGGTGGGCCGTTGCAGCTAAACTTAACAAGTTTAGTGCTGCGGACACTTGCAAAAGAGCAGGGGTTCGCTCTTTTGCAAGGGAAGCAGGCGGGACACAAATTCAGTGGTTGCCCGACGCCGCACCCGGGGTCCTCAAAACCGCATCGGTTTTGGGGTGGGGCGTCGCCAGAACCGATCTTTGAATCACGAGCGGTATAATCGTGAAGCGACAAACCCTCAATTTGAAGAGACCCTCTGAGCGATCCATTTCCAATGATCGACAAATGCGCTGATATCATCTTGTGTGTGCGCAGCAGAAATCTGTACGCGAATCTCATCGCGCCCCTTCGGAACTACGGGATAGTTGATATTGGTCACCAAAATCCCCTTTTCAAATAGTCCTTCTTTGAACACGGCTGTTTTACCGGCATCCCCAAGGAGAATTGGCTGAATCGGATGCGTCGAATGCGCTGCAAAAGTACAGCCCGCTCTTTCCATCTCCTTTTGAAAATGCTCTCGGTTATGCACGAGTTGAGCGAGCAGCTTCTCTCCAGCGCTCGTCTGCATAAGTTCTATGGAAGCCAGAGCAGCTCCTGCCGTTCCTGGAGAAATGGAATTGGAATAGATATAGGTCGCAGCAGACTCGCGCAAATAATCGATGACAGTCTGATCCGCTGCGACATAGCCGCCATCGGCTCCGAAAGCTTTTCCCAGTGTACCGATGAGGAGATCTGCCTTTGCATGATATACTTCTTCCACGCCACGGCCAGTTTTGCCAAAAGCTCCAACTCCATGCGCATCGTCTACGACAAGCCAAACTCCTTCAGCAAAATGATCGTTATGCGCATCGATCACTTGGCGCATCTTTTTTAGATCCTGAGCTTCTCCGAGCATGGAAAAAATGCCGTCTGTCACAACGATAACGCGTTGAAACGCCCCTCTATTCTCTGATAAAATTCGGTCTAGATCATTTAGATCTAGATGATTAAAAAGAGATCGCTGCTCTTTTGGCAAGTTTGCGACGCGAATGCCGTCGATGATGCTCCTATGATTCAGCGCATCGGAGGCGACCAGTGTATTGCCACTGATAACAGAATCAGCCGCTTGTCCTTTAATCAAACAGAATAGCACCGCGAGATTGGCCGCAAAGGCGCTGGAAAAGACCATGGCATCATCACGTCCATGAAAGGAGGCGATTGCACGCTCTAAATCGCGATGCACTTTAAGTGTGCCAGAGATAAAGCGAACGGCTCCTGGGCCTGTCCCGAATTCTTCCGAAGCAGCATGCTCGGCAGCTTTGAGGTCCGGATGAAAACGCAATCCGAGATAATCATTCGAGTTAAAGACGCGGTAGCATTTGCCATCAATCAGCGCTTGAGGAGAAGGTCTTTTGGTAAAACCCTCGATCACTTTTTCAAAACGTTTGGGTGTCTTCGCCTGCCCGATGCGAGCGAGTTCTTTGCGAAGAGTTTCGATGAAATTCCTTTTACTCATGCCAATTTTACTCTTATTTGCTCGTACATGATTTCAGTGAGCTTTTTTAAGTTATAGGAGTAAGACCAGCCCCAATCTTTGCGCGCCTGCGAATCATCGATTGATCGAGGCCAAGAATCGGCGATCTTCTGACGGCTATCTGGCTGATAGTCGCAGGTAAAACGGGGGTTATGTCGTTTTATCTCTTCAACGAGATCTTCCGGCGCGAAATGGATTGCAGAGAAATTATAACTCGTCCGGATCGAAATACTCTCTCTGGGCGCCTCCATGAGTTTGATGGTACCTTGAATCGCATCGTCCATGTACATCATGGGAAGAATCGTCCCTCGATCGATGTAGGACACATAGCGACTCTGCTGAATTGCTCCATAAAAGATGTGAATTGCATATTCCGTTGTGCCATCTCCGGGAGGTGCCTTGTAGCCGAGAATACCAGGATAACGCAGACTCCGTACGTCTACTCCAAACCTTGTAAAAAAGTACTGACATAAGAGCTCCCCTGCGACCTTATTGACCCCATACATTGTCTTGGGCTCCATGATTGTATGTTGAGGGACATGTTCCTTAGGAGTCGTTGGGCCAAATACTGCGATGGAACTAGGCCAGAAAACCTTGAATTGATGATGAACGGCCAAGTTCAAGACATTACGTAATCCGTTGACATTCACATCCCAAGCGAGCTCAGGATCCTTTTCTCCCCCTGCTGAGAGAATCCCTGCAAGGTGATATACTTCTGTAATCTGATATTTTTTGATGAGAAATTCAAGTTTATCGCGGTCGCGCACATCCCCTAACTCCAGAATCCCCTGAAAAGTGGACTCTGCATCATACTGTCTTAAGGCGACCACGCCCTCTTCGCCAATCTTTTTCTGTAGTGCAAGGACAAGATCCGTGCCCATGAGCCCAGCTGCACCAGTCACTAGGATTTTTCTTACCGGCAACAGTCGTATCCCCATTATAATCCAAGACAATAGAGTAATCAGAATTGTATGGAAAGAGGATTCTTTTAGCGGATTGCTTTTTTGAGATCCTCCTCGACTTTGTACAATTTTTGGCGAGCAGATCCAGAGGAAGCGCTCTGCAATTTTTTTCTTTTTTTGCGAAATTCATAGCCGAAGGCGCTATTTATGAGTAAAAAAAGGAAAAAAGGGCCAGCGATTCTCTCGGAGATGCCGTCACAAAATTGTACAAAGTCGAGCTTACCACTTACAGTCGTAAACGTCGTTGCACAATTGGTTGCCCCATACATCTGCGGAAGTGCAGTCTGTTCGAATCCAGTGGCAATCTCTGGAAATGGAAACTGCAGCTGTGGCCACGCAGATCACAACAATAGCTGCAAGTACAACGGCAGTGATGACGGCGTCCCAGCTGTGGCCACGCAGATCACAACAATAGCTGCAAGTACAACGCCAGTGATGACGGCGTCCCAGCTGTGGCCACGCAGATCACAACAATAGCTGCAAGTACAACGCCAGTGATGACGGCGTCCCGTTTCCATCCTTTCTTATCGCGGACGATCACTGCAGGTGAGTCATCCACAATGACGGTTGGCGAACGGCGCACGACAACTGGGGGCGGGGAGATTACGGCCGGTGAATAATAGGGATTGTAGAATGACGGACCCCAGGATTGACGGATATAACTTGGGCCCGTTCGGATTACCCGCGTCGTGCAAGGAGAAGGAGCGCAGGTGGGAGGACAGATTGGGGGGGATGGACGAGTAGATTTTCTATAAGTTGAACCTCGTACTTCAGGCATTTTGATCTCCTAGATTTGGCTAATGTTATACAGGGGTTTATTATCATTTTGCAAGAGCAGGCAACTTGCATATTAAAATTTTGAGTTGATTTTTTGGCTATTGTGATCGGCATGACTGAGGTGGTCCCAAGCGTCAAGACCAAAAATCGCAAAAGCTAAGCTAATAACCTCGGGTTGCTAAAACTCTCTTTGTGGACTCCCAAGGCCCTATCGATGGGGCTAGAGCACAGTGCCCTTTGACCACCGAAGGAAGGAAACCAGATCCCCTCATGGGTGGATCGCGCGCGGCGGCAATCCAATCTACCTTTCAAAATAGACCTCCGCCGATGTCCGATACTCAAACCCCTGATGAGGCCGTTTCTCGTTATAAAAGTCGAAATACTTTTTCAGCCCTTGCCGAACTTCTTTCAGGCATTCATATCCTTTCGGATAGATGTCCTCATATTTCACGCTCCTCCAGAGCCTCTCGACGAACACATTGTCCAATGCCCTGCCCTTACTGATCTTGATCCCATTATTCTCAAGCCTTCCGGTAAATTGATTGCTCGTGAACTGCACCCCCTGATCCGTATTGAAAATCTCAGGCTTTTTCTTCAAAAGTCCTCTCTCTAAAGCCTCCATACAAAAATCGGTATCGAGCAGATTGGAGAGCTCCCACGCGATCACGTATCGGCTGAACCAGTCGATTATCGCAAAAAGATACCCGAACCCGGCCAGCAGAGGAATATAAGTGATATCCCCAGCCCAGGCCTGATCGGGATGGTCAACAACAAGATCTCTCAGCAGATAGGGAAACTTTTTATGTTCCTTGTTCGCTGTGCTCAAATTCGGCTTCGGATAAATGGCCTCCAATCCCATCACCTGCATCGCGGTTCTGACTCTCTTTTGGCCTACGAAAAATCCTTGTGATTTCATCGCTACTGTCATCCGCCGCCGCCGGTAATAGGGATGCTGAAGATACTCCTCATCGATCGCACGCATGAGTAGCAAAGCCCCTTCTGAAGGGTTTCTTGGCTCATAGTATAACCTTGAGCGGCCAACGTCGAGAAGTTCACACTGCTCCCTCTTGGAGAATCTGGCATTTTGTGACTCAATGAGGGCGCGTCGGTCATTCAGGTCAAAGTCCCCAATTTTTTTTTTAAGCCACTCGATCTCCATCTTAAGACGACCGATTTGTTCAAACAGCTCGGCCTTCTCTTTCGCCTCTTCACTCGTCTTAGAGGCTTTTCTGGGCTTTTCAAAAATCTGAACCCCCATCTCTAAGAAATGCTTTTTCTAATCGGAGAGCACTATGGGGTGTACCCCAAATTCTCCAGCGAGCTGCGTTGCCGTTTTCTCTCCCTTCAAGACTTCCATCACCACCTTGAGCTTGAACTCAGGCGAATGCTTCCTCCGAATCCGGGTCATTTTTCTGCCTCCATTTCTTCGGAGGTTATTAGCTTAGACAGTGGTCCGAATTTTTGGGACCATTATACAACGCCATCTTGAGAGAAAAACCACATTCTGGTTAAATCGATAACCTCAAGAGTTAATCCATGGGTCGCAAGTTATACCGCTCCCGCTCAAAAAGTGTGAAAAATGCCACTGCGAAATCATAAAAAAGGTCCTTGAATGGATCTTTTTTATGCGAAGCGGCGCCCTGAATTTGAGCCAGACAAAGTCGGCGCCGAAGCAGCCGAACTTGAAAAGTTTAGCGCCGGGGTCCCCGAAGACGCAGCGTCTTTGGGGTGGGGTGCAGGCGGGTCTCAAATTCAGTGGCTGCCTGACGCTGGCAGATTCACACTTTTTGAGCGGGAGCGGTATAGAATCTTGCACCCGGACTCTTATGAAAAAATAGGAAAAAAAAGATCTCAAAACCGAAAATTTTAGAAAAAAGGATCTTATGCGAGTAATGAAAATCATCGGTTGCTTAGTTCTGGTTGTCGCGGCGCTCTTCATTTTCGGTGGGTGGCTCATCCCCAAAGAGTGGTCGGTATCTCGCTCAATAACAATTCAGGCCGCCCCAGAGCAAATTTTTCCTTATGTCAATGATTTTCAGGAGTGGCATAAGTGGTCTCCATGGAATGAGTCAAAAGACCCTTCTTTAAAATACACCTATTCAGGTCCAGCGACGGGCCCAAATGCCAAACAGTTATGGACAAGCGATGAGATGGGACAGGGTTGGATGCAAATGACCACTTCAGGTCAACAAATGGGCGTTGCTTACGATCTTTTCATCGACATGCAAGGAAAGCAGTCGAACTTATCCGGAAATCTCCTCTTCAAAAAAATGGCAAATGGAACGGAAGTGACTTGGACGGATCATGGAAATTCCGGCAAAAGTTGGATGAATCGTTGGATGAGTCTCATCATCCAATCGATGCTAGGAGATGAGCTTGAGATAGGCCTTGCTTCGCTAAAGACTCTAGTGGAAAGCAGTAGGTAAAAAGCTCCTCCTTGCCAACTTCACGATTCTTCATGTTATTTGAGAATGTTTCAGTAAAATATTAATTACTATTTACCTAAATAAATATTCTATATTGACATTTTTATTTCATTTGTTATAATGATTAGGTCTTAGTAAAAAAAAAGATATCGCCAATGAGTGCAAGTCTGGTTAAAAGTTACGAAAGACCTCTGACAGTTCGAGGAAGCATCGCATCGGACAAAGCCAAAGCGCGCCATCTTAAATCGAAAGATTTAACCAATTTGGATGCTCGAGTAAACGGTCTTTCCTCAAAAGCAAATCTCCTCCCTTCGTGGGTAAAACCGGCTTGTTATACAGCTCTTGCCATAACCGGACTTGGAGCTATGGCTCTTATCGGGATAAGTATTTCTCAACCATCCCCTTCCCCACCGCTGCCGCCTACCACCATAAAATCAACGGTATTTGGAGATATCGAAGTGCAAACATTAAGCGAGACGCCCCGGATCTATCGGCTGCCGAATTTTCTTTCGAACGGGGAATGTGAACACCTGATCGATCTTGCGAAAGACTCTCTGACCCCCTCGATGGTGGTCGATAATAATGATCAGAGCGGGAATGGAATATTGAGCCCCGCGCGGACGAGCAAGGGGTATTTCCTGGAAGAGAAAGATCGGGATGAGACGGTGCGAAAGATCGAAAAACTGATCGCGGAGGTCACAGGGATGCCGGTTGAAAACGGCGAACCGCTTCACGTCCTCCGGTATCCATTAAAGGGCGAATACCAGCCTCACCACGACTATTTTGATGCCCATTCGGATGGAGGCAAAGCGGCCTTGAATCGGGGAGGGCAACGGGAAGTAACCGTCATCATGTATCTCAATACCCCGCAAAAAGGGGGAGAGACGAGCTTTCCGAAAACGTCCGTACAACCAGTCACTGCAAAAAAAGGCGACGCGGTTTTCTTCCATAATGTCCTGCCGAGCGGCGTGGAAGATCTATTGACCCTCCATGCTGGCAATCCTGTCCTTGAAGGAGAAAAATGGATTGCGACTCGATGGATCCGCAAAAATAGCTTCTCTTAAGAGACCCACACAGAATGTTGACTGAGAATGCATAGCCTGGCAGGATATCGCTTCCTTTATAATGGTCTCAAAAATTCCGACCACTGTCTAAACTTATAACCTTCATGAAAATGGAGGTCAAAAATGACCCGGATACGAAGGAAGCATTCGCCTGAGTTCAAGCTCAAGGCTGTAATGGAGATTTTGAAGGGAGAAAAAACGGCAACTCAATTGGCTGGCGAACTTGGCGTACACCCTATGGCTCTCTCTGATTGGAAAAAGCATTTTCTAGAGGTGGGGGTTCAAATTTTTGAAAAACCCAGAAAGGCTTCTAAGATAAGTGAAGAATCAAGAGAAAAAGCTGAGCTGTTTGAACAGATCGGCCGTCTGAAAAGAGCCAAGGAGAATCGTTCGATTGTTCACAGGGGATTAAAAACCAAGGCTTTGCTCCTGGGTAGGGGAATCCTTCCGTATATTTCCTGAGATAGTTCTCTCCAGCAAGTGTTGGTTTTACGAACAGTTGATCATCGCACACCAATGCGACCATTTTCCCATTGCAATAGACTCCATATTCGCCAAACATCTTTTTAGCAACGACCGCTCCTGCGTCGGCAATTTGTTTAAGTATGAAATTAATCGTAATTTGTTTGGATGACATAAGTTTCACTTAAAGGAAAAATTTTCCTTGGCCAACCGTGGGAGCTCTGCTCCTTTACGCTTGCCGCTCCTCGTTTCCCTGTGTTATTCTTGGCTTATTCCCTCATGAACGAACAGGTTATACTTACTACAGACCGGCTGGTTTTGCGTCCGTGGACTCAAAGTGATCTTGAGCCTTTGGCGGCTATGAATGCCGATTCTAGAGTGATGGAGTATTTTCCTGGAATCAAAAGTCATGCCGAGAGCGAAAAAGAGATGAAATCCCTACAGGAACATATCGAAAAATATGGGTGGGGTTTTTGGGCGGCCTCTCTGAGTGGGACAGGACAGTGGATTGGATTGATTGGATTAAAGCATGCGAGTATTGCAGCCCATTTTACTCCGGCTATCGAAGTCGGCTGGAGGCTTAGCCAGCCATTTTGGGGAAAGGGATACGCGACGGAAGGGGCCCGCGCCTCCTTGAAATACGGATTCGAGGTCCTACGAAAGGTTCCCGAGATCGTCTCGTATACCCCAACCCGAAACATCCCTTCCAGACGCGTCATGGGAAGGATCGGGATGCGCCATGATCCAAAGGATGATTTTGACCATCCGAGATTGCCTGTAGGCCATCCATTGAGACGGCATGTTTTATATCGACTAAAGAGTGCAGAATGGAAGGTTCTCGCTTGAGTGCATTTTCTGTCACACCGTTAACATTTGATCACGCCCCCCTATTGCACAAATGGCTGCAAGAGCCTCATGTCATGAAGTTTTGGGATGATGGCGATCGTTCGCTCGAGGATGTGAGAAATCACTACTCTTCTCGATTTTTCCCCAAAGTCGATGCGATTTTGGGGGCCCCTTCGGATGTCAAATCGTGGATTGCTTCTTTCAATGAGACTCCCTTTGCCTACTTGCAGATCTATTTTGTGACCGAGCATCATGAACTCAGCTTCTGGCTTTCGAAAAAGTATACTACGATCGTGCTCGATTTTTTCATTGGGGAACCCTCGTTTTTGGAAAAGGGGCTGGCTATCCCATTACTTGAATGTTTTATCGATCAGATACTGAAGGATTATCTGCCCTTCAGGCTGCTTGTCGACCCGAATGTCAATAACGCCAAGGCTGTTCGCATCTATGACAAAATGGGATTCGAGGCTCTGGGTGAATTTCAAAATGATGGCAAATCTTACAGAGTTCTGAAGAAAGATTGCAGTAGCCGCTCTGTGCAAATCGTTCCCTATGATCCAAAGTGGCCAAAAATGTTTGAAGAGGAGGCGTCTCGGATCAAAGAGGTGTTAGACCCAAGCGGCCTATGCGGCTCTCAAAGAGAATTTGGCAGGGCAGTACAAAGAACACAATGGCATGGCCTATTGCTATGCAAAAACAGAGTTTATCGAAGGCGTGCTCGCAAAAGCAGTCCAAGAGCGTCCTCAGTCAAAAGGCTAGATGTTGAAAATATAGGGTCTACAACCTTGCGGTTCCTGGAAATTTTCCGCGATCGTCATTTTGCCGATATCTCCCTTGCTCAATGGCTGGCATTCACTCCAAAGGAACTTGTCGAGGGCCATTTACACATCGATCCATCGATCCTCAAAAGTGTGTCCAAAAGGAAGAGTCCCATCGTCCCTTAAACGCCTCGCCTAGAAATCCAACCGGATTCCGTCGTCGTCATCGTCATCGTCCCTTCTATCCCGCCTCTCATCTCTCTCCCGATCTCGTCTATCCCCTCTATCCCCGCGGTCTTCGTCTCCAAGAACAGGCTTCGATCCTGTGCTGCAGGAACTGATCAGAAAAAGCCCAAGCATTACTATGATGTTTTTCATCACTACCTCTCTAAATTGCTATGTAGGGTGCCCGGATATATTCTTCAAGAGTCCAGGGGACGCCGTTAGATTTTTTATTGAAAAAAAATCTCCCCATTCTCATACTCGCCTTCCATTAAGGGTGAGGTGGTTATGGTTGGTTCATTGAAGAGGTTGATCGGGGCATTGGGTATTTTGTGCGGCCTTCATATGAGCGCATTGGAAAGCGAGAACTATGCGTTGGACGTCATCTCCTATGAGGACTTTGTGAAAGACGATCCAATGGCCCTGAATATTTTGAAGGGGGCTCTCTACAAAAATGGCATTGTCGGGATCAGAGGCATTCCGGGCTTTAGGGAGAAACTCTCCCGTTTCATCGATGCGGCGAGTGGATTTACAGCCCTACCCGAACGAGTCAAGGAAAGCTATGCCCCGAATCACGACCTCGGAGAGACGTTTCTTGGCTATGAAATGGGCAAAGAGAAGTTCAAGCGCCCCGATGGCAGATGGGTCGTCGATGATCTTAAAACCTCTTATTATGCGTTCGTTCCAGACAGTCCGCTCAACAAATGGCCGAGGGAAGTTGATTTGAGAGCTCCAATGGAGGATCTCGGAGGCCTCATGTCCGAGATGGGCGAAGCCGTAATGCAGAAAATCGGGCTATCGGGGCGCGGCGCTCTCGTCGTCACCGAAGATTCCCCTCGCATCGGAAGGATGCTCTACTATCGACTAAATGAGAGCGACGCCGAAGAAAACCCCTTTTGGTGCGGAGCCCATTTCGATCACGGCATGTTCACGGCGCTCACTCCCGCCCGTTATTTTGTGGAAGGGGTTGAAGTGGGAGAACCTGCGGAAGCGGGGCTTTTCGTCAGAAGCTCTAACCAGAGCGAGTTTAAGAAAGTCGCCTCCAACGATCCTGAAGTCCTCCTCTTTCAAGTGGGAGAGTTTGGCCAGCTGCTTCAAAACGATGCGATACGGGCTACCGAACACAGGGTCCACAAGGCCGCGGAATGGGTCGAGCGCTATGCGATGGCGCTTTTCTTTGATCCACCGATGGATGCGGTCGTCCATTCCACTTCGGAATTGACCCGGGATACCCGCTACGGAGGAGGTTCTAGCGATCCTTGCACCTATCGACACTGGCATGAAGCCTCGTTCAAACGCTACCTCGCGAAGGAAGAAGAGCGTTAGAACCTGTCCTTGAGTTTTTTTTCTAAGATTGTCCACGATAGAAAGAGGGGCTCGCTTTCATGCACAAAAAATTTCTCCTTCTACTCTTGTTATCGATGAGCGTTATTTGCTCAGCAAAAGAAGAAGTAGAAGGCCAAGAAACTATTCCCATCGGCAATTTCTCGGTTCCCGCAGTAACTGAGATTGCTCCGCTTATCAGTTTTGGACAGCTTCTCGTTGGGGAAAATGCCCTTTTGGCTCAAGTTTCGGGATTTTACAGTCAAAAAAGTCACGGCCATTTGAACGGGATTGCGCCCAATGTGACCTATGGCATCCGGGATGACATGGCGCTGGTTTTCACTCTGCCGATCACGTTTCGAAACAAGGAAGGACCTTCCCATTCATCGGGGATAGGAGATGCTCTGCTCCAATATGAATATGCCTTTTATAACCGGACAAGAAAGGAGTACACGTTGCAGGCAACCGTTGTTGCAAATGTGCAGTTTCCAACAGGCTCGATAAGAAAAAATCCCCCTACCGGGAACGGATGGTTCAGTTATTTTTTAGGAACTACTTTTGCATTTATGTCGGCCGATTGGTTCGCCTTCGTGTCGCCTGGCGCGAATTTTCCAACGGCCCATCATGGAACGAAAGTGGGCAACTCTTATCTCTATCAGTGGGGTTTTGCCCGCTATATCAAAGCGCTCAGCCCTCCCGGCTGCATCTTTGATTTGATGATTGAATTCGATGGAACCTATTCTCGAAAGGATCGGAGCTCAGCAAAGGAGAACCCCGATTCGGGAGGCAACGTCCTTTTGGCAACGCCCAGCTTTTGGCTCGCCTCCACAAGCTGGCTGATCCAGTCGGGGGTAAGTTTCCCCATTTTTCAGAACTTGAATGGGGATCAAGACAAAATAGAATATGAAATTAGCTATGTGGCCGGGTTAGCCTTTCAGTTTTAGTTCGATTTCCTTTAGCGACATCCCCCTGATCTCGATGCGCTTGAGCCGAGATGTCTGGCCCGAAACAAGACGGATGTGGGATTTTGGAACTTCGAAGCTCTCTGAAAGAAAGGAAATGAGCTCTTCGTTGGCTTCTCCTTTCTCTGGCACGGCATGGAGGCGGATGCGAAGGACATCCCCCTGCCATCCCTCGAATGCATTTTTCGAGGAGCGAGGAGTGATTTTCACCTGGATGATGGTCATGGGAAGTTCTGTATACCCTCTTTCAAAGAAACTCTCAAGGCTGTATACACAAGTGACTTCAAAAGGTGGGAATATGCCGAGGCTGCGGACACTTGAAAAAGCTCGGGGGTTCGAGCTTTTTCAAGGGAAGCAGCCCTGAATTTGAGCCAGGTTTTGCCGACGCCGGGTCCGGGGTCCCTAAAAACGCATCGTTTTTGGGGTGGGCCGTTGCAGCTCAACTTGAAAAAGTTGAGCGCCGGGGTCCCCGAAGACGCATCGTCTTTGGGGTGGGGTGCAGGCGGGCTCAAAGGCAGTGGCTGCCCGACGAAGGCAGAAACCAACTTTTGAAGTTGTTTGTGTATAATTTGAGATAATCAATGAGAATCCAACACAGGCCCTCCTTTTTTGGATACAGGCTGCATGCAAGGCCAAGGGCAAAAATCCCGCGTTATTTAGCGGATCTCTTTTTGCTCATTTTAGGCTTAAGTCTTGCTTTCGGATTGAGTCTTTATGCGAGGCAATTCTTCGGGCCGTATCAAGAGAAAATAGAGATAAACCTCTCTCCATGGCATTTGCCTAAATATACATTTTTCTCCATGTCCCGAGGGCTGACAGCCTACTTTTGCTCTTTGATTTTCGGACTTCTTTTGGGGTTCTGGGCAGCTAAAGACCGGATGGCTGAAAAAATCCTCATCCCTCTCTTAGACATCTTGCAGAGCATCCCGTTCTTAGGCTTTTTGCCCGGCATCGTCCTTCTCTTCGTGAATCTCTTTCACAAAACCAACATGGGATTGGAAATGGCCGCCATCCTCCTCATTTTTACGGCCCAAGTTTGGAATATGGCCTTCGGGGTCTATCATGCAATCCGAACCATCCCTGAGGATAAAGTCGAGTGCGCTGCCGCCTATAATATCAGCGGATGGCAAAAATTTCATTGGATCGAGCTACCAGCCACGACCATAAGTTTGGTTTGGAACAGCATCGTGAGCATGGCTGCCGGTTGGTTTTTACTTATGGTCAACGAAGCTTTTCAGCTTGGGGCTAGAAGTTTTCGATTGCCTGGGCTCGGCTCCTACATGAGCGTCGCAGCGGCGGAGGGGAATGCGGGGGCGATGATTTGGGCTATTTTGGCGATGATCGCGCTCATCGTCTTTTTGGATCAGATTTTATGGCGGCCGCTGGTGGTCTGGTCGCAGAAATTCCGCCTCGAAGAGACGGGTCCGTCTGTCGTAACGGAAACATGGTTTTTGAATGTATTGAAAAATTCCTATTTCCTTTTAGCCATTCGTAGACTGTTTCACATTTCAAGCAGATTTCTTCAAAATTTAATGAAGAATCGCAAACCCTCTAGAGGGTTTGCTCTTAAGCTCATCAGCCGCATTTTATTGATCGCTCTTTTGGGGTTATTGATCACTGCAATAGCTTTTGTGATGCGCATGGTCAAAGGCGTCTCCTTTGGAGAGTGGCTTTATCTTGGAGAACTCTTCCTATTGACTCTAGGAAGAGTCATCATCTGCTTAAGCCTTGGCGTTTTGATCGCTTTGCCTCTCGGACTCTTGGTGGGGCTCTCAGAAAAATGGTCGCGTCTATTAGAGCCGTTTATACAAGTCGGGGCTTCATTTCCCGCAACTCTCCTTTTTCCGATCGTGATCCTCTTTTTTGAAGCGGCTGGCTTTCCCTTAGGAATCGGGAGCGTATTTCTCATGTTGATGGGGAGCTTTTGGTATATTTTTTTAAATGTGATCGCCGGGGCAAGGGCAATGCCATCTGATTTGAGAGAAGTGGCGGAGAATTTTACCTTTAATCGAAGGCAGCGTTTCTTCTTTCTCAATTTGCCTGCGGTATTTCCTTACTTGGTGACGGGTCTTGTCACTGCGTCCGGAGGGGCCTGGAATGCGAGCATTGTTTCTGAATATGTGAGTTATAAAAATCAGATTTTAACGACCCCCGGCATAGGCTCATCGATTAGCTTGGCAGCCCAAAATAACAATATGCCCCTTTTAGCTGCCAGCATTGTTGTTTTGGTCGTTGTAGTCGTCATTATTAATTTGGCCGTGTGGCTAAGGCTTTACCATTATTCTGAAAAACGGTTTGCAATCAATGCCTGAGGAACCCCTCTTCGAAGTGAAAGAGATTTGGAAAGAATTTCCGCTCACCTTGGGACATGCCCTTTCCGTTTTGGAGAAAATCAGCTTTGCTTTGTATCCGAATGAAGTCCTCGCCATTATCGGCCCTTCGGGATGCGGTAAATCGACCCTCTTGAGGATCATCGCAGGGCTAATCCCCGCCACAAAAGGGGAAATTTTCTACCGAGGGAAAAAGTGCGAGGGGCTCATGCCCGGAAATTCGATGATCTTTCAAAATTTTGCCCTCTATCCTTGGATGACGGTCCGGGAAAATATCGAGATCGCATTGAAAGCCAAACATGTCACTGCGGAGGAAATGGAGAAGAAGACAAAAGATGTTATTTCTCTCATTGGCCTCCATGGTTTTGAAGAGGCGTATCCAAGGGAAATCTCAGGGGGGATGAAGCAAAGGGTAGGCATCGCCAGGGCGCTCGTCAGGGACCCAGAAATGCTCTTCATGGATGAGGCTTACAGCAATCTGGATGCTTTTACAGCAGAAGGCTTAAGGTCGGAGGCGATCGAGATCTTGTCTAAAAAAGAATTGGGGCTTCAGTCCATCCTCATCGTCTCGCACGATATTTATGAAGTGACCTTTATGGCCGACCGGATCATCTTCTTAAGCACGAACCCAGCAAAAATCCATACGATCTTGGAAAACAAAATCCCAAGGCCCAGAGATTACAGCTCCGCCGATTTTCTAAACATGGTGAAAAAGTTGCATGATATTTACAGGGAAGTGGAATCGGCCCATCCAAAGCCAAAGATTGCAACTATACACAAGCCAAAGATTGCAACTATACACAAATGACACCTTAGTTAAGGGCATCCATGATTTCGAAACATTCGGCAAAGATGTCCACTTGAGAGGGATCGAGGCCAAGCGTTAACCGAATCGTTGAGCGGTCTTTCCCATAGAGGATACTGATGTTAGGATGGTAAAATCCCAAACTCGGACGGTAAAAGAGAGGGTGTTTTGCCTCCATGCATTTGATGGTCAGCAGCCCTCCAATTAAGGACGCTTTCAACTTATGGGCGGGCCCGAAGACTTTAATGTCGATAAAGCTGGGATCGGCTTCTTTTTCTATAGGAATAATCCGGTAATTGACGTTTTTGTTCTCAAAGAGCCTCTCGGGTACTTTGTTTAATAGAGCGCGCGTATGATCGAACACCTCTTTTCGGTAGAGATTCAATAGGGGGACGGCGTGTTTGTAGGCAAGGCAAAACCAATTGAAGCTCAGCCGGTCGTTTTGTAACATCGGATCGGTCAGGAGAAAGTCGAAAGGCGCCCACTTTGGATCTTCGTTGTGAATCATAAAAAAGGGCGCTCCAGAGTAATTGTCCATGCCAAAGAGATCAAATTTGATACCGCTATGGTAACAAATGACGTTAAGAGCACCTTCTTCGATTGCTCCTTGGAACTCGACAAGTAAACTTCCAACCCGGGGCGAATCGATATAATCGAGTGTGCAATCTAAGGCAAGAGTGACGGGCTTCCCTTGCCTTGCATTTAAGGATGTGCGCAAGATGTCCGCAATTCTTTCGACTCGATACATTGTATTTTCATAATCGATCCTTTTCAAAGCAGGATTGAATTGGGCTAAAATGAGATCGGCTTCTTTCCAATCCTCAAAGCTTGCAAGCGCTATGGCGTTGCCCTCGCAGGAGAGCTCGAAGGCTCTGATATTTTCAAAGTAGGTGTTTTCTCCATAAAGAACGCGAGGGCGCCTGTCAGACGAATTCTTCACAGCTTTTATGATGCCCGATAAGCTTGTCATGCCGGTCGAATGGACGCCGCAAGAGGTGAAGGACTTAAGATGCTCTGGAACCGATGAGAGCTGATCGAGGTAGATGCTCTGAAATTCCTCGGGGGCAAAAGGAGAGAAGATTTCAAGAAGCGCGGTCAGGTGGGCATGGATTTGCTCTAGGTGGGACGCCATATCGAAAAAGGAGATCTCTTCTCCCTTTTGATCTAAGAATGCAAGCTCCTCATGGATTTGGAAAAGAGAGAGGTGAACAATGGAAGAGCGGGTTGCACACTTCAGAGTAGCATTCCACTCATCGATGCTCAAGAGAGAAAAGAGCCCCTTGAGCGTTTGCAGCGTCCCTTTGAACATGAGAGTCTTTTGGTAGCTGCTCGATTGCCACTTTCGATCAAAAAAATAGAGCTGCGAAACAAACTTTTCCCTGTCCAGGCCAGGGAGGCCGGGGACTTCTGCGGTTGCCCCAATACGTTTTCGAGAAGCGGCGTCAGCGGGATCGGTCCACCGATCTAGCTCTATCCGATTGGCCGAAATCCCAAACTTAGAAACCCACTCCAAGAGAAATTGATGCAAGGCTTCCGCCTCTTTTGCCGATCGTGCGACAAGGGGAAGGATGCGAATCCCTCCCACCTCGCCCTTCCGCATCCTTTGGATGCAAAGGATCTCTTCCGGGTTCAATCCCCGTTCTTTGCACTCCCGAGTGAATTGCGATCGATACGCATTCCACATTTGGAGCCATTTTTTGGGTTTTGATGAAGCAGGAAACACTCGCGTGAGATCAGCGACCATTTTTGAGCCTGGCCTTTGGCCTGCTAATTTAAGAACTGTCGTTTTGATCTCTTCCTTCTCAGGCACTTCCATGCAGGAGGGGAGGTAATCGTGGAGATCGAAAGGACGGGTGAGAATCAAAGGGAAGAACCGAGGATGGGGAAGAGACTTTTTCCATTCCTCGACCCTATTTTTGTAGGTCTGCGATAATTTATTCGAAGGGTCTCTTGCGTAAGTGTTGGTCGTCTCGGGGTGGAGTTGGACGGAAATCCCAAAGCAGGGGCAAAACCATTTGATCATGGACGAGTAGACGCCAGCCGTTTTAGCAAGCCATCGCTTTTCCAAGAAAAGGAGGAGACGGTCATTTTCTTCCGTTTTAGCAGGAATTTGAGAAAGGAGCGTTTTATTGAGATGCCACGAGTTAAAAGAGGGATGGACCCCTTTAAAAAAAGACGCTCTGGATTTTTGGGGGATCCCCGAAAAAAAATGCTTTGCAGCGCTTGAGGTCAAATCACTGAAAAGAAGGCATTCATTTCCTAAGTTTGCTCCGCAAACCTTCCCGCCGAGCTTTGCCATAAGAGACAAAGAGCCGAACATCGTTCCCATGCCAAAATAAAGAGCTTTTTCAGAGAGTTTGTCGAAAAGGCTTTCCCTATGATCGGCCCCATCAGAGGCAGCCAAAGTCGGGATCCCAGAAACATTCGCGCCATGGAAGTTATATACTAAACATAGGGAGAAGAGAGCGCATAGGATCGTTCGTTTCACCATAGGCTTAATTTACTCTATACACGAAACTTTTTATTTGACTAGGTTCGGGGGACTCGCCGCAGGTCGACTGAAAAAGATCGTCCAGATCCCTCCCGCGCAAACGAATGCGATCCCGATCCACGCCAAGAAATTGGGGACCTCTCCATAAAGGGCCCAATCGAGGATGACCGAATAAATCACGGACGAGTAGAAGAACGGACCCAGCACTGTGGCTTTTGCGAAATGAAAGGCTCGGAAGTTGCACCACATCATCACCGCCGTGAGAATCCCGATCGCAAGGATTCCTCCCCAATCCCACAGCGTTGGAGAGACCCATTGGTAGAGGCTCACAGGAAGACAAGCTAGGCCTGTGATCCCGAAATAATAAAAGATCACCGTATGATTTCTTTCCGTATAGGACAAGAGCCGATTGCCTACGATGTTGATGCTCCCTAAGACTCCGGCAGCCAAAGCGAAAAGAGCGCCTATATTGACGATCTCTCGGGTCGGCTGCAAAATGAATGCGATTCCGAGGAACCCGCCGATCACCCCCGGCCAAAGCAGATGGTTGATCGGGATTTTCTTCCAAACCCAAAATACCAATGGGACATAAAGAGGGCTGGCGTTAGCCAAAAGCAATGTATTGACCAAAGTGGTCTTTTGGACGGCAAGGAAAACGAGGGTAAACCCGACAATGCCCCCGACAAAGCTCCTAAAAAAAATCAAACCGAACCGCTTTGTCTTAAGCGATTCCAAACCATGGGCATAAAGCCAAGGCAAAATGAAGATCAAACCGATGAATCCCTGGAACATCAGAATCGTCGAAATGGGGACGTTTTTACTCGTATATCTCGAAATCAAAGATAAAAGGGAAAGTAAGAGCATCCCGAACAAGATATAGGAGATCCCAAGCCCTAAGTTACGGCGATGGGAGTGGACCTGGCTAACATCTGTCATGAGCTATACATAGAGTTAATTTTTTTAGTTCGCAAGCCTCTTTACAAATTGAGGCAAAAGCCTTATGTTCTTAGGCTTTAACGTCTCAGACTGAGGAGAAACAGATGGCGATTAAAGGATTGGATTTAGCTTGGATTGTCGTGAACGATTTGAAAAAGGCGGTCCACTTTTATACCCAGGTCGTGGGCTTGAAGTTGGAAAATTTGGATGAGAAGTATGGTTGGGCGGAGCTCTCCGGCGCATCTGGGGGCGCGAAGTTAGGAATCGCTTTGGCCAATGACAAGGACAGCATCAAGCCGGGGCATAATGCCGTTGTGACGCTCACGGTAGAAAACCTGAAGGAGAGTGTGAAAGGCCTCGTCAAAAAAGGAGCTACAGTCATAGGGGAGATCCTGGAAGTGCCCGGGAATGTCAAGCTGCAGATGGTCAAAGACCATGACGGGAATCACTTTCAGCTCGTCGAGAAGCTCGAAGCTTGATTGGTCGCAGTATACTTCCGAAAGACGCCAATGGGTGTCCTTGGCTCATACTCGCGCCGATGGAGGGAGTGGGAGACCGGGCCTTCCGAAAGGCGATGGCGTCGGTCGGCGGCTTCGACGAGGCTGTGCGGGATTTTTTGCGGGTGCCTCGCTGTCCTCACCTCAAGAGCCTTGCGCGCGAATACGATGCGGACGAGATCGCTCCCATTCCCTTAGCTGCTCAGATCATGGGATCGGAGCCTGATCTCATGGGGGCGATGGCCGTAGAGCTGGCTGAGAGGGGAGCGCCGCGGATCGACGTCAATTGCGGATGTCCTTCCAATACCGTAACCGGCAAGGGGGCGGGCTCGAGCCTTTTGAAAGAGCCCCGCGCTTTATATGAGATCGCCAAAGCGGTCGTGCGATCGGTCTCTGTCCCTGTCACGATCAAGATGCGCTCGGGATATGAAGATACCTCCCTCTTTTATGAAAATCTCGCGGCGGCCCAAGAGAGCGGGGTCCGGTATATCACCCTCCACCCCAGAACGAAAGCGGATGGCTATGGACCTCCGGCTAGATGGGACCTGATCGCCGCGGCCAAATCCTTTTTGAAGATCCCGCTCGTGGGCAACGGCGATATCCGCTCGGTCGAGGACGCGGTCGCTATGTTGCAGACGACCCGCTGCGACGCCCTTATGATCGGCCGGGGCAGCATCATGAATCCGTTTCTTTTCCATCAAATCCGCGCCCACTTTTCGAACGTTGCCTTTCAGCCGAGATGGGAGGACCTCTCCCGTTATTTTGGCGTTTATGGGGCTGAACTCGACACCGCAACCTCTCTCAAACAGCAAGTGGGAAAAATCAAGCAGCTTATGAGTTTTTTTTGCAAAGGCAACCTACGTCTCATGGAAAGGAGGCAGGAAATTCTGACCTCGGAGAGCCAAGATCCAGAAAGCTTTCTTGCTACATTAGAGCCGCTTCTAAAAGAACATTGGGGCGGCGGCTTATAAAGTTCCCATCCTTAAAGAGGAAAGATCCGTCTGCAGTCTGACCTGGAGAAGACTCAAAGCCCTCTGCCTGATATTTGGGTTCTTAACTCGCGTTTCTTAGACTTTCGCTTTTGGTTTGCGCCTAAAACGAATTAAAGGACGAATCTTTGGCTTTCGTGAGCTTAGCAGCCATAGGTCTACCGCCATTTGAGCGTTTAGCCAAAAATCGGGGGGTTGTCTTAAAGGCAGCCGCTAGTTTTAAAGCCATTTCAGGAGTCACGCTTGCCTTTTCATTGACAATTCGATTAATTACCTTGTAGTCACAACCTAAGTGACTAGCAAGATCCTGCTGTGTCAACCCAAGTGGTTTCAAGAACTCCTCACTTAAGATTTCTCCTGGCGATGTCGGCTTTCTTTTCATATCTTCCTCTTAATGATAATCCAAAATCCGGACATCATAGGGCTGGCTATCCCATTTAAACACAACCCGCCACTGGTTCGGAGGGCACCGAAGATCTTCCAGCGTGCGGGAAACCGGCTAGAGAGCATAATGGAGCATATCGAGCTTTCTCTGCACAACCGTCTTAACACTTGCCCATCCCTCTCTACGAGATACTCTTCCGCTTCTAAAAAAAAACTTCAGCATCATCATCTTGAAATGAACGTATGACCATTACGACCGTCAACCCGCTTTATATACCTTGGCAAGGTATACTAGCAATGGATATTCTTCAAGAGGAAATTAAAGATGGCATTGTTTTGAGGGCGGGTAAATGCTAAAGAATTTATCCTGATATTTTTGCTCAAAACACCGAAAGGGTGCCTGGGATACCAGGGTTAAGGGGGCCTTATCTATCATGTATGTTTCCGAGATATTTTTTTATTTACATTAATGCAAAAATTAACCATAATCGTTTCCAATTTTATTAAATCTTTTTTAACGTAAGAGGTAATATCGCTATGTCAAGCATCACGCAAATCGGGATAGGTATCTGTTTCACAGGGATTGCGGCTGTGGCCTTTGGCACAAATCCTCTTTCACTATCATTTGTAGGACTAATAGTGGGAGGGCAAGCATTAGCGCGGGTCACGGATCTTGGGAAGTATTTTTGTCGTCGTTTTAGATCCTGATGAGCACTTAGACGATGATAGTTCGGAAGTTGCCAGAAGAATTCTAAATCCAACAGCAATTCCAGCTGGTACTCCGCCAGCTAGAGTGCTAAACAACGACGCGACTTCACAGCGGAAATCAGATGATAGTTTGGGCGGTGAAAACAACAACTCGCCTCCAAAAATTCACTGGGAAGTGGCTACTCACCAATTAAGTATCAACTCAGAAGGAATTGCTGCGAAGATAGAAAAAAGTCATTCTTTACAAACTCTGGATGTGAATGATAGTGAGCAACAAGAAGAATGCTCACCCTTGCAATATCTAACGGATAAAGAAAAGCAAGCCGTTGACGAAGCGTTTGGAAGCGATTCACGGCTAATCGATAGAATTGTATCCCAAATCGCACAAGGAGAATGGATGGAGCTTTTCCAATCCAGCTTGAAGGATCCTTCGCAGCTAAGCTATTTATTTATCGTTGCTTACAAGCAGCGAAAAATCGATCTAGAAGACCTTGCAACGGCTATGATCTTTCACCGAGCTTTTTGCAATACACAAAGAGGTCAGTGCCATATTGTACCCATCTCGAGAGAGATTCTTGATACGATGGTTAATTTAACAGCAAAATCAAAGCGCAAAATTTTAGAAAAAACTAAAGATGTTAAAAACAATCAAAAATTTATGATCCTTGTAGATCGAAAAGCGGTGGATGAATATACCACTACGTTAATAAAAGCGACCTTCAAAAATGGAATAGAAAATGAGGTAAAGGGTTATCTTCATCAATGCACAGGTGATGTAGAACGATTTGGAACCTTTTCCTTTGGTTTATGCCATTCTTTTTATCCTGAATTATCCCCCGTCATTCACTTAACGCCATCCATCGAAACGATGGCAGATCATACAAAAATTGGTATTTCAGATTTTGCTTTGTTTTTCCCTGAAGAAGATTCAATAACGCACGGCTCAACAGATAAAACTATTTTTGCACCAGTTCATGACTTATTACACACGGAAGCTAGAAGAGCGGTGGGGGATCTTTATGTCGCAACGCTGAATCGTGTGGCCCATGTTAAGGTGGATCCATCTGAGAGAACAGCCTATGCAGAAAAACAAAGATCTGTTGGGCGCCCCTATCCTTTTTTCCATAGATATGCCCGCGGAGATCGCACGCCTCTGATTACTTGGAAAGGTGTAGAAAACTTTCTCGTGGATCGCATTTTAGGGGAAGTCGTTGATGCAAGTTATGAGCCTGACCTAGAATCTACCGAAGATGTATTGCGTTATGTAGCAAAAAGCGTTTTTGAACGTGAGATAAACAATTTGCCAATTTTCGACCCGCGTAATCCTGAAGATATGAGACAATGGACAAATACCCGTCAAAGAGTTCTCGAAAGATTTGGAATCGGAGAATGACCCGGATTTAGTTGAAACCACCCTTTTCTAAAAGAACATTGGGGCGGCTCCTCATAAAGCTCCCATCCTTAAAGAGGAAGTAGTCTGGAAGAGCCGTCTATTGAGAAGAATCTGAGCCCTTTGCTTGACAGATGGGTCGGGGATCATATTGACGATTTCTAAAGCGGCCTGGTACAACAATCCTCTATTTATAGCCAGCTCAAAGAGCGTGGTGCTTTGCACAAGCGGGTTAGGAATGCTAAGGGCGACCTCTAAGGGTTCTTTTTTCAATTCCCTTGGCATTTCTAAAGAAATGCGCGAGAGCTTCAGACCTCTTGTTTACATCTGGAATGGTGAGCGCGATTTCAAAGGCTTCTTTCCATAAGAATTCCTTAAGCGCTCTCAGGGCGAGCTCAAAAAACGTGGTGCTTTTCCAGGGCTCAAGAGGAATTCTATTCGCGATCTTTAATTTTTTTTTCCATGGCACATTTTCTTCTAGGGCGAGAATGCCAAGCGCATTAGACTTGTATTCATTGTCAGGAATGCTGTCCGCGACTTGTTCAGCAACATCAGGTGGCAATTTACCCGAAATACAAATAATTCCCAGAGCTTCAGATTGGATCTTTGGATCAAGAATGCTGTTGGCGAGTGCTAAGGCTTCCTTCCACAAACCCTCGTCTAGTACTCTAAGGGCAAGGTCATAAAGGACGCGACTCTTCATTGGCTCTTGTGTAATTTTTTTGGCGATTTCAAATGCTTTTTTTAATGGCACCCCATCCCTACGCAAGAGTTCGCAAAGCACAGAAGTCTTTTTATCTTCATCAAAACTATCAGCTATTCGTTCAGCCACATCCACTGGGATATCTTTTCTACAAGCAACTATAGACAGGGCGCCTGCCTTGTTATCGGGATCCGAGATGCTATTCGCAATCTCTATTGCTTGCTCCCATGTCACTTGACGGGACTTTTCTATAACACTCCGCTTGCATTGATTTGAAGTAGTTTTGTAGCAGAGAATCTCTAAAGCAGCCTCCAATGAAAACTTCTTAGTAGATTGATGAAAAATCTGGAGTGAATCCAGAAATTGCTCCACAAATAAGCTATCTCCTGTATAACAGGCAAGAATGAATTGTTTCTCGACTTTGCTCGGAGAATCTCTCCTTAGCGTTTCGGTCATCTGGCGAGCAATAGCATCAACGAACTTATCCTTGTGTTTTTCTCTCGCTCTAATTACCGTCGGGGTCATCATAATGGCTGCGGTCCGCACAAAATTCAGGGTGTAAAACATAATAGGGCGAGACTTGAGGGCATCGCTGATTTTTTTGCACGTTTCTGTAGGAAGGGTTCCCCAGTGCTCGATCAGGCGGCGCATTGTCAAAGGAACACCCTGAAAGGGAATCCCCAGGCACTCCTGTTCATCCTTAGCAAAATATTCAGCAAAGCTGGCGCAGAGTATGTTCAAACCCTTGCTAGTTTGACCAAAACGGCTGAGCTCGCGTGCCGTAAGATTTGAGCACACAACTTTCAATATATCATTTGGAAGAATCGAAAAAGCACAAATTGTCATACACAATCCATTTTTTAATTTTTTCTACTAAAATTTTACATAAAAAAAACAATATTTTAAACTAATTATATTAATTTTTTAAAAAATTAACTTAAGTTGTTGATTTTCACTGATTTGAGTGGCGCCGCGTTAGCGATTAGGGAGCCCTATGCAGTCTCACGACACATTCGACGTGGGAGGTTTGGGGAAACATGTCGAACGGTTGGATGGCGGAGGCCACGTATCCCAATTTCACGAGGTGGGATAGGTCGCGGGCAAGCGTTGCTGGATCGCAGGAGATATAAATCACCTCGGGAGAGGGGCGGAGAACCTGCACGAGTTCGGCAAAACCATGCCGTTTTCGCACTTCCGTCATCCGGGCAAGGACCCGTTCTCCAGGAAGAGCCCCGTCGACGAATACGGCATAGCCATCTTGATGGCCCACCCCTGGCCCTAAGCTTCCAAGGCCGTGGATCTCAAGCAAAACCGTTTGATCTTCTTTCATCTCTGATCAGACACTACGAGCGCCGATTTGAGATGGGCTAGCCAATGGGGAGAAATTCCAAGGTCAGCAAGGAGTTTACCGTTTGTTGTCGGAGGCTTCGCACAGGCCTTCACGGCTTCTAAAAACTTCTCTTTGTGGCTCACGCTCGGAGCCAAGTTATTTCGGATGAGGATGTCAGGATAAGTGTCATGGCCAACTTGGATCGCGGGGATGCCGGCCAAGGCAAATTGCGGGGCCATGCTGGTTTGGTAGTAGAGAACCGCATCGGCGAGGAGCAGCGACTCTTCCGAGGTGGTTTTTGAGATGAGGATAGGAAAGCCGCCGGAAAGGTTCGGATCGATTTCCCTTTTTTTATCGCCGGGATGGTGTTGCATGAGGACGATGTTTTCCGTCTGCTCGAGCTTCGATTCGCGAAGCAGTGTAAGAAATGCGGGGAGAGCCTCGTTGAAATAGATATCGTTATTGCCTCCCAAATAGACGAGGATCTTTTGTCCCGTATCTATCAGCTTGTTCTCTTTGAAGAACTGCCGCCTTGCAATCTCTTTTCTCGCAAAGCGCGCGCTCTCCAAAAATTTCGCCGCTTCGACGGGATAATATCCGATGCCGATCCGTTTTTCCAAGGGAAGGGGTATGGTAAAAGAGGGAGATAAATAGAGAGGCTCTTTGGCCAGATTCGCGTTGGCGAAAAGAACCTTGTTTACAGAGGCCATCACTTTCGCGGCGGTTTGCATGTAACCTCCCGGAACGAACGGTTCCGGGTTCTCGTAATAGGCAAGGCGCTCAATCGAGGGGAGCTCTTTGGCGATGGCCTCTTGAATGCTCGCCATCAGGAGGTGGCCAAGGTCGGTGATGACGACGCTTCCGGGCTCAATAGATTTAGCGACTTTTTCTGCGAGGAGCCGCTGAGAGGCGGGATCATTGATGTCGAGCCCTTCCGGGTTGAATTCCTTGGCCTCTGCCCGTTGCAGTTTATCGAGAGCTGGACCTGTAGCCAAAATCTCCACGCGGCACCCTTCCTTGCGGAGTTCTTTGGCAAATTCCGAAAAGTGGGCAGCAGGGGCGCCGTGGCATGCGATAAAATAAATCAATGCAGCCGCAAGGAAGGCCGAGTTCCGGATCCCGTTTTGCAAGGTGTTTTCACGGGCATTCTCGATGGCCGACCGCGTGCAATCGACGCCGATCACCTTTTTGGCCCATTTTGCAAAAAATAGAGCAAGGGTCCTCACTCCACAATAGGCGTCAAGAACCGTTTCTTTTCCGCTGAGGTCGGCAAACTCGAGCGCTTTTTCATAAAGGCATTCTTGCTCGGGATTAACTTGAAAAAACGAGGCCGCCGTCTGATCTTTTTTCATCTTGCCGCGTGATCAGACACTACGAGCGCCGATTTGAGGTGGGCTAGCCAATGGGGAGAAATTCCAAGGTCGGCAAGGAGTTTACCGTTTGTCGGAGGCTTCGCACAGGCCTTCACGGCTTCCAAAAGCTTCTCTTTGTGGCTCACGCTCGGAGCCAAGTTATTTCGGACGAGGATGTCGGGATAAGTGTCATGGCCAACTTGGATCGCGGGGATGCCGGCCAAGGCAAATTGCGGGGCCATGCTGGTTTGGTAGTAGAGAACCGCATCGGCGAGGAGCCGCTGAGAGGCAGGATCGTTGATGTCGAGCCCTTCCGGGTTGAATTCCTTGGCCCCTGCCCGTTGCAGTTTATCGAGAGCTGGACCTATAGCCAAAATCTCCACGCGGCACCCTTCCTTGCGGGGTTCTTTGGCAAATTCCGAAAAGTGGGCAGCAGGGGCGCCGTGGCATGCGATAAAATAAATCAATACAGTCACCATAGTAGGTATGGATTATGGCATGAAAGGACGCTTATACTCAAGTAACTGAAGTGGACCCCGAAAACTGGACAGGTTAGTTAGTTTGCTTCATGCTACTTAACCCACTGAGCATGGAGATAAAGAAATGACCAAGAGGCCACGAACCCCTCGAACAGCCGCGTTCAAAAAGAAGGTCGCATTGGAAGCGCTGCGAGAGGATAAAACGCTTAGCCAATTAGCCACCGAGTACGGCGTCCACCCTCTGCTGATCGGCAGATGGAAAAAGGAGTTGGTGGATGGAGCCGAGAGTCTGTTTGAGGGAAAAAAGAGCCGCAAACAGGACGGTGAGTTCGATCAAGAGGTCCTCGAGAAAAAAATCGGTCGATTGACGGTAGAAATCGATTTTCTTAAAAAAAAACTGGGCTATTGACGGTCGAGGAAAAAAAGCTATGGATAGACGATCAGCATACAGAACTGTCGATAGCAGCCCAATGCAAGCTTCTGAGCATCCAGCGTTCCAGCTATTACTACAGCAACGTGCCCATCAAGCCTTCGGAGTTGCAGCTTATGCGCCGCGTCGACGAAATCTACACGGCACGGTCATTTCTGGGCTCGCGCAAGATTGCTCAGGAGTTGAAGAGGGAAGGCTGCGACGTCAATCGCAAGCATGTACAGCGGATTATGCGGCTCTTGGGATTGGCCAGCAACCAGCCAGGACCCAATACCTCCAAGCCGCACCCGGAGCACATCAAATTTCCCTACCTGCTGGGCGGCGTGGTGTTGATGGCGCCGGTGATTGCCTGGAGCACGGATATCACGTATATTCGGCTGCCAAACGGGTTTGTGTACCTCGTCGCTGTAATCGACTGGTTCAGCCGCCTGGTGCTATCCTATCGCCTCTCCAACAGCTTGGAGACGAGCTTTTGCCTGGATGCCCTCGAAGAAGCGATAGAACAGCACGGGAGGCCCAAAATCTTCAATACCGACCAAGGCGTGCAATTTACCTCGAAAGAGTTCGTTCAGGCGGTGATTGGCCGCGATATTCGCTTCAGCATGGACGGCCGAGGCCGCGCCTTGGACAACGTGTTCGTGGAACGGCTATGGAGATCGGTGAAGTATGAGAACGTGTATTTGCAAGACTACCAAAGCGTGCCTGAAGCAAGGATCGGCCTTGCCAGCTATTTTCAGTACTACAACACCAAGAGACCACACCAGGCGCTCGGCTACAAAACACCTCACGAGGTGCACTATGCACAATGAACACCGGGTCGCGCTCGCGCGCGCGCGCGGGGGAACCCCCGTGCTTCTGTTTACCTGCGGATCTGAAGATATGTGTAGCTCTGAACAAAGAGCAAAGGAGTGTGTATTAAAAAACAGTTGTGAGTAAATCTGTTGTTTTGATAGGCTGCTCAACCGACAGCAGCCGTTGTTCCTTCTCAAAGAAGGAACAACGAAACGGTAGAGGCAAACTAGTTTAGCCTAAAAAGTTGTCCAGTCGATTGGGTCCACCTCAATCGTTGCAAATTTGTAAATACTCGTTGGCTCTATCTGGCGGCTTATTCTGATGCAGGAGATGATTCGCCACGAGGTGTGTCTTTATAACGTCTAGCGCAGACAACTCTCGTTGATGAATGTTTAGCTTGTCAATTTTTGGAAAACAATTAGTAAATGTTGGTCGAAATGCGCTGAATAAATTCGTATAAAATGGCAGAAAGGAATACATCAGATTCCATTCTTTTTAAAAAAAGAAAAAAATTGCAGAGCGCTTCCTCTGGATCTGCTCGCCAAAAATTGTCCAAAGTCGAGTTCCGCCAATCCCTTCCCGTTACCGCCATAGGGTTAATTTCCTATATTTTTCCGGCGTGCAATTTATCCATCCGGGATGACAACCTACCTCTTAGAGGGTGTTTGCAAACACCCTCTTAATAGAAACCCATAAATTTTCGCCAAAAATCTTTTATTTTTTTTTCCTACCAACCACGGTAGGGAAAACATGTAATGTATCATAATGAAAGATCACTTCCCAAAAGCCTGCCTTTTTTAGCTCGTGTTCAATTTCATCAGAAGTCCGGAAATTGCGCCATTGAGGGTCGAGTATATCTTTATAAAGAACTTTTTCCAGAAAGAGATCCTTGGCAGATATTTTGTCAACTTGCCATTCTGAAAGCCCGTTTTCTCCAGGAGGATATGTAAGAAAACCAAGAATCAACTGACCTCCTGGCTTTAGAGCTCTGAAAAATTGACGATATAGGTCCAATACTTTTTGCCGATCTGGCGTATAAATATTGAGTCCACAGCTTGTTATTATGTCTATTTCAGAATCATAAGGGAGCTGCCAGGCATCTTGTTGACATAAGCTTAGATTTTGGGAGAGACCTCTCTCAGCCGCCAGTTGTTCAGCAAGCATTAGGGAGTCCAAATCAATGTCTATTCCAATAATTTTAAAATCAGAAATCGATGAGAACTCTAGCTGCAAAAGTTCTCTCATTGCACCACAAGGAATGGAAGCTAAAGTCATGCCATCTTCTAAATTTTCTTGAGTGATTTTCTGAAAATTTTGCAACAACTCGCGCCATGCAATTGTAAATGGGGAACGGTATAGAATAAAATTTTCAATATCACAGCATTCTTTTTGTTCAGTATTCGTCATGATGAAATCCGTCCAAAAAGCATCTATTGAATTTTTCTCTACAAGAAGTTGTCCTAAAGGGAATTGAGCTAATGCTTCGACATAGCTCAATAAATCTCTAACAGAGGTATGTGTCAGATCGCCTCGCTGGATAATCCGGCGTCGCAAATTAGTCAAGGCGATTTGGAAAGTACTAGAAAATTGCGGCTCACTCATGGAGACTTAGTAATGCGCTACGATCGATTTTCCCATTAGGTGATAACGGAAATTTATTTATCTGAATAACGGAAAAAGGAACATGTTTGGGTAGCAATGTCTTTAAATACCGAAATAGAAAACTTTTGGCCATCTTTTTCAAAGCAGTGATGTAAATAACCAACTGTTTCTCTCCTTGGGAGTTATTTTGGAGTAAAACAGCAGATTCCTGGATATTAGGGCGATTAGAAATATGGTGCTCGACCTCTCCTAAGTTAACCCAGTTTCCGCGAATTTGAACATTATGATCAACACGGCCCAAAAATTCGAGCTCTCCATTGGATAAAAACCGCCCAATATCACCTGTTCGATAAAGTCGAAGAAATTCATTTTTCTGGGATTGAACGTAGATAAATTTTTCATCAGTTAATTTGTCATTGTTCCTATATCCTTGTGCCAGACCAATACCGCCGATAAATATTTCCCCTTTTACTCCTTTTGGTAATACATTCAGATTGTTATCAAGAATGTAGACCTGAGTGTTTGGCAAAGGATTTCCCACGGTAATTTGACAAGCAAGTGAACTTTTAGGGCTATAGATCTTAGCTATCGTCGCGCCTATTGCATATTCGGTCGGTCCGTACTCGTTGTAGAGAAGAGCATTAGATGCTAATTTTGCGTGTAGGGAACACAAGCTCTTGGATGCATTTTCGCCTGTAAGGCTGACGCATTTTAAAAAAGGAAGGGGGGTGTTTTTCTGTAGTAACTTCAGATATTGAGAGGGAACGCAGATCATGAAATCAATAGAATTGGCTTGAATGAAGTTTAGCAAATTGTCAACCCCATCTTTCATATTATAATTAAATAAGTATAAAGGTGCATTATTGGCCAAAGCGTGAAAGATAACTAGAAGACTTGCATCAAAACACACCCCACCAGATACAAGCATTCGCATGTTAGGTGGATAGTACTCCCTGTGAGCTAAGGCAACATTTGCAAGGCTTTCATGGGTAATCATTATACCTTTAGGGGGCCCCGTTGATCCCGATGTGTAGACCACATATGCCAAATTTTCTGGCTGTATCGAAGTGTTTGAGAAGTTATTATGTAGGCGATATTCCCCATCGAAAATTTTTTGCTCGATTTCTATTACTTTATTGCCTTTAAACAGTGAAGAAAATCGAGGCTCTACTAATATTGCAGCTGGGTTTGAGTCTCTTACCATATGCTGCAAACGCTCATTAGGATACTCAGGGTCTAAAGGGAAATAAGCGGCCCCAGCCTTAATGATGCCTAGCATTGAAATAATGAAATCTATGTTTAAGGAGGAACACAAGCCAACTAAATCATTTGGTTTAATTCCAAACTTTACTAAAAGTCTTGCTAAATTATCTGATTTGTTATTAAGTTCTTCATATGTAATGTGCCTAGTTCGATCTATCGCAATGTGCTGGTCAGGATATTTACTTGCTTGTTCGCGAAATAACTGAATAAAATTCTTACACGTATTTTGAGATCGATAGCTGCTTTTAACTGTTAATTTACTTGTCTGAGGTGTTTCTAGTAATGGCATTTTACCGCCTTTTGGTTATTCAATATTCTGAAACCTATCATAATATTTCCATGAAATCGCAAAAACAATAAAAGAAAATGAAACCAAATAGATCACATCTAATTTCATGGCAACAAATATGAGAAGAACTATAGCCCCACAAATATATGCGAGAGTATCAACTGAATCAGCCAACCCATACATTCGGCCTTGCTTATGAGCTTTTATCTCTTTTGCTAACATAGACAGAAAGGCGGGTGATAAGAAGGCGTTGCCCAACGCATGAAAAAAATAGCATGTCCGTAAGAGTAGGGTTTGGTCTTCAACTATTTTGAAGAACACAAAATAGGGTATAAGGGACAAAAAAGATATGTAATACCCAATTTTTATTACGGTACTATCTCTTAGCCGGTATGAAAGTATGAGAATAACGACTCCAAGCAAGTAGCCGTACATCATTGATTCAGCGATATGCGAGATCTTATTTATGTGAAAATCCACTTGCGATAGTAAGATGACATAGAGAGAAGTCTCCCAAAGGTAGAAAGCGGTAAATCCTCTCCGAGTTGGGGTATGCTTCAAGTCCTCTATAAGCAATTTTCTCTCAGTTTTCAACACATGGGGTAGTGAAAGGTTTTCATCAATGTTTGTCACATTATTTTTTTGATTTTTGAGGAATAAAATACAGATAATAATCGCTACAACAACAGATAAAATCAGATAAAAATTAATTTTATTTTCTAAAAAGCTTGCTCCATCGAAATCAGCAGAAGCAAGTAATAAATAGGCTAAAGCATAGGCCCCAGTGGAACAAATAAAAAGTAGTCGATAGTTTTTATACCGAGTATCAGCTATTAACGCTAAGGACATAGGCAAGGTGTTGCCCATTATCCCTTTAAAAAGGGTAGAAAAAATCAAGAACAGGAGAAAATTAGCACTTTGTTTGAAAAAATAGATCAGTGCAAGGCTCACGAGAGAGAAAAATAGCGAAATGACCAGGCTTTTCTTTCGGCCATAGACATCGGATGTTGCTGACTGAAGAGGTGCAAATATGATTTGGAGTATTCCAAATCCTAAAAAGAGAAGAACTGCTTCAACACGGGGCCTTTCCTCATATACTATCCCGAGAAGATTTCCACACAAGACGTCTACGAATATGAAAATAAAAACAAGAGATACCGTTAAAATTATCTGCCAGGTTGAATTTTGCCAGGCTTTACTTAAAGCATTTCTCATCTTGGCACTCATTTTTTTTCAATTGCATTGGCAACGCTTTGCTCCTATTCGTCATCATACTTTACTAGTTTTTTCAGTTTAAAGATTTATCTTTTCCCTAGTGATGTTTTCTACTTTTTTTAAGAGGTGACCCGATTTGATAAGTTTTGCGAGCTCTTCAAGATAGTCAGTAAGACATACATCCTCAGACAGGTAAGGAATGACTTTGCGAACAAGAGAAAATGCCGACTTTGTTGCAGCACTCAGCAATTCAGCATTACGCATTTCTGCCGCTTGAGCACCGCATAGAAGTTCGAAAGATAGGACGTAAACGGTATTTTCATAGAGTTCTTGTGCTCGCCGAGCAGCAATTAATCCCAAGGAGACATGATCTTGAAAATCACCCGTAG
Source organism: uncultured Chlamydiae bacterium (assembly GCA_963730605.1). Classification (GTDB taxonomy): domain Bacteria; phylum Chlamydiota; class Chlamydiia; order Chlamydiales; family SM23-39; genus CAIPFQ01. The sequence continues at coordinate 103,391 of CAVSSM010000007.1, forward strand.
ATGTAAGAGATTGAGTTGAGACAGGATGGCATAAAGAACGGTTTTCGGCAGTCAAAGAAGTCGCCATAAACTGACCTCCCATAAGGCCTAAACGAAGTCCTGGATTTGTGTTACAAAGGAATGGTGGCAAATGGTTGCTATGATGCTTGTCCATAAAACGATCGATTCGACGATCAGATAGGTTGGACAGAGTTGTGAGACAGATGCTCAGATAGTCCATAGCCATCGAGATGTATTGACCGTGAAAATGGCCGTTATGAAATGCCTCTTGGCAATCAGAGAGGATTAAGGGGTTGTCATTACTTGAGTTAATTTCATTGGTAACGATGGATTGAATCCACCGAATCGTGTCTCGAATCGGACCTAAGATATGAGGGGTACAACGGATAGAGTAGGCATCTTCTATAGGAGACTCTACGAAAGTGACAGCTTTATTTTCATGAGCCTGTAACTGTTTTTCAACGTCTTTTTCATCCACGATCATTTTGCTATCTTCAAGCAAATTCCAGATGTTTTCTGCTGTTTGGAGTTGTCCTCGATGGGGTTTTTGGCGATGAACGATTGGATTAAAAGGTTTTTTCTTAACTTTGAGGCTTTCAAAGGTGAGACAAGAGATGATGTCATAGGTCTTGACTAGGGAGATAGCTTGCTCTATTAAGATAGCTGCAAATCCTGTCATCGCAGACGTACCATTAACTAAACTCAAGCCTTCTTTAAAACCCAGCTTCATGGGTGTGAGCCCAGCTTGTTTCAATGCTTTATCTCCTGAAAGAATTTCGCCTTTGTATTTTGCCTTCCATTTTCCTGTACCTACGAGCGCAATGCAGGCTAAAGGACCTAAATCTCCACTAGCGCCTAAGGAGCCTTTAGATGGGATGCAGGGAACAATGCCAGCATTGTACATTTTTAATAATTTATTGAAATTCTCCTCGCTAATGCCCGAACAACCTCGTGCCAGTGAGTTCAAACGTACAAGCATTGCAGCTCTAGAAACTGCATCATCTAGATATGGCCCTACATTTGTAGCTACAGCTGAGATCAAATTCTCTTGGAGTTTTTGAGCGTGTTTTGTGGAAACAAGCCAATTGACGAATCCACCAACGCCTGTATTCACGCCGTAAATCACTCGATCGTTATCCACTAACTGGTTTAACAACTGGCGAGAGGCTCTCACACGTTCCGCACAATCTTGTGTAATTGTCACTTCTTGCTCATAGTCATGCACTGCGGAAAAAACGTCAAAAGTAGAAAGAGAATTACCGTCGAGGATCAGCTGAGTCGAAGAAATTTTTCTTTTTTTATTTGGGGGGTCTCTTGTAATCAAATTTCAATCCATTTCAGACAAAAAATTTTAATCTAAGAAAGATAAATTGCGTCCATTTTAAGTAATTCTGCATTTTTTTACAAGACCACATCTTGCAGTAATTCAACATAAGTTTCCCGCAGGTTCATATCAGGGAATTTGGTAACTATTCAGATACCCAACCTATGTTGATAACAAGCAACTTACAAAATTCGTCGAACACAAAAGAATAGCAGCTTGATCATATTTTCTCCTGGGAGACGTTTTTTTGGCCTCGGCCTGAAGTTTCCTAAGTCGTTAGTTCGCAACGGCGAGGGTATCTGAATAGTTACGGAATTTGCATAACATACTGCGCGCGGCTTGAAAGTTGGAATTATGCCAAGGAGGCGCCCTAAATTTTGGCAAGGCTTTGCCAGCGCCGAAGCAGCTAAACTTAAAAAGTTTAGCGATGCAGGCGGGTCCGGTTAGGAGGCCCTATGCAGTCTCACGACACATTCGACGTGGGAGGTTTGGGGAAACATGTCGAACGGTTGGATGGCGGAGGCCACGTATCCCAATTTCACGAGGTGGGATAGGTCGCGGGCAAGCGTTGCTGGATCGCAGGAGATATAAATCACCTTTTTGGGAGCAAGGCGCCCTATTGCCTCTAAGAGGGAGGGCTCGCACCCTTTGCGGGGCGGGTTGAGGAGGATGACATCCGCCATGGGGATTTTGCGAATGAAATCTTCTGCTGCAGCCGCGTGGAAGACCGCGTTCCGTATGCCGTTTTGCAAGGCGTTTTCACGGGCATTCTCGATGGCCGACCGCGTGCAATCGACGCCGATCACCTTTTTGGCCCGTTTTGCAAAAAATAGAGAAAGTGTCCCCACTCCACAATAGGCGTCAAGAACCGTTTCTTTTCCTCTGAGATCGGCAAACTCGAGCGCTTTAACATAGAGGCGCTCCGCTTGCTCAGGATTAACTTGAAAAAACGAGGCCGCAGAAATCTGGAACTTCAAATCTCCTAGGCGCTCTTGGATGGTGCTTTTGCCGGCCAGGGTCTGGTAGGACTCTCCAAGGATGACGTTCTCTTTCCCAGAGTGTCGGTTGTACACGACTCCTTGGATCGATGGGTGAGAGGCTAAGATCTTTTTTGCGAGGTCGGTAAGGAACGGCGTCGGGGACTCATCGCCCACGAGGATGACGAGCGCTTCCTTCGTCCGCACTGCGCTCTTGATGAGCAAATGCCTGAGGCCGCAGTCTGTGTCCTGGTCCGTGTTCTGGAGAATTTTTCTTGCACACTTATAAACTTCTTCTCCTAATTCACAGTGGATCAAACACGAGTCGACAACGACGAGATCATGCGAAGCGCGGGCGTAGAGGCCGAATGAGAGTCCCGTTTCGTCTCTTTTCACGGGAAGCTGGATTTTATTCCGGTAGGCAATGGGGGAGGGAGAGGGGAGACATGGGTCGACAAAGCAATCGATTTTTCCGATCCGCTGCAACGCATCGACCACTTTTTGCCGCTTCATCTCGAGCTGCTTCGGATAAGCGAGATGCATCAATTGACACCCCCCACACTTTCCAAAGAGAGGGCAAAGAGGGGAAGTCCTGTCGGGAGAGGGGCGGAGAACCTGCACGAGTTCGGCAAAACCATGCCGTTTTCGCACTTCCGTCATCCGGGCAAGGACCCGTTCTCCAGGAAGAGCCCCGTCGACGAATACGGCATAGCCATCTTGATGGCCCACCCCTGGCCCTAAGCTTCCAAGGCCGTGGATCTCAAGCAAAACCGTTTGATCTTCTTTCATCTCTGATCAGACACTACGAGCGCCGATTTGAGATGGGCTAGCCAATGGGGAGAAATTCCAAGGTCAGCAAGGAGTTTACCGTTTGTTGTCGGAGGCTTCGCACAGGCCTTCACGGCTTCTAAAAACTTCTCTTTGTGGCTCACGCTCGGAGCCAAGTTATTTCGGATGAGGATGTCAGGATAAGTGTCATGGCCAACTTGGATCGCGGGGATGCCGGCCAAGGCAAATTGCGGGGCCATGCTGGTTTGGTAGTAGAGAACCGCATCGGCGAGGAGCAGCGACTCTTCCGAGGTGATTTTTGAGATGAGGATAGGAAAGCCGCCGGAAAGGTTCGGATCGATTTCCCTTTTTTTATCGCCGGGATGGTATTGCATGAGGACGATGTTTTCCGTCTGCTCGAGCTTCGATTCGCGAAGCAGTGTAAGAAATGCGGGGAGAGCCTCCTTGAAATAGACATCGTCATTGCCTCCCAAATAGACGAGGATCTTTTGTCCCGTATCTGTCAGCTTGTTCTCTTCGAAGAACTGCCGCCTTGCAATCTCTTTTCTCGCAAAGCGCGCGCTCTCCAAAAATTTCGCCGCTTCGACGGGATAATATCCGATCCCGATCCGTTTTTCCAAGGGAAGGAGTATGGTAAAAGAGGGAGATAAATAGAGAGGCTCTTTGGCCAGATTCGCGTTGGCGAAAAGAACCTTGTTTGCGCAAGCCATCACTTTCGCGGCGGTTTGCATGTAACCTCCCGGAACGAACGGTTCCTGGTTCTCGTAATAGGCAAGGCGCTCAATCGAGGGGAGCTCTTTGGCGATGGCCTCTTGAATGCTCGCCATCAGGAGGTGGCCAAGGTCAGTGATGACGACGCTTCCGGGCCCAATAGATTTAGCGACTTTTTCTGCGAGGAGCCGCTGAGAGGCGGGATCATTGATGTCGAGCCCTTCCGGGTTGAATTCCTTGGCCCCTGCCCGTTGCAGTTTATCGAGAGCTGGACCTGTAGCCAAAATCTCCACGCGACACCCTTCCTTGCGGAGTTCTTTGGCAAATTCCGAAAAGTGGGCAGCAGGGGCGCCGTGGCATGCAATAAAATAAATCAATACAGTCACCATAGTAGGTATGGATTATGGCATGAAAGGACGCTTATACTCAAGTAACCTAAAGAATTGGGATTATAGTCCAGGACTTTGGTGCATGAGGCCGCCATCCACAAAGACGGTCGTCGCATTCATATAGCCCGCTTTCGGACCGGCGAGGAAGGCCACCACTCCCGCTATTTCTTCCGGGCTCGCCATGCGGCCCAAAGGGATCGCCGCCTCGAGTTTTTGCATCAGGGCGGGATCTTTCATGGTGGATAGATTGATCGGAGTCGCGACAGCCCCAGGGCCGACTCCGAGAACGAGGATTTGATGTTTGGCCAGTTCCACTCCGGCTGTGCGGGTGAGCATCCGCATCCCGCCCTTTGATAGGCAATATGCGGTGTTGCCAGGCATCGGCCAGTCTTCATGGACGGAAGTAATATTGATGATCCTACCACCGCCGCCCTGCCGAATCATTTGCTTGGCCGCCATTTGAGTGCCGAAAAAAGCGCTCTTCAAATTAATTTGCATGACCTTCTCGTAGTCCGCCTCGTTTGTATCGAGGATCGAAGTGCGCGTCTCCACCCCTGCGTTATTGACCCAAATATCCAAACGCCCAAATTTTTGAACGGCGCCGTTAACGAGTTTTTGTAAATCGATCGGCTTGCTGACATCGGCCTGTACAGTCAAACACCCACTGCCTAGCCCCGTAATTTTTTTTTGCACTGCTTCAGCAGAATCGGGGTGGCTGTGGTAGTCGATGACGACATTGGCCCCTTCTTTTCCAAGTTCCAACGCAATAGCCGCCCCAATGCCGCCGCTTCCTCCTGTCACGATCGCAACTTTTCCTTTCAACATATGACGCCTCTTTTCTTGCATATAATGAATTGCGCTCATTCCTTCAAAGAGTTGATGGGTCGAAAATATCCCGATTATGAATCGGAAGGCTAAAAATGAGCGACTTAGAGCTCAAATCCGTTCTTGTTATAAAGCCCTAAATTGTTTATTGTGAGGATGTTCAGTGAAATTATTGTTCGAGTTTTTGAAATTTTAAATCCATTTTTTTTCCCAAAGCGGCGTCGAAGTAGGAAAGCATCTCGGGGTCAATCTTCGATAGCCAAGTGCGGACAGGGTGCATGGTATCCCTGATCGAGGCAGGGCCATCTGCTTTGCGGTAGAAGCTGCCGATGTCAATCTGGTAGGCTTTTTCCCCATCGAACCCGTAATTGCGCAAAAAGGATGCATCTTTATTCCAAATTCCTTTGCTTCCTCTAACGACTACAAGATCGATGAAGGCGTCAAGGATCTTTCGTCCCAATGCTAAATCCCCGTCATGGAGAGCCTCTAAAAAGGCCTTCATCAGGATGGGCTGTTTGGTTTGCAGGACAAACGTTGTGGTGTGCGCCGGCAACTGGAAAGGGAAGCCCAGGGCGTCGATCAAGGCGATCGATTTGCCGAGATCTAGGCTCTTACCGAAATGGATCGCTAAGACTCCGGTATCCTCCCTTAAGTCCTCATAGGAGATCTTCATGGAAGTTAAAACAAAATTTTCGCGCTCTGACCGACCTAAGTAAAACGATTCGCATTTTTGTTTAGGGATAGGCAAAACGCGCATCCAAAAAGGAATTTGATAAATGTCGGTGCGGGGGAGTTTTAAGACATATTTGCCATCGAGGCTGGCAAAGGCAAAACACTGCCTTCCTCGGCCGAGGTAGCGGAAGGGCTGCTCCAAAGCTAGACTCGCAGCGCTATCCCAAATTTCTAGCTTCGTTTGGACAGGCGCCGCAATGCGCCTCACGGAAAACCCCTTTTTTGCCCAGTGGATTGCCTTGCCGATGCCGCAGCAAGCTAGACATAAGCAGAGGAGAATGGCGATTTTTCGAAGCATGGATTGCATTATGCAGAGAATCAAACAAATTTTCAAGTTGATTGCTTGTAAATAATTTAATATTTTACAGATATATGATTGTTTAGTTTTAATAATATAAATTGTATAATTATGTAAAATTCAAAAGGAGAAATAACTATGACTCAAAGTGTAAATTTTTCTGCTATGCGGTGTAAATATCCAAGCGCTTTTGAGAAAGTCGAAAGGAGGGCAAAGTCGATGATTTATAGAGGGGCGATTGCTGCTTTGTCGGGCTCCCTTTTTATCCTAACCCTCGGCGGCACCCTGGCGGCAAGGCTTTATTCCCACCATTCACACAAATCTCTAAAAGTTGATATCGAAGAGGCACAAATAAGATCTGTTTCTGAGAGTTTAGGGATCGTCCTTGCGGGGCCGAACCGAGGAGAGCGGACTCAAAAGCCTCAGGCGCTCTCTAGGGCAAGGTTGAAAGAGGGACTGCTTCTTGCAAGCAGGAAAGGGCCTGGAGTTGTCAGCTTCAAGACGATTCATGAAGCGAACAAATTGGCGGCCAAAATTTTCAAGATCCGCAGCAAAATCGAACGACTGGCTAGGGCGGGGTCCCCGAAGACGCAGCGTCTTTGGGATATAGAGTCCATCAAGGGCGGGATCAAAGGGCTCCAGGGCGATCTTAGAAAGGCGATGAAGAGCTCTCTTTATCAAAGCATCAAGCGAGAGGACTGCGAGGGGGTCAACTTCCTTCAGTTCGTTGCGATCAAGCTGCTTGCGGCCGATGGAACCGATGCCCTCAAGAATTATGGGAAAAAATGTCTCGGCGAGCTACAAGACAATGCGTTCAGCCCCGTCAACCTGGCCGATAGCATTTCTTCCTATCTTGCAAAACCTGGGTTTGCATATGGTCTCGGTTGGCCGATATGGGTAGCCTCCCATCCTCTCTATGCGATGCACTGCTCCAAATCGGCATACAATCCTCTTGGCTTTGATGCGTCTCAAAGAAATCCCAACTTTTCTGCCCACTCGTTTAAAATAGGCGGCAAGGAACTTAAGTTTTATTACAGCCCCTGCCCAACGGGAAGCCCGATTTTCGAACATGGGGTTCTTCCCGCGTATGAGAAATTTGGGGTGTTCGAGCTTCGTTTCAACCACCAAGATGCGAGCAACAGCCATGAATATGTCCAGATTCAAGAGCTCCAGAGGATCGTAGATGAGAATCCTAAGGCGTTAAAGCACGCGCTGCTTAGCTTCGATAGGAAAATGAAAAATAACAAACATGTCGAATTCGATGACCCTGGTCAGTTTTTTGCACGTTACCGCGATTATCTAAAAAAAGGCGTTCGCGGACAGACGGATAGAAAAAACCACAGCGGCTTTCATATCCCTGAGCATCTTTTGAGCGATGCCGATCTCAATCTTGCGGTTGCCAAAGCTCAAGAATTTTGCGAGAAAATGTGTGTGAAAAATTCCCACTGGGAAAAAGCGATGGCGCAAATCGGGAAAAAGGGGAGCGGCAAAGAACGGATGGCGAAAATAATGAAGCTCATCACCGACGTCTATCTCTCGCTTGCCATGATGGTTCGCACTCTCGATGCCGTCACCCCCGAAATGGTGGCGCGCAGCCTCGATGAGAAATTGGACAAAGATTTGACAAAGCTTCGCACCAGCGGCGCTTGCAAGCAAGGCATCGACCGGGGCGTGATCGAAAATATATCGCTTCGGCTCTTTTTCCGATGGACTGAGAATCCCTTGCCGCTTACCCAAGATGAGGTCTACGAGATCGCAGGCGCCGTGCTCGGCCGCGCCCGCCTGGTCGCCGATCGAAAAATCCTCGAGAAGCGTTACGAGATCCTCGACGACCTCCTCCGGTTCGTCGGATCGGCATCTGGAGGCGTCTCTACTGCCCACTCTCTCCTAAAAGCTTACCGCGAAGCTCTGAGTGGTCACGGCTTGACCTTTTGCAAATTGTTTTGTAGAATGGGCTATAAATGGATCGGGAGTTCCCGATCGGCGTCTTGCCTCGGCGAAAGTCGGGGTTTTTGGCTTTCTAGGGGTTGGCATTTTAGTCCCATTTCTGTCCTGAAAAGGAATATTTAGTACGATAATCTTCTAGACAACGAGTGCCGTTTGCTGTAAGAAAAGAGGCAAGGAATTTTTTGCATCGATGAGCACTCGAACAAAATTCATCATTCTCCTCCTGATCTTTATCTCGATCGGAGCGGCGGCTTTTACGTATATCGCCGTCACTGATATCGCGGTTCTGAACCCGAAGGGGTGGGTCGGGAGAAAGAGCGCGACCTTCTTTGGATTGCCGTCTTGCTGATGTCGATCGTCGTCATCCCTGTGTTTATCCTCCTTTTTGCCATCGGCTGGAAATACCGGGCCGAGGCAAAGGCCAAACATACCCCTGATTGGGACCACAGCCTTCTTGCTGAATGCGTTTGGTGGGGCATTCCCACAGCGATCCTTGTCGTTCTTGGAGCGTATACTTGGAAAGGATGCCACGAGCTCGACCCGTTCCGGCCGCTCGACGCCAAAAATGAGATCAAAATCCAAGTGGTCGCCCTCCAGTGGAAATGGCTTTTCATTTACCCTGAACAAAAAATAGCCAGCGTCAATTACGTGCAGTTTCCCAAAGAGACCTCTGTCCATTTCGAGATCACATCGGACGCCCCGATGAATTCATTTTGGATTCCGGATCTCGGGGGCCAAATTTATGCGATGAGCGGAATGCGCTCAAAGCTCTATTTGATCGCAAACGGCCTCGGGCAGTATAGAGGCTCTTCTGCGAATATCAGCGGCAAAGGTTTTGCAAGCATGACCTTCACGGCCGAATCGACCTCCGATGCCGATTTTGCCAGTTGGGTCAAATCGGTCAAGGAAATGGGAAAAAGCCTCGGCTTAGACGAATACAAACAGCTAACGGCGCCAAGCGAATATAACCCGGCGTCCTTTTATGTCCTGGGGGACGCGAACCTATTTGACTGGATCATAAAGAAATACATGTAGTTCATGATGGATAAAAGCGATTTTGTAGGCAGGCTAACACTTGATGCGTTCAAGCACGACATGATCGAAACCGCCGTCGGGGTTGGCGCCCTGATTTTCGGGATCGCGATCTGCTTTGCTTTAACCTATAAAAAAAGATGGCGATGGCTTTGGTTCGAATGGCTCACATCAGTGGACCATAAAAAAATCGGGGTCATGTACATCGTCGTCTCTTCTGCTGATGCTTTTCAAGGGCATTGTCGATGCGCTCATGATGCGCGCGCAACAGGTCATTGTCGGTCGGGGATTCCTTCGGCTATTTCTCTTCGCCCCACTTCCAGCAGATTTTTACAGCCCATGGGACGACCATGATTTTTTTCGTCGGCCATGGGAGTTGTCTTCGCCTTGATGAATTATCATCATGCCCCTTCAGATCGGGGCTCGGGATGTCGCTTTTCCCTTTCTCAATTCTTTGAGTTTTTGGCTATTTGCCTCGGGCGCGATGCTCTTCATTGTCTTATCGCTGAGCGTCGGAGATTTTCCGCAGCGGGCTGGGTCGCCTATCCGCCCTCTATCAGGCATTGAATACAGCCCGGGCGTCGGGATCGATTATTGGATCTGGAGCATCCAGATCTCAGGGGTCGGCACATTGCTTGGCGGCATCAACTTTCTCGTGACGATCCTCAGGATGCGCTGCCCAGGCATGACGCTCATGAAAATGCCGCTCTTTGTCTGGTCCGTTTTGATCACCGTGGTCCTCATCGTTTTCGCCTTTCCCGATTTTGACGGCCACAAGCGGCGATGCTCGCGTTGGACCGCCTCTTCGGCACCCATTTTTTCACCCCCGATTTCGGCGGCAGTCCCATGATGTACGTCAACTTGATCTGGGCGTGGGGCCATCCTGAAGTTTACATCCTGGTCTTGCCCGCCTTTCGGGATCTATTCCGAAGTGGTCGCCGTTTTTTCCGAAAAGCGGATCTTCGGCTACGTCTCCATGGTATGGGCGATTGGCGTCATCGCATTTCTCTCCTTCATCGTTTGGCTGCACCACTTCTTTACGATGGGAGCAGGGGCGAACGTGAACGCGTTCTTCGGCCTTTATGACCATGCTCATCGCCTTCCGACAGGGGTCAAGATTTTCAATTGGCTCTTTACGATGTTACGAGGGAGGGTCCATTTTACGAGCCCGATGCTCTGGTTTATGGGCTTTGTCATCGTCTTTACGATCGGCGGCATGGACGGCGTCTTCATGTCGGTCGCCCCTGTCGATTTTCAAGTGCATAATAGCCTGTTTTTGGTCGCCCATTTCCATTCGGTGATCATCGGCGGCGTCTTGTTCGGGTTTTTGCCGGCTTTACTTACTGGTTTCCGAAAATCTTCGGCTTTCAGCTGAATGAGAAGCTGGGGGAATACGCCGCCTTTTGCTGGATTTTCGGGTTCTTGCTCGCTTTTATCCCCCTTTACATCCTTGGGCTTATGGGAGCGACGAGGCGTTTGGACCATTATGAGCTCTCCACCGGCTGGCGCCCCCTCTTTCTCGTCGCTTTTGCAGGAGCGATCGTGATCGCCATCGGGATCGGCTTCCAGGTGTTGCAGATCCTCGTCAGCATCAGGGATCGGAAAAAGAACTTGGATACGACCGGCGACCCTTGGAATGGGAGGACCCTCGAATGGTCTACCGCATCTCCTCCGCCCTTTTATAATTTTGCTCTTATTCCAGAGGTGAGGACGCGCGATGCTTTCTTTGCGATGAAAAGAGCTCCCAAGAGTCAAGCCAAACCCAATTACGAAAGAATCCATATGCCGAAAAGCACGAGCGTAGGCATTTACGTCGGCGTCTTCAGCTTCCTCTTCGGTTTTGCGGCCATCTGGCATATTTTATGGCTTGCGATCATCGGTTTTTTCGGGATCATCGCCAGCCTGATCGCAAGGCTCTCCAATCGGTCGACCGAGACCTATGTCCAAATTCCTGAGATCGAAAAAATCGAAGGGCAAAGAGGAATGACATGACGCAAGAATCAGAGCATCATATCGATTTCCACTTCCATGAAGTCTCTAAGAATACGATCTTCGGTTTTTGGGTCTATCTCATGACCGACGCCATTATGTTCGCGACCCTTTTTGCAACCTACGCGGTCCTTCGAAACAATACAAGCGGCGGGCCTCCGGCAAGCGTCCTCCTCAGCCTCCCTTATGCTCTTGGCGAGACGATCCTTTTGCTAACAAGCAGCCTAACCTGCGCTATTGCAATGCTGTTTCTTACGAAGGGCCATAAAATGAAAACCATTGGCTGGTATGGCGTAACGTTTCTACTCGGGGCCATCTTTTTAGCGATGGTTGCAGGGGAGTTTCTCGATCTCATTGCACGCGGCAACGGCTGGAATAGGAGCGCCTTTTTGACCTCCTATTTCACCCTGGTCGGCACGCATGCGCTCCACATCGTTTTCGGCCTTTTATTCATGGCCGTTTTCCTCTTGGAGTTGCTGCGGCGAGGCATCGTCCCATCGACCTTGAGACGGCTGACCTGCTTGAAACTTTTTTGGTTTTTCTCTTACTTCATCTGGATTTTCATGTTCGCCATCATTTACCTGATAGGAGCTACATAATGCTAGGGACGCTTAAGTCTTACATCATAGGATTTGCCGGATGCCTCATCTTGACTCTAGCGGCCTATTTTGCCGCCACAGGGCATTTTTTCTCCAAGATGGGCTCGGATCTTGCCATCGCTGCCATCGCGGTTTGCCAAGGAGGGCTCTTTTTATTCCTTTTTTTTGAGCTTGGCCAAGATCAAAAACCCGACTGGAATATGACCGTATTTCTTTTCATGATCGGCGTCGCGGCGCTCATTGTTGCAGGTTCCGTTTGGATCATGTATCATTTAAATTATAACTTAATGATGCCGCACCAATGAGCCTTTCTCACTATTTGAATTTTCCTGTTTTTGATCTTTTTGGCATATTTCGAACGCCTCTTTGTAGAAACCCTTGCGGGCGTTCAAAATCTGCTCAAAAATCTCTAAAAACATTTAAACTGGACTTTGGCCATTTAATGCGCGAGGGATTTTCGAGTGCGTCCCGCGAGCGAAGCTCGGTAGATTCATTTCTGACAGGTCCGCGTCATTATAGGATATATAAGAAAAGGACCTGAAGAAATGAAGATACCCGGGACCCACCGAAAAGCACTCGCAGGAAATGGCCAAAGTCCAGTTAAAACCCTAATAATGAGATAGGCTCATGATCAAAACCTACTACCTCTTGACAAAGCCGGGGATCATCATGGGCAATTTGATTACGACGGCTGGCGGGTTTGCCCTGGCGTCGAAAGGGCGCATCGACCCTTGGCTCTTTGCCCTACTGCTCGTCGGCCTTGGGCCGGTCATCGCCTCTGCCTGCGTCTTCAACAACTATATCGACCGGATCTCAGACGCCAAAATGGCGAGGACCCAAAATCGGGCCCTTGCTAGGGGGCTGATCGCGCCTTGGAAGGCGATCCTTTTCGCATCGCTTCTTGGCCTCTTCGGCATCGCGGTCATGAGCCTCTACACCAATTATCTAGCAGCCGCAACCGCCGCCTTCGGGTTTTTCATTTACGTAGCGCTCTATAGCCTTTGGAAAACCCATTCGATGCATGCGACCCTTGTCGGGAGCATCTCAGGGGCGATCCCGCCGGTTGCTGGCTACGCTGCCGTCAGCCACCAGCTCGACGTTGGCGCCCTCCTCCTCTTCGCGATTCTCGTCCTCTGGCAGATGCCCCATTTCTTCTCGATCGCGATGTACCGCCAAAGCGACTACGCCGCCGCCTCCATCCCTACCTTGCCGAGCCGAAGAGGCGCCCTTGCCACCAAGGTCCAGATGCTCCTCTACGTGATCGCCTTTGCGGCCGCAACGTTTCTCCTGACGGTGTTCGGATACGCCGGCATGGCCTATGTCGCCGTCGCTTCGATTCTCAGCGCAGCCTGGCTCTACCTCACGGTGAAAGGGTTCAAGACGGAAAACGACCGGCTTTGGGCGCGCAGCATGTTCCGCCTATCGCTTGTGATCATCACGGCGCTTTGCGTCATGATCTCTGTAGATGCTCGTTGAGGATTTGTATAATCGGAAGATATGGTATCGTGTTCGCGTAACCATGAACTCGAACGATTCTACTTCATTCTACAGCGATTACATTGTCTATGTCGATGAAAGCGGCGATCACAGTCTAGTTTCTATTGACGATGGGTATCCGGTTCAGGGCGATTGCACGAAGAATTTCTTGACATCATTTATTCATAGAGAAAGGACAGGATAAGCAGGATCGCAAGCGTCAGGATAAACAGGAGGAATTTTGTGTTTTTTTATCCTGCTCATCTTGCCGCCGAAGGCGATCCTCCCGCGAAGCGGATCTTGTTTTTCTTTTCAAGCGATTTATCATGCAATCTCCCTGCTGGATTGCCCTGCAAGGTTATCCCGTTATTATATTGACAATTATTTAATTTTGTGAAATAATTGCAATAAAACGGTATTTTAATGATGAGCTTCGTACATATCCCAGAAAAGCAGATCGATTCCCATTCCTACAATGCCCCTACGCCAAAAGAGGGCGATTTCTTGGAATTGCTCTTGGAAAAACTCCCTCTTCTAAAGACTGTCTCTATTGCAGAAATCCTCGGGCTGCTGCTTCTCATCGAAGAGTCGCTCAAAGACCGCTCGCTTGAAAATGGCCATGTCCCAGGGCTCCTCTCCGAGGAATTGATCACCGTTTTGAATGAGTTTGAAAGGGACCCTGGACATGCTTCCACCTTGCTCCAAGAGAACCAATTGCTAAGGCCCGAGGTGTTGCCCAAAGCTCTTTTTGTAGAGGCGCGCGGCGCTGACGGAAAAGGGCTCTCCTCTAAGATTGCCGAATGGCAGACGCAATGCAAAGAAGGGTCTCTTGCCTACCTCTTTGCTCAAAAACTTTTAGATGCAATCCGGTCTCAAGAAAATGGCCTCCAAGATCACCCGACGGCTCGCTCTGCTGAACCCGTTGCCCAAGCGTTGCTTGCTGCAGTTAAGGACGGCGGCGAGGCGAGGCATTCGCTTTTAGTTCAAGTTTACGAGAAGGCGATCGCTTATTCGAACAGTCCTTCGGCCTCAGTCGAAACGAAGCAGTTTCTCCAAACCATCCTCCTCCCGCAAATAGAAAAATGGATCGCCCAAGATTCCCATTTGGAAAAAAGAGCAGGTGAAAACCAAACCCCAACTCCTCATGCGCCCCTTCTTGAAAGTCCTCTGTCAGGAGAGGAAAAGCTAAAACAGGAGAACCCAATCCAATCTCTCTTTGAACCTCTCCTCACCTCGGATGGCCAAAAAGAGAACGTCCTCAAAGAGATCCCAAATGCCGGTGCATTTCCGGTGCTCGCGCCTTATCCAACTAACTTTGCCCCATCGCATCGGGTCATGAGGCGGCGTCGGCGCTATCCAAGGAGGCGCGAGGAATATCCTGAGGATGAGGAGCCGGATCAAGATCAACCTCCCTCGGATTCATCAAAGTAAGCCACCCTCTTGACGCCATGAGTTGGAACGATTCGAGGAGTCCTTCGAACTCTTCAAGAAAAGGGATCAGGGCGGCGAGTTTGGCTCCTTTTTTAAAACGGGAGAGAAGATCAAAAAACTCAGATGAAATCTCCTCGTAGAGACTCTCTTCCCCGCTGCGGTAGAGGACGAAGTATTTTTTCCGCCCGCACCTTTCGAGCGGGGGAAGATCGCTCGCTTGCCAGTAGGTCGGTGGATGCTTCATGAGCTCTTTTCGAAAGGCAAAGAAGTCTGCATCTAACGTAAAGAGCAAAACAAACGGCTGAAGAAACAGTTTTTTCTTTTCTACTTCCGCGAGCGTTTCAGGTTTGAGGGGCGGCCGTATGTTCGTAAAGAGGAGCTTCTCATAGGATAGGTCGAGAAGGGCAAGTCCGAGGACAAGCGGCGCATCGCGGTGGCGGTAATATTTCTTGAGCCATTTGGGAAGGTCGTTTCCGATATTGGAAAGGAACCAGTCATGGGGCGGATATTTCAAAAGGTATGGCTCGGCGATGAGGCGGTTGAAATCCTCGTAGTCGAAGAGGCGGAGAACCGCAGGGTAAATCTCCTGGCAGATGTTGATGAGGCGCCACCAATATTGCTGTTGGTAGATGCCGAGGCGCTCTTCGCTCAACATTGTTGGCCCGGGAGCGATCCGCTTGCGGATGGAGGCGATCAGGGCGGGCGGGAACAAGGGAATATTGTCCGAGTCCGATGCAACGATAGGGGAAGTGATGTGCTTGGCGAACCAAGTTTGCATCTCGGAGAGCGTTGCGGGCGCCGTCTCAAACATGGGCAAACTGCTCTTGATAGGCTTTGGCCTTCAAAGCCTCTTTCCAAGTCTCCTCGAATGGAACGAACCGGTCGTCCCATTCGAGAAGCGTCGAGACGCCCTTTTGAGACGACCGGGTTTTCGGGTAGACGTCGCGGTAAATTTCCCACACTTCGTCCCTGACCGGATAGTCGTGGGTATCCAAGACGTAGCGCCCGTAGTCGCTGTGGCCCGCCAAATGGATCTGGACAACCCTGTCCAAAGGAAGGTTTGAAACATAGTCTTTGGGATCGAATCCGAGGTTTCGGCTCGAGACATAGATGTTATTGACGTCGAGCATCATGGAAATATCCGCTTTTTCCACGACCGCCGTATAGAAATCCCATTCGGGCATTTCATCGTTTGTGAAGCTTGCATTGGAAGAGAGATTTTCAAGGGCGAAAGGGATCTCCAGATAATCTTGAACGATTTTCGCCCGCGCGGCGACATATTCGACCACTTCCCTGGTGCGGGGCAGGGGCAGAAGATCATGGAAGCGGGCTCCCGGAAGGCGGCCCCAGCATAAATGATCGGAGAGCCAAGGGGTTCTCGTGAGCTGCGCAAGGCGTTTGAGTTTTTTTAAATAATCCCAATCAAGAGGAGTTGCGCTTCCAATCGCAAGGCTTACGCCATGCATGACCACCGGATACTTCTCTAAGATCCGCTGCAAATTCCTGAGAGGCATACCGCCCCCCATAAAATTTTCGCTGATGATCTCGAACCAATCGATCGAGGGCCAGCTCGCGAAAATTTCCCGCAAATGAATCGGGCGAAGCCCGATCCCGATCCCCAGATTTGGGACTGATTTGATCATGAATCCCTCTTAGAGACTCTTAACACCGTGTCTCCAAACAAAGACACGGTGTTGGGTAGTATCTTTATGGAGACAAAATCTTCGCTGCGGCTTCCCGTTTTTCTTTCATGCCAGTAGAGGGTGTTTGGGATGAGTTGGATGACATCTTGCCCCCTGTGCAATCGGATTTTCCGGTGCAGCCATTTTTTCCCTTGCAGCCGCTGGAACCGGTGCAGTCAGATTTTCCTGTGCAGCCGTTGGTTCCTTTGCAAGTTGTCTTGCCTTGACAGCCGGTTTTGCCCGAACAAGAGGAGTTGTCGTTTTGCTGGCTATCCCCCATTGATGACCCGCAGGCGCAACCGCCAACAGTACTGCCGATGGCAAGACCCATCAAGGCTAATTTGAGAACGTTCTTCTTCATCGCATCTCTCCCTAAAATGGTTTATACGAACTATTTCCAGGAAATGATGAAAGACTTTTTTTGTCAAGCAAGGATTGCGAGGAGCTGATGGTTCGGATTTTGTTTCATGCAATATTGTTTGTCCCAAACGCTCGTAAATAGCGCCATGGGGCGCTGCAGCCGATCTTGAACGAGAAGCGCGCTTGTGGTGAGCTTGAAGGTATTGATATCTCCAATTACCCAAGCGCTGCATTGGTAAGGAAGAAGGGTCAGGACCGTATCAGCGCCATATTCGTCTCTCAATCGATATTGCATCACCTCAAATTGCAATTTGCCAACCGCCGCGAAAATCAGCTCTCCTTCTTGCCCCGCTCTCCCTTTGAGCATCTGGATGGCCCCTTCATCGACGAGTTGCAAAACTCCTTTGTCGAACGATTTTCTCTTGCCGACGTCTTTGGGATAGATTTTTGCGAAAATCTCCGGTTGGAATTGGGGAAGAGGCTTAAAGTTAAACCCGCCCGTGAGAGAAAGCGTGTCGCCGATCGCAAACAGCGATGGGTTGATTACTCCGATCACATCGCCTGGATAGGCGAGGTCGAGGGTGACCCGTACTCCCGCGACCAATTTCGCTGGACGGGAGAGGCGGATCTCTTTTCCGAGCCGATGGTGTTTCACGACCAAGTCTTTTTCAAAGCGGCCGGAACAGATCCGCAAATAGGCCATGCTGTCGCGGTGGCGCCGGTCCATGTTCGCTTGCAATTTGAAAACATAGCCGCTAAACGGAATGTCGGATCGGGTCGATCTCGATCTCGGCGCCGTCGGAAGGTTGGCAAGCCTGCTGTGGGGGCAAGGGGCCAAGTGGAGGAATGCGTCGAAAAAGGGCTCTATGCCGAAATTCGTGAGGGCGGAGCCAAAAAACACAGGGGTCACATTGCCCGCCAGAAAATCTTCCCGGGCAAAGGGATTTCCCGCGATCTCGAGCAAATCTAATTCGTCGTAAAGTGCCTGCCAATCTTCCGATTTTGGATTTTGCCTCGTCGCTCTTGAGAGGGAGGTGGGTCATGGCCGCTTTTTGCGCCCCGCCGAACGAGGTCTTTAGTGAAAAAGACGCATCTTTGGAAGTCCGGTCGACAACTCCCTGGAATTCTTTGCCATTTCCGATGGGCCAGTTCATCGCATAGGAGTGGATCTGCAGCACATTTTCCACTTCGTTCATCAGGTCGATCGGCTCGCGGCCGGGCATATCCATCTTGTTGATGAACGTAAGCACGGGGATTTTTCTTAAGCGGCAAACCTCGAAGAGCTTCAGCGTTTGTTTTTCGACCCCCTTCCCGCGTCGATCACCATGATCGCGCAATCGGCTGCCGTGAGAGTCCGGTAGGTGTCTTCGGAAAAATCTTCGTGGCCCGGGGTGTCCAAGACATTGATGATCGTCTCTTTGTAGGTAAATTGCATGGCCGAAGAGGTGATCGAGATCCCTCTTTCTTGTTCCATGCCATCCAGTCGGAAACAGCCGCTTTGCGCCCTTTACGCCCTTTGACCATCCCAGCCGTAAGGATCACTCCCGAATAGAGAAGAAGCTTTTCGGTCAGGGTCGTTTTTCCCGCGTCCGGGTGGCTGATAATGGCAAAAGTGCGCCTTTTCGCAACTTCTTTCTGAAGATCTGAGTCCATATACTGAAAAACCCAAAAAATTTACCACAGAGAGCAGAGAGCAGAGAGGCGAGGGGACGCGCGAAACATTTTTCTATTTTTTCTCTGCGTGCTCTCTCGCTCTCTGTGGTTAAAAAATTTACACAAGCCTGAGTTTAAATTTTCACTTTTTCCTGACTTACCATTTGGAGGATGGCCAGTCCATTTTAGACAAACGATTCTTTCTATGCCAGAAACGAACAGTGTGGTAAGAATAGCTTGATGCCGCTCCCAACATTTCACGAAATACGGATCGAAAATACCAACGCCTGCGGGTATCGATGCGTGATGTGCCCAAGAGAAAAGCAGACGCGCTCTCTTGGCTACATGTCCATAGAGGACTTTGACTTAGTTGTAGACCGAGTAGGGCCAAGCAAGGAGCAGGTGCATCTCCACGGCTTTGGGGAGCCGCTCTTAGACCGCTCTCTCATTCAGAAAATCCAACGGCTGAAAAGAAGAGCGCCAAAGTCCCATAGCCTCATTTTCTCAACCCTCGGGGTGAAAATTCCCGATTTCGAGGCGCTCGCAACGTCTGGCCTAGACCAGCTCATCGTGAGCTTTTACGGCTATTCGCGGGAGCCTTACGCCAAAATCCATGGGTTTGATGGATTCGATCGGGTCAAAGCCAATTTGGAGCGTCTATCGGCAGCGATCAAAGATGCTAATTCTTCTTTGAAAGTCAATTTGAAGATCCCTTCCCCGAAGTTTTCCTCAACTTCTCTTCCTTTGGCTTTTCCGTCGGACCTTGCCGCTTTTTGCGAGTGGGCCGAAAACTTGAAGCTGGAGATCAACTTCTGGCCCAGCGTTCATAATTACGGCAACGGACGGAGCTTCAACAAGCCGACCCCTAATGTCCTCTGTCCGGTTGTCGAGGGACGGAGAAAAAATATTTTAAACATCACCTGGGATCTCTTCGTGATCCCTTGCTGCTTTGATTTCAATGCCACGATCCGGTTCGGAAACCTCCGGGAAAAGAGCCTCGAGGAAATCTTCTCCGGATCTGAGTATCTCCAGTTCGTCATCGCTCACCGCTCAAGGGCCATCGAGGGCTATCCGGTGTGCGAAAACTGCGAAAAGAACGATTATCAGTGAACTTTTTAGTTGTCCAAGTAGAGAGAAGAATCTGGTATACTCAAAAGACTTCAAAAATTGGGAATATGCCAAGGAGGCGCCCAAGATTTGAGCCAGGCGAAGCCACTGCTGAAGCAGCTCAACTTGAATAAGTTGAGCGATGCAAGCAGGCTCAAAGCTTGTGGCTGCCCCGACGAAGGCAGAAACCAATTTTTGAAGTCATTTGAGTATTATGAGCTATCCGCATGCAAAAAGAAATCAAGTATTACGGGATCCATGCATGCCTTGCCATTTGGGAAAAGCGTCCTGAAGATATCATCCGCGTTTATATCGACGCATCGAACCTCAAGACCTTTTCTCCCCTTTTGAAATGGTGCGCGAAAGGGCGCAAGGCCTACCACATCATCCCATCCCAAGAGATGGACAAAGTGAGCGGCTCGATCCATCATGAAGGGGTTTGCGTTCAGGCATTGGCGCCGCCTCGCAACACGTCTGCCATCTTGAAGAATTTGCCAAAGTCTGCCTGCTTGCTCTATCTCGACGGGCTCGAAAATCCCCACAATCTCGGATCGATCCTCAGGACGGCAGCCCATTTCGGAATTCCCTATATCCTGGGAGAGAATCTGCCGATCACCCCTTCGGCTTGCCGCATCGCGAAAGGGGGGGCGGAGCTGGTCCGGCTCGTTTCTTTGGAGCGGCCGGAAGTTACGCTCTCCAAGCTGGAAGTCCAAGGCTTTGCCGTGATCGCCACTTCCGCCCATGTGGGCGAGTCGCTCTACCGCTTTTCTTTTCCTCCCCGCACGATCCTCGCGATCGGCTCCGAATCGACAGGGCTCAAAAGCCCTTTTCTTCAACAGGCAAAAACAGTCCGCATTCCAGGAACGGGCGCGGTCGAGAGCCTCAACGTCGCGGTCGCGACCGCCCTTTGCATCGGAGAATACCGCAAACAGCATGGGATGAATACCGCGAATGATTGAAAAAACGGGAATTGGGACACTGCGGACACTCAAAAATAGTCCGGGGGACTGTTTTTGAGCGAAGCAGCTTTTCAGATTTTTCAGCTGGAGAGAGGGACATTGCCAAAGGCAAGGCTGCGGAAACACGAGAAGGTCCGGTGGACCTTCGCAGTGCGGAGCAGATGAGCGTAGCGAATTGCCTCGGAAGTGAAGATGAAAAATCTGAGTCAAAGCCGCCGCCGGGGTCCCCAAAAACGCATCGTTTTTGGGGTGGGACGTCGCACCAAAACCGATTTTTCAATCATGAGCGGTATAGAACGGCATATCTGGCTCCCGTTGGTTACTCCCAGCCGCTTCAAAGGGAGCTGCAGGGGACTCTCGCGCAGATTGGGCCCCGCCTCTTTATTGCCGAAGGTCCTGCCCAAAAAGTGCGCTTTGCCCAGAACATTTGGCACGATCTAGAAGAATTTTCTTTTCGCTCCATCGGCGAAGCGGCAGATAAGCTCAGGAGCCTGCAGGGGCTTTGGGCTTATTATCCTCATGCCTCGGTCCGAAGGGGAGCGCTGATCCAAGAGCGCCTTCCCCGCTTCTTTCCGAAACCTCTCGTTTTCCCATCCGCCCTTCCTACGGCGCCTCTTGGATCTTGGACTCTTTTGGATGAAGGGACGCTCCTCTTTGCTAAGCGCTGCTCCAGTCCATTTGCTCATGGAGAGATCCATTTTGTCGAAACGAAAGAGCCCCCTTCGCGAGCTTATTTGAAACTTTGGGAATTTTTCCTAAGGACGGGAAAGATGCCCAAACCTGGATCGAAGTGTCTCGAGATCGGGGCAAGTCCGGGAGGTTGGACGTGGGTCTTGAGTCGCCTTGGAGCCCAAGTGACGGCCGTCGACCGCGCCCCGCTTGCGCCCTCTCTTCAGGACGTGCCGTTTTTGAAAAAGGACGCATTCTCCCTAAAGCCTGAAGATTTTCCCGATGTGGAGTGGATCTTCAGCGATGTGGTCTCTACTCCGAAAAAGCTCCTCGAGTGGGTCCAGCCTTGGCTTGACATGGATGTGCAACTCGTCTGCACCCTGAAATTTCAAGGGGACGAGGATATCGAGGCGCTCGATGCTTTCGAAAAAATCGGGGAACTCATCCGTCTCTTCCACAATAAGCACGAGCTTACGTGGTTTCGAGTGAAATAAGGTCTTTCCGACCAAAATACGATATAACGGTCGTATGCGGAGAATTTACCAGGAAGAGGAGAACTTTGTAGTCGGCCAGATCTTTTTCTCCTTTGAAGTCTTACTTATTTTACGATATAATGTCATTCAATAAAAAAAACGAGGTTTTATGTTTGACGCAGTAGTAAAAACTTTACCCCTGTCAATTCAGGATCCAATGAGAGAATTTTACATGATGGGGGGATTCAAGGGGCCCTGCAGCGCACTTGCCATGTCAATCTGGCAGAACAAGGCGATGGAAACGATCTTAAACAAAGTGGGATCCTGTTCGCATGTGAATTCCCAATACACAAAAAACAAGTTCACTCCTATGACTCTAGCCGCCATTCAGGGCAATTTGCCAGCAATGGAGGCGTTGAAAACAAAAGGCGCCGACCTCGATGCGCAAGATATATTGGGGTATACGGCGCTGCATCACATGGCGATGCTGGGTAATGAAGCGGGTATAAAAAAGCTTCTAGATTGGGATGCCTCTTCTGACCTCAGGACAAGCCATGGAGCCACCTACATGGATCTTTTACGCTTCAGCGCTCCTTTTAGAAATGGAACCATCCCCCTCGACCCAAAACTCTTTAGCGCCCATACGAACGATCCTATCGAGTTCGATAGAGCCTGTATCCCCTCGGACGCAGAACCTGTTGAAGAAATGGTTGCAACTCCCGCGATGCTCATGGCTATTTATGCTCAGGGAGGAGATGCGGCGGGATCAAAAGAAGGGCACGCTCCTTCGCCAAATAAACTGGAAGAAGCATTTCTTTCCAAGTATGATGCATTCAAAAAAAATCCCCAACCAATTTCTGTGAAACCGGTAGGCGATTTCTGTGGGCTTTTTGCAACCCGACTCATTAAAAAAGGAGAGCTCATTGCTGAATACACGGGGAAATTGACTAGTCCGGGGTGGTATCCTCCATATAAAGAGTATGCGTATCTCGCGGCCGATTATCCTGCCGTTGACGCTGGGCCTTTTAGGAGCGCGGCTGCTATGGCAAATGATGGATTTCCGAACACGTCTGTCTTCGCTCTGGGATCCGAGAAAGGGTTAGATGGTCTTCCGAACAGGAAACTCCTGTTTGCTCTCGAAAACATTGAGCCAGGCGAAGAAATTAGGGTCAACTATGGAAGCAAGCACGATCTTAAGAAGGATGAGAACTATCAAGAGCTGGGCTTCGAGGCCTTGCAGAAGTACCTGAACTCTCATGCCTGGGATGATATTTTCAGAAGTGTTCAATCCTTTCTCTCACAAGAGCTAACGCCAGGAAGTTCAGAATACCTTGACGGGTTTAGCAATCTGGAAAAGTCCCGCTACATCCTGGAAACCTCCACCGTGATCCAAAGAGCTGCTAAAGAAAGAATGATCTCGCAAAAAGATATCGAGCGGATCCGCGAGTTAAATAGGCTATACGCCCTTATAGATCCCGATGGCAAAGAGCTTCGAGCGAAGGGACTCGACCTCGCAATCAAGACGTTGGGACAAAGAAAAAAAAGCGAACTTTAAATTCGGAGTAACCCTAAGAAACTAGTGAACGCAAACATTCACGGGCATTCCTCTTGCTTGTGGGTAACGTTAGACTTTCGCCATCTGGAGGGCTTTTTGGATTTCGACGCGGGTCCTGGCGAGGAGATCTTTGTAGTCGGCCAGATCTTTTTCTCCTTGCGGGGAGCGAACCGGCTGCTTCTTGACGGCTACGAGCGATTGCTCTAGCCGAGACTCTAATCTTTGGAGCCGTTTTTCGAGCATCTCGCCGTTCTGCGACCAGTAGAAAAAAGCCTCGGACGCGTGTGATTGGACCTCTTTTTTGGTGCGCTCCGCCTTGGATTGCAAAGAAGAGGATCGAGTGAGAAGCAAATGGGAAAGGATGAAGGGACTTGCCAGGACGGCCAAAGGATACATCGCTAAGGGCCTGTCAAATTCTTGTTTTTTATCCTTTCGTCCAAGCCAAGTGGCGATCGTATGACAGACGATGAGATAGGCAAGGGTAAGGACCAAAAGGACGACCCCGACGACTGGATGGAAAAGAAATCCTAAGGCTATCGCTGCTACAAGAAAGGCTAAAACGATGGCGGGAGGGATTCCTATGACTTTGTCGCGGCGGACTTTCTTTTTTGCAGATTGTAGCAGCTCTTCCGTTTTGGTTAGATCCTGGACTCTCTCTGAAAGGGTCTTTACCGAAGGGGGCGGAGGGCTTTCCTTAAGAAGTTCCCCGAGAAGGAACTGCATGGGCTCGTCTACCAATGGCATGAGACCGATTGGAATTGCTTTTTGACTGCCGTTTAAAGTAAATGATATTGATTGCATTGTCATATAAAAATAAACATTTTTCCCGCTTTAATTATAATCTATTTCGAGATTAATTAAAACTCTAAAAATGTTTGTTTAATTAATATGTATTGATAAGTTTATTTGCTCTCCACGCTCCGTTTTGGCGGTAGAAACGGACAAGAGCGCAATTATCGATCAGGCCGGGATGGCCTGCAATATCGAGGATGAGAGAGAGGACTTTATGGACGCCTCCATGGGAGATGACGAGGACAGGGACATCGTATGAAAGAGCCCTTTGAAAACCTCTTAGGACGCGTCCTACGAACCCTGCAAGGGGCTCCTCGGCAGATTTTAGGTCTTTGGGTTGCAGCGGTGCCAACTGATGCCAGATGTGCGCAGAGCATTCGCTCAGATCGGGGACCTCGAATTCGGGTACGGCGAGCCGCGATGCAACAATTTCCTTGGTTTGAACGGCGCGGCGCATCGGGCTGTAGCAGATGGCCTTGATCGGCAATTGGGCCACAATGGGCTCAACCCCTAAGGCTTGGCTCCTTCCAGTCTCATTCAAGACGATGTGAGGGGGGTGATCGAGTTTGATTTGGTTGAGATTATAGTCTGTTTGCCCATGGCGCAGGAAGTAAAATTCTTTTTGAGGGATCACAGGGTTATTAAATAGTCCCAACCCTGTTCTGAAAAAGAGACACCCTTCGTTAGTCCTTCCAACGCATCTCGTTGATATCTGATGAGATTTTCGGGCAGCGCGCCTAAGGGGAAAAACGATAGCCTGACACACTTTTGCGGCTCCCTGTTTTCGATCTCTCCTTCCCACTTGGAGCAAGTGAAGAAAATGTCGATATTAAACCGGTTCGATTGGCGGTGCATGATATGGATCGCTTTGAGAGATTGAGGATCGAGCCGCACCCCGATCTCTTCCTCGGCTTCCCGGACCATGGCGGCGCTGGCAGGCTCTCCTTCCTCTACGTGGCCGGCGGGAAGACTCCACATTCCATCAGCGTAGCCTGTATTTTGCCTGAGTCCCAAGAGGACTTTTCCTTCTTTCATTATGATCGAATAGGTACTGACGGAGGTGGTCGCCCGTCTCTTGGCTCCAGGCAAGGCTGCCGAGTATCGCTGATAAGCGGCCCTTCCGCCAGCGATGATCGGCATGGTTTCGATCTCATGGGGAGCTGCCCAATGGACCGCATCATTTTCGCTGTTCAAGCGGACGGGAGGCCTTGAGGGGGAGACGAAACGGAACATGGTGTAGGTATAGTCGATCTCTGGTTTCTTGATGTAGAGGGTCCCAAGGTCTTGGAGCATGCTGGGGTCGATGACGATGCCCGTCTCTTCTTCAAGCTCGCGCCGAGCAGCCGCGCGTGGGGTTTCTCCGGGCTCCACTTTGCCGGCAGGAACGCCCCATACTACTTGTTTTTGGGCTCCTCCCTCTTTTTGGTGGGCGGAGCGGCGCAGAAGGAGAAGCTTTCCTTCGCTCTCAATGTAGCAGGCGGCAACGGATCTTTTTGGAGAAAACCCCTCAGGGGGCTTAAGGAAAACTTGGGCTAGCGTTTGCAGATGGAAGAACTCCTCCGGAGATTCTCCGCTCCGGTATCGGGCGGCAAGTTGCTTGCCGCGAATCATCGGATGGCCCAAGATTTTAAGGACTTTTTCGTTTTAGGGCAATATTTAGGGGCGCGCGAACAAACGAGTCGTTGTATAAGTTACATACATCGCGGTAATTCCCGTAACAATAGGGATCACAATCCGAGCGACTTTCTGATAGAGCACTCCATTGGCATTACGCAAAGCGACGGCATTCGGCATGAGTCGTGGACCCATGTTTACGCCCAACCAATTTGCCGCGTTGAGTAAGAATTGGGGAGTCTTTAATGCGGTGCCTGCGCCGACTGCAACTCCAACTCCTGCTGTTACCACGCTACCGATCGTGGTTGCGCTATCCTTTATAGCATCGACTACGCTCCGCATTGCTGTAGATACAGGCGCCGCGACCGTCTGACAGAAAACATTTGCAAGAGGGGGAAGGGTAAAGATGGCCGTGGATGCTATTGCCGCGTTTCGGTAGCCCCAGACAAAATGATGTTTCAGAATGCCGTAGCTCCCAGCAGAGAATCCTACTGATGCGATAGAAGTGCCAGGATTGCCGGTAACGGTGTTGTATACGCTCGCGAGATACCCTTCGTCCCAGCCGGTCGTGGACGAATTCCACGCTTTGCCGACGCCTTCGAGCCTCTGATGGCAATATCCGGTTGAGTTTGTGCAGCTTTCCTTGACTGCGGCCGCAACAACGGGCAGCCCCTGTTTTAGCACGGCAAAGAGGCTTCCGCTCATAAGCCCGCTTCGTATGAAATAGTTTCTCCGGGCGGAGTTCCCAGCGCTGAGCCGAGCTGCCACTACCTTAGCCATGTCCTCTTTAGATACCGTATTTTGTATCCTTGTGATAGCTCCAGCAACATTCTTTATAGTCGTTATCGTATTTGGCGCCGGGTCATTGATAGCTGTCATAGCGGTTCTTTTAGCAGCTTCGGCCCCTGCTTTGATAAACGGCAGCCAACCCGCAATCGAATAGCCTAGTATGCCCCACGAGAAACTCTCATTGATCTCCGTGGAGTAGTTTGTCTTAATTTCCGTGAGCCACTTTTCACACGGCCACGTGGTCACATTGTTAAAGGTCTGATTGAGCCAGGAGGCAGCGTCCTTTGCGATGGGGGAGGCGGCATTGACCCAGGTTCCGAGGGTCCCATTATGATAACTAACGGCTGCGGTATCGAAAACATACTTGCCGGCGTCAGACTGGAGGGCGAGGCTCGTGATCGGGATTGCGGGGTGGACGTATCCAAAGTACGTTCCAGCAAAAGTAGCTATATTGAAGACGCTCCATGCAGTCTCTGGATTGGTTTTATAGATTTCACTAGCTTTATCGATAACGGTCATTCCTGTGGCGGAGAGATCCTGATAGCTTGGCAGTTTCTCTCTCACAGCATCGATAAACCCTGGGTGCGTTGCATCGATCATCTTGGCAAGAAACCACGCCGCGGCTCCATATCCAGCATAGCTCTTGGCAAGTCCGGAAGTGGCGGAAAAGAACCCAATGATCGCGTCTTTATTGTAAGTTCCTCCAAGCAAAAGAAAGCTTATGATCGCATTATATCCCACGGGATGGACATTCCCTAATTCTCCAATGGCATTGGAGATGTCTTTCGCTCTATCAGTGATCGTTTGCGTGCAAGTGGAATCTATGCTGTTGCAGGCAACGACCGCTAGAACAGCCGGCGGAATATAGGGCGCGAGGGATTTGAACGACGGGATCGCAGCTACGATAAAGTTAGTCAGGAGACTCGTTATGTAAAGAGAGGCGCCAGCGCCCCCCATAAGTGAAGCCCCTTTGTTTACCAGTTCGTTAGGAGGAATGGGGTCCTTGCCCAGGAACTGTCCAAGCTCATTTTGAGCTGTCCCGAGAGTAATGGCAGCGCCTTGTAAAACTGCTCCACCAGCCTTTACTGTTGACCCGGCCAGTTGAAAAGACGGTCCGCCAGCATTAAACAGCGGCGGGAGGAGTTCAAGGAGTTTTGGGGCGGCTATGATAGCTACCGCACCAGCCGCGCTGTATTTCGCGATCCGAGTCCAAGTCCATTTGCTCTTATCGTCCTTCTTCTCCTCTTTTTTCTCCTCTTTATGGACCTTCAGCATTTGGATCAATTCTTTCGAGGGACCAGCAACACGCATCTTGAGCGATGCCGCCGTGACCCGTTTGTCCAACCCCGCGAGCTTCTCAGTCAGCTTTCTGTTGGCGACTCTCATGCTTTCGCTGTTCGGGGGCCGCGCGTCGGTGGTCGCAATCACCCTTGCAAGCAGATCGTTGTAGTCTGTTATGAATTGAGGAAAATTGCTGACTTCGCCCCACCATTCAATTATTTCAACCGCTTTTTCAATATTTTCGACTTTTTTTAATGCGTGGATATAGTCTGCGCTGGTAGATAAAATTTGATCGTGTTTATTGATTGCCATATAGAATTACCTCTTAATTTTGGTGACATTTTAACATTACGTGGATTACATGTAAAGTGTTCCCAATTTAAAATTTATTTTCGAAGCTAACATTGTACGGCCAAATTTTTATTTTGTGCAATGGAAAATTGAAAAGGTGTATAAATTTTTCCTTTTTGGCAGAGGAAACCATGATCACAGCAATATCTTCTCAAATTCCAGGACCGTATCCATCTTTTGAGCGCGAGCTTACAGTGCAAAAAATCGTTGAGGTCGCATTGCTCGTGATCACGGCCCTTGGCATCGCCGAGGCCTTTTTGACCTTGCCTCTGGCTGAAGGGCTGCTTGTTGCCATGGTCCTTGGCGGCTATGCCTTGATTGTCGCAGCGGCTGTTTCGTCCCGGGCCTATTGGGATCCCGTCCAAAGGGAGCAGCCGCTCGCTTTCTATTCCCGTTGGTTTTATCCTCTCCCTGCCCCTGCCTATAGGCCGCCCCTTTTCGTAAGAGATCCGTCTCTCGCGCCTCTTCCAAGATTTCAAGCTTTTCGTTCAAGCTTTGGGCCAAGCTTCGGGAGTGAAAGAGTGAGAGTTGGAGGAGGGCAGGTTCCAGGGAGCTTTTCTGCAGCGCCCTTTCGTCAAAGCGGACATCTCGAAGGAGCGCGCGTCAGGGTAGGAGGACGGCGATAATGAACTAGAGAGATAAGAGGAGAGATGCACCACAGTTGCTATGCTGAATGCCCAATATGCCGCCCGGGATGGGGCGATCATGCAAATCTTGTTCCCACTCAAAGGTACAAAAGTTTGAAAATTCGAAAAGGCTCACGTCTTTTTGCGCTTTTCCCAGAATGCTTTCGCTTTTTCTTGCACCACTTCGAAATAGTAGTAGAGAACCGGGGTGAGGAGCAGCGTGAGGAGCTGCGAGAAGAGAAGGCCACCGATGATGCAGATGCCAAGAGAGGCTCTATTTTGAGCTGTGGCGCCGCCGATGGCAAGGGCGATCGGCACTGCGCCCATTCCGGCGCAAACCGTGGTCATGAGGATCGGGCGGAAGCGGATCAGGCTCGCTTCGATGACGGCGTCGTAGGCCGATTTCTTTTCTTTCCGGACAGCCTCGTTTGCGAAATCGATCATCATGATGCCGTTCTTTAAGACGATGCCGATGAGGAGGATCAGGCCGATGAAGGAATAGATCGAGAGCGACTCTCGGAAAAGGAAAAGGGCGAGGAGCCCGCCGACAAGGGTTGGGGGGAGCGCGCTCATCACCGTGATCGGATGGATGAAGCTCTCGTAGAGGATGCCGAGCACGATGTAAATGGTGAAGATGGCAAGGAAGATGAGGAAGTTGAGGCTTTTGAAAGAATCGGCATAGATCGCGGCGGTCCCGATGATCTGGCCTTGGATCTGAGGAGGGAAGTCGGATTTCGTCATCTTTTTGATTTCTTTTAGGACGGTGCCAAGCGGCACATCGGCGCCGGGATTGAAGGAGATGTCGACGGTGGGCAAGCCGTTCATATGGTTGACGGTGAGGGGGCCGATGGTTTGCACGGGCTTGACGATTTCAGAGAGAGGGACGAGAGCGCTTGTAGAAGAACGGATGTAGAGTTTGGAGAGGACGGTCGGATCTTTGTAAAACCGGGGGAGAGTTTCGACGATCACATCGTATTGGTTGATCTCTCCATTGATCAGAGAGATCTTGTTGTCTGAATAGGCCCAGCCGAGATAGTCCTCGATGGCTTGGGCTGTAACGTTGTAGTTCGAAGCTTTGTCGCGCAAGATCTGGAAAGACCATTGGGGTTGTTGGTTGAGAAGGTCGCTCGACACTTGGCTAAAAGTTGGGTTTTGCCGCATCCGCTGCATGAGCTTTGTCGAATAGTCGTAGAGCGTCTTCCGGTCGACGCTAGTCAGAGAATACTGGTAGAGCGCTTGCGATGTGGTGCCCACTGTAAGGTTGATCAGGGGAAGGGGGAGAGAGGAACGTGTTCACCCCGGAAAATCGGCTGTATTTTTTCGTTAGATCAACGATTACTTGGTTCATCGGCTGCCGCTCTTTGAAGGGCTTGAGCTTTATGAATAGGATTCCTTGATTGGAGTTGCTGTAGGAGCTGATGGAAATGATCGATTCGATATTCGGGTCTTTGATCCCGATCTGAGAGAGGTCTCGGTGGTATTTTTCCATGAGGAAAGGGGAGGTTCCATCGCGGGCTTGGGTGAACCCTTCGATGTAGCCGATGTCGTCGGGAGGCAGAAGGTCTTGGGGAATCGCTCGATAGAGAATCACCGAAAAGACGATGCTCGAGAGCCCGAGGCCGATCATAAAGAAACGGTGCTTCATGGCCCAATGGAGGCACGGCTCGTACATTTTTTTGAGCCGGTCATTGACCGTATCCGAAATCCGCTCCATCCGAGTTTTCCGCTTTTCATCATTGGGGCGGATCAGCCGGCTGCCGACCATAGGAGTGAGGGTGAGGGATATTAGCCCTGAGAAGAGGACGGCGACGATGATCGTGACAGCGCACTCGCGGAATAGGCGGCCGATGACCCCTCCCATAAAGAGCATGGGGATGAACGCAGCGGTTAGGCAGAGCGTCATGCTGAGGACGGTCATGCTGATCTCTTTTGCGCTGTTCAGCGCGGCGTCGAGGGGCTTTTCTCCGTCCTTCGCATGCCGGACGTTGTTTTCTAAAACGACGATGGCATCATCGACAAGGAAACCGATCGAGAGGGTGATGGCCAGAAGGGAGAGGATGTCGATCGTGAAGCCGAAAAGATACATCACAGCAAATGTGCCGATGGCAGACAGGGGGAGAGAGAGGATGGGGATGATCGTATTGAGCGCTTTGCCGAGAAAGAGATAGATGACGGCGACGACAAGGATGAAGGCAACGATGAGCGTCAATTCTACTTCGGCGACTTCCTCGTTGATTGAATCAGACTGGTCATAGATCGGCTCGATAGTCAGGCTTTGCGGAAGCTGGGGCCTGATCTCTTCGATCACTTTCTTGACCCCTTTGACGATTTGGACCGTGTTCGTGCCCGGAAGGCGCTGGACGGCGATGACGATGCAGATTTTATCGTCATTTTTCGTCACGTACCGTTGGGTAAATTTGTCGTCCTGGACGCTGTCGAGGGCGCGGCCGATATCTTTGACTTTGACCAAGTCTCTATCGGCGTTCTTGATGATAATCTCTCCATAGGGAGGGGCGGTCAGGAGCTCGCCCGTCGACCTCGATGGTGTAATCATCTCTTGGGCCGTACAGCGTGCCGAGAGGCAAATCGACGTTGGCCTCATGGATCAGTTCCACCACTTGGTCGAAGCCGATCTGCTTGGCAGCGAGTTTCTCGGGATCGACCTGGATCCGGACGGCATAGGGAGACCCGTAGGTGCTGACTTGGGCGACTCCGTCGACCATCGAGAGGCGCTGGCCGAGGATGGTGCTCCCATAATCGTAAAGGGCGCCGAGGGTCATGTTCGGCGAGGAGAGGACGTAATAGACGATCGGGGTGGCCGCGGGGTTCACTTTTTCATAAGTAGGCTGGTTGGGAAGGTTCGAGGGGAGGTTGGGCTGCGCGCGGCTGATGGCGGCTTGGACGTCGGTCGACGCGGCGTCGATATCGCGGTCGAGGGCAAACGTGAGGATGATCGTGGTCGAGCCAGTATTGCTCGAAGAAAAGACCGACTTGATCCCCTCGATCGTCATGAATTGCTGCTCGAGGGGGGTCGCGACGGAATTGGCCATCGTATCGGGGCTTGCGCCTGGGTAGCTGACGGATACTTGGATGGTGGGCAAGTCGACATTCGGCAGGTCGCTCACAGGGAGTTTGTAAAAAGCTAAGAGGCCGAAAAAAAGGATCGAGACCATTACGAGGAGAGTCATCACAGGGCGGCGGATGAAGGGTTCCGATAAATTCATCCACCCTCTTGAGGGATAAATATTTTAGCGTCGTTAAAGAGGTTGATCTGACCCTCCGTGACGATTTTTTCTTCTCCTTTCAGCCCTTCCAAGATGATGATCTCATCGCCTTCCCTTTGGCCTAATTTCACGGTGCGCTGTTCGACGGTATTGCCTTGTTTGACGACAAAGACGATCGGTTCGGTCAGAGTCATTTGCACGGCGGCGGTGGGGATGACGACGGCGTTTTGAAGAGTGGAAAGGATGAGCCTTGTCCGGACGAACTGCCCGGGCCAAAGATCTCTCTTTTCATTATCGAAGGTAGCGCGAAGTTTGATCATGCCGGTTTGGGGATCGACCTGATTGTCGATCATGAAAAGGGCGCCGATGAAAGTTTCTTCATCGAACTGGTCGTAGGCGGCGATGACTTTGAGCTCTTGTTTTTTATAGGCTCTTTGAATCTGGGGCAGCTGGAATTCGGGTAGTGAGAAGGTGACGTAGATCGGGGCCATTTGATTGAGGATGACGAGCGGGTCGGTCTTCCCGTCCGGCGCGGCGACTAAATTGCCGTAGTCGACGTTCAAAATACCGAGCATCCCGTCAATGGGAGCGTAAATCCAGCAATAATCGAGGTTGATGTTCGCAGAATCGACAGCGCCTTGGTTTTGCTGGACTGCCGCGGCAGTGCTCGCGAAATTCGCTTGCAAGGTCTCGTAGTCGATCTGCGAATAGTATTCATCCTTGGCAAGGATTCTGTACCGCTTGACCTTTTCTTCGGCAAGAGCGAGCTCGGCAAGGCTTTGCTCAAGGGCTCCTTGCGCCTCTTTCAACGCGGCCTCATAGGGCTTGGAGTCGATCGTGAAGAGGAGGTCGCCCTGTTTGACTTCCTTCCCTTGCGTAAAGAATACGCCCGTGAGCTCCCCTTCGATCCGGGAGCGGATCTGGATGCTGGTGATCGATTCGACGTGCCCGAGCGCCTCGAGAAATAGAGGCATGGGCTTGGAGACGGCCATCCCGATCTGCACAGGATAGATAGGAGGGGGCGAGGGAGCTTTCTTGGCGCACGAGGTCAAAAACAAGGGAATGATCAACCGCCAAAACATGGTGGCGTTGTATCGTCGATCTCTCACTGAACCTCCTCGTTTGGGGTGCTGCAAAGAGAGCCGGTTGCATAGGCAAGAGTTGCGAGCGAAACAAACCAATTCTTTTGGGAGCCGGCTTTTTTCGATCGGGCGTCGGCTAGAGAGCTTTGGGCTGACATCACATCGAGGATCGTCATCGTCCCGGCTTTATATCCAGTGAGGGCGATCTGGAACTCGAGCTCGGCCGCTTTCAGGTACTCTTCGGAGTCGGCCAGATTCGAGGCGGCGGTTTTGACTCCCATATGGGCGGTCGCAACATCTTGGGTCAGACTCAGCTCCGTCTGGAGCATCTCGGCTTTGGCGGTTTCGAGGTTCGCGCGGGCGTTTTTGATCGCGTTTTTGTAGTAGAACCCTTGAAAAAGAGGGAACGTCAAATTGATCTCCGCCGACCAGTGGGGGCCTTGTTCTTGAGTGCCGTCTTGGAACCAGTAGTGGCCGATATCGAAGTAGCTGCTTAGGACCGGATAGACCGCCCTTTTTGCGTTCAAAAGGAGCGCTTCTTTTGCTTTCACATTGG
The DNA here is from genome assembly GCA_963730605.1 of uncultured Chlamydiae bacterium. Classification (GTDB taxonomy): domain Bacteria; phylum Chlamydiota; class Chlamydiia; order Chlamydiales; family SM23-39; genus CAIPFQ01. Next base: position 136,683 of record CAVSSM010000007.1, read on the forward strand.
ATTGAGCGGCTAAAAAGTCTTGCCGTCGCTCTTGCGCTTTTTCCACAAGAAGCTCGACACTCTCTAGCATCGGGTTTGCGATGATTTGATCGGGAAGAGGCTGCACTTTGAAAGGAACGCTGGCCGGGAGTCCGAGATCGACCGCGAGTTGGGCAAACGCATTTTCGACATTTTGCTTTTGGCTTGTGAGATTGATTTTGCTTTGGAGATACTGGGTTCTCGCTTGCGCCACGTCGCCGAGCGCCGCGAGACCTAAGGAGAACCGAACGTTTGCTGCATCAAGCGACATTTGGGCGTTTTCCAAATTCGCTTGGTTGGATCTCAAGAGCGCTTGCTGGTAAAGGTAGTCGTAGGCGTCGTCCATCACCATCTGGATGACGCTTTGGATCTTTTGGTTGTGGTTCATATCGGCGTAGTAGAGCGCTTCCCTGGCGGCGAGGGCGGCCGAAGATCTTTGCCCGAAGTCGAAGAGCGTATAGGCGAGGGCGACATCCGGCCCCACCTGGGTTATATAAAAAGGAGTGGGCGAGCTTAAGCCCGGCACCACGACCACTCCGCTTTGCGTGGCCTCCCCTGTTTGAGAAGGGGGCGCCCCTGGCGTTTGGGGCCCCGATGCGACTGTGCTTCCCTTGATGCGAAGATAGCTCCCCTCGAACGCTATGCTCGGATAAAACGAGCTGAGGGATTGGCTATATTTTGCGGCGGCGGCACGGGCCATCGCCCAGGTTTGCTTCGTCGAGGGGTTATTTTGGAGAGCGATATCGACGAGCTCGGCCATGTTTAGCTCATCTGTTTCGAAAGAGGGGGGAAGGACAGTCTGGCAATATTTTGAGGAGACGAGGCAGTTGCCCTTGAGAGGCGTCCACGTTGCATAGGGCGCCATCGGCGCGAGCGCATACGGATCGGCGATTTCGCTGATGCAGCCGGTCAAAATGGCGACGCTAATGGAAACGGAAACGGCCCTCTTCAATCTTAGAACTCCTCTATAGGGTTATTTAGGGGAAGTGGAGAGAAGGATCAAGCACTTTTTCATCTGCAATCAAGGCCCTTCTGAAAAGAAGGTGTCGGAATAGAATCGCTAGATACATGCGTGGACAAGCTTAGCCAGCGTTCTCACAGTGGGGTTTTTGCTCTTCAAAGTATGATACATTGTGGATCTTGCCATTTCGCTCTCTTTGGCAATCTGCGTTTTATTCACAGCTTCCAAGTAGATACGGATCACTTCGATCACGCCTTCTGAATCCCCATTTTTGAGACATTCCCAAATTGCGCGTCCGATCAACTCTTCGTTCAATAATTCTTCTGTAGGATCGCTCTTGCGAATCCCAGTACCTTTTTTGAGCTTCATTCTACGTTTCCTCTTCTGACGAGACGTGCTTGTTAAAAATTTTCTTCGCCTGGCGGATGTCCTTGTCTTGACCATTTTTGTTTCCTCCCAGCAAAAGTAAGATTTTCTTCTCTGGAATGTCAGCATAGTAACCTGAGTTTTGGGTTCATTTGTCTATGAGATTCAAGGATATTTCGAGCATATTTTTGCGCTTTGGAGCCGAGAGCAATATCGGGACGAGCATCTTGCCGAGGCGAAAAGTCAAAAAGATGCCGAAAGAAATTGAAGCTCAGGCAAATGAACCCAAAACTCAGGTTAGTAAACGCGCCGACCATTCTTCCACTTAAGTTCCAATACCCATCACCCACTTCCTTGTGTTCACCGAAATAGCCCTCGTCTTGAATATGGGATATTCGGGAGCGAACTTGTACCTGACTCTTGGCTGGTTGGTCCTCTAGCCATTCGTCGTACTCGGGGGTGTTATAGATGGTATAAGCTTTGTCTTTCGTTGTATGATATATTGGACGTTTTGTCAATTAAATATTGTTAACATACTGGTTGTTAGTTAGCTGCGTGTTATTCATTTTTAGCGATACTGGTTTATTGAATTTTTCTTCGGAGCAATTCGTTGACGACTTGGGGGGAGGCTTTGCCGCGCGTGAGTTTCATGACTTGGCCGACGAGGAAGCCAAAGGCTTTGTCCCGTCCTGCCCTGAAATCGGCGACCGATTGGGGGTTTTCTTTGAGGACTTGCTCGACAAGAGGCTCGATGGAAGCGGTGTCTTCCATGGGCTGGTAGTCGGGGTTCTTCTTGACGATCGCCTCGGGATCCATCGCGGGCGATTCGACCATTTCATCGGCGACGTCTTTCGCGATGCGGCCTGTGATCTTATGTTGGTCGATCATCAGCACGAGTTTTGCGACATGGAGAGGGGGAATGCCGAGTTCGAGAAGCGTTTTCCCCATGCCTTTCAGGCGTCCGGCGAATTCGACAGTGATCCAATTGCAAAGGAGGCGTGGATTCTTGCAGATGGCATTCGCTTCCTCGAAATAATCGGAAAGGGCTTTTTCATTGATGAGGGTCGATGCGGCGTACTCGGTTAGTCCCAGGTCGGAAACGTACCGCTTGAACCGGTTATGGGGAAGTTCGGGAAGGGCGTCTTGGATTTGGTCGAGATATTCTTCTGTGAGGACAAGGGGAGGAAGGTCCGGCTCGGGAAAATAGCGATAGTCGTCGGAGCTCTCTTTTTTCCGCATCAAAACGGTTTGTTTCAAGTCGGCGTCCCAACGGTAGGTCCCAGGGGGAATCAGTTCCAGGTGAGGTCGATGAGGATGGGAAATATAGAGGGCGATCTGCCGGCTCATTTCCCCGGTGAGCGCCATTTCGAGGAAGGAGAAGGAATTCATATTTTTGATTTCGACGCGCGGACGCAAGGAAGTTTCTCCCTTGGGACGGACGGAGATGTTCGCGTCGATCCGCAAACTTCCCTCTTCCATATTGCCATCGCAAGCGTCGAGATAGAGGAGGATCGCCCGGATCGCCATCGCATAGGCAGAGGCTTCTACTGGCGAATGGATGCACGGCTCCGATACGATTTCGATGAGCGGCGCGCCCGCGCGATTATAATCGACGCCGGCAAAGTTGGTGAAATGCTTCAACATCCCGGCATCGTCTTCGAGATGGGCCCGGTTCACGGAAAATGTTTTGGTTTTCCCCTCCACATCAGCAAAGACAGATCCGCCTCGAATGATAGGGGTTTCAAATTGGGTGATTTGAAAATTGCGGGGGCTGTCTGGATAGAAGTAGGATTTCCGGTCGAACGCACTCACTTTAGAGATTTTCCCGCCGATGGCAAGGCCGAACTGAACCGCTTTGCGCACAGCCTCCTTGTTGATCACCGGCAGCGCTCCGGGCTGGCCCGTGCAGACGTAGGAGATGTTCGTGTTCGGCTCATCGCCGAACCGGTTTGGGGCTGGGCTGAAGATTTTAGACCGGGTGTTCAACTGGGCATGGATCTCAAGTCCAATGACAGGTTCCCAGAGGTCGTAGGGCAGGTCTTTCATATTACTCCTCATCCAGGAATGCAGGAGGGATGCGGGAAAAGCGGGTCGCCTGCTCATAGGCATAGGCATAACGCATCACGGAAACATCGCACATTTGAGGCCCAGTGATTTGGATGCCGAGAGGGAGGCCATCAAAGTCAAAACCCGAAGGGATGCTGATCGCCGGCAATCCGGCGAGATTGGCGGGTACGGTGAAAATATCTTGGAGATACATTTGGATAGGATCTTGGATAGAGCCGGCTTTAAAAGCAGCCGAGCTCGTTACGGGCGTGACGATGCAATCGCAAATTTCAAAGGCTTTCTCGAACGCCTCGATGATTAACGATCGGACCTTTTGGGCTTTTTTGTAAAAGGCGTCTTGAAATCCGGCAGAAAGAACATAGGTTCCAAGGATGATCCGCCTCTTCACTTCACGCCCGAATCCCTCTTTGCGCGACAAATCATAGATCTGCTCAAGCGTTTTGGCCTGATGGGAGCGGTGGCCGTAACGGATGCCGTCGAAGCGGGCAAGATTGGTCGAGGCTTCGGCGGTTGCCAAAATATAATAGACCGCGATCGAATATTTGAGCACATCCAGATCCACCTCGATGGTTTTAGCGCCAAGCGCGCGCAGGATGTCAAGCGCGTCCAGAAAGTTCTTCTGGATTTCCGGGTTGAGGTTCTCGAGGTACCTGTTGGGGATGCCGATCTTGATATCCTTGAGGTCGCGGGTCAACTTGTAAGGTTCGGGAGGAAGGTCAAGAGAAGTGGAGTCAAAGCGGCAAGATCTACCGATCGTCTCCATAGCCAGCGCCGCATCGGCGACAGTCCCGGCCAATGGGCCGATCTGATCTAGGGAAGATCCAAAGGCCACCAGCCCATAGCGGGAAACTCGTCCATAGGTCGGTTTGAACCCGACGATTCCGCAAAAGCCCGCCGGCTGCCGTATCGAGCCGCCCGTATCGCTGCCCGTAGCGAGCAGCGCCAAGCGCGCGGAGACCGCCGCGGCCGAGCCTCCCGAAGAGCCGCCCGGCACGCGCTTCAAATCCCACGGGTTGCGCGCTGGAAAATAGGCCGAATTCTCATTCGAGGAGCCCATAGCGAATTCATCCATATTGGTCTTGCCGATCAAGAGAGCATCTTCCTCCTGGAGTAGGCGGACCGCTGTGGCATCGAACGGAGCTTTGTAGTTTTGAAGGAACTTCGATCCGCAGGTCGTCTTCTCGCCTGCGATATGCATGTTGTCTTTGATGGCGACCGGAATCGCGGCGAGCCTTCCGAGCGGTTTGCCGCTTGCGCGCTTTTTGTCGAGCGCCTCAGCCTGGCCGAGAACCCTCGGGCTCAAAACGTTGAGAAAGGCTCCGAGAGTCTCTCCATGCTTTTCGATCCTCTTTAAGAAATGCTGGGCAATTTGGACAGCGGTGATTTCGCCTTTCAGGAAGGCGCTTCGCAGTTCCACGGCAGAGAGATGGTGCATTGGCTTCACGAATGTATCCTGAAATTCTTAATGATTGATCTTTGCGCCCTTTTGGACGATTTTTGGGCCTCCGGCTTCATTAAGATTTCGCACCCAATATCAATTTCGGCCAACATTCGCCCCAAAAATCGTTTCAAAATCATCGCAAATCTCAATGTTAAGAATTTCCGGTATACATTCATTGAGGTTTTAAAACGGGCGGAACCCGGATCATCCCTGCGATTTGGTCAGGAGCGTTGGCCAAAAATTGTTCCCGGCTGAGCAGGTTTTCGGCAACGTCCTCCCGCAACCTGTTTCCAGCCATCCAATTCAAAACGAAGTTGCAGGGCTTGGCTTTCTCGGTCTTGACCTCGTCCAGTTGCTTGACATATTCGAGAATGCGCTTAAGGCTCCCGAGGATATCTTCTTCCTCTTCGGGGTCGCATTCTATCCGGCTGAGCTTCATCAAGTGCTCAAGTGTCTGTTTATCAAAATCCGCCATAACCAGCAAAGATTCTACTGCTTTCACTGTTTTATCCACAACTGGAGTCTTGAGTGATAAGCCTTTCCAATCTCTAGATGACAACCTAAGGAATTTGTATTAAGATGAAATTAGTGGAGGGGCTTTATATGAGAAGTATTCGATTCATCGCTCTATTGTTGGTAGTGATCGGGGCCTTAAATTGGGGGCTAGTTGGATTTTTCCGATATGACCTTATTTCAGATATTTTCGGCGGCATGGATAGTATGGGCGCCAGGGTCATTTTTGCGCTTGTAGGGTTGGCTGGGCTTTTTTGCATCGGCTGTCTATGCCAGTGCTGCAGCTGTAAATGCGGCAAATGCAGCCCAAAGTGCAACTATAAGAAGTAAGATTTCAGAGATGCGCATCTTAGTATCGGGGGCCTCCGGCTTTATTGGCAGGTTCCTAGTTTCTTATTTTTCTAAGAAACAGTGGGAAATCATGCCCCTTGCGCATGAAATGGTCTCTCCCGAAGAGATTCGCTGGCGAACACCCGCCGGAGTTTCCCTCGAAGATTTCGATGCGGCCATCCATTTAGCGGGCGAGCCGCTTGGTTTCGGCCGCTGGTCGGAAGCGAAGAGGCGGAAGATCCTCTTTACGCGCTCTTCTGGAACTTTAGAGATTTCCCGAGCTTTAGCTTACCTTCGCCGCCCCCCTCCTGTTTTCATTGCCGCTTCAGGCGTTGGGTTTTATGGCGACCGCGGCGAAGAGCTGCTGCATGAAGGAAGCGCGCCAGGCAAAGGATTTTTAGCCCATGTCTGTAAGGAATGGGAAGAGGGGAGCCGGCCGATTGCGAGTCGGGGTTCTCGGGCCATCCAGGCCCGCTTCGGGATGGTATTGGGAGAGGGGGAGCTCTTCGAAAAATGGCTCCTATTTACCGAATGGGGCTGGGAGGGAGGCTGTCGACGGGAAAGCAGTGGGTCAGCTGGGTTGCCATAACAGATCTGGCCTTGGCGCTTGATCATATCCTTCGGACAGAAACACTGCGCGGACCTGTCAATATCGTCTCGCCTCATGCGGTGCGCCAGGAGGAATTCAGCCGCACGCTTGCCGAGGTTCTCCATCGCCCGGCGTTTTTTCATCTTCCCGCATGGCTGCTCCGCCTTCGATTCGGCGCATTTGCGGACGAGGTTCTTCTCCCAAGCGCGCACGCCGTGCCTCAAAAACTCATCGCGACGGGATTCCATTTCAAATATCCCGACCTTAAAGATGCCCTGCGGAAGATTATATACCCCTTGACAACACTTTAGCGATCGGATAAAATTTGCGTCTACCCCCAAGCGATGGTGCGTCGTTGGGGATGTGAACCTATCTCTTTAACACAAGGAGTGTTGTTTTATGTTAGCAATCGGAGCAGTCATTATCCTTGCAGCTAATCTCGCTGATCCATCGGAACCAAATAGTTTGGCCTCAAACGAAGCTGCGGAAACGGCAACGGTATTGGAAGAATATATGGACAGCGAACTGCCCACAGAGGAGATCGCGCTCGAGGGCCTCGACGATTCTCTTTTGATCAATTTAGAATCTGAAATGCAGGAAGAATTCGAAGAGTAGGACCTGTTTACTCTAAGGAGTGAGGGCGCATGATAGGCGGAATCAATCCTTGGGCCACCATGTGGACGAGCCCCCGGTCTACGATCAGGAGCATCGTCAATGCCAACCCAAGTTACGGGGTCTTCTATCTCGCCTGGATGTATGCCCTCCAAGCCTATTTTTTCTTTGCAAGCTATTGGTCTTTCGGACTTTCTTTTTCCTTTTTCCCAATTCTCCTAGCTGGGCTTCTTTTTGCCCCTTTGATGGGATGGATCTGGGTTTATTTCACAGGATGGATCCTTCACCTGACTGGCAGATGGTTGGGCGGGCAAGCTTCCATGTCTCACCTCCGGACAGCCGCCGCCTGGTCGAAACTCCCTGCCTCGATCTCCTTGGCAATGTGGCTCATCCTCATGATTGCAAGCAGAAATTTTGTGTTCATCCATGGCGTTTCAGGCCCTTCCACTCTCTTCATTCACTTCATCCTATTCATTCTTTCCATCTGGTCTTTCGTCCTCTTGATTCTATCCGTGCAAGAGGTTCAAGGTTTCGCCCTTCTCAGAAGCATCCTGAATGTCATCTTCGCTGGAGTGCTTTCTTGGATTGTCTCCTTTCTCATTTTTCTCGTTTCTCGATATATCTATACTCAAGTATGAGGCATAACCGTTTAATTTTATTAGTTTTATTTGTTGTTTCTCGTTATTTATTGCTTGTTAATTCTTTTTAACTTTAAGATGAGCTTGGGCGTCCAAGGGATCCGGCGCCTCTAGCCCCTCGATTGAGCTACGGTGCAGCAAGAGTGTGGGGGTTGGAGGCGCCAGAGACCTTGTAAGCTCTTATAAGCTATGGATATCCTAATGAACCCTTGGATTTCAATTTGGACGGAGCCTAGGAAGACGATTGCTAGAATCGTCGATGAAAATCCTAAGAGGGATTTATGGATTCTGGCATGGATCTATGGGTTTTTGTCATTTATGAACGGCAGCCAATCGTTCGTTTTAGGAAATAAATTTCAGTTCTTCGGGATTATTGTTTTCTCGATCCTCATAGCTCCCCTTTGGGGGATGCTTGTCTTTGCGGTCTGGAGCTTTGTCATTCATCTGATCGGCAAACTGTTGAAAGGGAAAGCAAGTTTCTCTTATGTGCGAGCCGCATTCGCTTGGTCGTGCGTTCCCCTTACTGTGAACATCGCTCTCTGGATCTTGCTTCTTTTGGTATTTGGGAGAACTCTTTTTCAAACGGCGCAGCCTACCACAGGGCCGATCATTCTCCTCACCCTCGTCCTCATCGCAAAAGTGATCATCATGATCTGGTCCCTAGTGATTTACATCAACGCTTTAGCGGAAGTGCAACAGTTTTCGATCGGACGCTCGATCGTAAATATCCTCCTTGCATGGATCGCGGTCGCAGTTGTGGTCGCGATCTTTTGGGTGGTTTTGGCATCTCTTATAACCCAGTCGCTGAGCCCATCTCAGGCAGTAATAAACTTAACGCTTAGGATGCAAATATGAAGAAAGAATCGGTTAAAAAACTAGGCATCTGGCTTTTGGCGATCGGCCTACTCGTCGTCCATATTCTTTTCCGATCTACAGTCCATGCGGCGCCTGTGGAACCATGGAAGCAATTCTTCACTCAAGATGGGGGCTGCTCGATCTCTTTTCCCAGTGAACCGACTCTCGTCCAGCAATCCTTGAGGGTCGCTGACGGCCAGTTGCTCAAGTACGACATTTATCTTGCACCCTTCGAAGAGAAAGGCGTATTCATGCTGCTCGTCGCCACTTACCCGCAAACTTTGCCGGGCGGTCATGAAGTGGCGGGATTGGAAGGGCTTTTAAAAGGGCTGGTCGGCCATAACGTCGAAAATAAGCTTGTGTTCGCCAATTTAGTGGACTATGCGGGGCATCCGGCGATGAATTTCCTGGTCCAAAGCCTCTCCAATTATTTCAGGGGACATGCCTTGATGTCGGGAAACAAACTTTTCCTAATCGCGATGGAAGGGCGCAAAGCGGACTTGGATGAAAAAACCTTCAGCCGTTTCCTCGAATCGTTCAAGCTTTCGAAGTGATCTCTAAAATCCATAGTCGACGGTCAGCCCTGCATAGGGGGCGCCTTCGACTTCGGTGTATTGAGCTTTTCGACCGAATTGGTTTTTGATGTAGAAGTTCCCCCCGAAATTATAGCCTGCGAAGAGTTGAATGTCCAACCAGAGAAACTGTTCGTATTCAACGTTGAATTCTGTGCCGACAGTCGAGTAGTTGAAGACCGACCTCGCTTGAGGCTCATGGCTGCCCGTACGGAAACGCTCCTTGAGGGGGCGTCCTTTAATGGAGAAGCTCCAGTTCTTGTTCAATTTGTACCGGATCGAATATGTGATGGGGAAGACTAGTTCGATGCTCCAAGTTTTATTCGGTTCCCAATCAAGCCCAAGGATTGGATATACTGGGGCGGATTCCATTCCAACCGATCCAAGCACCCCGACGTGGAAGTGCCATTTCTTATGCAGGGTGTACTTGCCCCAGATCAATAGTGAAAAGTAGCCGTAGAGGGATGGCTGGGAGAAATGCTCAAGGTCGAGATTGTAGGTGCCTTGGAGGATCCACCTCCAATCATCCAGGCCGCTGCTATAGAATGTGAGGCCGAATTGCGCGTAGTAGAAATGTGTCTCGTTGAACTTTTGGTTTTGGTTCCAATCGAGAGTAAAATTGTTGAACTCGACGCGGGGAATAAAATAGGAATGCCTATTGATCGGCACGAGCAAGTTGAGGTAAGCGTTGTTTTTCCGGAAGTAGAGGTGTCCATTGTCGGTCGCGTCGAGATCCGCTCTCCCGATCCTGAGGATATTGCCGCCGATATGGAGAGGATGGACGTCCCAGTAAGAAAAGGAAACGTCTTTTTCCTCGCCTAAAAGGAGGAGTGGGAAAAGCGCGCAAATTACAAATCTGACTATTCTCTTCATCCGTGGGCCAGATTGAATCATAGAAATTGAGAATTAATATTTCAATTGTCATATGTCATAATGTTCAATCATTCCCCAACCATGCGGGCGAATTCCTGCTCGCGCTGATGGGGCCCAAGCTTTGTTATGAAAGTAGCGGCGCGCCCTTGTTCTTCTCGTTTCACCACGGCGAAATGGTGCATAGCTGCGCGGGCGACTTGAACGAAATGGGTGACGCAAATCACTTGCCGCTTTTTTGCGAGCTCTTTCAATTTTTCACCTAATACCGCAGCCGCGTGGCCTCCGACGTTGCTGTCGATCTCATCGAAAATCAAACATCCGACGCTCTCCTTTTCGGCCAAAGCTACCTTCATCGCAAAGAGCAGGCGTGAAAGCTCCCCTCCGCTTGTGGCCCGCTCCATTGGAAGAGGGGTCTGGCCAGGATTGGCTGCAAAGAGGAAGCGGATCTCATCGATGCCGTTTGAAGAGAGAGGTTTGGGGGCGATCTCCACCTCGAACTGAGCGTGAGGCAGATTGAGGCACTTCAATTCTTTGAGCACCTCTTGCCTTAAATGTTTGGCGGCGCTTAGCCGCTTTCCGGAGAGTTTTTTTGCCAAGTCCGCCGAATTCTTTTCGAGCTCTTTCACCTTTTCAGTCAGAGCTGCCTGGAGGTCATCGAGATCTGCGAGCCGATCGATCTCAACGGCCAACTTCGCTTTGTGTTTTTGGACCTCTTCCCAGGAGGGGCCGTAGCGCCGTTTCAAGGCTTCGATCGCCCCGATCCGGCTTTCGATCGCTGCAAGCCGAGCAGGGTCGGCCTCGAGGCGAGCTTTATAAGAGCCCAAAAAATGGTCCGCTTCAATGAGTTCAAGGGCGGCCGTCTTGACGGCTTCAACTGTAGGGGCAAGACTCAGGTCTAACGCGAGAGCACTTTCCAGGATGTGGGAAAGGCGCCGCGTATGAGGGGCTATGCTAGAGAGCCCCTCGAGGACAGCGGCCATTTTCTCGGTCAATTCTTGGGTATGGGTGAGAATGAGGTGGGCTGCCGTCAAACTCTCCTCTTCTTCCTTTTGCCAATTCACTTCCTCGATCTCTTTCAAACCTGATTCAGCCCATTCGAGATCGCGGCTGCGGCTCAGTCCCGCACTTGCCGCTTCTTCTCTCTCTTTTTTTGCCGCGGTCAATTCCGTAAAGGCATCGGAGAGGATCTCTGCCTCTTTTTCCAGACCGGCATAGGCGTCAAGGATTTTCTTCTGCGTTTCGGCAACGCAGAGCTCGCTTGCGCTGCCCTGGTCCACCATTTCCAACAAGGGGCGCACAAGTTCTCTCAAAACGGCTGCGCTGACGAGGCTGTCTTCGATAAAAGAGCGGCTTTTGCCGGTACGGTGGATCTCTCGGCGCACCGTAAGAGGCTCTCCCGGGGGAGGAGGATCGATTTCAGCGAGGAGCTCCTTGGAATAAGTTGTAAATTTTGCCTCGACGATTCCGGCGGCGGCGCCCGCGCGGATCCATTCCACATCGGCCCGCTCGCCCGCGATCAAGCGGATGGCAGAGAGAATCGCCGATTTGCCCGATCCAGTTTCCCCGGTAAAAATATTGAGGCCGCCTCCAAACTCGATGTCGGCTTTTTCGATCAGGATCAGGTCTTGGAGCTTAAGATGAGATAACATCCTTCATCGTTTTAAAATGGGTTTTCGCTACTTTTCCGAGAATTTCCGATCCGTACTTGGCGACCAGTTTCTGTCCGGCTTCCACCACTTGCCCAGCGGCTCCTTTGGGAAGAGGCATCCCATATTCCTTGGTTAACGCCTCCAAACCATCCAGGAATCCAGCCCTCGCTAAAATCGAGGCGGCGGCGACCACGAGATCTTCTTCTCCCCGCACCTTCTGCTCTAGATTGACTGCGATCTTTTTTTGCTTCAAGGCGTTTTCCATTACAGACTTATCGGCGAACTGATCGAGGAGCGCGTCGCGGCAATCGGTCTTGCGGATCACATCATCGAGCGCTGCAGCGTGCGCCCATCCGAGCAGCCGGTTGAGGTTTTTAAATTTTCCATGGAGTTCGTTGTATTTTTGAGGAAAGAGGCGGATGACGGTATAGGAATAGGAGGCGCGGATTTTTGCGGCGATTTTTTTGACCGCATCGTCGCTCATTCGCTTGCTGTCTCTCACCCCCATCTCGAGCAGTCTCTTGATCCCAACGCTATCGGCGAAGACGGCGGCGACGCAAAGAGGTCCAAAAAAATCCCCCTTTCCCGCTTCGTCCATCCCGATGTGCGGGGTCGTGTTGAGATGGGCCTCAGGATGGGAAAAACGAAATTCCTGGAGGATCTCAGGCTCGAGGTAAAACTCGATGAAAGGCTGCATTTCCTTTCCCTGTACGGTCAGGCTGCCGGACTCGTAGAGGGTGCAAGAGACGCCAGCTTTCTTCGCTGAAAAGACAGTGTAAGGAGGCCTGCTCATCTCGAACCCCTGTTCGGCAAGGTCATTCTTGAGCTTATCTGCGAGCTTGAGATCGATCTTTGCCGTGAAGGTGGCAGGCGTCATAGGGCTTCCGATTGTATGAGGTTGGAGTGAATTGGTCAACAAACTCGACGAATCTTTGATTTTTAGACACCCTCTGATAGAATCTGGGATTTTGGATTAGGAGGAGGACTGGGATGAGTGAAAAGCTGGGCGGGTATTTCCGTGGCAAACGGGAAGAAATGAATCTTACATTGAAAGAAGTGGAGAATGCGACATCCATTCGGATGCTTTATCTGCAGGCCATCGAAGAGGGGAAGGTCCATCAATTTCTTTCGCCAGTCTATGCTCTCGGATTTATCCGGCAGTATGCCCAGTTTTTAGGGTTGGAACTGGAAAAATTGTCCAAGGACTTTCCCGAAGCGTTCCGCCAGACCTCGGAAAAGCAGGAATTCTCCTATGGGATCGGGACGCTCGAGAAAAGGGGCAGTCCGCAGGGCAGTGTCCGCTGGATGCCAAACTTGATGTGGGGGGCCTTTTTTCTCGCACTAGGACTTGCAGCTTGGTATTTCGGCAAGTGGATCGGCGCTTTTTAAACCAAGAACTGACGTATTAAATCTGCAAAACTGCAAAGCAAGTCTAAAGTCAGCGGACTTTCCCCAAACGAAACGTTTTGGGACCCCTTTCCGCTCCGTCCCCCCCGACCGTCTATTCTTCTTTATTTTTTTTAATGTGTCAGTTCTATTTTCACACTGCAAATTTCTGGCGGGAAATAGGTTCTTCCTTTATGGTCGGAAGATATGGATGCATTGGGCGACTATTCAATCCAAAAAGAATTGGGCCATGGCGCTTTTGGCCCAGTCTACCTCGCTGAGCACCGCTTTATCAAGCGTCTCTTCGCCCTCAAAGCAATTCCGGAAACTGTCTCTCAGGACCCCGCTTTTATCCGCCGCTTCGAGTCGAATGTAGCCGATATCGCGGCCCTCGACCATCCGAATATTTTGAAAATCCATAACGTTTCGTGTCAAGACGGCCGTTATTTCGTTGTCACCGATCCTATTGTCGATTCGATGCAAGAGTCGATGAATCTCGACCGCTTCCTCCAATTGAAGGGAAAATCGCTCTCTGAAGAGGAGATCGAGGAGCTGCTCAAACAAGTCGGCTCGGCTCTCGATTACGCCCATCATGCCGGCATTGTCCATGGCTCGTTGAAACTCACGAATATCTTAGTCCTTGCGAAAGAAAAAGGAGTGCAGCTTCTTCTTTCCGATTTCGCCTTGAACCGTTTGATCGGAGAAGGGGAGGCTCTCCTGCATCTCTATAGCCAAATCGCCGCTTCATTTCGTCCTTCATTTCATCCAGGCGCGGCTCCCCGCTTTGAAATATCGGCGCGCAGCCGCAATTTCCTAAAGCATCTTGCCTTCATGGCTCCTGAGCAAAAAGAAATCGACTTCCCCCCTGCAGAACCCAAGGCCGACGCGTACGCCTTTGGAGTGTTGGCTTATTTCATGCTGCTCCGGAAAATTCCTGAAGGGTGTTTCGATCTTCCATCTAAGATTTTGCCTGACTATAAATTTCATTGGGATCTCTTGATCAACCGATGTCTTCAGAACAATTCGAACGTACGGCCCCAGAAATTGATTTTGGCGATGCAAGAATACCTCCGGGCGCCACGAACGCTCTCTAGAGAGATGGTAACCTTAGGAGAAGTGGAAGGAAAAATCGAAAATGTCAACCAGATGGCCTTCGAGTTTCCTCACAAAGAGCCGCACGCTTCCGAACAGATTCCCAAACCCATCCTCAAGCCGCAAGAAATTTCCCGCCCGCAATACGAAGCGGATCCCGGGGCGGTCTTTCATCAACCAATGCTTGTTTCCCATTACACCCCAGTGAAAGTAGAAGAGGACGAAATCGAGCCGATTCTTACGGAAATGGTGGTGATTCCCGGCGGCTCTTATTTGCGCGGCAGTTTTGACGGCGCCCGCGATGAGATGCCCCGCCATGAAATCAAGCTCCCCAGCTTCGCCCTCGACATCCATCCCGTCACAAACGAGCAATTTGTCCGGTTCCTACAGGCGATGGGGGGAGAAAAAGACCACAACAATAATGACATCATACGTCTCCGCGACTCCCGGATCAAGCGGAGCGCCGGCAAGACGATCATCGAATCGGGCTATGCGAAACATCCGGTCGTCGGCGTGACCTGGTATGGCGCAGTCGCTTACGCGAAATGGATCGGCAAGCGGCTCCCCTTCGAGACTGAATGGGAGGCCGCAGCTATGGGTGGACACCCTGATTGGCTATTCCCGACCGGTTCGAATATAGAAAGGTCCCAAGCTAATTTCTTCAGCTCGGATACGACCCCCGTCATGAGCTACCCTCCGAATGCCTTTGGGCTCTACGACATGGCGGGCAATGTCTATCAGTGGTGCCAGGATTGGTACGCATACAATTACTACGACGCCTCGGCTCTCGAACCTGACAGGCCCGCCGGCCCGCCGCAAGGGGTCTACCGCGTCCTTCGCGGAGGCTGTTGGAAAAGCCTGAAAGACGACATGCGGTGCTCCCATCGCCACAGAAACAATCCCGGCGCCGTCAATGGAACTTACGGTTTCCGTTGTGCGGCAGATGTCGTTTGAGATGATGAGATATAAATCGATCTTATTCGTTTGCATGGCCAATATTTGCCGCTCGCCCGCGCTCTCGGCGACGCTCCGCCATGCTGCTCTGAGGAAAGGGATCGAGGGTCGCTTAAGGATCGATAGTTGCGGCATCGGCTGGTTCCACGTAGGGCAGCATCCCGACCCGAGAGCTTTCGAAGCGGCGAAGAAAAAGGGGATTTTCATCGATCACCGCTCTCAGCAGTTCCGGGATGCTTTCTTCGAGGAATTCGACCTGATCCTCGCCGTCGAGCCGAAAATTTTGGAGCAGATCAAGCTCCGGGCCAAAAACCCTGCCCAGGCGGCCAAGGTCCGGCTCGCCACCGATTTCAGCGAGAAATATAAAGGCCAGCCCATCCTCGACCCCTACTATATGAACAGTCCCGGGTTCGATGAGCTGATGGAAATGGCCATCGATTGCTGCACAGGGATTTTGAAAGAGGTGGGGTACTAGGTACTAGGCAGGATTCTCACCGAGTCTTTACCTCGACTTTGTACAATTTTGTGACGGCATCTCCGAGAGAATCGCTGGCCCTTTTTTCCTTTTTTTGCTCATAAATAGCGCCTTCGGCTATGAATTTCGCAAAAAAAGAAAAAAATTGCAGAGCGCTTCCTCTGGATCTGCTCGCCAAAAATTGTACAAAGTCGAGTTTACAAATATCAAAACATTTTTTTAATAGCTTTAAAAACGACTATTGCGCTACCCTATAGCCAAGCAAGAAGGAGAATCCAATGGTAGCACAACATCCTCGTATTCAATATTTGAATTACCAACCCCAACTGGATCGTATGAATCAAAATATGATGCGTTTAAATGCCTGCATGATCGAAAGTGAAAAAAAACGAAAGGCTTTCGAAGCGGCCGTTAAGCAATACGTAATCGTAGGTATCTTGGGAGTGGGTATTACGATTCTCGCGTATCGAAATGCAGGCGCGATCAAGACTCAGTTACAATCGGTCGGCAATCTGTCTATGGGAGATTTGCAAAAAGCAGCTGGAAATGGATGGAAAGACACGACTTTGCTTTTCGAAAGGTCTAAACAGTATCTATCGAACTTGCTGCATTAGAACTCCTAACTCTATAGGGCTCATTTTTCATGAAGGTGCTCCTATGTAAACCCCGGGGGTTCTGCGCGGGCGTCGAGCGGGCGATCGATACGGTAAAACGGGCTTTGGAGCTTTGGGGCTCCCCTATCTACGTCAAACATGAGATCGTCCATAATAAACATGTCGTTGACGAATTGAAGCGCAATGGTGCCATCTTCATCGAAGAGCTCGCCGATGTCCCCGTTGGCTCTCGGCTCATCTATTCAGCCCACGGGATTCCTCCATCGGTCAGAGTCGAGGCGAAAAAAAGAAATCTCATCGAGATCGATGCGACCTGCGGGCTTGTGACCAAGGTCCATTCCGCCGCCAAGCGATTTGCCGAAAAGGGTTATCATGTGATCTTGATCGGCCACCGTAATCACGTGGAAACAATCGGCACGGCAGGCGAGGCTCCCGGGTCCACTTGGATCGTCGAAACGGTCGAAGATGTAGAAAAGCTTCCCTTCGGGATCGTTGATAAATTGGCTTATCTGACACAGACGACGCTCAGTTTAGACGATGTCAAAGAGATCGCGAGCGCCCTCCTTGCACGCTTTCCGCAAATCGAAACCATTCCCAGTTCTTCTATTTGCTATGCTACGACGAATCGCCAGATGGCTCTTCGCTACGTGGCTATTGATGCCGACCTTGTCCTCGTAGTGGGAGATCCCAGAAGTTCCAATTCCAACCGCCTTCGGGAAGTGGCGGAGAGAAGGGGAGTCAAAGCCTTTCTCATCAATGGGGAAGACGAAATCCAACCCGAATGGTTCGCCGGTGTCCAGGTGATTGCCATGACCGCGGGCGCATCGACTCCGGAGCCGGTCGTTCAACAATGCATCGGGCGGCTGCAAAAACTCGGCGTGAGCGAGATCGAAGAGGTCGTTTTCCGAGAAGAAGACGTTTTTTTCCAACTCCCCAAACAAGTTCTCGTTGTGGAAAAATGAAATCGGCCTCATTTTGAGGCTGATGACTCAAGCTTCCGAACGGATCGTCCGCCTTGAAAAGAAAAGCCTGAAGAGGGTTTTGGGCGTCTCTGACTTGTTCGCGATCGGGTATGGGGATGTCGGCTCTTCCATTTATTACGCATTAGGGGCGACGGCCCTTTATGCTTTAGGCGCAACGCCGCTTGCCCTCATGGCCGCAGGCGCTGTATTCATTTGCACCGCCTTGACTTATGCCGAGATGGCTACGACTTTTCCTGAGCCGGGAGGGTCGGCGGTCTATTCCCGTCATGCGTTCAATGACCTGATCTCTTTTGTCGCTGGCTGGGGACTGCTTCTCGATTACATCGTGACGATCGCCATTTCCGCCTTTGCCATCCCTCCGTATTTGCAGAGCTCGCTGAAAGCAGTAGGCATCACCTATAGCGGCACTCCGCTCATCCACTGCTCAACGACGATCGGAATCATCGTCTTTCTCTTTTTTCTCAATTTATTCGGAATCAAGGAATCGGGAAGGTTCAGCGCGATCCTCGCCCTATTCACGATCATCACACAGGTGTGCATCATCGTGCTCGGTGCAATACTCTTCCTCAATCTCCCCTATATCTACCACCATATGGAGATCGCGGTCCAAGGGGCCGATTGGTCTCCCGACTGGGGGAGTTTTTTCAAGGGATGCGCGATGGCGATGGTGGCCTACACTGGGATCGAGGCGATCTCGCAGCTTGCCGCAGAGGTGAAGCATCCTGCGGTCTCTATCCCCCGCGCCATCAAATGGACGAGCGTCGTTGTCTTGTTTCTTTATTTCGGACTTTCTACCGTCGGCCTTTCGATCATTTCTCCCCAGGAGCTCGGGACGACCTACATCAACGATCCGGTTGGCGGAATCGCGGAAAATTTCCCCATCGGAGGGGCGATCCTTGGCCCTTGGATCGGAATCCTCGCCGCCGTCATCCTCCTCATCGCTTCGAACGCAGGATTGATTGGCTGTTCGCGACTTGTTTTTGCCATGGGCGAAAACTATCAAGTCCCGAGTTTTTGCTACAAGCTCCACAGCCGCTTCAGGACGCCTTATGTCACGCTCATCATTTTTACCGTCCTCTCTTCTTTGATCGTGGCATTGAGCCAGGGTCAAATGCTATTTCTTGCCGATATCTACAATTTCGGCGCTCAGATCGCCTTTTTTTCCGTTCACATGTCTCTTCTTGTCCTCCGCTGGAGACGTCCCGAATTGGAGCGCCCCTATCGGATTCCCTTCAATCTACCTTTTGGACGGGGCCGGTCCTTGCCCATCACTGCGATCATCGGCGCAGCGGCCACTTTCTCGGTTTGGCTCCTTGTCGTAGTGATGAAAGTCGAAGGGAGGATCCTTGGATTTTCTTGGATGTTCTTTGGCCTTGCCATGTACCTCTATTACCGGAAAAAGCACAAACTCTCTCCCACGGCGCGCATCAAAATGGAAAAGGTGAAAATTCCCGGTTTCCGTCCCCTCAAGGTCCGCCACATCCTGGCTCCAGTCCGTCTAGTAGGAAGCACGGAATCGCTTCAAACCGCATGTCAGCTAGCCAAAGCGAATCATGCGGAGCTCACGGTTGTCTTCATTCTCGAAGTGCCCCATTCTCTGCCGATGGATGCTAAGATGCCGAGGATGGAGATTTTTGGAGAAGCTGCATTGAAGCGGGCTGAGGCGATTGCCCGCGAGCTTCATTTATCTCCTAATCTGAAGCTGCTCCGTTCCCGTTCTGTCGAATCGGCTCTTTTGAATCTTATTGCGCATGACGAGTACGATCTCATCGTCATCGGACTGGAATATAAGGAGCTAAAGCGAAAAGCCGGTTTTGATGCCGAAAAACTTCTCAAAGATTCTCCTTGCCGCGTCTTCTTTTGCCGATCATAGATCTCTTAGTCTGACGCAAAATGGCATGAAACAAAATGCCCCCCTCCGAGATCTCTAAGCTTTGGTTTTTCGCGCAAGCATCGATCTTGCCGCTCTGGGCAGCGAAGAGCGAATGGGCAGCCGGACGCGGGAAGCGGCGAAGGGGGGGAGGAGGGATGGAAGGGCTCTCTTTTGCCGTCGATTCGTGGAATTGAAGAGAGGAGCAATTGGGTATAGGGGTGAGAGGGGTTTTTGTAAACCTCTGGCACCGGCCCCGTTTCGACGAATTCTCCGTGGAGCATGACTGCGACGCGGGTGGAGATATGGCGGACCATCGCTAGGTCATGCGCGATGAAAAGATAGGTGAGGCCGAACTCTTTTTGCAATTGGAGAAGAAGATTCACGATCTGCGCTTGAATGGAGACGTCGAGGGCCGAAATGGGCTCGTCGCAGACGATGAAGTCCGGATGCAGGGCAAGCGCCCTTGCGATCCCGACTCGCTGCCTTTGCCCGCCGCTGAACTCATGGGGAAAACGGCCAACGGCGCTTTTCGGGAGGCCGACGAGGTCGAGGAGCTCTCCCACGCTAGGACTAGTTCGTCTGTGGATGAGAAGCGGCTCGCCGATGATATCCCCGATCGTCATGCGCGGATTGAGAGAGGCAAAGGGGTCTTGAAAGATCATTTGCATCCGCGACGGCAAGCTCTTTTCAACGATTTTCCCAGCGAATAGGACTTGGCCGGAGGTGGGCTGAGTAAGGCCGAGCAGCATCCTTCCGAGCGTCGATTTTCCGCAGCCGCTTTCTCCGACAAGGCCAAAAATCTCTCCCCTCGAGAGAATGAAGCTGATGTCTTTTACGGCGGCAAAGCTCTCCTTGCCGATTTTATAGAGTTTGGTCAGAGAGCGCGCTTCAATCATGGCCTATCCAACGCGAGTGTGTTATCCAACAAGCCGCCGAGTCGATGAAGGGGGGCTCTTTTTTGCAAATCGGCATCGCATGCGGGCAGCGCTCTCGGAATGAGCAGCCTATCATTGGTGCTAAGAGATTGGGAGGGGCTCCCGCGATGGTCTCCAACACACCTGGCCCGGAACCCTCAAGCCTAGGAATGGAGCGAAGGAGCATTTGCGTGTAAGGGTGGCGGGGATGGGCGAGGATTTGGCGAGTGGGCCCTTGTTCGACGATTTTTCCGGCGTAGAAGACTAAAACCCTCTCGCACATTTCGGCAACGACGGCTAAATCGTGGCTGATGAGAAGAAGGCCCGCCCTGCTTTTGCATTTTTTCAAAAGATCCAGGATCTGCGCCTGTACGGTGACGTCGAGGGCCGTTGTTGGTTCGTCGGCGATGAGGAGCTTCGGGTTATGACTTAAGGCAATCGCGATCAAAACCCTTTGGCGCATCCCGCCGCTCAAGGCATGGGGATACTGGTTCAATCGCTCTTCGGGCCTTTGGATTTCGACCTCCCGCAAGAGCTCGAGCGCGCGTGCCTTAGCCTCTTTTTTATTTGCGATTCCATGGGCAATGAGCCCTTCAGCTACCTGAGCGCCGATCGTCATCGTCGGGTTGAGCGAGGCCATCGGATCTTGAAAGACCATCCCGATCTTCTTCCCTCGGATTTGACGCATCTCTTTTTCCGTTTTTTGCAAGAGATCGACCCCTTCGAAAAAGACCTTCCCCTTGAGGTTAGATGCTGGGGCGAGGCGGAGGATCGACTGGACCGCGGCGCTCTTCCCGCAGCCGCTCTCCCCAACGATGCCGACCGCCTCGCCCATCTTCACTTCGAATGAGACGCCACGCACCGCTTTGAGCTCTTTTCCGTAAAGGGAAAAGGAAACTTCCAGATCTTCGACTTTTAATAAACTGCCGTTCATCTTCGCAGCCTGGGGTCAAGTGCGTCCCGAAGAGCGTTTCCAAGCAGGTTGAACGAGAGCATCGTGAGTGTGAGCATGGCGGAAGGAAAGAGGAGCCGCCACGGATAATAGCGCATCGCGCTGAGGCCGTCGTTGACCATCACGCCCCAGCTTGCTGCGGGAGCTTGCACGCCGAGGCCTAAAAAGCTCAAGAAAGCTTCGGTGAAGATCGCGGTGGGCACCGTCAGGGTGACGGCGGCGATGATGGGGCCGATCGCGTTGGGGATCAGGTGGCGCAGCGCAATCCGCGCCGCCGATGCGCCGTTCAATCTTGCGGCCGCCACATAATCGAGCTCCTTGATCTGTAAGATTTGGCCTCGGACGATCCGCGCCATATTGATCCACCCAGTGCAGCACATCGCAATCAAGATCGTGTCGATCCCGCTCCCTCGGATCACAGTGAGGAGGATCACGACGAGAAGGTAAGGGATCGCATAGAGGATGTCGCAGATCCGCATCATCGCTTCCTCGATGCGGCCTCCGGCCATCGCTGCGGCAGATCCCCAGATGACGCCGAGGATCATGTCGATGACCGCAGCTGCGATCCCGATGAAAAGGGAGATCCGCGCACCCCACCAGATTCGGGTAAAAAGGTCGCGGCCGAGTTCGTCGCTGCCGAACCAAAAACGGGCTCCGGGAGGCGTGTCATGCCATTCCAGATGGATATCGTAATAAGCGTAGGAAGAGATCCAGGGGCCAAAGACCGCACATAGCGCGATGGCCGCCAGGGTCCAAAGGGCAACAAGCGCGGGCCGGTTCGAGGAAAACCGCCTCCAGGCGTCTTTCCAATATCCTGGATATTCACTCTCCATAAGCCTCTCTGGGTCTCATTTGAATTCGGATCCTCGGGTCGAGGAGCGAATAGGCGATGTCGACTAAGAACATCGACACCATGAGAAGCGCGCTGAAAAAAATGGTCAGCCCCAAGATCATCGGGTAGTCGCGCCCATGGATGCTGTGGATCATCCATTGCCCAAGGCCAGGGATAGCGAAAATCCGCTCGATCATGAAGCTGCCAGTGATGATCTGGGTTGTCACAGGACCCAGATAAGTGACGACCGGCAGGATCGCGTTGCGAAGACCGTGGCGCAAAGCGATCTGAAAGAGGGGAAGCCCTTTGGCCAGCGCGGTCCGGATATAATCTTGCTGCAAAACCTCGACCATGTTGGAGCGGGTCAGCCGGGCGATGAAAGCGGTGGGGAGGGCCGCCAAGGCCAGCGTCGGAAGAACTGCGTGCGCGGGCGACTCCCAGCGCGCCACGGGAAAAAGATGGAATTTCATGCAGAATAAGTACTGAAGGAAGCTGGAAATGACGAAGTTAGGGACCGAGATGCCGATCGTCGAGATGATCATCGCCGCCGTATCTTGCCACCCGCTCCTTTTCATGGCGGCAATCGTCCCAAGCAAGATTCCGCTGGGGATGGCAACGCTTAAGGCCAAGAGCCCAAGCATCGCCGAGACGGGGAGAGCCTCGCCGATGAAGGAGCTGACGGTTCTTCCCTGGTAAACCATCGAAATTCCCAAATCCCCATGAAGAAGCCCTTTCAAATATTTCCCATATTGGACTAAGAGCGGCTGGTCGAGGCCGTAATAGGCATAGAGGGAGCGCATGATCTCTTCCGGGATCACCCTGTCTCCGATGAAGGGATCCCCTGGGATGGCGTGCATTAGGAAGAAGGTTCCCGTCACAACGACCCAGAGGGACGCCAGGAGGATCAATAATTTTTTAAAAAGGAACAGAACCATAGGGGTCTAAATTGTCATATCGAGTATACTACCAAAGCATGTTTGACCGTAACATCGATTTTGAGAATAAATTTCACTTTACCTCCCTTGGATGCGCCCGCAACCTGGTCGATAGCGAAGTGATGATCGGGCTTCTTCTCAAAAACGGCTATGAACATACGCCTAAGCTCGAGGAGGCTGATTACCTCGTCGTCAATACGTGCGGTTTTCTCGAAGCGTCGCGTCAGGAGGGGATCGATACCATCGATGAGCTCTTCAAGCAAAAAAAGAGAGGCGCGAAGATCATCGTCGCCGGATGCATGGTGCAAAAACATAGCGGCCAGCTCAAAGAGCGGTTTCCTGAGATCCATTACCTTTTGGGTTCGGGCGATGTGGAAAAAATCCTCGACGCTGTGACCGTGAGCCAAAAAGGCGAAGCGGTCACAACGGCTAGAAGCTTTCTTGAGTGGGGCGAGGTTCCCCGCACCCTAACGACCCCAAAGCATTACGCCTATCTCAAGATCGCCGAAGGATGCAAGAAACGGTGCGCCTTTTGCGTCATCCCGACGATCAAAGGGCCCCTCAAGAGCAAAAGCGAGGCCCAAGTCCTCAAAGAATTCCGGGCCTTACTTTCACAAGGAGTCTTTGAAGTCATCTTAATCGCGCAAGATTTAGGCGATTTTGGCAAGGACCGCCGGGAAAAAGGGGCTCTTGCCAAGCTGCTTCGGGAGATGCTCAAAGTCGAAAAAGATTTTTGGCTCCGCCTTCTCTATCTCTATCCAGACGAGATCGATGAGGAGCTCTTAGCGGTGATGAAGAGCGATCCCCGGATTTGCCCGTATCTTGACATGCCGATCCAACATATCAATGACGGCATGCTAAAAGCGATGCATAGGACTACCTCGAAAGGCCAAATTCTCGCTACGATCGAGACGCTCCGACGGGAGATCCCCAATGTCGCAATCCGCACGAGCCTGATGGTCGGCTTTCCTGGAGAAACAGAGGCCGAGTTCGAGGAGCTCCTCTCCTTTGTCCAGAAAGTGCCGCTCGACCATGTCGGCGTCTTTCAGTTCTCTTTGGAAAAAGAGGCCTATGCGGCAAAACTTGCCCGTCAGATTCCAGAAGAAGTGAAGCGGGACCGTTTTGAGCGCCTTAGCCTGGCGCAGATGAAAATGGTCCGCAAGGCAAATAAAACAAAAGTTGGCTCTACCTTGCGGGCGATCATCGAAGGCTTCCATCCCGAATCGAAGCTGCTGCTCCGCGCGCGCCATAGCGGACAATGCCCCGAGATCGATGGGCAGATCATCATCAACGACTCAAAAGGCGTAGACGCCTTTGCCAAACTCTACGATGTGGAGATTACGGGCACATCCGATTATGACTTGATCGGAAGGGTTATCAAAACGCCTCAGCGGAAAAACCCATGCAAACTCTCCCTCGTCTCCGGTTAAAGCCAGGCAAAGAAAAGCCGATCCTCCAGCATCATCATTGGATCTATTCCGGCGCGGTCGCATCGTTTCCAGACGCCTCTCTTCTCGCTGTCGTGGAATCCTCCGCTGGCACCCCTCTTGGGATCGCACTGCTCAGCCAGGGACATTCGATCGCAGGACATATGATCTCCTTTGGCGAGGAACTTCTCGAAGAGGCGTTGAGAAACCGGATTCGTCATGCCGTGGAGTTCCGCCGCCATTTATTCGACCCTGCCAAGACGAACGCGATCCGCCTCATCAACGCCGAAGGGGATGGGATTCCGGGGCTTATCGTCGATTCCTATGCAAACGTCCTCGTTCTCCAGATCTCCCATCCGGCGCTAGAGTCCCTCAAAGACCTCATTGTCTCGCTTCTCGTCGAGGCGTGCGGCCCCAAGGCGATCTACGAGAAGTCGACATCGTTCTTGCGCAAAAAAAGCGGCCTCGAAGAGGTCCGAAGGTCTCTTTATGGAGCCCTGAGCCCGGAAGTGGAAGTGGTTGAAAATGGGCTCAAATTCGCAGTCGACATCCAAACCGGACAAAAGACAGGCCTTTTTCTCGACCAGCGGGAGATGCGCTCGCTTGTCCGGGAGCATGCGAATCAGCGCCGTATTTTGAACGGCTTTGCCTATACCGGCGGATTCAGTATCGCATCCCTTGCCGGCGGGGCCAGCCGCGTCGACAGCGTCGAGATCAGCGCCCGGTGTAGAGCGCCGCTGGAAAAAAACCTCGCTTTGAATGGCTTATCCAAACACAAGTTCATCGAGGCCGATTTTTTCGAATTTCTCAAAACATCCAGTCTCGATTACGATCTCATCATTCTTGACCCTCCCGCGTTCGTCAAAAAGCGGGGCGATATTGCGAGGGGGTTTAGGGCCTACAAGGAGCTGAACCGGCATGTTCTTTCAAAAATGCCATCCGGCTCGCTGCTACTGAGCTGCTCTTGCTCCTATCATGTGGACGAGCCCCTTTTTCAAAACATCCTATTTCGAGCCGCATTGGAATCAAACCGCCATGTTCAGATCCTAAGCCGCCACCGCCAGGCGCTCGACCACCCCATCTCCCTCTTCCATCCCGAAAGCTCTTATCTGAAGAGCTTCTTTTTATATGTGCAGTGACAATTTTGAGTGGTTTGGGATAAAATGGTCTCTCTCAAATCAGTCACGCAAGGAAAAAAAATCATGAAAAAAGCAAAACTTTTCGCAGTTACATTGATGATGGTCGGCGGGGTCGCTCAGCTTATGGCAGATGCAACATCTCTGACGATGGAATCGAGAGAGAAAATTCTTCGCCTCTCCGATTTCGATGAACGGATGATGAACGACTTTTTTGAAGGAAAAATGAGCTATTTCATCCTGGAATGCCCCGAAGGAGTCAGTCTCCCTTTCAAGCTCGACCTGAAAGGGGAGTTCTTTGTTTTGGAATCGGCGCTAACGGCCCAGCCTTCCCTTAAATTCATGAAAACTTGCTACGTTCGGTGCGAAGGGAAGGAGAACTTCCTTTTCAGCGCCGACCTAAAAACCTGGAAGGGGTTTTCAGAGTTTTTTACAGGAGCCATCACTGTCTCCTTAGGCCAGGAAAATGAAGAGCCAGTCGCCGGCCTGCAGATCGAGCTCAACCAGAAAAATTGAGAGTGCTTACTCAATAGCAGATCGGAGTTTCTCGGTAACATAGGAATTCAAGCTGATACCCATTGTTTTTGCCTGAAAGGAAGCGCCTCATGCTTCTTTCTTTGATCCTAGAGAAACCGAACGTTCTTTTACTCGATGAGCCCACAAATCACCTCGATTTACTCACGCTCGAGGCGCTGGAGAGTGCTCTTCTTCATTTCGAAGGGGCTATTTTAGCCGTCTCTCACGACCCGACTTTTATCGAGAAGCTGGCCACCCAGGAATGGAGATTGTAAGAAATTCATAACTAAATATTTAAAAAAGCATATTTATTTATAATTAATATTTGTATAAAGTGTAATTAGGCGGTGTTTCAATGAAGATTCATCCTAATGATCAAGCTATTATAAATACCTTGGCCGCCCTAGAGCAGGCCGGGGAAAAAGGATTTAGGGCCTATTATTCCGGCGAAAAGCAAGCAGGAACACAGGAAGTCAAAAATGCGTTGCATAAGTCTGCGCAAAACATCAATTCATTTCAAGATCCTCAACTGAGACGGGAAGCCAAAAAGCTATTGGATGTAACGAACAAAGCGATCGCCGAATACATGAAAAATCCGACAGATGATAATCTAGATGTTTTGAAAACGGACATCGATGCGTACAAAGGGTTCCTCGCCGATCATCAGTCGTCCTAACAAGACGATCTTCTTTAAAAAAGAAGGACGAGGAGCCACTCATTTTGCCCTCTTTCACAATGCGGGGGCGAGCCACTCGTTCATGCGTAAGCTTTTTGCCCACCTGAAAAAACGAGGCATAGCGCTCACATTCGATTGGCCAGGGCACGGAAAAAGCAAGAGCCGCGCCGACGGCGATTATAGTGTGGATGCGCAAGGAGAGATGATTGCCGAGTTTTTGAAGAAGCAAAGCGGCAAGAAATGGGTCTTGGTCGGATTGAATTTTGGGGCCAATTTAGCATTGGAAGTGGCCAATCTTTATCCGAACCTCGTTTCCCATTTAGTCTTGATCGAGCCTCCCATCTTGCTTCCTCCCGAATCGGTTCATTGGGTAGAGGGCCTTATGAAGGATCTTCGCGAATTGCCGCCGAAGACTTACGGGAAAAAAACCGCCAAGGAGATTTTCCTTTTCCCTCCAAGTCCAGAAGATCGAAAAATTGTCGAAAAGGCGTATGAGAAAATCGACCGAGACATCTACATCGCTACTTTTAAGGCTTTTTTGAACTGGGATAAAGGCGCCTCTGAAAAATTGAAGGCTCTGAAAATCCCCGTCCTCCACATCTTGACCTCGAACCCCTTTTGCCCCGACCTTTCAGGGTGCATCCCCCATGTAGTTACGGGGAGGATCGTAGGTTCTGGGTATTGGGCGCCACTCGAGGTCCCCGAGCAAGTCAACGCCATGATCGACCGATTCTTGCTTTGTTACAAGTAGATTCAGGTTACTTGAGTATAGATTCCATTCCAAGATGCGGAGGGAGGGTTTTGCAAGAAGGCGCCGCAGCGGTTGTGGAGGGTCCGGCTCGGGGGGTCGTTCTGCTGGTTTTTGAGGAGGTCGATGGCCTCTTGGAAGCGGCGGCTTCGGTAAGCTTCCAAAGCCTTGGCGTAGTTTACGAGGGTGCCCTCCATCTCGGGGTGTTCCCCTTTTTTGCCTAAGATCTCATAGACGTCGATCCCTTCGGTCTCGCCTCTTACGGCGACGAAGTCTAAGAGGCGGAAGGTGAAGAGTTCCTTGGCATCTTCAAAGATCGCTTTGCTTACAAGCATAGTGGTCCCATAGTGTTTGTTGAGGCTCTCCAAGCGCGATGCAATATTGACGCCATTACCGATCGCCGTGTAATTGAGCCGGTCGGGGGCGCCGAAGTTTCCCACCATCACCCGGTCCTTGTGGAGGCCGAACCTTGTTTCGAAACGCGGGAGGTTTTGCCACCTTGGGGATGCGAAGAGTTCTTGCAGGGCGGATGCGCAATCGAGTATGGCCTGGCAAGCGATCTGAGCGTGGTTTGGAACCGGAGTTGGGGCATTCCAGAGAGCCAGGATCCCATCGCCGATGTATTTATCAATGGTGCCTTGACTTTTGTTCTGGATGATCTGGGTCATCACTTTGAGATACTCCCCAAGAGCGGCAGCAAGTTCGTTCACAGGGAGCTTTTCTGAAGAAGCGGTAAAGTTCTGGATATCGGTAAAAAGGATGGTAATCTCTTGCAATTGTCCGCCAAGTTCCGGCTCTTTTTCCGATTGATAGAGTTGCCTTACAAGTTGCACGGGGACATACTTACCCATGGCCCGCATGGCGGTCTTGGCGAGCTCGAGGCTGGCGAGGATTTCATAGACGTCCTGAAACATGGAGCGCGGATCTGTTGGGGTGAAGTCGAACTGACGCATCTTCCCCGTTTCGCTAAGTATCTTCGCTTGTCCTTTTTTGAGGGCGTGTCCGATGAAATACCCGCCGACGCATAAAGAACCCATGATGAGGCTGGCCGCGAGGAGAAGCCGGTTTCGTAACGTCAGAAGAGTGCCGACGTAGTACTTTTCCGGAACGACGATCCCGAGGATCCAGCCTTGAGATCCCTCAATCTCTCTAAAAGTCACAAGATAGGTTTTGCCCTGATAGTCAAACTCCCCAGACTGTAAAGGGGCGGCCTCCGTGACTAATTGGAGTGCTCGGTTTTTTAAACTTAAGCGGACCTCTGGCGGAGCGTTTGCCGAGGAGAAGCGCAGATCCCCATGGATGGGCCGAAGAGGATCACCTGCGTTTGGGCGTGTGACGAGCTCTCGAGATCGATCGGTGATGAAGACGACGTGGGGATCGTTGGGGTCCTCCGGGATAAGCTTGAACTGGCTGATCGTGTCGATTTGCTTAGCTGAGAGACCCACTCTGAGAACGCCGAGAAAGCTGCCTTTGGCGTTTGTCACGGCTTTTTGCAAGCTCACCTCCACTTGGCGCTCATTTTCGGGAAGGTTTTCGTTTTGAGACCAGTGGAGGTCGCTCCAGAGCTCTTTGCCCGCATAGTGCTCATTGGCAGGGGTCATGAAGGTGGGATGTGTCGTGGGGTCGGCGATAGAACCGGCCACCGCATTCGTCAAGGGCGCGCCGAAGAGATTGTTTTTTGCCGTGCGGAGCCGCAAATCAACGACCCATTGACCATCCTTTTGATAGGTATAGCGTGTATCGATGGGCGAGGCGCTAACGCCCGCTCTCCTAAAGAGGCTCATCTCGCCTCGATTTTGAGGAGCGAGCAGGATATTGCCCTTTCCGTCACTTCCGATTTTTTCCCCATAGGTTAAGGAGATCTCGGAAAGATTGTCATTTGTCAGGAGTAAGGTAAAGAGAAGGGTCTCTAGGGCGGCTGGGTCTTTGGGATCGAAGACTTGGTGGTTCACTTCAGCTTGGAAGTTCTCTTCAATTTCCTCTGCCTGGCCAAGGTAGGAGGTGACTTTTTCTGCCAGTACGCGGCTGGCCTCGCCCCGTAAGTTGTCGGACGCCTGCATGATCGAGGCTTGAGAGGTTTGGAAGAGAAGGTAAAAAAGAAGACCGAGGAGCGCTACAGCTCCGATGAGGCTGATGCTAAAAAGCTGTGCGAGCGTGATTCGGGAGCTTTTCATTCTGGGGCCTTCTTTCGTTGTATATAGATTTGCTCGATTTTCGGGATTATTTTGTTTGGAAAGTCCTTTTGTTGATTAAATTCCAATTCGTCGGTAGATAGGGGATTAGAGGTATCTATAGTTCTCCCATTTCGTTAGACGCCTCTCTTAAAGGAGACGCCTATGTTGTCATCGAAAATCCAGTATTGGTTCTATCGGATATCGACCATTCTTCGATCGATTAAAACCCTGTACACTCTCTCGCCAGAAAAAGTAAACACCTTCGTTGATTCTTATAATGTATACAATTATGACTGGAGAAATGAAGATGAGTTGATTAATGATTTTGGATTCGATTATTATAAAGAAGTTAAAAATCGTGTCGTTGATTATTATAGCGTGTTGAATCATCTGTGCTCCATCGGCCAAGTGGAAAAAATGTATATCCCAGCGGCTATGGATCTTTCCAAATCCATGATCGCCAATCAGATCCTATTTGAAAAGAAAATGAGCCAAGATCTTGGCATTCGCATTGGGAACAAAGTATTGGATATCGGATGTGGAAGAGGGCGCATTGCGAGCCATATTGCGACTCTGACCCAAGCGGAAGTCACTGGAATGAATATCGATACAGTCCAATTGGAGAGCGCCCGGCAATATGCTTTGGGCAATGGCATATCCTGTCAATTCAAGCTCGCCGATTTAAACGAACCCCTTCCTTTTCCCGATCACTATTTCGATGCCGTCTACGATGTGGGAGTATTCACCTATTCCAGGAATCTCAATCAATTATTCAAAGAGATTCATCGGATTTTGAAGCCGGGAGGGAAATTCGCTTGCCTCGATTGGGTGCGCCTTCCCAATTACAACCCGGCGAATCCTCATCATGCGGATTTGATGAGGCGGATCAAGCCTTTAATCGGAGCGATCGGCACGCCGTCGATAGAGGAGTTCAATGGAGCGGCGGAAAATGCCGGGTTTCAACTTCTCATCAATGAAAATGCCAGCATCGATGGATTGCAGGCGCCCTTGATTGAGAATACCGACCGTTTCTTTAGCCGCGTCACAAGTGCGATCCGATGGCTTGTCCGGTGCAAGATATTGCCTGCCCATTTTAAAACCCTATTCGACCGTCTCACGCAAGATGGAAAGGCATTCGTTGAAGCCGACCGCCTAAGATTAGTGACAAGCAGCCACTATGTAGTCGCTGAAAAACCAAGAGTTCCGCGTCAGCAAGAGTTTTTCAAGTCTTAAGCAAAAAAGTTTCTCAGGATTTGCTCTGTTAACACCCGCTGCCAGGCATCAGCACGACTGGAATGAGGTGGTCGGCTGTTAGCGTGTAGGTCGCGCCCTGTATAAAGTCGATCCAGTTAGTGACGTAATCGGGCTCTCCAGAACCTTTCGACCAGACCAGCACGCGGAATTGCTGTGCTTTTATAGGGATGGTGAGTTTGACTTCCCCTGTTTGAGAAACGGGTTGCAACGAGGAGGGATTCAGTTTTCCGCCATACATCAGAGTTTTGTTATTCACGTCTACATCTCTTGCAGAATTGGCCCATTGTACAGCCATTTTCGACTGTTGCGTCGGATAAGCGCTCTGATTGTCGAGAAAGATGGATTCAGCGAAGAGAGAGGCTGTTAAGAAAAAGAACAAGCAAATTTTTTTCATGGTGTTACCGGTTTAAGTTACTTAATTAAGAGTCCTTCTTGGGGCACGCATTGTGGGTTTGGATCGGGTTGCGGCGCTTGAAGAGGGAAGACTCCTTCCGAGCAGAGGGTCGTCGTCCGTCCTTGTTGCTTAAAAACTTCTTTTGGAAGGTGGACGGTGACGTTTTTGATCATATTGACCGCTTCAGCGATTTCGAAGTCGCCGACCATGCTTAAGAATTGGTAACTCTCTTCGCGGGTGAATCCTTGCATCCGAACAAGGAAGTCGATTGTGTTTAGGGCGGCGAGCTTCATCGCTTCCATGAGATCCGTATGGAGGCCGACAAGCATCCAGTGGGTCTCGTTTTCGATAATGGGCCATGTAAAGACATCGCCCCCTTTGCGTTTTGTTTTATCGAAGACGCCTTTTGCCCGGAGATCTTTTCTCACGATAAATTGGAGGGTGATGCCTTCATATGAGGTTTCGAGGGCTGTAACATCGATCTCTCCGTTGCTCTGCATGGCGTGGGAATCGCCGGTCCAGACCAGCCCTCCTTTTTGGAAGACGGGAACGAAGAGGATGGAGCCTGCTTGCAGCTCTGGCTGATCTAAATTACCGGCAAAGGGGCCTGGTGGAACAGAATTGAATTCCCCTTTGACCGGTTGTGCGAGGGGAGTATCAATATCGACGGGCCACTCTTTTGGCCAGTCAAGAGGTGGGGCGACAGCGATGATGCCTGGAAAGGGTTTGAGGGGAAGGCAAATGCCAGGTGAGAATTCGGTTGTGTTATGTTCTTTATCGAATTTGAAATACTTGATTTGGGGCTTGGAAAAGTTGTCAAAGATCCCTGCTGATGGGCTGAGGAAATTATATCCAAAGTCGCTGAGTTTAATATCGAGGACGCGGATCTCTAACACATCGCCCGGTTCGGCTCCTTCCACGTAAACGGGTCCGGTGAGCGAGTGCATGCCGCGTCTTTTTTGGATGTCGTGTTTCTGATAAAATTTGGCTACATCGGCAGGGGTTGTTACGTTATAGACCATGGCGTGGAGACAGCTATTCCAGGTCTCGAAAGTGACAGAGTCTCCAGAGTTTACTTTGACGACCGGGGGTTTATTCAGGGTAAAAAGTCCTAGAGTGACCGTTTCCGATGTTGCTGGGACATTGTAGGTTTTCCCCGCGAGAGTTGCAGTGATGAAAGTAGCAGTTGCGAGCAGGGTAAAAAACTTCGTCATTTCAGCTCCTGATTTCCAAATCTATATGTAATCGCTAATGTGGCTAAAGGCAAGAGAATAATCAGAATAGAAAAGTCATCCGATTTGTGAGAGCGGCGACGTTTGATTTGTCGGGATGGGCGCCCGGATTGGGGATATAGCTGAGAGCGGATTCAAAGTAGATGGAGCTGAGGATTTGAAGTTGATAGTAGCCCTGGAGCATGAGTTCTGAGTAGCGGGAATAGAGGTGAGAATTGAGGCGCGACCAGGCCAAGCCAAATCCAAATGAGTCATTTGGCCGTTTGGGAATGAGTGCAAAAGCAGTTAGGCCTGCTCCTACAAATAAGTTCATCTCGAGCGTGCGGGAATTGTTCCAGCCGAATTGAAGAAAACTCGAGATATTGCCTTTATTGGTGGAACTTGATGGTTTTGTCCAGAGCGCTTTTGAGGCAAATCCGTAGATGCCGCCTGTTCCTGTTTGGGTTTGGTTGCCATTTATGAGCTTTCCATTCTGAAACCATCCTCCAACGGCTGCGATCCCAGGCTTAGCAGAGGCCCAGCCATAACCAACTTCCATAATTGAGAAGTAATAGCCGTTAAAATGGGGGCCTAGCTTCAGTCCCGTTTGGACGCCTCTTGCTAAGCTGCCGTCAAAGACACCGAGATTGACATAGACTTCTTTAACTGGTGCGATGGTAGCGACCGCGCCATACACCGAATTGTAATAGCCGCCGATAGCTCCTAATAAGGTGGTATTTACGAAGATCGGCGTATAGGTCAAGCCGCTGACAGACGGGATACTGACGGCTGGATTGCTAGTAGGGACTGGTTTCGATACGTTGTTAAAGTGGGCGATAGGGATGACTTTGCCTATGCGGAGTGTGAATTTCTCACCCCAAAATTTTTGGAGAAGCCAGAGTTGATAGAGTTCCGATCGATTTAGAGGAAAAGATCCGGTTAAGCTGTTATATCCTTGCACAACGCCTGCATCAGCGTTGGTCGGCTGTCCGTTAAATTGGAGAAACTCGCTGCCGAAATAGGCCCCTTTCCACCCAATGGATTTTTGCAAATCGATCAAGAGATCGATAATCAATACGCTGTTGCCGGTCCAGGGTCCGGTTCTTTGTCTACCGCTGAAGAGCGCGTTGCAATCGCCTATGTACATTCCTCCGAGGCGAACGCCTGAGTTTTCGGGAATCTGGAGCAGTTTACCTAATTCTCCCGTACCAGTAACTGAGTTGACAGCGCCGGGGTTTCCGCTGATTCCATAGCTCTGTTCCGCCGAGTGGATAGAGGCTATGCCAGCAAAAAGACAAAAAGAGAGTAAGAGGCTGTGGATATGTTCCAAATTTGCCATAATTGGGAGCGCTTACGCTCTGCTCACAGCAATAGAGTATCCAGCCGATCCCTTTCTTTCAACAGGCGACAGTTGTCCGAGCATGAGGAAAATAGGGTCGAACTGTCTAATCTAGGGCGTTTTCATTTTGCCATAGAGAACTCTCTTTACCCCATCTTCAATGAACATCCAAACGAGAGTATAGAGCCATAGATAGCCAATGCCGGCCCATGAAACAGGCGTAACAAAAATGCCGACACCTACAATGAGAGCCGCGGTGATTTGGGTGAGGAGGATAGCCGTAAACAAGATGGGCGAAGGATAGGGTTTGGCAAAAAATGCTTGCTTTGTGCGAGCTATGAAGAGCGTTTGATGGCCGGCGATAGAGAGCTTCAAAAAAATTAAGGATTGGATTTCTGGCAAACTCAAATGGAAATAGGTTTTAATCATGATGAGGAGAAGAAAGGTTTCCAGCACTCCAATGCATCCCAGAGCCGTGGCAATGATCAGCACTCGTTTCATTTTCCAACGGACCGGTTGGGTTTCTATGGAAGTATGGTCGTACGCAATCGTCATGATCGGCAGGTCATTGAGCAACGCTAAAAGTAGGATCATCAATGCCGTGACTGGATAAAAATTGTAGATCAGGATGCAAGAGACCATGAAAAGCATGACTCGAATGGTTTCTGTAATTCGATAAATGGAATAGCTGTTCATCCTTTCAAAAATGCATCTTGCCTCTTCAATCGCCTGAATGATGACGGACAACCCGGGAGCAGTTAAGACCAAAGAGGCCGCCGCTCTAGCCACGTCCGTTGCGCCGCTGACAGCGATCCCGACATCAGCTTGTTTTAAAGCCGGAGCATCGTTCACCCCGTCGCCAGTCATGCCTACAATGTGTTTTTTGTCCTGCAGGTATTTGACAATTTGATACTTGTGTTCTGGAAATACCTGAGCAAACCCATCGACTTGATCGATTTGAGGTCCGAGGTGATCGAAATCTTCCGCTGTTTGAATCTCCTTTCCCATCGCCAGTTGCTGTGCGATCTCTCTTGCTATCGCGATATTATCCCCGGTGAGCATCTGCACTTTGATTCCGTGCTCCACAGCACGGGCAATCGTTTCTTGAGAGTCTTCTCGGAGCGGGTCGGAGAGAGTGAGCAATCCTAGAAATTGCCATGTTTTTTTATCATCTCCGCTGCTGGCGACGCCGAGTGTCCTATACCCCTTTTCAGCGAGGGCATTGATGGCCGTTTTGACCTCGATTTCCAATTGAGAATCTGGATGGCAAAGAGACAAAATAACTTGAGGGGCTCCTTTGGTCACATAGAAAATATTTCCTTCGGGTGCGATGACTGCCGCTTCCGTCCGTTTGATGACGGGATCGAAGGGAGTAAATTTGACTTGCTTAAAGGGAGATAAGATACCGCTATTATTAAAGCCATTGATCACGGCCAAATCGATCGGATCTTGGTTCTCCGCCTTGGACGCTAAACATCCGCAGATCAATAGCGTTTCCACTTCCCCATTTTGGAAGACGATTGGGTCGCCTAATTTCAGCTTGTTTTGCGTGAGAGTCCCTGTTTTATCGCAACACAGGACATCTATGCCTGCCATTTCTTCAATGGACTCGAGTTTTGTGACCACGGCTTTCATTTTGGACAGTTTTAAAGCGCCAAGGGCCATGGTCACTGAAAGAACTGCTGGCAGGGCAACTGGGATGGAAGCGATGATCAAGATCAGTACGAATTGAATGAGAACGAGGAATGAGTCGCCTCTCAAAAGTTGAACAATGATAATCAAGAAAGCCAACCCTAAGCTGATGTAAATGAGATAATTGCCAATTTGCAACACGGCCTTTTGGAAATGGGAAGCCGCTCCGGCTTCTCCTACGAGTTGGGCCGTTTTGCCAAAAAACGTGTTTTGCCCAGTCGCAATTACATATGCATCCATTTCTCCCTGTTTTGCGATGGATCCTGAAAAAACTAAATCGCCCGCTTTCTTCGATACCGGCAAAGATTCACCCGTCAGCGTCGATTGGTCTACTGTGAGATAATCGCCAACGACTAGTTTGGCATCTGCGGAAATAAGATTGCCTAAATGCAAGCGAATGAGATCCCCGGGCACGAGTTCCGATGACTCGATTTCTATCCATTTCTCGTCGCGCTTCACAAGACTCTTGAGAGCCAATCTTTTTTTCAGGGCTTTAATTGCATTCCCGGCTTGATATTCTTCAAAAAACGCAACTAAACCATTCACGAGAAGAAGGACCAAGATGATGATCAAATTCGACCAGTGGTTAAGAATTGCTGATAAAATTGCTGCGAATTCGATCATCCAAGGGATGGGGCCCCAAAAATAGGAGAGGAACTGCAGAAGGAGATTGGCTTTCTTTTCTTCAATTTTATTAGGACCATATTGGGATAGCCGTTTCTCGGCCTCAGCTCGGGACAGTCCTTCCAACGAGGACCCCAATT
Organism: uncultured Chlamydiae bacterium; assembly: GCA_963730605.1. Classification (GTDB taxonomy): domain Bacteria; phylum Chlamydiota; class Chlamydiia; order Chlamydiales; family SM23-39; genus CAIPFQ01. The sequence continues at coordinate 172,508 of CAVSSM010000007.1, forward strand.
TTTTCTCGACTTCCGTCAAAGATAGGGTTTCCCATTCGTCTTTTTCCCTCACTATGAGCCGCTCCATTTCCAGTTTCGGATTCCGAGCATGTCTTGATCGTGCTTGGCGATGTATACCGCTCGTGATTGAAAAATCGGTTCTGGTGGCGCCCCACCCCAAAGACGATGCGTCTTCAGGGACCCCGGACCCGGCGCCGGCAGAGCCTGGCTCAAATTCAGGCTGCTTCCCTTGAAAAAGCTCGACCCCCCGAGCTTTTTCAAGTGTCCGCAGCCTTGCCATATTCCGATTTTTGAATCCCTCCCGGTATAAGGTTTAGAGGGTGTCTGCAAAGTGAGGTTCTGTCGATTTTTCGGTTCTTTTGAGCCGATTTTCGATTCAAGACTTGGGGGGCAATATCGATCGCACAGTATATGGCCCCCCAAGCTTTGAAGTCGAAAAGCGGCCAAAATAATCCAAAAACTCGGGCGTTCCCTCACTTTGTAGACACCCTCTTATGTTCGATGAGTTTATTTTGCATGAGCTGTTTGAGATAGTCCTCCACAACCTTCTCTTTAAATTATGAATCATTATAATGCAAAAAGAACAGCTCTACACAGCCTGCGGCGACAAGAAAGTTATAGGTGACTGTTGCGAATCTTCCTTCTTGCTCTGCCTTCTCTTCTCTCTGCGTCACTCAATGGACCCGGTGATTTTCAAATCTGGCAACGCAATTTTATCGTGAAACATTTTGCTCATAACTGGAGCGCTTGGTTAATTTCTGAACTGAGATGGGGCGATACAGCCTCTCAATTCTACAGCGCCATTCTCCATGCCCAATTGTATTATGCACCTCGACCTTGGATTGTCATCGGACCGGGTTATGAGCAAGTATGGACCAAGGAGCCCCCTCTCGTTATATGGGAAAAACAGTATATCCCTTTGGCCGATGCCATCTTCCGAGCGAGGTTTGATGGATGGGAAATTCAGGATCGCAATCGGTTGGAATACATTTTCTTTGATTCTAGCCCAGATCATTGGCTCTATCGCAACCGTTTTCGAATCATCGCTCCATCCATGCTCCAAAGCCCTCGCATCTCATTTTTCACAGATAATGAGTTGTATTGGCTTGAATCCAATGGAATTTCCGAAGATCGTATCTCTTTTGGTCTGATGCTCCAATGGCTGGACAATTGGGGAGGCGAAGTCTTTTATATGGCCCGGCTGCTACATCAAGATAGCTGGATCTGTAACAGTGTGATCACTTTCGATTTCCTTTTTTCTTTTTAAAAAACCCAACTATTATGCACATGTACGGAGATTTTTTAAGAGGATGTTAGCAATTTAAGCATTTAGAGGGTGTCTACAAAGTGAGGGAACGCCCGAGTTTTTGGATTATTTTGGCCGCTTTTCGACTTCAAAGCTTGGTGGGCCATATACTGTTGTCGATATTGCCCCCAAGTCTTGAATTGAAAATCGGCTCAAAAGAACCGAAAAATCGACAGAACCTCACATTGTAGACACCCTCTGATCCTCACCTCAAGTAAGGCACTAATCTTGATGGTGTTTGAGAAATTGCCGGTTAGTGATGCGGTAAAATTGTCAAAAATTGGACTTAATCTGACACCCGTGCTATGAGCACGTAAAAAGAACCTAAATGAAAAGAGACCGAATCAGTACCGCTGGCCGGCCCCTTTTTGATTAACTATGGTGTCAATCATGAATGTAACACAAAATGAAAAAGTGATCAAAAACAAATTAGGCCTACTCAACCTGGCTAGAACCCTCGGGAATGTCACCCAGGCCTGTCGTACACTGGGTTACTCCAGGGACAGCTTCTATCGATTTAAAGAACTCTACGAGAACGGTGGAGAGATCGCGCTGCAGGAGATTAGCCGCAGAAAACCATGCATGAAAAATCGTGTTGAAGGATATGTAGAACAGGCAGTTATAGATTTTGCTGTTGAAAATCCAGCCTATGGCCCCGTTCGAGTAGTCAATGAACTGAAGAAGCGTGCCATTACGATCTCTGCTGGTGGAGTGCGTTCGATCTGGATACGGCATGATTTGGAGACTTTCTCTAAACGCTTGAAAGCCCTTGAGGCTCATTCTGCTAAAGCGGGAATCATTCTGATAGAGGATCAGGTCCGAGCTCTCGAAAGGGCCAAGGAAGAAAAAGTAGCCCATGGAGAAATTGAAACCGAACATCCCGGTTACTTGATTGCTCAAGATACTTATTATGTGGGGACTATCAAGGGCGTTGGACGTATATATCAGCAGACGGTGATCGATACCTATGCAAAAGTCTCATTTGCCAAACTTTATGATCGCAAAAATGCAATCACAGCAGCAGATTTTCTGAATGACAAGGTGATTCCTTGGTTCGAGGAGCAAGATGTTCGGATTCTAAGAATTCTCACTGATCGTGGAAGCGAATATTGCGGTAAAATCGAGCGCCATGAGTTTCAGCTCTACCTGGCCATCGAGGATATCGATCACACAAGGACTAAAACTAAATCTCCACAGACCAATGGGATTTGCGAAAGGTTTCACCAAACGATTCAAAATGAGTTTTATGCGGTCGCTTTTCGAAAGAAATTGTATCGATCTCTGGAAGAACTCCAGGGGGATGTAGATAAATGGCTCGATGAGTATAATAGCTCTCGACCTCATTCAGGGAGGAAGTACTGCTATGGTAGAACGCCGATGGCGACTTTCCAAGAGACGCGGCATTTAGCGAAAGCAAAGATGCTGGATGAGATTCAACCGACAGCCCAAGTAACTGTCAGATGAGTCTTGACTGTCAGATTAAGTACTGATTAGGACAGGTAAATCCCATTCGAGGGATTAGCGGTTACTTCACCGGAAGGATTATTCTCCTCTTCTTCACTGAAATCTGAGGTGGACCCAATCGACTGGACAACTTTTTAGGCTAAACTAGTTTGCCTCTACCGTTTCGTTTTCCTTCTTTGAGAAGGAACAACGGCTGCTGTCGGTTGAGCAGCCTATCAAAACAACAGATTTACTCACAACTGTTTTTTAATACACACTCCTTTGCTCTTTGTTCAGAGCTACACATATCTTCAGATCCGCAGGTAAACAGAAGCACGGGGGAACCCCCGTGCGCGCGCGCGGGCGCGACCCGGTGTTCATTGTGCATAGTGCACCTCGTGAGGTGTTTTGTAGCCGAGCGCCTGGTGTGGTCTCTTGGTGTTGTAGTACTGAAAATAGCTGGCAAGGCCGATCCTTGCTTCAGGCACGCTTTGGTAGTCTTGCAAATACACGTTCTCATACTTCACCGATCTCCATAGCCGTTCCACGAACACGTTGTCCAAGGCGCGGCCTCGGCCGTCCATGCTGAAGCGAATATCGCGGCCAATCACCGCCTGAACGAACTCTTTCGAGGTAAATTGCACGCCTTGGTCGGTATTGAAGATTTTGGGCCTCCCGTGCTGTTCTATCGCTTCTTCGAGGGCATCCAGGCAAAAGCTCGTCTCCAAGCTGTTGGAGAGGCGAATTGGCTAAGCGTTTTATCCTCTCGCAGCGCTTCCAATGCGACCTTCTTTTTGAACGCGGCTGTTCGAGGGGTTCGTGGCCTCTTGGTCATTTCTTTATCTCCATGCTCAGTGGGTTAAGTAGCATGAAGCAAACTAACTAACCTGTCCAGTTTTCGGGGTCCACTTCAATCTTGAGCCAGCATCATTGTCCTCATCGCTTCCACAGTATCTTCATAATCTTCAGTGTCTGATAGAGAGGAGGTATTAACCCCATTCGAGGTATTATAGGTTTCTTCATCGGAAGATTGAGCATCATTGGCCTCATCGCTATCTTCATATTCTTCGCTGAAAACTTGAAAGTGAAAGCGTTTGACGTCATCGATTTCTCTACTGTAATTTTGGAAGCCATTGACCCCATCGCTATTATCTTCATTCTCTGACGGTGGAGGGGAAGTTTCGATTATCCCAGGCTCAGCTTCATTCTCTGACGATGGAGGGGAAGTTTCGATTATCCCAGGCTCAGCTTCATTCTCTGACGATGGAGGGGAAGTAGGAGGCTGTTGAATCGCTGTTGGGTTATCCACATTCAAAGGAGTTCCTATCCGCTCCAGAGTATTAGTTGTAGAGACGTTATTTCTGGCCTGTTGCCTATTATCTTGATCAAAAAAAGAGAAAATCGGTTTTGATGATTCAGAAATGCGATTAGAAATATTTGCGAATATTTCATCTTGGAATGTGCTGGTTTGTTCAGATTCAGTTTTCCTACCCTTGACAACAAATTGAGCTATGTATTTTTCAATATTAATCATTTGGTCTCTTTTGTTATTTAGTTATATTTATCATTATACTAAATAATTTATTTTAAATCAATTAATTTTTTTAAATAATCAGTTCGTGAAAATGCGTAACATACTGATGATCAGTTGTTTACAAAAAAGAAGCTTCAGTATATTGCTGATACTAAGTTTGTTGAGAAAAAAGCAAAACAAATCCTAATAAAGACCTGCTTTATGAAGGCCCAATTTCCCCTACTTCTTCGCTAGTCATCGCAAGTGGGAGAAGAAAGCATGGCAGAAGGCCAGCTCCAATAAGCCCTCAGTACTATACTGCTCCCACCCAAAAAATGTGAATCTGCCGGCGTCAGCTTGGCAGCATATTTTTGGTCTTCACTTCGGGCCGTGTCTATGAACACGTCCCTCGTTCCAGAGCCAAAAATCTGCGCCGCTTCCTTTGCATTTTTCACACTTTTTGAGCGGTCGCAGTATACATGTTTAGGACTACCGAATTTCGCAATCAATCTTCGAATCTGCGAAATTGAATCTGGTGATTCAAACCATTTGGCAACACCCTCTGACAAAGACGGCTATTTTTTCAAAATGCCAATTGTGGTAGGAAAAAGGAATGGAAGAAGGCTTTAAAGCGATACCAGCCGAGCGCAAAGTCTATTGCAACCGCACGCTGAACCTGAAATCGATTTCTGCTATTGGCTACGACATGGACTATACACTCATTCACTATCGAACTGAAGTATGGGAATTGCGTACTTATGAGTACCTAAAGCAGCAATTCCTCGCTGATGGATGGCCTATAGAACAGCTCCAGTTTAATCCGAACATTATTTCTCGAGGGCTTATCATTGATACAGAATATGGCAACCTGATCAAAGCAAACCGATTTGGTTTTATCAAACGGGCCATGCACGGAACAACGCTTATGAATTTTGAAGAACATCGCACACTGTATTCCAGAACTTTGATTGATTTAGAGGATAAAAGATGGGTTTTTCTCAATACTTTATTTTCCTTGTCGGAAGGGTGTATGTATTGTCAGTTAGTCGATCTTTTAGATCGTCGGCTGATTCCTGAGATTTTAGGATATGCTGATTTGTATGAGAAAGTGAGTCGAGTGCTCGATGCCGCCCACATGGAGGGTAGGGTCAAAGCTGAGATTATTACGTCTCCTGAAAAATATGTCCTTTTAGACGAAGACATTCCTCTGACTCTCTGGGATCAATATTGTTCGGGCAGAAAACTGGTTTTGATCACCAATTCGGAGTGGAGCTACATGGTTCCCATGATGACCTATGCTTTTAATCGGTTTCTTCCCTCTGGAATAACATGGAGAGACCTATTTCAAATCATTATCGTGGGTGCGCGCAAGCCTCATTTTTTTACGACGGATCAGCCGTTTTTTGAGATTGTCAACGAAGAAGGATTACTTAAACCACATTTCGGAGGATTAGAAAAAGGTAAGGCGTATCTGGGAGGAGCTGCGCGGGCTTTGGAGAAAAGTCTAAAGCTCTCCGGAGATGAGATTCTCTATATTGGGGACCATATGTTCGGGGACGTTCATGTTACAAAAAATGTTTCCCGCTGGCGAACGGCATTGATTCTTCGAGAACTAGAAGATGAAATCCGAGCCATCGAGGATTTCAAACCGTATCGCCAGCGGTTGGCGAGCCTTATGGAAAAAAAAGAACAGCTAGAAAATAGGTACTGTACCGTCAAGCTGGCATTCCAAAGAAAGAAAAAATCTTCGGATACTAAAATAATAATAGATGACGATCTTGAAAAAAAGATGCAGGGCATCAGAGCCTCGATAGAAGCTCTGGATAAAGAGATCTCTCCTTTAGCGCAGATGGATGCCGAATTGAACAATAAGACTTGGGGTCTTTTGCTGCGTGCAGGGAATGATAAAAGCTATCTAGCTTACCAATTAGAGCGGTACGCAGATGTGTATACGTCAAGGGTTTCTAATTTCATGTGGATCACTCCTTTTGCCTACCTTCGTTCACCTCGAGGAAGCCTGCCTCATGATTCTGGCATTTGACTCAATTGGATTCAGGTCAATTGCGGAAAAAATGCGGAAAATTTAGTTCATTCTTTCTTTCATTTGCTGTTTTCCTCGTTCGATAGCTTGTTTGACCTTTTTCTCATTGTCTATCTCTTCTTGGATCACTTGATCGATTAAACCAGCGTTGAGCACTGTTTTGATCCCAAGTCGGGTTGCCTCCCTGCGAACGCATTGTTCTTGAGCAGGTGCTAGAAAATGGCTGAACAGAAGAAAAGCAGTGAAGGCGGTTTGGTTATTTGTCGAGAGCCCGTTTTCTGGCAGATGCGCAATTTTTACAACAGTCTTGAAAGCAGCGATTTTGGACTCAGCCAAATTGTCCCTGAGTTGGAAAAATTGATTCAGCTCTCTTTTTTCTCGATGTAAGTTCTGTTCGAGCTGTTGTAGATCTCCTTCCAGTTGTCGAATTTGCTCGCGTCGCGGATAGGGGAGGAAGGATCTTCCTTGACCTGCGCTATTTTGCGCATGGAGGGCATGTATTTGCATTCGCATTTGCTCAACTTTTTCTTCCAAAGAAGATTTCTTTGTTTCGTCTATTTTCTGTATGCATCGGGAGAGAATCTTAAGAGAAGTGATCGGCTCCGGGGCATTTGCACTAAAGGCTGTCTTCGTTTTCTCCTGAAGGATCTGGAGAGCGCCATTTTCCAGGATCAGCTTGGGGGCTTGCTTTAGAAATGTATTCGTAAGAATCGCTAGCGTCTCGGATGGATCGGAGTTTTCAATGTTGATCCGTTTGAAACGACGAGCAAATGCTGCATTATTTACATAAATATCTCGATAATATTCTTCTTCAGTCGTAATCCCAATTACATAGGGAAAATTGGCAGATCCAGGGTCTAGGCATGTCTTTAACTGTTCTCCAAATACCGCATGGTTTGTTTGACAGGCTAAGGGATTGTCTGAAGATAACTCGTACACTCTCATAGGAAATTTTTCAAATTTCCATAGATAAAAATATATATTGATGCTACTCTTCCTGCCCTCAGAGTAGAGAGCGTGGTTTCTCAGAACATAATCCGAACAAAATATCTTCGAGTCAATCACTCATTGAACGAAAAAAGCCGTCGCTTGTGGTGTGCCGCTGAAGCGTTAGCACTTGGAAAGGGCGGAGTAACATTGGTGCATGCCGCTACTAAAGTTAGTCGTTCGACAATCTATTTGGGGATCAAAGATATCCAACAAAAACGGCGTCGGAAAAAATCCAAGGGACGTATTCGTAAAAAAGGTGGTGGAGCAAAACCCATTTCGAGCAAAATGCCTGGGATATTATCGGTGCTGGAAACATTGATTGAGGCTTTCACCAAAGGAGATCCCGAGGTTTCCTTGAGGTGGACCAGTAAGAGTTTACGCAAACTATCCGCAGAGCTCAAAAATCGGGGATACGAAGTAGGTCGCTCTACGGTGGGCAATTTATTAGAGGAGGCCGGGTACAGTTTGCAGTTGAATAAGAAAGACAAAGAAGGCAAATCCGTGCCGGACAGAAACGCTCAATTTGAACACATCAATGAGCAGGCGAATGCATTCTTGCAAGAGAAACAGCCTGTGATTTCCGTTGACACCAAGAAAAAAGAATTGGTTGGGAATTTCAAAAATGGCGGGAGAGAATACCACAAGCGAGGAGAGCCAGTTAAGGTCGATGTTCATGATTTTCCCGACAAAGAAGCGGGGAAAGTGGCCCCGTATGGGGTATATGATATTGGCAAAAATAAGGGCTGGGTCAGTGTTGGAATTACGAGCGACACTGCTGAATTTGCTGTAAATACGATTCGTAGTTGGTGGCAAAAAATAGGAAAAAAAGACTATCGAAATGCCTCCAAGTTGATGATAACTGCCGATTGTGGTGGCAGCAATGGCAATAGGGTGAGGCTTTGGAAGTGGGAACTGCAAAAACTGGCAAATGAATTGGGGTTAGAAATTCATGTATGTCATTTCCCGCCAGCGACAAGTAAATGGAATAAAATCGAACACAAGATGTTCAGCTATATTTCTCAGAACTGGAGAGGGGTGCCGCTGATCACCCGTGAGGCGATCGTGCAGTTAATCGGTAGCACAAAAACGACCAAAGGGCTAGAAATTCAAGCCCAAATCGACTTCAGAGAGTATGAAAAAGGCAGAGAGATTAGCGATGAAGATTTTCGAGAGATTGCGATCACCTTCAATGAATTTCGGGGTGACTGGAATTATACCATTTCTCCAATGGTAAGAATCGGTATTTCCCTATGAAAGTGTACGAGTTATCCTCAGACAATCCCTAAATGGATTTCATCAAAGACAAGAATGATGTTATTGCGATGACGGCCAATCTCTTCGCTGATTTTAGATAATGCTTTATTTTCGCTTTGGAACATTTCAGAACTTTTGACTAGATCAGCGGTATTGAAATAAAACACCTGCTTTCCTCTGAGTTCTGGATAATCGCCGCGTTCAATTGCTTGCACAAATGCTTTCATCGTTTCTGTTTTTCCTACTCCCGATCGGCCGATGAGTAATGGATGTGTTTTTACTTTTGTACTGGCTAGGAGGGCATGTGCAACCTCATCCAAGGATTTTTTTCTTCCTTGAGAGACAAGTAATTCTCCTTGGTTGTATTGCTTGGTCCAATTTATGCCTTTGAAAAGATGAGAGGGGGCTGGCCGGATGTAGGGATAGATTAAGCTGAGACCCGCGATAGAAGCAAGTGTCCATCCAATGGGAGCGCTTCCTACAACCGTTCCGATGATGGTGACGAGCAATGTGGAGAATTGAAGTAACATCATAATTTGCTGGCTTTTCCAGCTCGCCTCGAGAGGGCTGTCGGCAGGCTTGAAAAACTCTGCAATACCAAATCCAGAAAGGATGCTTTCGATCATGGAAATCAGTGAATTGAGAGCCGCAGACAATCTCAAACGAAGAGTTAATGACGGACGCTCATCACCCGCTTGCAATACCTGGAGCGCTTCGGAAAGCATCTCTTTTGCTGTTTGCAATGCATCTATATGCAGCGGATGCTCGATTTGAATCGCTTTTTGAAGCTGTTGAAGGGGGATAATTTCCGCCAGTTGTTCCATGGTTTTGATTGGGTTGTCTAAGCAGGCAATTCTTCGCGTTACTATATCTAAGACTTCTTTTAATTGTTCGTTGGAAAGAGCTGAAATATTTCGCTTCCATTCAGTTTTGTTGTTGAAAACATGACCAATGCGAAGGTTGTGCATAATTTTATGTGCAATCGTATGCGTTGTGGAATCGATTGTTTTTTTAATCATAGAATTGCGAAGAAGTAGAGGTTCTTGAGATCGTGTATTTGAAAAAATGGATCGGCATTGAACGGTAGGCATGATTCTCCAGAAATTGCTATTTATTGTAAAAACATACAATATCTTAAATACAAAATCAATTGATAATGTTAAATCCTGAACCAAATGACCTTTGTACTGGACAAAAAATAAATTCATAGCTTGCAACCACCTGGTTCTAAACAAGTAAAACACGGTAGTCGCCTGAATTTTCTCAGAATCCACCTCCCAAAAATCGCCCTACGGATCAGATTTAGCCCCTCCCTAAAGAGGCTCCTCGCCTTTCTCCCGTGAGTTTTGACCTCTATCGCCTGTATCTGATCCTTGATATCCCTCATTCGATATGCCCAGCAGAAAGCGATCGCGAGGACGAACACCATCTTCTCAATCTTGATCGATGATGTGTGTGTCCTCCATTCGGAACCCACGGGTCTTCAAACAACCGAACATGGTTCTGACGACGAACAGAGCCTGAATGATTTGCCCTAGACAGGCGAGACGGCACTTGTGCCAATCGAAAAAAATGGATAAAGTTGCTTGCAACTCGCTGATGTGTTTCATTATACCTCGATGCTTGAAAGACAACGAGATATGATCGGCCTTCAGCGAGCCATTGTCAGCAACTTATTTTTTGTCCAGTACTACAGCGTTTCATTAATTTTGACATAATTTCTTGATAAAAAATATACTTGACGCCTTGTAAAATTCGTGGGAGTGCAGGTATGCGAAAGAAGTATAAAGTCAAGTTAACACCTAGTCAGCGCAAGCAATTACTCGAAGTTGTGCATAAAGGAAAGCAGAAGGCAAAAACAATCACTCATGCTCGAATACTATTGCAGGCAGATTCTGGTGAAGAGGGGCCGGGTTTGAGAGCAAAAGCTATTGCGGCAGGGTTGAATATTCACGAACGCACTGTACATCGAGTCAGAGAATCTTTCGCAAACGATGGACTGGAAGCTGCTTTGCACCGAAAAAAACATCGCCAATACAAACCAAGAAAACTCGATGGTGATCAAGAAGCCCATCTGGTTGCCATATGTTGCGGGGCCCCTCCGGAAGGGCGCAAAGAATGGACCTTGAGATTGTTATACCGCTCGTGATTCAAAATTTTGATGCGTGAAAATTTCCCTTGACTGCACAATGGCTGCGTGAATTTTTTAACCGACTCAGAACGACAGGAACTCAAACTCCGGCACCGGGGGGACCGCGATGGGCGGGTGCGTGATCGAATAAAGGCTGTTCTCCTCTATGATGAGGGGTGGGCTCCCAAAGACATTGCCAGGGTTCTGTTGATTTCTGACGAAGCAGTTCGTCACCATGTTGACGCATACAAAACGTCGAAAAAATTGCGCCCCGAAAGCGGCGGCTCCGAGGAGAAACTATCCCAAACGCAGTCCGAGCAACTTGAGGCTCATCTTCAAGAACACACGTACCTTTACGTCAAGGATATCGTCGCATATGTAGAAGTGACTTTCGGTATTGTCTATACCGTCCACGGATTGAGGGATTGGCTGCGAAGACACGGATTTTCCTACAAAAAACCCGCCGTTGTACCCGGGAAAGCCAACAAAGAGCAGCAACAAAAGTGGCTCGCCGGATACGAGAAACTCAAGGCAGAACTCCTCGAGGATGAGACTATCTGCTTTATTGACGGCGTTCATCCAACGCACAATGTGCAGCCTGCTTATGGGTGGATCAAAAAAGGCGTGCGTAAAGAGATCCCAGCAAACACAGGACGTGCCAGGCTCAATCTTTCAGGGAGCATCGATGTCATCACCCACAGTGTGGTAATCCAAGAAGACGAGACTTTAAACGCAGAATCGATAATCCGGTTTTTCCAAAAGATCGAAGAATTTTACCCGAGTAAACGAAAGATCCATGTATTTTGCGATAATGCACCGTACTATCGGAATAGGGCTGTGAGGCAGTACCTAGAAACGGCAAAAGTTTGTTTGCACTTTTTACCGCCCTATAGCCCCAATCTAAACCCGATAGAACGACTGTGGAAATGGATGAAGGAGCGGGTAGTTTACAATACTTATTACGAGTACTTTGAAGACTTTAGAGGAGCGATTCTTGGTTTTTTCGCTGTATTGGCGACTGTGACCGCGGAGTCAACTTTAGGCCGGGATTTAAGAAGCCGGGTTAGGGATAAATTTAGTCCCTTTCAGGCACCTGCTGCCAAGTTTTGAATTTCCTTGGGTATAAGCGAAAGACTGGTTCAGCTAGTACCTGACCACAAAAGTTTTCATGGGTAGAGCCTCTTCATTTTCACTCGCGCATCTGGGATAGCAAATCCCCAAAGGATCTTTGCCCGTCTAGCATTTCTATCTGATACATAAGCGGCCACCTCTCTACCGAGAACTTCTTTTGAGCCTATTCGCCTTTTGAGGCACTGACCGCCAAGAACAGAAATTTCAATCTCTGCCATGTTCAACCAACTTGCATGTTTTGGCGTATGGCGCACCTCTAATTTCTTAATGATCCTCCTGGCTTCTTCGGGCTCAAACGTCTCGTAGAGATTAGCCAGTCGATGCGTATTCAAATTGTCCATGACAACCCTAATTTTTTCTGCCTCGGGAAAATGTTTGTCCACCAGATCCTTCATGCACTCGGCAAAATCTTTTTTTGTTCTCTGGTCTGTGACTTTTATTTCCCGCCAGCCTCCCAAGGGCTGTACAAAAACAAAGAGGTTGCTTGTTCCATTCCTTTCGTACTCATAATCTCGGCGTTTGACTCTCCCTGGCACTGCGGCAATTGGCGCCAACACATCATCTACCAATTGGACTGGTGTTTCATCAAAACACACAACGGGTTTCTTTTCGTTCAGCGGCTCCTCATATAAATCTAAAACATCTTCCATCCGACAAATATACTCGTAATCCACTTCTGGAACACACCAACTCTTTACTTGCCATGGCTTTATTTCGTTTTTTTTAATGTTCTGCGAACCGTTTCGTCCGATATGGAATCTGTCAACTCTAGCGTAATGCAACGATCCGCAAGTAGCTGCATTGTCCAGCAGGCGCGTCCTTCGGGCGCCTCGCTGCAAGCAAGCGCGATTAAATGGGCTTTAGCCTTTCCAACCATCTTCTCCGGTCTTCCGGATCGCGCTTTTTCATTGAGTGATTGTTGTAGCCCGTGTTCACAGTAGGCTTTTCTTGTATTGTAAACGCTCACCTCGCTGCACCGTAGCAAAGAGGCAATCTCTTTATCTGGTTTCTTCTCATCAGCGAATAACAGAGTTTGCGCTCTTCTGATAATCCGCGCGGATGACTTCCCTTTTCTAACAATGTCCTCGAGTTCGCTGCGCACCTCAACTGTGAGATGAACGGACCATTTTTTGTTCATAGCTGCCTCCAAATGAAAGGCATATATGGAACACTATTCAAACATTTTTTTAAAAACTTTTGTGGTCAGGTACTAGAAGTTATTGATTCTATTTCCAGAAGCACAGTCCATCGCACTTTAAAAAAAATGAACTTAAGCCCTGGCTAAAGAAAGAATGGTGTATTCCTCCTGAGGAAAACGCTGACTTTGTTTGCCGAATGGAAAATGTGTTAGGCCTCTATAAGTGCCCATACAATCCAGAATATCCAATGATTTGCATGGATGAGTCGAGTAAGCAACACGAGGCAGGAAAGCTGGATAACATTCCAGCAAAACGAGGTAAGGTTGAACGCTTTGATACAGGATATGAGCGCAATGGCGTGAGTAATATTCTGCTGAGTTTTGAGCCACTAACAGGGAAACGATACATTGATGTTTCGGAGAGAAGGACTCGATTGGATTGGGCCAAACATATACAGAAACTTGTAGAGGAGCATTATCCCAAGGCAAAAAAGATCCTCTTGGTCTGCGATAATTTAAATATCCATACAGGTGCTGCTCTTTATGAGCTTCTGCCGCCCAAAGAGGCGAAAAGGATCGTAGACCGTCTGGAATTTCGTTATACGCCGAAACATGGGAGCTGGTTAAACATGGCAGAAATCGAATTAAGCCACCTTTCCAGGCAATGTTTAAACCGACGCCTAAGAGACATAGTCGAGGTTAAAAAAGAAGTTGCCTCCTGGCTAGAGGGCAGAAACAAGGATGCGCATGTTATAGACTGGCGCTTCACAGTTGAGGACGCAAGAATCAAGCTAAAAAAGCTTTACCCCACAATTGGCAAAATTAATGAAACGCTGTAGTACAGAGCTAGCAAGCGGATCCAAGTCTTCTTTCTGCCATTGGCGCAAGACAAGGCGTTCTGTTTTAATAATAGCCTTCGTATCCATTTGTATGACAACCTCTTATCTTCTAGAGCATCGGAAGCCTTCAAACCTAACCGTTATAGCACCCCGCGCGTTTTCCTATGAAGATCATTAAGGTCTTGTTCAGGCAGATTCCAGACAATTCCTTTGAATTCAGGTCAATTGCGTAAAAAATGCGGAAAATTCTCGCCCAAAAACTTTTTGAAGCCATACAATGTCCTATCGTTTTGTCAGCTAGGGTCTCATGAGTCCGGAAATTGCTCAGTTAGATGTCTCTGTAGAACTGAGCTTGTCTCCTGAGGGTCGTGTCTATGTCAATAGAGATAGACAGTCGGATGAACGTTTGCTTTTAGCCGAATGTACAAAAATCGAGGAATTCTTTGTTAAGAGCGTTCCTTATGCCCTTCTGCATTTGGGACTTCGCGATTTCGAATCTCTACCCTCTAGTTTTTTATTCTGGCAGACCTTTTCTCGTCAATTTATCATACGTGTTTGTCAATTACAGAGTACTGAGAATCAGGGCAAAATCATTATCGATGAACCAAGTAGCGATGAACTCCGAGCCATCCTAGATAAAGCACCCTTCATGCAAGGAACGGAATATCTTTCGGAAGAAGTCCTAATTGATATTTGGAGGCAGATGGTAGAGATCCTGAATCAAGAACTCACCGCTTTTTCAGGGTCCATACAAGCATATTTAGGTCAATATAGTTCCCGTTGGAACCAAGTAGGGCGGGTTTGTTTTCACTTAGCGGAAAATAAAAATAACGAAAAGAAGCCGTTTGCTTTTTTGGCTACTTACACGCAGCTCAGCCGTCACGGCGCCCTTCCGCAACATTTGCCTTTGAAGCGGGCGTTGCAAGAGTCCGCAAAGGATGCAACACGCTCTGACCTACTATCTCTTCTTATTCCTGTACAAAAAGCGGCAGCCCAAAGCCCTTTTGTTAAAGGACTTGTTGATGCAGGGACTATTTTTGAAGCCATGGCTTGGACGACCCGTGATGCGCACAGGTTTTTACAAGACATTCCCTTAATGGAGGCAAGCGGTGTGATGATTCGCGTGCCGAACTGGTGGAATCCGCAAAAACCGCCGAAACTGAAAGCGGAAGTGCATTTAGGGGAACGGTCTGGCTCTATTTTGGGGTTAGGGAGTTTGCTGGAATTTGATATTCGTCTGGCTCATGCTAATGGGGAATCCTTGACGAGAGATGAGTGGCTTGAACTCATGCAAGGCGATGGGGGGTTGGTTAAAGTCAAGGGGCAGTGGATCGAAGTGGATAAAGAGAAGCTTAAAGCTCTCCTTTCTCACTGGGATCATCTGAAACAAACCAAACGAGAAGGTCTCTCAATGGCGGAGGGTTTACGCCTTTTGGCGGGGATGGATACGATGGCTGTACCCGGAGGCAAAACAGAGGAAACTTCTGTCGAATGGTTTCAAGTCACTGCGGGAAATTGGTTAAAGACCGTTTTGGAACAGCTTAAATGTCCGCACCATTCTCAAAAAAAAGCACTGGAAGAGGCATTAGATAAAAACCTTCGCGGAGAGCTCCGCCCCTATCAGAAGAAAGGAGTTCAATGGCTCTGGGTACTGTATCAACTGAGATTGGGAGGCTGCCTTGCGGATGATATGGGACTTGGCAAAACCATTCAGGTTCTCTCTTTGCTCTTGGCAATTAAAGAAACGGGCGCCACAGATAAACCTCATCTCTTAGTAGTTCCCGCCTCATTATTAGGAAATTGGCTGTCAGAAGCAGCCCGCTTTGCTCCAACGCTTAAAGTGACTCTCGCACATAGCTCGGCAAAAGAAAGGCTGGAAGGCGTTGATCTTGTCCTCACTACATACGGATTTCTTCAACGGGAAAAAACACTGCAAGAGACCAGGTGGAATCTCGTCATTTTGGATGAGGCGCAGTCGATCAAAAATCCTAATGCAAAACAGACTCTCGCAGTGAAGGGCTTGATGAGCGACGTGCGTCTTGCTCTCACAGGGACACCCGTTGAAAATCGGGTTGGCGACCTATGGTCCCTCTTTGACTTTACTTCCCCAGGCCTTTTGGGTTCGGCTAAGGCATTTGCAGGTTACTCGAAACAGGCGGAGCGCGCCCATTTTATGGCAGCTCTTCGTAAACTTACACAGCCCTACATCCTCAGACGGCTTAAAAGCGATAAAAGCATTATTTCTGATCTTCCCGCTAAAACAGAAATGAAAATCTACTGCTACTTAAGCAAAGCGCAGATTCGCTTGTATGCACAAGCGATTGAAGAATTGGGGAAACAACTGGAAGAAGCCGAAGGAATCCAACGACGCGGACTTGTCTTATCCTCCCTGATGCGCCTCAAGCAAATTTGCAATCACCCCTCTCAATGGTTGGGGTTTGGAGAATTTGCTGAAGAGGAAAGCGGCAAATGGACCCGTTTGCGAGAAATTTGCGAACAGATCGCTGAAAAACAAGAGAAAGTTCTGATTTTTACACAGTTTAAAGAAATCATCAATCCTCTGTTTTTGTTCTTAACCAACCTATTTGGCAAGGAAGGGCTAACCCTTCATGGGGATATTGCAGTCTCAAAGCGAGCTGCCTTAGTGGAGAAATTCCAACAAGACCAGGGACCGCCTTTCTTCATCCTCTCTCTCAAGGCGGGAGGAATCGGGTTGAACCTCACAAAGGCGTCTCACGTTATTCACTTTGACCGTTGGTGGAATCCAGCTGTTGAAAACCAGGCTACGGATCGTGCCTATCGCATTGGGCAAAAGCATCCCGTATTGGTGCATCAATTTATTTGCCAAGGAACAATTGAGGAAAAAATCGATACTTTGATCGAAGCGAAGAAAAATTTATCAAAAGAGCTGCTGGAAGAAGGAAAGGAAATCTCTCTCACCGAACTATCGAATGAACAGGTGTTGCAGATGGTTTCTCTCGATATTCAGCGCGCAATGGGAGAGGAATAAAATGAGATATTGGGCGCCTTATATGCCAGTTGCTAAAAGGAGAGCGCAAGCAGCCAAACAACTACAGAAGGTAAAAGCGAAGGGCAAGGCTTTAAATCCCGTGGTTATCGCTGGGCGCCAGATTGCGAATACATTTTGGGGAAAAGCTTGGTGCGATAATCTAGAAAACTACAGCGACTATGCCAATCGCCTGCCGCGAGGGAGGACTTATGTCCGGAACGGCTCCGTGCTCGACCTCAAGATCGCTAAGGGGGCAATTTTGGCCCAAGTAATGGGGTCTTATCTTTACGAGGTTGCTATTGAAATTAAGGCCATGCCCGCTTCAAAGTGGACTAGCCTTGTTAAGAGATGCTCTGGGAAAATTGAGTCTCTGATCGAGTTGCTCCAGGGAAAATTTTCAAACGCTGTTATGTCGATGATCATTGATAAAGAGAGCGGCTTATTTCCCCGCCCCAATGAAATTGAGATGTCATGCAGCTGCCCCGACGGCGTGAGAATGTGCAAACATACCGCGGCCGTTCTTTACGGCATCGGCGCTTGCCTCGACCAGCAACCTGAGAAGCTCTTTATAATGAGGCATGTCGATCATCTGGAGCTTATTGCTCAGGCAAGTACGGATGGTATTATCGCTGCATCTCAGCCAAGTGCAGATACTCTTGAAGACAGCGACCTCTCAGATGTATTCGGCATCGTAATGGCGCCAGCCGGTGAGAAAAAAAAGCACCCTTAGCCACACAAAAGAAAGCTCCCTCTCAAAAACCCAAAAAGAAGACGATTTTTCATTCCGACGAACGGACGGAATTATCTGTACCACAAGCGGCGGTCCTCTTAAAACTCTCCGAAGCTCGCCTCCTTAGGTTGCTCAATGATAAAATGATCCCTTTTCGTCGAGAAAGGAAGCAGCGCTGGATTGCATTTGAAGAGATTATTAAATACAGAAAAAATCGAGGGCAAATATGAGATCATTTGATATTTTTCTTAGGATGGTAGATAGACGCTTGAATCTCCATTAGCAAGGAGAGAGATTTTACAGAGGGCTCAAAAGTCAGGAAAAGAGAAATTTTTTCTGGAATACAAATAACCTGAGTTTTGGGTTCATTTGTCTATGAGATTCAAGGATATTTCGAGCATATTTTTGCGCTTTGGAGCCGAGAGCAATATCGGGACGAGCATCTTGCCGAGGCGAAAAGTCAAAAAGATGCCGAAAGAAATTGAAGCTCAGGCAAATGAACCCAAAACTCAGGTAAATAGTCAATTTGACTGTCCAGAATATCCGGGTGGTCGCTGAACATAGAAGAGCCACTAGCTTTTCTCAACTTCAAGGAAATTAGGCGGTACATAAATAGTTAGGTTAATTTTTAATTGATGCGATAAGATTCTTGGCTTCTGGTGGAAAAGGGTTAAAGAATATGCTGACGTGCTGTCCTTCATGTGGTTCAAATGTCTTCAAAAAAATGGGATCAATCAACACGGAGACCAGAATCATAAATGCCTGATATGCCATAGGCAGTTCGTTTTTGACCCACAGAACAAAATCATCTCTGATGAGACAAAAGGCCTGGTTCGCAGGTTGCTCTTAGAAAAACTGTCTTTGAGAGGTATTTGCCGAGCAACTCAAGTCAGTCAGCCTTGGCTATTGAACTTTATTCAGCAGGAATATGCGCAAGTCCCTCAGAATTTGAATGTGAGAGTGCCGCCTGAATCTACGGGTCTTATTCTGGAGCGTCTCGAGGCAGATGAGCTGTGGTCGTTTGTAGGTAAGAAGAAAAACCAGGTATGGATCTGGCTCGCATTAGATGCTACAACTCGTCAAGTTGTAGCAGTACATGCAGGAGGACGATCGGAACAAGATGCGAAAACTTTTTGGACAGAGGTGCCTGAGCCTTACCGTTCAGGATGCGATGTTTATACCGATGAGTGGGATGTCTACAGAGGAGCTATTCCTCCAGAAGTTCATTTTGCCGTAAAAAAAAGTCCGGAAAAACAAGTCTCATTGAAGGAGTTAAGTGCATTCTCCGACAGAGAGTGAGTCGTTTGGTGAGGAAGACGGTGGCCTTTTCCAAGCAATTTGCCAATCACATAGGAGCGATACGGTACTTTGTTAGCCATTACAACATTGATGAGGACTTTAATGAATGGAGTCCCAACATCATTCGTGTGAACGTGGCCGACCATATGTTTATTATGGTCGATGACTGGCAGATGACTAATATCGTGTCTATGCAGGATTTCAGCTGCTTTATGTATCGGATCCTCTGGCGTTATTGCCTTTGGCTTTTCATTCATAATCGCTTTCACGTCAACCATCTGTGGCATAAACTCTCCTTGTAATTGGTTTGCAATATCTCTCGTGATTACCACAGATTGCATTTATACCCACTTCCAATTCCGAATTTCAGGCATGTCTTGGCCATGTTTGTCAATATAGCTCTTATGCTCGATGAGCTTATCTTGCATCAGTTGCTTCAAATAGGCCCCCTTGGCGCCCAAATGCGTCAGTCGGTCCACTACGTCTTGCACCAGATGAAAGCGGTCTAGCTTATTCTGTACCCGAATGTCAAAGGCGGTCGTGATCGTCCCTTCTTCGATGTAACCCCGAACATGGAGGTTCCTGTTAAACCTGCGGTAGGTCAACCGGTGAATGAGCGAGGGGTATCCATGAAATCCGAAGATGATGTGCTTATCTTTTGTGAATAGCGAATCGTAATCCCTCTCGGAGAGTCCATGCGGGTGCTCGCTTGCGGACTGCAGTTTCATTAAATCGACGACATTGACCACGCGGATTTTCAGATCGGGTAGATGCTGACGAAGGATGGAAACAGCCGCCAAGATCTCCAACGTGGGTGTATCTCCAGAGCAGCCCATCACTACGTCTGGTTCGCCATCCTGGTCATTGCTAGCCCATTGCCAAATGCCTATTCCTTCTGTGCAATGGACAATTGCTGCATCCATAGTTAACCATTGCGGCAATGCGTGTTTGCCAGCCACTACCACATTGACGTAATGCCGGCTGCGCAAACAGTGATCGAAGATCGACAAGAGACAGTTGGCATCTGCTGGCAGGTAAATGCGGACAATGTCGGCCTTCTTGTTGATGACATGATCGAGAAAGCCAGGATCCTGGTGCGTGAAGCCGTTGTGATCTTGCTGCCAGACGTGGGAAGCGAGCAGATAATTTAAAGAGGCAATCTTCCTGCGCCAGGGGAGTTCTAACGTTACCTTCAGCCACTTGGCATGCTGGCTGAACATCGAATCGACGATGCGGATAAACGCCTCATAACTGTTGAACAGTCCGTGCCGTCCTGTCAGCAAGTATCCTTCCAACCATCCCTCGCACTGGTGCTCGCTGAGCATCGAATCCAGCACTTGCCCCTCACACGCGAGGAATTCATCATTTTCTACTTTCTGGGCATCCCATTGACGATTGGTCGCCTCAAAGACTGCGCCCAAGAGATTTGAAAGAGTCTCATCCGGCCCGAAGATGCGGAAATTACGCTGATCCTGATTCAGCTTGACTACATCGCGTAAGTATTGACCTAGCACCAGAGTATCTTGACCCTCAATGGCGCCAGGAGATGGCACATTCACTGCGTGAACGCGGAAATCCGGCATATTCAGGTCCCTGAGTAGAAGGCCTCCGTTGGCATGGGGATTAGCACCCATCCTCCGGTCTCCCTTGGGCGCGAGCTCGGCTAATTCCGGTAATAACCTCCCATTTTCATCGAACAGTTCTTCAGCCTTATAACTCTTCATCCAGCCTTCCAACAACTTCACATGATCCGGATGATCGGCATTCACCAAGATCGGCACCTGATGCGCTCGGAAGGTGCCCTCAATTTGCAGACCGTCGACGACTTTCGGACCTGTCCAGCCCTTGGGCGATCTCAAAACGATCATTGGCCAGCGCCGCCGTGTCGTGTCATTCTTGCTCCGTGCATTGCTTTGGATTTGCTGGATCTCTTCGATGGCCTTATCCAAAGTACCGGCCATGAGTTGATGCATCTCTTCCGGCACATCGCCCTCGACAAAATAAGGCGTCCAGCCGCACCCTCTAAAAAATTGTTCCAACTCTTCAGGCTCAATGCGAGATAGAACTGTAGGGTTGCTGATTTTGAATCCATTGAGGTGCAGAATAGGCAGCACAGCTCCATCGGTAATTGGATCGAGAAACTTGTTTGACTGCCATGCGGTTGCCAAGGGGCCGGTTTCCGCTTCACCATCCCCAATGACGCAGGCAGTGATCAGATCAGGATTATCGAACACAGCCCCGAAGGCATGGCTGAGGGAATACCCCAGTTCCCCCCCTTCGTGGATCGACCCCGGCGTCGTCGGTGCGACATGGCTCGAAATCCCGCCCGGCCACGAAAATTGTGTGAACAGTTTTTTTAGCCCGGCTTCGTCTTGGCTGATGTCCGGATAAATCTCACTGTAGCTGCCTTCGAGATAAGTATTTCCAACTAGCGCCGGGCCGCCGTGGCCAGGACCAGCGATATAGAACATATTTAAGTCGTATTTCTTGATGACCCGATTCAAATGCACATATATGAAGTTCTGCCCCGGCGTCGTGCCCCAATGTCCGACCACCAACGGCTTCACGTGAGACAATTTCAAAGGCTCCTTCAAGAGTGGGTTGTCGTAAAGATAGATCTGACCGACCGATAAGTAATTAGCAGCCCGCCAGTAGGCATTCATCTTTCTGAGCAATTCCGGCGAAAGCATTTTGGTCTTCATAGTTTCACGCTTTTTAATACTGTTTTGGCAATCATCCACTCCTCATCTGTGTGAATCACACGGACTGAGACTGGCCCTTTGGAAATCACTCCCTCATTCGTCCCATTCCGTTTTTTTTCGAGCTCGATTCCCTAGGAAGCCCATCGCAAATCCTGGCCCGTACAATCGGCGCATTCTCCCCAATGCCGCCAGCAAATACAAGTGTATCCAATCCCCCCAAGCCGGCCGCAAATGCGCCGATCCATTTCTTGACCTGATAGCAAAAGAGAGCGACTGCCTCAGCAGCACGGATATCTTCCTTTTCCTTCTCAAGCAAGTCGTGCATGTCGGAATTGGTCTCTGAAATACCGAGCAGCCCAGACTCGAAATTGACCATCTTATTAAATCGTTTTGCATCGAATCCTTCGGTGCTTGCCAGATACAAAACCAACCCCGGATCGAGATCTCCTGAGCGAGTGCTCATCGGCACACCGGCTGTCGGTGTGAAACTCATGCTTGTATCTATGGACCTGCCGCCATGTACCGCATTCAGGCTTGCGCCCCTTCTCCATGTCCTTTTGCATTCTGATTTCCGTTAACAGTCTCTTAGACGTTTAGCGGGGTATTTTTCTATTTTCCTCCAGAAAATTTTACATATTTTACATCGAAAATAGGATGGGAGTCAATTGCTGAATAGAGAGTAATTAAGGAAGCAGGATGCAACAAATTTTGGCGTACTGGCTCGTAAAATCTGGCGATTTCGAACGATCTTCTTTTCGGGAGTTTGAGTTCGGGGGTGATGTGGACGAGGGCGTAGGCGCCTAGTCGGGTTTTCCAGTAGGCGAGGTGGCGTTTGGTGTCGTCGCCGGAACGATGATGCTCCAGGGCGCCGTCTTGGGTGTAGCGATTCGTGAGTTCGGCGAAGGTCCGGATTTGGTTGTGTTGGTCGAACTGGAATTGGCCGGCTTTGATCTGGCGCTCCACTCCTTGCGCCCAATCCTCCGCCTCTTGCTTGCGTTCGAAGTGGTTGCAGACGGTGGGGTAGCCCTTGATGCGGACGACCGCGCGCCAGACGGTCGTGCCGTCGTCGTTTTTGCGTTTGTAAATGGATGCCATGATGCCAACTTTAGGTTAACGGTTTTGGGTTGGAGGGCGCTGCCGGTTAAGATTATTCTTTGCTGCAACGCCATTGCACCGTCGGCATACATTTTAAACTTTAACTTGATATTCGATCAAGCCGAGTCTTGCCTAAGTGCAGTGGATTGTGCTGGTTATGAAATGGGGCAACCTGGATTTGAACCAGGGACCGACGGGTTATGAGGGAGGGAGATTTCCATCCCATTCAGCACGATCCAACCGTTATGAGCATAAGTGTAAATGAGTTGTTGAATGGTTGCAACGGGTTTTTGCGGATTAAGACCGGGTTTTTGGTGCAGCCGTTGCACCGCCATTGCACCGTGAGCACGCTGGGAACTGCAAAAATTGGAAAATGGTTTAGAATGAGGGCCAGCAGAGTTCGCTTTCTTATCAGCCATGATCTCTGCCCAGATTGGTAACAGCTCTCCCGTGAAGTGAAATGGCCTTAAATAAAGGATAAAGAGGTTTAATCAACATGAAACAACCAATAAAAATCCCTTTCGGCCTCAATAAAAGCAATGTTCTTGTCCATATTTCTGATGTAGAAAGTGGCAAAAAATGCGGCTGTATCTGTCCGGCTTGCAAATCTCCGCTGATTGCAAGCAAGAAAGGCCGACAAAGGCAAGAGCACTTCAAACATGCTGCTGTCATCGAATGTGAAGGCGCATTTGAAAGCGCAGTCCATCTGGCAGCTAAAAAGATTATTACCGAAAGAAAGCAATTAACCCTCTCGCAGTACCTCATCAGTGTATCGAAAAAAGACTCAAGGGGAAGAGAGTATACGGCACAAAAAACCATTGTAAAGCATGGGACGAATATAAACTTCGATTCCGTAGAAGAAGAAGTAGAATTACAGGGCATGAGAGCTGACATACTGGCTAAGAAAGGTGCTCATCAACTCATTGTTGAGATTTTTTATCGCCATAAAGTGGATGATCAAAAGCGTGAAAAAATAACTGAGAACAACCTATCCGCAATAGAAATCAATCTTTCTAATCTATTGCCAAGAGATGTGCAGGACTGGGAAGCTTTTTGGCTGTATATTAATGATCCTCAGCATATTCAATGGTTACATAATGCTAAAGCTCATCATGCCGATTATCCGGAACTTGAAAAGCAGGTAACAGAAAAAATTCAAGAGCAAGAAGAGAAATATAAACAGGAAGAAATCGAAGCACAAGAACGGGCTCAAAAAGAGCTTGTATCTTTCCCGAATGACTTAAAGGGGCGTCAACGCAAGGAATATCCATCACCCGATAATCGGCCTCTTTTGTATAGACCATCGCTACCTCAACGAAGAGGGCCGCCGCTTATTGATTTGGTACATCCGTCTAGCGGAAGATTTACGGGAACCCAGAGACCAAGCAGCTATCGAGAAAATCGAACCTTTGGTCGCAAAAAAAGTGAAGCTGCCATTGATTTTCTATTGGAAAAGCCATAGTACGGGTGTCTTTTTTGTTTGAACAGACAGGCGGCGGCGCATTAATTCCACTCTTGAATTGCCAAATTTATTCTTTTTTAGATGGCTTGATTTCGTCGAATTTTGTCTTGGGAAAAAGAAACTCTTCTGTTAAACCTTCAGACTTTAGAAATTCTTTCACCTCATCAAAAGTGTTCGCTGGAATAATCATTTTGATGAAGGTTTGTTGTTTGGTTTCCGAGTAATGTTCTTTCCATGACAATTCAAAATCTTTCCTAAAATCCATTTGCGCAAGATAAATCGCCTCTTGTCTTTTGGCTTTGGGATCTAGGGTATTGTTCAATTGAGCATTGGGCCACGGAAGACGGGGTAGGCCGGAATATTCTTGTAAAGGGTTTTGGACTAATGATTGTCTCAGCATTGATACGATGTCTTGGAACGGGGTTTCTCCAGGATGAAATACTGGCCCAAGATTTTTCTGATGAACCACAAACAAAGCTGCCTCATCGGGTTGTAAACGATTTCTGTTTGCAAAAAACAAACCGATTTTCCAATTAAGAGAAAAATCTAAAAAATTTGTCCCTAAAGGTATAAATCCAGCTAAATTCGGATCTTTTGGATTTTGTTGAACATGGATGTGATGTTGGAAAATCATGTCAATGGGATGACCTCTTACTACCATAGGAGGTGCAACTCCGAAAAGAAACCGCCTTAAAATTGGGACTGACTCAAGAGTTATCAATAGATCATTCCCAAGTTCATGTTGGAGGGCAGTATTCGACCGTTCTTCGGCTGTGTATCTTTGGGTATCTTCCAATCCTCTCCGCACTTTCATGTTACGAGCAAAAGTTGAATCAAGAAGACGATAGCTAAGGCGCTGACCTCGATAATAACAGGATTCTGGTATGAGAGCTTTGATGTGTTCCAGTTCGATCAAACAATCATAAAAAGTTGCAGGTCGCCACTCAAAGCCATCATCGCTAACAAGGGTATTTGATAAGCTTGGGGTATGAATAAGGCGTCCTAAGTAGATCGGGTTAATTGCTTTTTTTCGGGTTTGTTAGGCATGATCCCTTTTAAATTGGTCGTGTTGTCGATGGATGCTATTCTTTCTAAATCATTATTTCAACACTTTCAAGGACAGCAAAGAAGTTTATCTTAGGGGGGATTTTTCTCCCGTTCTCTCTCTAGAGTTTTTCAACACAGCCCAAAAAGACTGGTAATCACACAGCCAATGAACACGCCAATTCTTAGAACAAATGAAAATAGAATAGCGAAGAGATCATTCATGTTTTTCTGTATTATTATTGATGGTTTCTTGATTTTATTTTTAATTCATATAACACCAGTAGCTTTAAGTCTTCCGGTAAATTGCTGTTCTGAACACGAGTAACATACTCAACATGTTGTTCTGGAGTCCATGAATTGAGTATTTCATCTATAAAAATTTCATTTTTTATATTGTTTATTCTTTCCTGTTCTTCTAGATTTTTTCTAATACCTTGTCCAATCGATTTTCCCAAATTCTCTCCAAATTTTGACCAAGCCTCCATTCTTGGATCTGGCCCCGTTTCAATCATTTGTACCGCCTGAATACTCGAAATACAGAGACACATCCCAAGCATGCTTAAAACTAATAACTTCATGCCGCAGCCTTTAATTTATTTTTTTATTTCGTGATATCGCTATTATTTACTTCTTGCGTAGGGATTTACGTACGTATATCCCTTGCTTGTTTTTTTCACGTGACCGGATGTAGTTTTAGTCTTCGGCAATCCGTTGACAGTGCTTCGTTTTCCATATCCCGCATAAGGAGCGGCCTTTTTATACGAAGAGCCGCGGCTTTTTGCCACAACAGCTTTAGGCGTATAGTCTGGGGTAAACTTCGGATAATATGACTTTTTCGGTGCAGCATTTAGTCCGCCTGCTGATAGCATCAACACTCCCAAAAGAGCTGCGCTAAATAATTTGTTTTTAAACATTTTCTATCCTCATCTTACTGGTTATTTTTCATTCTTTTGTTAAAATTTGCGATCAACGAGAAGATTAATTCGATATAAAAACGAGATAAATCCTCTCCGCAATTAATAATTTCATTTTTTCATACTAAGATCATGCAACACTATCGTGTTTTAATCAACACTATAGTGTCTGTAAAAAGAGAGCTTTCTTGCTTAGCCTCTAGAAGAGGCCAATGTCGACAAAAACTGAAAAACGTAAAGATCCATTACTCCTGGAATTCGCCAAGAAGATTCGTCTACGGCGACACGAGCTGCAAATGACGCAAGAGGAGCTTGCCGAAAAGGCCGAGATTCACGTGAATTTTGTAGGAGGGATCGAACGTGCTTCAAGAAATCCCTCGTTAACGAGCATTGTGAAGCTTGCCAAAGCCCTTAAAGTGAGTCCTAAGGATCTTGTTCCTTAAAGCTGGCTCAAAATATCTTTACTCATCTTGATGAGCCGCATAGCCTCTTTGTGTTCGCCTATTGCCTTCTTGGTACAACCCCCATGTTTCAAAGCGGCTTGACGGGACTTTTCCTTGCCGACTTGAGTAATCGGCCCTTTCGACCGCCCCCCGTGCATTCGGCAGGTTGTTCGCTTGCGAATTGCCCAATTGAGGCAACGTTGCTTTGATCTTTTGCTGATGGCTGTGCACTGTCCCATGGTGCAAGGGGTTCAATTCAAGAAATTATGTCCCCACCCCTCCTCCCAGATGATAGGTTTTGAGCGACGATCGCCTGCCCTTCATTATGGAAGTGGATCACTTGTACTGTTTGCTGACCCTTGGCTCGGTACTTAGTAAGAGCTTGCATGGTTTGAGTAGCAGCGTTGAAGAGTTTTGTTGCTAAATTGATATAGCGCTCAGTGTAATCAAGCTCACCTTGAAAATGGCCTTTACGCAGATAGTTCATGGCAGATGCTTGTAAAGTTATGAATTGTCCCGCAAGCAATGCTTCCGTTTCATCCTGTGGTCTAACCGTTGGAAGTAGACTGGCCATGCGCGTGAACCGTTGCTCGAATGTTGAATCCGGTAATCCTCTCGAGACATGCCACAATATGTCTATGGCAAAATTTGCATCATCGGTACCCGTGGCTTGCTTGAAAGCCGTTGCAAAGCGTTCCACCGATTCCTTGTTTCTAGTTGTTCCATCGGCAAGAGTGAGCTTCGTTTCCTCTCCTCCAGATTCAGGGTTATCCAATACCCGCAGAGGTTTCTCTAGACGATTTTCCACTGACGATTTTGGCGAGAGTGGAGATATATCAGTTTGTTTTTTCAGATTTTTCTTCACTGCTCTATTTCCTTTAGTAGCATTTCAAATGCTACCCATTAATTTAAATCATTCAAAGAATTGATGGTACAATAGAAATCCAATGGTCCAACGATTTGTTGGATGATAAAGTTGGGATTTCCGATTTTCTGAAAACCATAGGGGATCGGAAAATCAGAAATGCCCATCTAGTCAATGAGTTCCAGATCGCGAGCCCTTTTTTGTCTTCCTTCAACCTTCGCTTTGGTCAATCCAGTTTTCTCCATGATTTCTTTGATCGTGTGGCCTTTCTTTGTAAGTTCAGCTACGGCTAAGACTTCCGGATCGATATCGGCTTCTTCGACTTTCCAAAACCAGAGGCCATCGTTACTTTCGCACAGCTCGACTTGGAAAGGCATCGCCGCATCTCCCGCGAAATTTCGAGTTTTCTCAAAGACAACCTCGAATCGCGCCCCCTGGTCAGAACGGTAGTTTGGTGGATGCTTGAGACAGATTACTGCGTCGAGGATGTCTTCTTTTTTGCTCGTTCCTCGTTGCTGGCCGCCTTTACCTGCGTGGTGAACGAAAAGGATCGATTTTCCGCGTCTTCGCAAATCTAAAGCCCAATCTTGGGCAGGCTGCCAACTGTCCGCATCGTTTTCTATCCCGCTTCGGAATAGAGAGGAGATGTTATCGATAATGATCAGGTCGCAGTCGACTATGAATTCTTCGATCGTATCCCTTCCCGATCTCAGGGACAGATCGGGCATCGGTCTATCTTGCAGGTCGGGTGTAATCAGCCGAAGGTTTCCTTTGGCGAGGGTATCAAAATCGTCAGTATCTGCAATACGACGTAAGCGCTCTTGAATAGCGACTCCGGGCATTTCTCCGTCGATGAAGAGTACTTTCCTGGGCTTCGGAGCTTCCCATTTCCAAAATTTTCCGCCTCTAGCGACGGCGCCCGCAATACCAAGTGCCGCGTGAGTTTTGCCAACGCCGCGCTTGGCATAGATCATAGCTAACCCTTGCGAAGGTAAAAAAGGAGATAATAGCATTTCTCTTTCTGGGAGCTGCATAGCCAGAAACTCTCCTAGGTTCACCGCTATGATTGTACCTTTTTTCCTGGCAGGAGAGTAGTCGGGAGTTTTAGAAACGATCTCGAGCAGTTCCAACGTGGTGTGGCCCATTGCCAGCCAATCGCTCACATCTAGTCCATGTGAATCGTGATATTCGAGCCCCGGTAGATCCACAATCCGCAACCGTTTTACTTTATTGTGAAGGTTCTCGCAGAGAAGATTTTTCCTATTAACGCCAGTCTCGTCCATATCATAGAGGATGACGACGTCGGCCCCGGCAAGCATTCCGGTAAACTCCTCAATCCATTTGATTGATTCTGGCGAGGTCGTAGCAATGAGGCCGTAACCAATGAGCTTGTCCGCGTCTTTTTCACCCTCAACCAAGAAAATTTGTGTCCCTTCTGCAATAGCCTTGATGACCTCAGGAAGACGGTAAAGGACTTTTCTACATCCATGCAAATTTGCAATCACCTGTCCGCTCTCGTCCATGCGTTCGAGATAGAAGGTTTTGCTCTTCCCGTTTGGGCCGGGCTCGAGGCGGACTTTTCTGTAGAGTTCATGGCCTTCTTCATCTTTGTAAGAATAGACAGTGCGAAGAGGGGTGCGTTTTGCGGTCGAGTCAGACTCGAAGAGGTCGGACATCCCCAAACCAAGGGAAGCGCAAATGGAGTCAACGGGACATCCAGCGAAGCAGTGGAGCAGAATTTTTCCATCACACCCCTCTCTGATCGAAAGGCTGGGATTTTGGTCACCATGAGCGGGGCAGCAAGCCGAGTAGCCGGCACCCGATTTCTGGGCAGCTCTGCCGGTCTTCGATTGAAGGTTTTCTAAAAATGATCGAATTTCCATTTGCCCCCCCTTAGCGTTGTTTTGGTGATTGATGTTTAGTGGCTTGATTTTCGATCCATTGCTCGAATAGGTCGATCCGCAGCATCAAACGTTTGCCAATTTTTCTGACGGCATTGTGAAGGCCGTTTCGGTGGCGGAAGAGGAGCAAGTGCCGAACCTGCCCCATGCTCAGAGAATATCGCCCACTGGATACAATTTTTTGAGGCGACCAGTATTCGTAATTGCTCATATAACCTCTGGGTAATTGGGTGTTAATTATATGAGCTTGATTGTACTAGATTTTTTTACGAGAGGATTGATGACTGTATTTTTCTACATAGAGGAGAAAAAAAATATCCCTCACTTGACACCGTATTTATTTCTCGACAGGTGCGTGCTTTTTTGGACGGCCTTTCTTGCGTTCCTCCAATTGGGCTAACCAAGCATCTGTAATCGTCCTTTTTTTATAGTGTCCTCCAAGAGCTCTGATTTGACGAAGAGCGCTCTGCATACGTGGATGATCATAGATTTCGTTTCTGCTTAGCCTGTATTCAAATTTGCTGACCAAGTTGTTAGCAGCTTTCAAATAGAGAGCTCTGTGATACGCCTGACTGAATTTTGGCTTTGTATGTAATGGAGAGTTTTCAGATGAAAACTCCAAGAAAATTTCGAGTAAGGGAAAAGGCAGAGCATCCAAAAACCGCCGTTTAATAGGCAAATCCTTAATTGCCGCCCACTTCATAAAACGCCAAGATGACATCGCGTAGTTTTGATCCTCGCGAATACGCTCTGTCACACGTATTTCCTCAATCTCGCTCAAAAACCGCCGAAAGATCGTATTTGCCTCAATTGCTCTTTGGAGGTTTTTGGCATTTACATACCTCTCATCTTTTGCCAGAACCCCTTGATATACTTCAGGAATCATTCCGGCCATTAAGCAAGCGAACTCCTCAAGCGACCACCAATTTTCTTTGAAATATGCCTTATAACGATCTTCTTCCGTGGGAAAGAGAGAACGATACAGCATTCCTCCAAGACTGTCATTTTGAGTAGGGGGTTTATCTGTCATCATTTCCTCGGAATACTATCATCCAGGCGCTGCTGGGCGTGTCCAATGGCTTTGAGAGTTTTTCTCGCAGGACTTCTTTATAGATTCTAAGTCTCGAGCCATAAACTCTCCTTATGAAACGACGTGTCGCAACTGTTCAGTCACATAAGAATTTAGACTGATCCCCATAGTTTTTGCCTGAAATGCCAGTTTTGCATGAAGTTCAGGGGGAATGCGAAGATTGAAAGTGCCAGAAAAAGTCTTTTCAGGTTTCTCACCGCGTTCTCTGCACCAATTTAGATAGTCATCGACAGAACCTTTAAAAAGCTTGCTCCAATTCATCTACGCTTTTGCCTTGAAAGGTGATAATGTCGCTAAGTCCAACAACTTCGCCATGGAATATTTTGGCGTCGTCATCATATTCGACGTGTCCTATATATCCTTTATATTTCATCATGGCAGCTTTTTCTCCTTTGGTTTTACGCCTGCGTTCTCTAGAAATTTTCTAAGGGAGACCAATGCTCCTTTGTCGGTCTCCTTTTTCGGGTGAGGCCGATGGAAGACGGCCTTCCGCTTATTCAAAAGGATCCTAACTCTAGATCCTTCGCCTTCCGAAATCTCCGCTCCTAAAGATTCTAGGAGCTTTTCGCAGTCTTTCCAGACTACATTCGATTGGACCGGAACCTTGAAAATTGCTTCAAGGGTTCGCTCGTGCTTCTTGCTCATATATCTTTTCTATCCTTAATGGTACCATAAATTAGTACTATTTTTCAAATCAATCACAACCCATTTAAAGTAAACGATATAAGCTATCGTCCGCCAAGAAACCTATCGCTATTTTGGAGATTGTTGCGACGGCTTGGCGACGTCCTCTTAGGTCGTTTGTTATTCAGAATTTCCTTTCAAAATTTGGTCTGAGATTTGGTTACTGAACTGTTTAGTGACGGCTACATCCATGTGGGTATATTGAAGTAACATACTCAGGGTTTTGTGCCCTGTAGCGGTTTGGAGTTGGAGATTGGAGGCTCCTTTCGCGGCGGCATAGGTACAAAAAGTGTGGCGCATATCATGAGCCCTACAGCCAGTGATGTCCCCTCGTTTCAAGGCTTGTTGCCAAGCTTTTTTGATGTCGATGCGGCCAAAGGCTGTTTTGCTGGCAAAGACAAGAGGTTTTTGAGGATTTCTATTTTTGTAAAGTTGTTGCAGTTCTTCAATGACCGGATCACAGAGAGCAATACTGCGAGGGGAGCCATTTTTGGTTTCCTTGATGAATGCAATTTTGTTGTTGAAATCGATATGTCTCCACTCGAGATTGAGAATTTCTCCCTGGCGTGCGCCCGTCGTCAAGGCGAGGAGAATGATACAGTAGAGGTGGGGGACTTGCTCTTCCGAGAAGCTTTTAAGAGTCGGGTGATTTCTTCTTCAGAAAGTACTCGATCGCGCCCTGGATTTTCTTTCAGTTTTTTCAGGCGCAGTGCAGGGTTTTCGCTAATCCATACGAGATTCTGCAACGCATAGGAGAGAATAGCAGAAAGGGAAGCGATATAGCGATTGACAGTGCAGAAGTGCGCTTTTTCCCTTTTGGGGTGGGAGTTTCAGCGAGGAATCTGTCGCTCTTTGCCGAGGAGTTCCGAATTGATATGAACGAGGGCGTAAGCTCCCAGGCGGGATTTCCAGTAGTCGAGATGCCGCATTGTATCTTCTGCGGAACGGTGGTGTTCCAGGGCGCCATCAAGAGATAGCGATCGACTAGTTCATTGAACGTGTGGAGTGTTTTGTGCTGACCGAATTTGAACTGGCCAGCTTTGATTTGTCGCTCGATTTCGATGCGCACCAGTCTTCGGCCTCTTGCTTTACGTTCGAAGTGATTGCAGACAGTGGGGTAACCTTTGATGCGGATGACTGCGCGCCAGCCTTTGCCGTCTTTTCGTTTATAAATAGATGCCATAGTTCCAACCTTATGTGTTTTAGGGTTTGGTTGGATGGCGTGCTGGTTAAAATTATTTTTCATTGCACCGCTATTGCACCGTAAGGGATAAATTTAAACTTAAACTTGATTATTTAGATCAAGTCTAAATGCGACCTATCTACAGTGGAATTGAGTGCTTTAGAGAAATGGGGCAACCTGGATTTGAACCAGGGACCGACGGGTTATGAGTCCGCGGGGTGCCTCCAATTGGCAATCAATCGCATTAACTAACAGCAGACAGTTTAGCGACTTGCAGAATTTCGATCTAGTGCGGTTTTGAGCGATCTGTTGCCACTTTTAGGAGTTTAGTGGTCATCCAGTGGACCTTTGGAGTGCCAGTTCTCTTCTCTGTCTGTCCATAGATTGGAGAAAGAGTTTACTTTTCATTTTTTGCTGAAGATCTTTTATCTCATAGCTTTTTGGAGAAATTTTTTGAATCATCTCCAGATAGATTTTTGCTTGGTGTAGGTCATTTTTTTGAATCCAGTAAAGACTCATGGTATAGGCAAAAGACTTCCATTCAGCGGCATGAAAAACTTTTCTGTCTGGATAAAGCTGGGATAGGGTTCCTGCATTCTCTAGGGCCGCATGAGCTTTTTCGGGTTCTCCCCGACGAAGTAGGTAGAGCGCATATTCTACACGGGCAAATAAGTAATCTGGAAAAATTTGCAATGTTTCTTTCATTAGCTTGATGGCTTCACGAGGGCGTTTCAATTTGCGATAGGCCCCGTATAAGAAATTATAGAGCATGGGGATGTCGGGATATTTCGATATATACATTGGGGCGGTTGCCACTACCTCTTCTGGGTTTTCTTCAGTGAGGTAGTAAAGAGCCAAAATTGATTCTCTGACATCTTCAGGGAGGGCTTTCATAGAATCTGAGGGTTCCAGGGGACCATAAGAAATGATCGATTCTTCAATTTTTATTCTAGTCGGCAGCTCGGACAAGGAGGGCTTATTCATACAGCACTTTTTATATTTTCGCCCGCTTCCACAGGAGCAGATTTCATTTCTTTGTGGTTCTTTATCAGATGATCCTTTTAGGGCTCGATTCGCATCAGTACCAGCTTGGTTGACTAGCTGGAACAACTTATCCCATTGTCGAGACTGGTTTTCATCAGAAGGGTCTGGGAATTTTGGGAGCACTTCCCAAAAACAGTGCTGTTTTATTTGTTTTTGCAGTTTTTCTATACAGCATTCTTTGCCCCGCGAAAAATCTTCAAGGACGTAGTCAAGGCCGAGATGGGTTTCATCAACTAAGTTCAATCCAAATGATTCCCGGATCTCTTCGAGACATTCTCCAGGCCAAAGGTCTGAGCAGGAAGAGACGAGATGAGTGCAAAGCAATTCATCATCGAGCCCTCCATTCAAAAGATGGAAAAGGCTCTTGAAATAATCTGTGATTTCTAAACGCTCAACGCGTCCTTTTACAACGGAAAACACCAATGCATCAAGACAGGCGCTGCGGATAAATTCATCAAGAGCAGGGTTTTCGATTTCAATCTTAAGCGCGCTCCATTGATTCATCGTATCAGCCAATAAATACGCTAATTCTTCTGTAGCGAAATATTCCCCAAGGGATTGGTCAAGAGCCTCTATCGACAGATGGCAGAGCTTCTGGAGCCATTGGAATGCCTCAGATGCTCCAAGAAATCCGGCAAGCCTTAACCCCCAAAAAAGAGCAGTTGCATTCAGACATTTTTCTCCTTCCAAGAGGCGAGGGATCTCTTCTGAGAAAATGGCATTGAGATGTTGTATGACACCCTCTCGGTTTTCCGTCAGCGTAGATCTGACTTGGTCAGATAACAATTCCGCATCTCCATTTAATAATTTGCTCAGAAGCTCGCCGGCTTGAACATCGATCATAATCCTCCATCCTTTTTCTTCTTACGGCGGCCCTTTGGAACATCTAGAGGAGAACCAGACAGCTCAGCTTCAATTTCTTGAATAGAAGGAAGTGATTGCTGTAGTCGTTTTGGAAGAGATTTGGTAATGATCCCTTGATATTGAGAAACGCCCATTGGTTTACGAATATCTCGCAGAGCATATTCAGCCGTAAATTGCTTTTTCGTTTTACATAAGATCAGCCCAATCGATGGATTATCCGTATCGCTTTTGACGTAATCATCCACAGCGGAAAGATAGAAATTCATTTTTCCAGCATATTCCGGCTTGAAGCTCGTTGTTTTGATTTCGATAACACAGTAGCAGCGAAGCTGGAGATGGTAGAACAGCAAGTCGATGTAGTAGTCGTCTCCGTCAACTTCAAGATGATATTGCCGTGCTACGAAGGCAAAGCCTTGTCCCAGCTCGATGAGGAATTGCTGAATGTGATCGATCAATCCTTGTTCCAGTTCTCTTTCTTTGTATCCATTGCGCAATTCGAGAAAATCAAATTGATAGGGGTCTTTTAAGATTTCCTGCGCTAATTGGGACTGCGGCTCTGGGAGCCGATCCTTAAAATTGGTGATGGCTTTTCCATGCCGACGAAAGTACTTTGACCCGATTGCATCTTCAAGAGCGTCTCGGGTCCATCCTTCTTCGATGGTCATGTGGGCATACCAGAGACGTTCCTCGGTATCTTTAATTTTTGTAACCAGGATGACGTTATGGCCCCAGGGAATCTGTGCAACAGGGAGCTCTTCAAATTGTTTCACGGTCTGTGAGACTTTTTCATAAGATAGGTAAAACGCCCTCATTTTGAATAGGTTAGATCGTGAGAATCCGCTGATACCAGGGAACGCTTTTTGCAGTTCATTTCCTAACGATTCAACGTCTCGAGAGCCCCATTTTTGAGTTTGCTGAATCTCAAAGATTGTTTTACCCATCTCCCAATAGAGCTTGATAAGCCGCTGGTTTACTGCAACAGCTGCACTGAGTCGCGCCTCCTGGATTTTCTTCTTTAACTCTTGGAAAACTTCCGCAAAGCCCAAAGGAATCGAGGTCATAGAGGGAGAGTTGTCTATTGGGGAAGGCTGTTTTTTCGCCACGTGAAATACCCGCGGATATGTTTAGATACGGTAAGGACCAAACATTATAGGCGAGTTCAAGAATTTTGATCTATTGCCATTTTCTGGTACGCACAGTCATTGATCGCGATGATATGTCTCAACATGGCAATCAACATGGAAGCACTGGGCTGTCCACCTCTTCCATGTTGGTTGCGAAGTACACGTTGTGTGCAAGGTGTGCCTGGTGAATTTGATTTTAAATAAAATACATTAAAACGCCTTGATTCACACCAGAGAGAAAAGAGGGAGGGGAGCTACATTAGAGGGAACCTACCAAACATCTGCATGAGTCTCTGCTCTGCCAATTCATTCAATCGCCAAATCTCGTCTCGGTTTCGTTCGAAGGTCTTTTGATGCATTCCCTTGGGTCTTTTGATATTCCATTCGGAATCGCCCCCGTATTTTCGAATCAAATTCCATTTTTTAAAGGATTGTCGATTAGTGAAATTCCCAGGATGGGGAGGCAGAGGAGCATTTGTTGCAAATATCCCTCAGCGACGGCCAGATCCATATCAGATAGGGAGGGGGTGTTGGGTGTCTGGGTATTCTCGTCGGTATTAAACAGACCGGTACGTTTTATGATTTGAATGAGACGGGCTTCAAGATGCTGGATGATGGCTTTAT
Source organism: uncultured Chlamydiae bacterium (assembly GCA_963730605.1). Lineage (GTDB taxonomy): Bacteria > Chlamydiota > Chlamydiia > Chlamydiales > SM23-39 > CAIPFQ01. The sequence goes on from CAVSSM010000007.1 coordinate 208,375, forward strand.
GAAGCGTTCGATCTTTTGCAGTGAAGGCAATGAGAATATCCCAAAATTCCTTTTTACGTTCGTGGGATTGATACGAGGAAAAACAGGGTCGCCTTCTCCCACATAGATCTTTGGTTGCTCTGTATCTCGATTTCCCAGAAGTAGATAGATTCCTGGGTTTTGGAGTTCGGGACGGTCTTTATGTTTTACGAATTATCACCATTTTTCGTTTCGAAGAGGAGGAAGATCCGATTTTCTAGGTCAATATCTTTGCCTTTCAATCCGAGGATCTCAGATTTTCGAGCGCCTGTCGTTAGGGCGATGAGAAAAATAAGATGCAGGTCTTTGTTTTGGCTTCGTTTGCACTCTTCTGTAAGCCGAACGAGTTCTTCTCTGCTGAGATAGCGGACTCGGCCAAGCGGAGATTTGGACTTTCGCACTTTGATGCAGGGATTCTCGTTCATCCATTGCCATTCGCGCACAGCGGTGGTTAAGACATGAGAGAAGCTTGTCAAGTATCTCGAGACGGTACTGTTCGAGCGCAATTGGTTTGGACGGATGTTTTCGCCAAGCATCCGATCGCGCACCTCGGCAATGATCGATGGATTGAGGCGGCTTAGTTTTAAATGGCCGAGTTCTGTTTCCCAGCGATTGAGGTGCCGTGCTACGTTTTCTCCATCATTGGTTTTATGGGGAGGATCTCCTTTCGATAACGACGGATAGCGTCGGCGATGGTGTATTGATCAGCCTTCAGGAAGCTGACGTAGAGCCCCTTTTCGATTTGGCCTTCAGTGACCCGTTTCCACTGCTTGGCATGGATAAGGCTTTTAAAATTTTTTGATACGGGCTTATGTCCTTTGATTCGGATGCGGACTCTGTATCGATAAGTGCCGTCATCGAGGGGTAGGCGGTCAATGCCTGGCGGAATGTTCATGGCGTCTCCTTGCGTCTGTTTTTTCAAAGAGTTAGCCATGCAATTGATTGCCCTCCGATGTTGGCTTTTGGAGTTTAGTGGTCAGCCAGTGGACATTTGAGTTTAGCAAACATTTTAGTGAGTGCCAATTATTTCCTTACGTCTATGACTTTTAGGAGCCTATCCCCTACTCATTAACCTAATCCAAACAAAACACATTCTCTCACCCAGTAAAGTAATACGCCGAGCATCAAAAAACCTTCCCAATATCTCATTCTTCTTTCCCATCGCACAACCAATCGTCGGTATTTTCGTTGTAACCACGAGATTCCTCGCTCCACTTTCCATCGGTGGTTTTCTAGGACTTTCGTTTGTTGTTCCGCGTTGTCCCGTCCCATTCTTCAGTGAGGGATATACGGAAATAACTTCATCGCCAAAATTTGCAACCGCAATTCTTCCGCATCATACCCCTTATCTGCTTCCACGATCGGTGTTATTCCGCGTGCTACGAGAGGCTTTAGCCACCCGCTGATTTTTTTTTATCAGGGGAATCACCTCCTTTCGTTCATCACCGGCAGCCCCCGTACTTGTGGTCCTAAGAGGTTGACCTAAACCGTCGACAAGCAGGTGAGTGGTAACGCCTTTTCCTTTGTAACCATGGTCTACTTTTTCTCCGCCTCCCTTCCCAGCAGAAAAAAAACCATCAATTGCCAATCGGGTTAAATCGATCATTTTCCACTCCAGACAAACTTCCTGCAATGCAGCGAGTACGCGCTCTAGAATTCCATTCTCTTTCCACAATCCCAGATATCGATGTGCACAAGATTTCGACGCCCATTGTTCACCGGTCGGCACGTCGCACCAACGCGCTCCGGTTGTCAGCACCCAAATCAAGGTATTGAGAACTTTTCTTGGATGCATTGGTTGCGTTCCGCTTACTGCTATTCCCCACGGATAAGGAATCAACGGCTCTATAACAGCCCATTCATGATCGTTAAGTCCTACGAACTTGCCCATCGATACAACTCCTTTAAAATCAGGGCAAATACGGTATCGCATAAAGAATTTATTTAACAAGGAGGGATAGGCTCCTATAAGCGCAATGCCAGATCAACCATAATGGAATCAGTCCGGCAATCGCATAAGTTAAAGGCTCAATAAGTGCATCCTCTGAGATTGAAATACGCGTCGATAAAAAAGAAAAAAATGCAAACAGCGCAAGTGGGTAAAAAATGAGAAAGCTGGCCGTAGAAAACAGCCAATGCTTGCGGATTCTATTTTCACAATTATTCGCTATACTGCTTGGCATGCTCATTAAAAGTCCTCTTGAAATTCCATAATTTAAAACATATGTACTGTTTAAATTAAATATTTTAATGAATGTTAAAAATCGTTATTCATTTAATTGTCGCGTGAATAATATCAGTTAACTAGATTTAAAGTCTTTAGATCTTACGTCTCTAGATGCTGAAGCTTTAGACGCATAGCCTTTCCTTATTTAGGAAGAGGGTATGGGTAAGCGAAAAGTCATTAAGCCAAAAAATGTTAGGCCGAAGGAGCGTAAAACAAGTCTTCAGATCTCCTTCGGGAAAATTATAAGAACGGCGAGGTTAGAAAAAGGGTTGTCGCAAGAGGAGTTGGCGGATCTATCTGAGCTTCATTTTACGTACGTCAGCTCTGTAGAAAGGGGCGAGAGGAATATTTCTATCGAGAACATAGCCCGATTGGCAAAAGCTTTAGGATGTCAACTTAAAGATTTAATGCCGACGATCTAGAGACCAGAGACTGCGATGCAACCTCGGCCGGAGAAGATATTTTGTCTGCGGGGTTTTCTGACTCTAATTTCTACTTTACACCCCAGAATGGCGAGATAATGGAGGAGAGTATCTGTGCTGAATTCAGAGAGATGCCCATTCACTAGCATAGAGACTTTGGATTGTTTAATTCCGAGGTTTTTAGCGACTTCGTGCTGGGTAAGTCCACTTTTCTCAATGAGATCGCCGACTTCGTCTAAGAGTTCGGATCTTGCAACGAGCTCGTCAGCATCTTTTCTTCCAATAGCGGCAAAAATATTACCTTCATCGACTTCGTATTCAGCTTCTTTAGTCATTTTTTGCCTCTTTTTTCTTTCCATTCTCTATATATGATCTCTGCGAGCTTAATCCTCGAATGGATGAGCTCTTTGTCTTGCTTTGGTGTCTGAATCCCTTTTTTGCTCTTCTTCTGAAAAGCATGGAGGATGACGACTACCTCAGCATATCTGACGGTGTACACAGCTCGGAATGTACCGTCAGCGTTGTCTTTCCAAAGTTCCATTACTTGGCCCCCTCCGAATCCACTCAATGGTTTCGCATTTTTGGGGACTTTTCCTTTTTGCACTTGGAAGAGCCAGTGTCCGAAGTCGTTCACCACATCTTCGGGCATTTCTACGAAATCTCGCTTTGACGAAGCCACCCAAAGGAGGGGGCGCAAGTCAGCTGTTTCATTCATTATCTACCTCAAATTATATCAATATCGTGATATTTTTGCTACTCTCTCTTATTCGACTGTATTTCAAAAGGTTATGTTCATCAAGGAGGTTTATGCCTCGCCTGAAACCTCAATTTTGGCTTCTTTTAGCACCCGATAAACGGAGGCTTCTCCAATATCTAGCCGTTCGGCCACTTTCTTGCGGGTGATGCGGGTTTCACAGAGCCTGAGCACTTCATCGATGACATCTTGGGATAAGGGTTTCCTTCCCTTGAATTTCCCTTCGGCTTTTGCCTTAGCGATCCCTTCACGCTGTCTTTCGAGCATGATTTCCCTCTCAAACTGCCCGATAGCGCCGAGCATCGTGAGCATGAGCTTCCCAGTGGGGGTATTTGTGTCGATCCCGAGGTTGAGAATGCGCAAGGAAACTCGTTTTTTCTCCAACAGTTGCACGATCGATAATAGATCAGCTACGGAGCGGGCCAATCTGTCGAGCTTCGCAACGACAAGGACATCGCCCTCTCGAACGAAATCTATGGCAGCATTGAGCTGTTCTCGTTCTGCTACTGAAGAAATTTGTTCTTGGTAAATTTTATTGCAACCAGCTGCCTGCAATTCTTTGATTTGTGCTTCTAATCCAGCAGTTTGCTCGATAGTGGAGGTTCTAGCGTATCCGACGATCATATCTATCACACAAGTTTAAGAGGTTCGATAGGTTTTCTATCTTAAAACAAATCATGAGTTAAATGATAGAGAATTTGTCTCTATCTTTAGAGCCCTGCCCTATTGATAGACTTCTTGGGGTTCAATGACTCTCTCCGTGGCTCGTTCCAATATTTTTCGTAGATGATCAGCAGAAGGGTGGTTATACGTCTGGGAAGAACGCACGTCTTGATGATTAGTGATTTTCATAGCATCGAGAACGGTAGCTCCCGATTCGGCTAAAAGTGTTCTGCAGGTATGTCGAAGAGAATGGAACACAACGCCGGCTCTTTTGAGGTTCGCTCTTTTCAGGGCAAAGTTAAATGCGGTAGTGATATCTATGGGACGTTTATTTAGGCGGGGGAATATGAGGTGGACCCAATCGACTGGACAACTTTTTAGGCTAAACTAGTACCTGACCACAAAAGTTTTCATGGGTAGAGCCTCTTCATTTTCACTCGCGCATCTGGGATAGCAAATCCCCAAAGGATCTTTGCCCGTCTAGCATTTCTATCTGATACATAAGCGGCCACCTCTCTACCGAGAACTTCTTTTGAGCCTATTCGCCTTTTGAGGCACTGACCGCCAAGAACAGAAATTTCAATCTCTGCCATGTTCAACCAACTTGCATGTTTTGGCGTATGGCGCACCTCTAATTTCTTAATGATCCTCCTGGCTTCTTCGGGCTCAAACGTCTCGTAGAGATTAGCCAGTCGATGCGTATTCAAATTGTCCATGACAACCCTAATTTTTTCTGCCTCGGGAAAATGTTTGTCCACCAGATCCTTCATGCACTCGGCAAAATCTTTTTTTGTTCTCTGGTCTGTGACTTTTATTTCCCGCCAGCCTCCCAAGGGCTGTACAAAAACAAAGAGGTTGCTTGTTCCATTCCTTTCGTACTCATAATCTCGGCGTTTGACTCTCCCTGGCACTGCGGCAATTGGCGCCAACACATCATCTACCAATTGGACTGGTGTTTCATCAAAACACACAACGGGTTTCTTTTCGTTCAGCGGCTCCTCATATAAATCTAAAACATCTTCCATCCGACAAATATACTCGTAATCCACTTCTGGAACACACCAACTCTTTACTTGCCATGGCTTTATTTCGTTTTTTTTAATGTTCTGCGAACCGTTTCGTCCGATATGGAATCTGTCAACTCTAGCGTAATGCAACGATCCGCAAGTAGCTGCATTGTCCAGCAGGCGCGTCCTTCGGGCGCCTCGCTGCAAGCAAGCGCGATTAAATGGGCTTTAGCCTTTCCAACCATCTTCTCCGGTCTTCCGGATCGCGCTTTTTCATTGAGTGATTGTTGTAGCCCGTGTTCACAGTAGGCTTTTCTTGTATTGTAAACGCTCACCTCGCTGCACCGTAGCAAAGAGGCAATCTCTTTATCTGGTTTCTTCTCATCAGCGAATAACAGAGTTTGCGCTCTTCTGATAATCCGCGCGGATGACTTCCCTTTTCTAACAATGTCCTCGAGTTCGCTGCGCACCTCAACTGTGAGATGAACGGACCATTTTTTGTTCATAGCTGCCTCCAAATGAAAGGCATATATGGAACACTATTCAAACATTTTTTTAAAAACTTTTGTGGTCAGGTACTAGAGCGCAAGCTATATCGGCGCTGAACAGTCGAAGGTAAGGCTTGTAGTAGGAAAAAAACTTTCTATCTCGAGAATTCACAAAATTCCTCTACGCAATCGGCTATCATGCAACATCTTTCATCCAATGAATTCGATTGTTTTGGTTTTAGTATTAATTCTTATCCTACCGCCATTGGGAAGAATCATTTGAGGATCGGTATGCCCAAAGTTCATGTTGAAAATGACGGGGATAGAGGTGCCATAGTCCTTCAATGCAGCTGTAATGGCATTTTGTTGATTCTGGATAAAGGTTTCTCTTCCCTCGGGAGGAAAGTGTCCACAGAATTGGGCTTTGGGGAAACCCACAAGAATGGCTTGGAATTGTTTTAGGAGTCCTATTTCTGCAAGCGAGGCGATAAAGCGATAGACAAATCCACTGGAAGGCATTTCTTCGGATGTTTCTATAAAGAGAATCGTATCGTTGAGGGTTTGAGGCGAGGGGATAAATCGTTGAATTCCCAAATGGAAATGAAGGACTTCAAGACATCCTCCCCAAAGCCTGCCCTCAATGATCCGATCTTGAGGCTCGTGCCAATGCCAGCCATCCGATGGATACATGGGACGATTTTTATGTAAATTTTGCTTATCTGACCAATCTAAATCTGCATCGCTGTATACAGGCGAAGAAACGACCAGCCCAATCGAAGAATGAAATAGAGCCTTTTGGATCGAATGAATTGTGTATTCATGCATTTCCTTCCCCATGGCAAATTGGGTCATAATAGCACCGCCATAATAAGAGATAATGCCAAGGTTCCACAGGACAAGATGAAGGTTGGTGTTATCGCTGTAGCCCATGAAAATTTTCGGATTTGCCTGTATGATCTTTTTATCCAAGAAAGGCAGAATTTTTACCTGATCATTTCCTCCGATTGTTGCGATAATTCCTTTAATCGATGGGTCGGCAAAGGCTCTATTAATATCATCTGCTCGTGCTTTGGGGTTTTGAGACAAAAATTCGGGGGATTTGCGAGCTGTTGAAAATTCTACGGGCTCCAGTTCAAAAACTTCTTTCAGCCTTCGTAAGCCTTGTTCATATACCCAAGGAAATAGGAAGGGCATTCCAGAAGAAGGAGAAACCACGGCGATTTTGTCTTTGGGTTTTAACGGATGGGGTTTATGAAATTCCATAGGGCATGGTGTCATAAATGCTTCCCCAGCGCTCGATCATTTGGATGTGTAGGCTCTCCATCGGGATTGTTGAATGGCATCTCTATGTACCCGAGCTTTTTGTAAAAAAGATAGGCATCTGGTGAGGCTTCTGTTTGGAGAAGTACCACGCCCAGCTTTTTGAGCGCTTCCTCGCAATAATCCATCAAATATTTTCCTATGCCACCGCCACGCCTTTGCTCATCGATGACTATAATACGCAAAGCCGCCCTATGTTCTGGCCAGATTTGTACATGGGCATAGCCAATAACCTTGCCATCTTCATACAAAAGCCAGTGGAGATGATCCTTTCGATCTAAAGTCCAAGCGTATTGAGCATTCCATGTTGCTGGAGGAGGATCTAATCGCTGCGGGAGAGGATGAGTATCACGCTTTTTAAAGACTTTTTGCAATGCGCGAAGCATCTCATCGGGCTTGGGGGTTTTCATGTTCAGTAGAAGAACCATATCGATCAGATCCTTTGGGCGGGAATTGACTTTCTGACCGCGAAGCAGGGTGTAGGTGTGTAGTTTTTCGGCGAATTGTTGCTCGATTGAAATCATGGGAATAATCGGTGCGGGGACTCCGCAGAATTCGAGCCAGTTCGACCCTTGGATGGTCTCGACTTGATCGAGAAGAAAATCGGCGCCTACATCCAACCGGAAGCGGACATAGAGTTTTTTATCGACCAGGGCTGAGACCGGATATCGGGCACCTCCATAAGGAGCGTTTTCCAGATCGATTTGCGCTTCTCCAACTTGGTAGATGAAGTGATCGTTCAGATCCCGCTCCGCTAGATCCCGAAGATCGTGCAAGATCAGCGCACTGATAAGTTCGCTCTCTTTTTTAACTCGTCGCACAAAGGTGAGGTCGATGTCTTTCGTTGCTCGGGCATGAGCGAGGCGCAATTCCATTGCGTAGCCGCCCTTGAGGTAAAACCCTGGTTTCTCTCGAGAGAAAATCCGCGCTAGAAAACGATCGAACGCGACTTTGCGGCGAAGGCGCTGCAAGTCGACTTTGGTTTCGGCAGCGAGCCCCTGAAGGCGGGCTTCAAGACTTTTACGGAAATCAGTAGCGCTTTTGAATTTTATGCTTATGGACATAAAGATCTCTATATTGTTTTAATTGAGGATGAGAGGTTTTATTCAAATCTTGAAGAGTCAAATTCCCTTTCCTAAGGCCATCTCGAATGGCTTGTTCGATTTGTTCTTGAGGAACGATTCTCTCATCGATCACATCGATCAGAGTGCGTAGAGGCGTAGTCACTTGGTAGCCTTGCCAAGTTTCTCTATCGGTTTTGGCTAGAGTCGCAAAATGGAGTTTGAGATGTTTGGGAATTGCGATTCGCTTTCGAAAACGGGGAGGGACTGTCATGTGCATTTTGGAGGGCATGACATCGCTTAGCTCATGAATATCGAGAGCTGTCTCATGAGACCAGACTCCTTGAGGGTTGCCTTTTTTATCCCTGCTCCAAAGAATCCAAAGAACTAGTTCAGATCGATCGGTCAATGGGTAGCGAGCGAGACGATAGATCCCTCTAAGCAATTTGACCCATTCTCCTGAGCGAATCCTGAAATGAAAATTTGAAGTAGGGATTCCACATGCCTCAGCTTGCTGTGAAGTAAAATATCCTTGCTGTCGATCTGCTACTTCAAAGAGTTTGTCTTGCGGGTTCATTCTGATTGATACCGGTTGTTGTACAAATACTATAGTTTCTATAGCTTTTGTGTAAATAGAGACATAGTAGTTGATCCATCGACCTGATCCTTAGAGTAATATGAATTGTCGTGTCATGACGCGACAATTGTAACGGGCTCATCACAATTATAGAGAATTTCCTTTCAGGATTTGGTCCGAGATTTGGTTGCTGAACTGTTTTGTGACTTCCACGTCCATATGGGTATATTGGAGGAGCATCGACAAGGTGCGGTGGCCCGTGGCTGTCTGGAGTTGAAGATTGGACGCTCCTTTTGCCGCGGCGTAGGTGCAGAAAGTGTGTCTCATGTCATGCGCCCGGCAATTAGAAATGCCGCCGCGTTTGAGGGCTTGCTGCCAGGCCTTCTTGATGTCGACGCGGCCGAAGGCGGTCTTGCTCGCGAAGACGAGTGGCTTGAGCATATCGCGGAGGTCGCGAAGGCGCCGCAGCTCGGCTACGACGGGATCGCAGAGCGCGATGCTGCGCGGACGCCCGTTCTTGCTCTGCTTGATGTAGGCGATCTTGTTCTCGAGGTCGATGTGTTTCCATTCCAGGTTGAGGATTTCGCTCTGGCGCGCGCCGGTTGTGAGGGACAGGATGATGTAGCAATAGAGGTAGGGGGATTTGCTCGCGCGAGAGGCGGAAAGGAGGCGGGCGGTCTCGTCTTCCGTGAGGACGCGGTCGCGGCCTGGATTCTCTTTGAGTTTGATGAGCCGAAGCGCGGGATTCTCGCTAATCCAGCGAAGATGTTGGGCCGCGTAGGTGAGAAGAGAGGAGAGGGACGCATAGTAGCGGTTCGTGGTGGACGAGGTTCGCTTGCGTCCCTTCGGGGTCGGAGTGTCGATCAGGAGCTGCCGCTCTTTCCCGAGAAGTTCGGGGGTGATGTGGACCAGGGCGTAGGCGCCTAGGCGGGTTTTCCAGTAGGCGAGGTGGCGCCTGGTGTCATCGCCGGAACGATGATGCTCCAGGGCGCCGTCTTGGGTGTAGCGATCCGTGAGTTCAGCGAAGGTGCGGATTTGGTTATGTTGGTCGAACTTGAATTGGCCAGCCTTGATCTGGCGCTCCACTCCTTGCGCCCAATCCTCAGCCTCTTGCTTCCGTTCGAAGTGATTGCAGACGGTGGGGTAGCCCTTGATGCGGACGACCGCGCGCCAGACGGTCGTGCCGTCGTCGTTTTTGCGTTTGTAAATGGATGCCATGATGCCAACCTTGGTTAACGGTTTTGGGTTGGATGGCGCTGCCGGTTAAGATTATTCTTCGTTGCACCGCCATTGCACCGTCGGCATATATTTTAAACTTTTACTTGATATTCGATCAAGCTAGGTCTTGCCTAAATGCAGTGGATTGTGCTGGTTATGGAGATGGGGCAACCTGGATTTGAACCAGGGACCGACGGGTTATGAGTCCGCAGCACCCGCGCCACTTCCCAGCAGCTAACTCCCCGAGATCATAGCGGAAAGCCAGCCTTTCGAGCTACTGCGAACTGTCGTCATTTATCGCACTTTTTTGTACGCCAGTGGTCCACAAATGGTCCACGGAATCAGATCGATCTATAATCGACACTTCATCTCTATTTTTATCCCTTTGCGATGTGCTTTGCCAATTGGCTGAAAATAAGAGCATGAAACGGGTAAAGACTATACCAATAAAACCTACCCCAGACTCCATTGGGACGAAAAGAGGCTGTTTGTTTCAGAGTTCCCCCTGTTTCATGAGGGATGATCTCAAATTCAAGCCACGCTTCACCTGGCAATTTCATTTCAGCATAGAGAAGTAAGCGTCGATTTTTTTCATCCGCTAACAAAACGCGCCAGAAATCGAGAGCGTCTCCTACTTTCAGTCGCGTTGGATGAGTTCTGCCTCGGCGCAGCCCAATTCCTCCCACCAATTTATCCAGAAAACCCCTGAGTTTCCAAGCCCAATTCATTGCAAGCCAACCCCGATCTCCACCTAGAGACCAAATCCGTTTTTGCACTTGTTCTATAGGACAAGAAAAAGGAATGGTCCGTCTATCGCTCAAGATGCCGAATTTAGGAACGTGGACATAAATGGAAAGATCGGGATTTAAAGTGGAGCCACTTAACGTATCTTTCCAGCTTGAAGGTACCCAATCTTCTTCGGTACGGGTAAAAGCCAGTTGCAGTGCCTCTTCATAAGAGAGTAGTTTTCTAGGAAAAAGCATTTGAATTCGATTTTCTTTACAAACCGCATTATTAATGAGACTTTCGACTAGGAAACGGGCAAGTGAAAAGCTTGTGCTAGTCACAAAGAAAAGCCAGTAGGAGGAGAGGCGCGGCGTAAGAACGGGAACCGTAAAAATTTTCCGCTTCAACCCCCGCATTTTAGCGAAATTTAATAGAAGGTCTTTGTAGCTCATGACATCAGGTCCTCCGATCTCAAAGGACTGTCCAAAGCAGGCAGGATTGCCCAAAACAAGCGTCAGATAAGCTAGAACATCGCTTATGGCGATCGGTTGGGTGAGCTGCTTAAGCCATTTTGGTGCAATCATAATGGGCAGTTTTTCAACCAAGTCTCGGATAATTTCAAATGAAGCACTTCCTGAACCGATGATGATCCCAGCCATTAAAATAGTCACAGGAACTTTTCCTTCTCGGAGGATTTCTCCGACCCTTTTTCTCGAGGTTAAATGACGGGAAAGATGGGCTTCGTTTGAGAGACCGCTCAAGTAGATGATTTGTTTCGCTTGTGTATTTTCCAACCGACTCACAAAATTTTTTGCTGAAGCAGCTTCCAATTCGGAAAATTTTTGCGAATAACTCATTGAATGGACTAGATAGTAAGCTGCATCGATATCATCGGGAATCTTTAGCAAAGAGGAAGGATCAAGGAGATCAGCTTCAATGACATGAAGTTGAGATTGGAATTTCTCGGGAATTTCAATTCTAGAGCGGCTTCTTACCAGGGCATAGATCTCATGCCCCTCCTCTACCAAACGAGGAAGAAGGCGAGTTCCAATATACCCATTAGCTCCAGTAAGTAAGATTTTCATAGTCTACTCTGGCTAAGGGGTTAATATCACTTTCAACGCGTTTTGTTCAGCGGCATGACCAAAGACTTCATAAGCTCGCATAGCATCTGCTAAGGCAAAATGATGAGTGATCAATTTCTCTGGCTGTAATTGATCATTTTCGACGAGACGCAATAAATTAGGGATAGAAAAGGTATCTACTAGAGCTGTCGTGAGAGTTATATTTCGATCCCAAAGTTTTTCGAGGTGTAAGTCCACGCTTTTTCCATGGACGCCAATGTTCGCGAGATAGCCTCCAGGAGCGAGGATCGCTTGGCATATGTTAAAGGCTTCGGGGGTGCCGACTGCTTCTACTGAAACATCCACCCCTTTTTGGCGAGTGTGTTCTAAAATCTTTAGCACAGCTTTCCCGTCTCTCCCGTTGATAGTTAGGGTCGCTCCTAGTTTTTTGGCTACCTCTAAGCGAAAATCATCTACATCCACCAAGATGATTTGGCTGGGAAAGTAGAATTGGGCTGTCAATAAAACGGCTAAACCTATTGGCCCTGCGCCAATAATCGCGACAACATCGCCCAATTTTATTTGTCCCTTTAAAACTCCTGCTTCGTAGCCCGTTGGGAAAATATCGCTCAACAAGACAAGTGCTTCCTCATTTAGATGCGGAGGGAGCTGATGAAGGCTTGTGTCAGCGTAAGGAATGCGTACATATTCAGCTTGGGTTCCATCAATGCGCTGTCCGAGCAGCCATCCTCCATCAGAACAGTGGGAGTACATTTTCTCTTTGCAATGAGCGCAGCGTCCACAAGAAGTAATGCAAGAAATAAGGACTTTATCTCCTATTTTAAAATCTAAAACTCCTTCTCCAATTGCTTCAATAACGCCGATTCCTTCATGTCCCAGTGTGCGGCCTACGTCAACTGTAGGGACGTCGCCTTTACAGATATGAAGATCTGTGCCGCAAATCGTTGTTTTCAAAATTTTCACAAGGCAGTCTGTCGGTTTTTCAAGGCGGGGTTTAGGCTTTTCTTCGAGGGCGAGTTTCCCAGGACCACGATATACGACTGCTTTCATCTTTTTACTTCCTATAAGTCGAGTGGATTCATTTTCTTTGAGCCTTTGTATGCTTTTTATTTTTCAGAATTTCCTGCTCCGCTTGTCTCCAATCCTGATCCGCTAGACCGTCCTGGTGGCCTCGCTGCTCATATAGTTCGTAGGCGCGTTTAGAGATCTGTGAGGTTAAATCAGAGGAGGTCTTCGGTTTAACTGGATCAAAAATCCGATAGGCAAGCCATTTTACTTGATCATTTAGGAGGAACCATACAATGGCATAGCCCCAAACAAAACCGGCCCATTTCCAGCCGAGGGGGGTCATAAGTAGCCCATAAACAGCAATCAAAGTCGCTATCATTTGCGTGCCGAGGACTGCTCCCCATAAAATATTTGCAGGTCGGATGGTCCAGAACGGACCCCGCGTACGCGTCAGGAAAATCGTCAGATGCCCGGCTACAGACAATTTCAAATACATCAGCGTTTGGATATGTGGACGGTCGAGATGAAAGACGCGCTCGCCAAGATAAAATAAACCGAAGGCAGACACGACGCCGATGAGGCCCAAGGCTGTGGCAACCCCAAGCACCATCCGCATGTTCCAGCCTTCAGGCTGATTCTTATAGTGAACATTGTCATAGGCAATAGATAGAATGGCGCCGTCGTTGAGCAATGCCAGCATTACGATCATCACCGCTGTCAATGGATAGAAATTAAAGATCAGAATGGCCAGCGTCATGAAAAACAGCACGCGCAGCGTCTCGGCGATCCGATAGATCGCATAGCTGTTCATCCGTTGAAAAATTTTCCGGCTCTCCTTGATCGCATCAATAATTACAGACAGGCCGGGAGTTAGCAAGCACAATGGCCGCTGCTGCGCGCGCTGCATCTGTTGCGCTTGAAACAGCGATGCCGCAGTCGGCTTTTTTCAGTGCAGGAGCGTCATTCACTCCATCGCCCGTCATGCCAACGATATGGCCTCGTTTTTGCAGGACATCTACAATATGGAACTTGTGTTCAGGGAACACCTGGGCAAAACCATCAGCCTTCTCGATCGACTCGGCAACTTGAGCTGTCTCTTGCTTCTTTGACGTCGCCAAGGCCGGTGGCATCGAGAATGTTTGTGCCCATGCCTAATTTTTTGGCAGTTTCCTTGGCAATGGCCAGTTGATCACCCGTGACCATCTTGACTTTCACACCCATTTGAGTTGCGGTCGCAATGGTTGCCTTGGCGTCTTCTCTCGGTGGATCGAACAGGGGTAATACGCCGAGAAACTGCCACCTCCCTCTCCATCGGCCCGCGCTACGCCAAGCGATCGAAATCCACGCGCTGCAAATTCGTTGACGGCTTTTTCAACTTCAGCTCTTTCACTTGGGCCGCATTAGCCGATAAGGCCAAAATCACTTGAGGCGCACCCTTCGTCACCTTGAACTCTTTTCCATCCTGGCCTTTGATAGCGGCTTCGGTCCGTTTATGCACCGCATCAAATGGCTGGAAATGGACCATTTGATAACCCTTCAATGCATCTTTATTTTTTAAACCGCCCAAAACAGCGAGATCAATGGTGTCGTTATTTTCCGCGCGCGATGCAAGAGCGGCATAGAGAATCACTTGCTCGGCGGGAATATTGTTCACGCTGAACGGATCGCCGAGTGTTAGCTTGTTTTGGGTCAAAGTGCCGGTCTTGTCCGCACACAAGATGTCTACGCCTGCCAACTCCTCAATAGCCACAAGCCGGCTCACAATCGCTTGTTTTTTGGCAAGCAAACGAGCCCCGACCGCCATCGTTACCGACAATACCGTTGGCATTGCTACGGGGATCGAGGCAACGGTCAGAACTAAGGCAAACTGCAGCGTGGTGAGGATCGGATCTCCTCGGAAGATCGCAACGGTAATGATTCCCGCAACCAAAACGCCTGCGAGAATGATCAGATAATTGCCGATCTTCAAAACCGCTTTTTGAAAATGACTGACGGTGTGCGCTTCTTGTACTAGTTGTGCCGTCTTACCGAAGTAGGTATTCATACCGGTTCCATAGACGAATGCGTCGATTTCACCCTGCCGGACAATCGACCCTGAAAACACCGCCTCGCCAGATTTGCGTGTGACAGGCAATGATTCTCCCGTCAGAGCAGACTGATCTACTTCGACAGGATCGCCATCCAGAAGCCTGGCATCCGCAGGTACAATGTCGCCCGAGCGCAATCGGATGACGTCTCCTGGAACCAACTCACGTGCCGCCGGAGTGATCCACTTCCCATCGCGTTTCACTCGAGCCTTAATCGCAAGCTGGGCTTTCAGAGCAGCAATGCGCACTGGCTGCCTTGTGTTCTTCCCAGAATCCGACTACGGCATTGGCAAAAAGTAAAAGGAGAATAATGAAAAAATCTGGCCAGTGGCGAACCACGCCGGATAGAATCACCGCTATTTCAATCATCCATGGAATAGGACCCCAAAAATAGCAAAGGAATTTTAGAAATGGATTCGTTTTCTTTTCTTCGATCTCGTTAGACCCATATTGAGTCAGCCGTTTTGCCGCTTCAGCTTCAGTAAGGCCATCCGGAGAGAATCCCAATTTTTTCTTAACCTCTTCCAGAGGAGAGAGATTTTAGATCCTCATTCGCATTGGGATTTTTCGATACTGGAGCTTTAGGTTTATCGGCATTAGGTTCCATTAATAATTGGCCTCTTGTTTTTGCCATTAGAAAGTGCCTTCTTTTTTTCGTTTTTTTGTTTCTTCTGGACTGAGAGCCTCTTCTTCTTCGTGATATTGATAGTCTTCAGTGTCGCCTCTTGCATCCTCCGGCGTCATGAATGGTTTTTTTAAATAATCACCTGTCCCTTTATCATGATCAAAATTAAGAGGCTTAGGATTATCAGATTTTTCTTTCTTTTTTTTACGTGACATATAACTCTCCCTAGTTTAGCTTTTTTATTGCGATATTGTATTCGCCGCGGCGCGCTAGCTTATTGCATAGGGCTCGGGTGTAAAGAGCTTGCTGTGCCGCAGGCACGTTGCCTTCCTTTCCTTGCCAAATCTCCAAAGCTGGCTGTTGAATAGCCCGAGCAAATGAAAACGCTAACGCCCAAGGCAGTCGTGATTTGAATCTAATATTCATAGCATTCAAACGGGCTGAGGCCAATTCACCGCTTTGTCCGCCTGACAAGAACGCAATCCCTGGAACAGCAGCGGGGACAGTTCGCAAGAGACAATTCACTGTAGCATCGGCAACGAAGTCTACTGTCTCTTGCTTGGGGCAGGTCAATCCAGGAAGCACCATATTGGGTTTCAGGATCATACCTTCCAGCATGACTCGTTGTGTGTAAAGCTGATTGAAGACTGTGTGTAAAACTTCTTCTGTTACCTGCGAAGCACTGATCCAATGTATGCTCGCCTTCCATGAGAACTTCTGGTTCGACGACGGGGACCAATCCAGCTTCTTGGCACAAAGCGGCATAGCGGGCTAGAGTCTGCGCGTTAGCCTCGATGCAGCCTCGGCTGGGAATGTCATTTCCTAAGGCAATCACTGCGCGCCATTTGGCAAAACGGGCGCCCATTTGTGAATATTCAGCCAACCGCTCGCGCAATCCGTCCAGACCTTCGGTTATTTTCTCTCCGGGGTGATTTGCCATGTCCTTTGCGCCGGTGTCAACTTTAATGCCTGGAATGATTCCCGCATCGATAAGGACTTTAATAAAAGGAGTGCCATCTTTCTTCTGTTGCCGGATCGTTTCATCATAGAGGATCGCGCCGCTGATGCATTCGCCGAGATTGGGGGTGGTTACAATCAATTCCCGATAGGCACGCCGGCTCTCTTCGGTCTGGGGAATTCCCAACTTTGGCAAATCGTTTGTTGCAGGTTGGATTACTTTCATCCATCGCCAGCAAGCCTTTATCTCCAGCGACGAGCTTTTTCGCGGTATCTACAAGATTTTTGATATTCATTTGAGGATTACCCCACTTCCAATTCCGGATTTCCGGCATATCTTGACCGTGCTTGTCGATGTAGTGTTTGTGTTCGATGAGCTTGTCCTGCATCATCTGTTTGAGATAGGCCCCCTTAGCTCCCAAATTCGCTAGCCTGATCGATCACGTCTTGCACTAGATGAAAGCGGTCCAGGTCATTCTGAACCCGCATGTCAAAAGCTGTCGTGATTGTACCTTCTTCCTTGTAGCCTCGAACATGCAGATTTCTGTTGGTCCGGCGATAGGTCAATCGGTGGATCAGCGTGGGATATCCATGAAAGCCGAAGATGATGTGCTTATCTTTTGTAAAAAGAGAATCGTAATCCATCTCAGAGAGGCCATGCGGATGCTCGCTTTGGGACTGGAGCTTCATCAGATCGACGACATTGACCACGCGGATTTTCAGATCGGGCAGATGCTCGCGAAGGATGGAAACGGCAGCCAAGATCTCCAGTGTGGGTGTATCTCCGCAGCAGCCCATCACTACGTCAGGCTCGGCATCCTGGTCGTTGCTAGCCCATTGCCAGATGCCAATTCCTTCTGTGCAGTGCACAACTGCAGCGTCCATAGTCAGCCATTGAGGGAGAGGATGTTTGCCGGCAACCACCACATTGACGTAGTTCCGGCTGCGCAAGCAGTGATCAAATACCGACAATAGGCAGTTGGCATCAGGCGGCAGGTAAACCCGCACAATAGTCGGCCTTCTTGTTGATAACGTGGTCGAGAAATCCGGGATCTTGATGCGTGAAGCCGTTATGATCCTGCTGCCAGACATGAGAGGCGAGCAGATAATTCAGCGAAGCGATCTTCCGGCGCCAAGGCAATTCTAAGCACACCTTCAGCCACTTGGCGTGCTGGCTAAACATCGAATCGACGATGCGGATGAACGCCTCATAACTGTTAAATAGCCCGTGCCGTCCCGGTCAGCAAATATCCTTCCAACCAACCTTCGCACTGGTGCTCGCTGAGCATCGAATCCAGCACTTGTCCTGCGGGTGCGAGGAATTCATCATTTTTTACTTCCCTGGCATCCCACTGACGGTTGGTGACTTCAAAGACTGCGCCCAAGAGATTCGAGAGCGTCTCATCTGGCCCGAAGATCCGAAAATTACGCTGATCCTGATTCAATTTGGCCACGTCGCGCAGAGAATTTGCCCAACACGAGCGTATCTTGACCATCAACGGCACCAGGCGCTGGCACATTTACTGCGTGTTCATGAAAGTCCGGCATGCGCAAATCACGCAGCAACAGGCCGCCATTGGCGTGAGGATTGGCGCCCATCCGCCGGTTACCTTTCGGCGCCAGCTCAGCCAATTCCGGTATAAGCTTTCCATTCTCATCAAACAGTTCTTCTGCTTTGTAGCTTTTCATCCAGCTTTCAAGTTGCTGGACGTGCTCAGGATGCTCGGCGTTTACTAGAATCGGTACCTGGTGCGCTCGAAATGTGCCTTCAATTTGCAGACCCATCGACGACTTTTAGGCCCCGTCCAGCCTTTAGGCGATCTCAGGACAATCATCGGCCATCGCCGTCTTGTGGTGTCGTTTTTACTGCGTGCATTGTCTTGGATTTGCTGAATGTCTTCGATTGCCTTTTCCATAGACGCAGCCATGAGTTGATGCATCACTTCCGGTTCATCTGCCTTCTACAAAATAGGGCGTCCAGCCGCAGCCTCGTAAAAATTGCTCCAATTCCTCATGCTCGATGCGGGCCAAAACGGTCGGGTTGCTGATCTTATAGCCATTGAGGTGGAGGATCGGCAGCACAGCTCCATCAGTAATGGGATCGAGAAATTTATTGGACTGCCATGCTGTTGCCAAAGGACCTGTTTCCGCTTCGCCGTCGCCAATGACACAGGCGACAATCAGATCGGGGTTGTCAAACACGGCTCCAAAGGCATGGCTGAGTGAATACCCCAGCTCGCCGCCTTCATGAATCGACCCTGGAGTTGTTGGGGCAACATGGCTGGAAATTCCGCCTGGAAACGAGAATTGCTTGAACAGCTTTTTCATTCCCGCTTCGTCTTGGCTGATATCTGGATAAATCTCACTATAGGAACCTTCAAGATAAGTATTGGCTACTAGAGCCGGACCACCATGGCCGGGACCTGCGATGTAAAACATATTCAGATCATATTTCTTGATCACCCGGTTCAAATGCACATAGATGAAGTTCTGGCCTGGCGTTGTTCCCCAATGTCCGACCACGAGCGGCTTCACATCCGACAATGATAGCGGCCGCTTTAGCAGTGGATTATCGTAGAGATAAATCTGACCGACCGATAGATAGTTGGCGGCCCGCCAATAGGCATCCATCTTATGAAGCAGTTCTGGTGAAAGAATATTTGTTGTCATGGCTCTACTTCCTTTGTTCCAAGACCGAGAACGCGGCAAACCGTCTTGGCTATCATCCATTCTTCGTCCGTACGAATGACGCGAACCGCAACGCGGCTATTGTCCGGAAGAAATCACACCTTCATTCGCACTGTTTTGCTTTTCTTCGAGTTCGATTCCAAGAAATTCCAGGCCTTCGCAAATCCTAGCCCGTACAACAGGCGCATTCTCTCCGATGCCGCCAGCGAACACTAGCGTATCCAGACCACCCAAAGCCGCTGCAAATGAGCCAATCCATTTTTTAACCTGGTAACAAAAGAGCGCTATAGCTTCAGCAGCCCGCACATCCTTTGCTTCAGCTTTCAGCAAGTCATGCATGTCGGAACTGGTCTCCGAAATTCCGAGCAATCCGGACTCGAAATTGACCATCTCATTGAATCGTTTTGCATCGAATCCTTCGGTGCGTGCCAAATACCAAACCAGTCCAGGATCGAGATCGCCCGAACGAGTGCTCATCGGCACTCCGGCTGTCGGCGTGAAACTCATGCTTGTATCTATCGATTTGCCATCTCGTACCGCTGCCAGGCTCGCGCCATTGCCAAGATGAGCAAGAATGACTCGGCCTTGTGCTGCTTCTGATCCTGCCAGGCGGCCTAATTCCCCAATAAGAAACTCATACGACAGCCCATGAAATCCATACCGCCTCACCCCTTGCGCTTCAAAGCGTCGCGGGATCGGCAACATTTTAGCCACACGAGGCAGGTCATGATGAAAAGCAGTATCGAAACAAGCCCATTGGGTCAAATTAGGAAACCTGCGATGAAACGCCTCAACAAGCTGGATCTCTTCCGGCATATGTTCAGGATCAAAAGACTCGAAGCTCATGCAGATCTTCGATCATTTTCGGAGTGATTTGCTCCGGTTTCCAATACTTCGGACCGCCATGCACCATGCGATGCCCTACCGCAGTCAATGCATCGTGTTGACTGCGTTGTTCGATCCAATCCATCAGGAAGCCTACTGCTGCCGTATGATCTGTCGCCGCTATCGGCCTTGAGAAATTGTCCGCCGGGTTTACACCCTTCACTCGCAAAGCAGCGTCATCCAATCCAATCCGCTCGATCGTGCCCTCTAGAATCCGTCGAAGAGAGTCATCACTTCAAACAGCGCAAACTTGATGCTCGAAGAGCCGCCATTGATCGTCAGGATGCGCGATTTAGCTGGTTTCATGGATAGCTCCTTCGTAATTATGCAATCCAAACGAAGCTAATTTCGTACAGGTGGATTTATAATCTGTGTGAAGAATGCTTCGAATCCCCAGCCCTTCAGCGATCTCGACAAACATCGGGGTGTTTTCAATATAGAGCACCTTTTGAGGCTCCGCTTGAGCGATATCCAACGCAAGCCGAAAAATTTCCTTGTCTGGTTTGCGGATGTGGACGAAGCAGGAAGAAATAAAAGAATCTATAAAGCGATTCAGCTTGAACGTTCGAATCCGATACGCATTTAGTTCTCGCGCTTCGTTGCTAACAACAACGATTTTCAATCCATGCCGAACCTTGAGTTGAGTAACCATCTCGATCATCTCAGAATAAGGTTTCGATTGCGCGAACATAAAACGTCGAAACTGAGCCCGAGTAAACGATCGCTTTTGGTAGAAGACCACTAGATTTAAATATTCTTCTAGAGTGATCTTTCCTTTCTCATAGATTTCGAAGATTAGGTGATGCCGATCTTCTATATCGGAAAACTTGAATTTGAAGTTGATCGCTGCCCGTTTGCGGGCATGATGATCCCAGCCGTTAGTGAGCAGGACGCCGCCGATATCCAGAAATAAGTGTGTGATTGCCGCATTTTTCATCGCGTTTTTCTTCGACATATCGGGGTTTATTCACTAGCAACGAATTTTTCATCATTTTCTTATTTTTTTGTAAATGTGCTCTAGCGAATGATAAATCTGCTCCAATTGTTGTATCTAAAAAATTGGATAAAAGATCAATAAGAAAGCATACGAGTAAAGGCAGAACCCAAGCCAAGACTTGAAATTATTCACCCTAAAGGATATGTCCCCAAAATAGGGCTAATCTTAAAGCGGGGATATTCTATGAGGGTTTTTCTTTTTTATACTCTTGCGATCCCTCTTCTTGTCTTTGGTCAGCAAGATTCCAAAGAAGAGATTCCCTCCCAGGCTGCAAGAAAAAAATCGAAGTCAAGCCGGTTACTCAGGATAGTGAAATTCAAAAACGTCTGGAAGATATCCTCAATGCGACAGGCTGGTTTACAGAAGTTTCTGTTGAGGTAAAAGAAGGTGTTGTTTTCTTATCCGGCAATACGAAAAACAAAGACTTTAAGAAATGGGCTGGCAATTTAGCGAGAAACACACAAAACGTAGTAGCCGTTGTAAATAAGATTGAGGTGAGTGAACCCTCTCTCACTGATTTTAGCATAATTACGCAAATCCTTAGGAATCACTGGCGCGGTTTCGTTAAATCCCTCCCTTCCCTCATCATCGGAATCATCATTTTGATCACTGCTTGGGGACTAGCTCGTTTAGGCTCTTTAATGACGCGGGCTTTGCTTGGCCGCAAACACCGCAAATCGCTATTGCAAGATGTGATTGCGCGTGGCGTTGGGATCCTATCATTTTTCTTCTGGGAGTTTATCTCATTTTTGAAATCGCCGATCTGACTGGCGCGGCCTTAACCATCATTAGCGGAACTGGCTTGCTGGGCATCATCTTGGGGATTGCCTTCCGAGATATCACGGAGAACTTTTTGGCGAGTATCTTGCTGAGCATACATAACCCATTTCAAACGGGCGATCTAGTTGAGATTGCAGGATTTACCGGTTATGTACAGGGACTCACAATGAGAGTGACTCTTTTGATGTCGTTGGATGGCAATCATATTCAGATTCCGAACTCGATTGTGTATAAAAGTAACATCCGCAACTATACGAGCAATCCGAATCGGCGCGAGGAGTTTTTGGTCGGCATAGGCTATGACGACACAATTTCTCAAGCTCAAGAGATTGCCTTAAACGTTCTAGAAAAACATGAAGCTGTGCTCAAAGATCCTGAACCCTGGGTTTTGGTGGATAGTTTGGGTAAAGCGACCATCAATCTACGCGTCTATTTCTGGTTAGATGGCAGCCAACATAGCTGGTTGAAGGTGCGATCGTCAGTCATCCGTTTAGTGAAGCGAGCTTTTCAGGCGGAGGGAATTTCTATGCCAGATGAAGCGCGCGAAGTCATTTTCCCAAAAGGCATTTCAGTTCAGATGCTCGAGTCAGAAGAAGGGAAAGCAATGCCCGAAAAGCCGGTTCCAAAAGAGCCTGAAAACCTAGCTACGGACAGTGAATCAGGGCTTCGCAGTGAAGCAGAAGAGATTAAAGAGCAGGGGAAGCAAGCTCGGCTTCCGGAAGGGGGGAAAAATTTCTTAGCCCCTGTACACAACAAAACTTAAATCCAAGTGTAAATTTAAAACGGGACATTCCATTTTTGCTGTAACAGTTATCCTGTCGCTTTTTTTATATGCCGT
>CAVSSM010000008.1:0-45621 GCA_963730605.1 uncultured Chlamydiae bacterium
TGTATTCGCCATGAAGATCTGGTTGGAAATCGTGAGAGCTGAAAATCTGAAAGATTATCTCTGGAGGGGTATTATTTTCTTTCTTCAATATTTATGAACACTATATATTTCGTAAAATCCAGAAGAATCAAAGCCGAAGAGACAGTTTGAATACGTCCCCTTCCCTGCCGTATTTTTTCGTTTCTTTCTCCTTTCAGACTTTCGGCAAGCGCCGAGTATCAGGTCGGAGTTGAATCGCATCTTTGTCGCAAGATCGATGGAGGGTGTCGATTCGTGGGGATCCATCCTCGCCTTCTTTTCTGCCAGGCAAGTTTCTACGAGGGTATCGAGAGGTCCCGCTCGTTCCTTATCGATTTTACCCATTGGGGCCGCCCATGCGGGCAGTAGCCCCGACCATTTCAAGCCCCGCGTTCAGTATTTTCGGTCCCTCATCGGTTTTTATGGTGCGGAAGGGATTGAGATGAAAGACTGTTTTTTCAGAAAAATTCAGGTATTGGCCCCCGAGGAGGGAGCAGAGTTTTTCAAAGCTTCTGCCAAAATGAAGGACGCAAGACCCTTCCGCCTTCGGCCTAACGGTCCCGGATATTTATTTCTTGCATGAAAACCTATTTTCCCGAGCCGGAGGGGCCGACAACGACCGTGTTCTGATTCCCGTATTCGGTGGCGAATGGATCCCAGCCCGCAAAGGTGCCCTTTCTCCCCGTTAGGATCATCCTCTTGGTTCGAATTGCCTCACGATTCCCCAACGCAAGGGATCAGTTGAGGCGTTTCAGAGGTCAGCGTCGCTCCGCATACATCGAGCCCGTTTTAGCTTAGCAATGTCGGGGGAGACTTTTCTCTAAGCCACGGAAAGGGAGGAGAGAAAGTCTGGGAACGGGAGGAAGCGGTTTTCGCTCAGTTTGAATGGATATTTTTTGAATACCAAAAGTAGAGCCGATTCCTATTTGGTAAACCGCTCTTTTTGGCGCCAAAGGCCGCAAGTGGAGGCGTGTTTCAAACGAATTTTTCCCCAACGGAGAGCTCTTTTTTGCACTGAAAAGGTTTTCATCCATTTCACGGGGCATATCAGGAAACATCTTGACCAGGAGCGGGGAATTTGGACTGATGGAGCCGAGCACCTTCATTTTCCCTTGGAATTCTTTTCCGCCTTTTGTCGTGCGTGGGAAGTGGATTCCATGGTGGATATAGAAGGGAGTTCGGATAGGGTAGGAGCTGTTTAAAAAATTGTTTATCATTTTACTCATCGAATGAAGCAACTTCCAGCGGTCTGGAAGCTCGATCTGCTTCATCGTGTCCTCACGAAGGCTGGAGCCGAGCCGCCGCCGAAGACTGGAGCCCATCGGGCGCGACTTCTATTGCTCACCCGGCAGGAAAATTTGTTTGGAGAGCCAATTGTTCGTGTCCCAATTTTTCTTTGCCTCAAGACCTAAGGAAAAACCGAAATTAGGTAGGCCCTGATACGGTTTCAATCAACTGATCGGGCTGCATCTCATAGACAGCGCTGAGGGGCGGGAAAGGGTCTTTAAATCTTTTTTTATCTTTTCTACAAAAAGCCGGTCCATAAACACGCCTAAGCTCGTGTTTTTGCGGCTTCTGGCTGGCTAGGGCCACGAAAAAAAGTACTGCAAGATCGGGGGAGGAATCTCGCCATCTATTTATTCGTTTGCTGATTGAGGAATTCCCTTTTGCGTTCAGCTACCTTGGAGAAGATTCCCCCCACGGGGAACCTTGGCTCAGACCAGCTTTGAAAAAGCCTGGAGAATCCCGATGGTCTGCAAACATGATCGTTTGGATAAAGGCGCCCTCTTTTCGATCTTCCTGATCAAGGCGGCAATTTCTCTTTGAGCTTCTGTAGTTCCCCCGAGAATGGGAATCATCTCTAGAACAGAAGCTGAAAACTGGTTTCGTTTTTGTATATTCTTTATTTCAGGGTCATAGAGACGATAGGGCAATAGGTTGTGTAAATAATCCGGCACCTCAAGGGACTGGTGGTTCAAGGTGACTTTCTCCTATTTTGTCAAATTCTGTCGATTCACCGAAGAAATCGGCGCATCCTTGACCGAGGCGGCGCAAAGGGCTCATTTTGCGCCCAGAAAGTAGCGGTTGCTTGGATGAGAACGGGATCTCCTGAGCGTTCCTTGAGGAGAGGTATAGTTTTTTTCTCTTTCCTCCCCTTTTTATCTTTTTTCGCTTTTTTTTCTTTTCTTGGTTTTTAAGGAGAAGTGTGTGTCTTGGATCGGTGACAAAAAGGTCTTCCCCTTCCTCTTTTTCTACAATCAAGTCGAGGATTTCGTTCACCTAATTTTGCAGCCGATCCCTTTGCCTGGAGGGCAATCGGATGTTGAATTGTACATGCTGCACGCAGGCAAAAACGCGATGCAAAAAGAGTGATAAAGACAAACGATCTCATGATGACCTTTCTAAGGTTTTTATGCTGTCGAATTAATCTAAGAGAGCGCTCTGGGGGCTCTTTATAAAAGATGCCGTCGATTTTGACGGATGGGATCACAGTGAGGGCATCTTTTTGCGTAACGAATCGGTAAACTTTTTCAAACGCTTCCCAGTATTTTCAAGAAGTTGAATTGCTCTAGTTCAGGGAAGAGGGTCATGAAATACTTCCACCGCAGCTTGCATAAGCTGGCAGCCGCGCCCTTTTCCTCTTAATTTGGCTAAGTTTTCCATAAGGGGGTCTTCGAGCTGTTTTTGCTCTTGAGGTAAGGGCGGCCTAGGCAGACCATCGCCGGAAGGGTCAAAAGATCGGCCGGATCGGGGGATGAAAGGACCAAAAGAGGCTTCCCGTGTCAATATGCTTTTCTTTTACGGCTGGAAATTCTTTTATGAAGAATTCCATGCACTTAGGACAGCTTAGGGAAAAATATTCGACGGCTTTGGATTCCGCATCGGGGATTTCCGTACTGGATGCAATATTTCGAATGAATTTTGTCGTATCCGAATAAAGAAGAGCATGCCATGAGGTTAACACTCCAGAGTCTATTTATCCCAAGCCCCCTCTCTAGCTGCCAGTTGTCGAATTTCTTTTTCAGGTTCTTTCTCTTCGATTTTTACTGTTTTGGTAAAAACTATATCTACTGCACTTTTCCCGCAGCGATCTGCATTCGGACGCCGCAATTGTTCTGCCCTTTTGATGTAGTAGTCCGTCATTTTGTTCCGAGGGCTGGCCGTGCGCCCTTCTTTGGATACCGGGCCGTAACGAAGGCCCCTCGAGATGCGGATATTTTCCCGCGAGATTCTCGAAGGCTTTGCCATTGAGAGCCGCCTCGGCTCCCTATCCGACGCCTCGTAAAAAGGGTGCGCAGGCGGCCCCAGTGATAATTTGCCCGGACTGTCGACAACTACTTCCCGGCCACTCCTTCGCCGGAAACATAGGCGCTCAACTCCGAAGGTGGGGGCCCCGCTCAATGGGAGGAGATCTCGTTCCGCGCGGATATAAACCCGCTCTCGCTTGAGATATCGCCAATGGCGTTTCCGATGATGATGCCTCCCTTTTAGGGAGGCGCGGACGTTTCTCGGTACATCCCCTAGATCGAGCGGGCGGAGCAAGACCATGTTTGGCCCGTCGGCTTTTGCACTGCCACGCTGCAATCGGCTCCAGAGAGATGAGAAGGGCTTTCACAACCATAAAAGGGGGGATCTCAAAAGATACGTGCTTGCCGTCTTTTTTTTCCGCCCCTTCCCAGACCTTCAAATGTTTTTGAACAACGTTTTTGATCACAGGCTCTCGGTAGGTTTCTGGGAGATCAACCTCAAGCGCCTCGAGTTTTTGGGTAAGTGGCCGATCTCGCTTCGGTTTGTACTTCCTGTCCCTTTTCCTCCTCGCCAGTTACCTCATGAAGAACTTCGATGGATTTTTAAAAGGACGATAGCCAAGACTGCAAAGATCGTTCGAATTTTCCAATGCTGAAATACGGACTGTTTTCGCATCCACTTCCTGGCTGACCGTATTAAAGGGTATAACCTCTCCGCTTTTGGCGCACTCGCCTTTTCTTCTTTCTCGTCCGAGGTGAACGAAACTACGCCTAAGCCCAAAGCAACGCATCCTGCTAAAGAGAAGAAAAAAAATTTTTTCTGCTTGGTCCCATTTTGGCGGAAGATAACCTCTTCATGACACGCTTTTGTCCTCTAGAGCGTCCCACCAAGTAAATAGCCTGTTCATCCTGACAGAGTCGCTAGCCATTCAAGAGAGACTATGAGCCATTTTCTTTTTTGAGGGCATCGGGAGCAAGGATGGACCGGCTCAGAGCTGCTATTTGTGATGCGGTATACGGAAAAAATCAACGGCCCTTCAAAGGCGCTGATTGGAACAGCGGTGAGTGGCGATCTGCAAGACGAGAGGTTCGACCGCTTCCCTTTGCCCATAGCCAAATGGAACCAAGACGTGTCCATGGCCTTCACTGTGGATGTCCTCAACAAGATCCTCGAGGGAAAAGTTCCATTTGGCTATGGGCAAAGGGAAGCGGTCGAACCTCTCGTCTTGCCATCGCCGCTCACAGCTGTTCCAATCAGCGCCTTTGAAGGGCCGTTCGAGATCATTTCCGTATACCGCATCACAAATAGCGGCTCTGAGCCGGTCGTCCTTTCTCCCGATGCCCTCAAAAAAGAAAATGGCTCATGGGCTTTCTTGAATGTCCACGAGCTCTGTCAGGATGAACAGGCTATTTGCTTGGTGGGACGCTCTAAAGACGAGAGCGTCTCATGAAGAGGTTATCTTCCGCCAAAATCGGAGCCAAGCAGAAAAAATTTTTTTTCTTCTCTTTAGCAGGATGCGTTGCTTTGGGCTTAGGCGTAGTTTCGTTCACCTCGGACGAGAAAGAAGAAAAGGCGAGTGCGCCAAAAAGCGGAGAGGTTATACCCTTTAATACGGTCAGCCAGGAAGTGGATGCGAAAACAGTCCGTATTTCAGCATTGGAAAATTCGAACGATGCTTTGCAGTCTCGGCTATCGTCCTTAGAAAAATCCATCGAAGTTCTTCATGAGGTAACTGGCGAGGAGGAAGAGGGGCGGGAAAATCTAACCGAAGCGATCGGCCAGCTTGCCCAAAAACTCGAGGCGCTTGAGGTTGATCTCCAGAAACCTACCGAGCCTGTGATCAAAACAGCTCCTCAAAAACATTTGAAGGTCTGGGAAGGGGCGGAAAAAAAAGACGGCAAGCACGTATCTTTTGAGATCCCCGCAGGAACGGTTGTGAAAGCCCTTCTAGTCTCTGGAGCCGATTGCAGCGTGGCAGTGCAAAAGCCGACAGGGCCAAACATGGTCTTGCTCCGCCCGCTCGATAACGGGAATCTGCCGAGAAACGTCCGCGTCCCTCTAAAAAGGGAGCATCATCATCGGAAACGCCATTGGCGATATCTCAAGCGAGCGGGTCTATATCCGCGCGGAACGGATGTCCCTCATAGAGCGGGGCGGCTCATTTGCTGAAACGGAGTTGAGCGCCTATGTTTCCGGCGAAGATGGCCGGGAAGGGATGCGAGGCGTCGTTGTCGACAGGTCAGGGCAAATTATCACTCGGGCCGCCTTCGCAGCCTTTTTACAAGGCGTCGGATCGGGAGCCGAGGCGGCTCTCAATGGCAAAGCCTTCGAGAATCTCGCGGAAAAATATCCGCATCTCGAGGGGCTTCGTTACGGCCCAGTCCAAGGAGGCACCGCCGCCCTGAACAAAATGACGGACTACTACATCAAAAGGGCAGAACAATTGCAGCCTGCGATCCAGATCGCTGCGGGAAGGGTCGTAGATATCGTTTTTACCAAAACAGTAAAAATCGGAGAGAAGAACCTGAAAAAGAAATTCGACATGGAAAGGGCAGCCAAGAGGGGCTTCAGATGAATAGACTCTGGACCCTTTGCCTCATGGCATGCTCTTCTTTATTCGGATTCGAGAAACTTGATTCGAAATATTGCATCCAGTACGGAAATCCCGATGCGGAATCCAAAGCCGTCGAATATTTTTCCCTAAGCTGTCCTAAGTGCATGGAATTCTTCATAAAAGAATTTCCAGCCATAAAAGAAAAGCATATTGACACGGGAAGCCTCTTTTGGTCCTTTCATCCCGATCCGGCCGATCTTTTGACCCTTCAGGCGATGGTCTGCCTAGGCCGCCTTCCTCAAGAGCAGAAAGCGCCATTTCTCGAAGCCCTTATGGAAAACTTAGCCAAATTAAGAGGAAAAGGGCACGGCTGCCAGCTTATGCAAGCTGCCATGGAAGTATTTCATGACCCTCTTCCTGAACTAGAGCAATTGGACTTCTTGAAGAATACGGAAGCGTTTGAAAAAGCTTACCGATTCGTTACGCAAAAAGATGCCCTCACTGTGATCCCATCCGTAGAAATCGACGGCATCTTTTATAAAGAGCCCCCAAGCGCTCTCTTAATTAATGCGCACATAAAAACCTTAGAAAGGTCATCATGAGATCGTTTGTCTTTATCGCTCTTTGCATCGCGTTTGCCTCGTGCAGCATGTACAATTCGACATTCGATTGCCCTCCAGGCAAAGGGATCGGCTGCAAACCGGTGAACGAAATCCTCGACTTGATTGTAGAAAAAGAGGAAGGGGAAGACCTTTTTGTCACCGATCCAAGCGCGGCGCTTCTCCTTAAAAACCAAGAAAAGAAAAAAAAGCGAAAAAAGATTCCGGCCTCAGGGGAGGAAAGAAAAAAACTATACCTCCTCAAGGAACGCTCAGGAGATCCCGTTCTCATCCAAGCAACCGTTAAAGAACAGGGCGCAAAATGAGCCTTTTGCGCCGCCTCGGTCAAAGATGCGCCGATTTCTTCGGTGAATCGACAGAATTCGACAAAATGGGAGAAACCCGCCTTGAACCGCTAGATGCCTTAGATGCGGATTATTTACACAACCTATTGCCCTATCGTCTCTATGACCCTGAAATGAGGATCTACGAAAACAAAACCAGTTTCGGCTTCTGTCTAGAGATGATTCCCATTCTCGGGGGAACTACAGAAGCTCAAAGAGAAATTGCCGCCTTGATCAGGGAGATCGGCGAAGAGGGCGCGGATATCCAAACGATGATGTTTGCAGACCATCGGATCTCCAGGTTTTTACAAAGCTGGTCTGAGCCAAGGTTAGCCATGGGGGGAATCTTCTCCAAGGTAGCTGAACGCAAAAGGGAATTCCTCAATCAGCAAACGATGAATGGCGAGATTCCTCCCCGCATCTTCCGGTGCTTTTTTTCATATAGCCAGCCAAAGCCGCAAAAACACGACTTAGGCGTGTTTATGGACCGGCTTGTAGAAAAGAGAAAAAAAGCATTCGAGACCCTTTCCCGCCTCAGCGCTGTCTATGAGATGCAGCCCGATCAGTTGATTGAAACCGTATCAGGGCTAGTTAATTTTGATTTTTCCTTAGGTCTTGAGGCAAAGAAAAATTGGGACACGAACAATTGGCTCTCCAAACAAATTTGCATGCCCGGGTCAGCGATCGAAGTCGCGCCCGATGGGCTCGTCTTCCGCGGCGGCTCGGCTCCAGCCTTCATGAGGTCTTATGAAGCGGTCGATTTTCCAGACCGCTGGAGTCTTCATTCGATGGGTGAATTGATCGGCGATTTCTTAAACAGCTCCTACCGTATCCCAACTCCCTTCTATATCCACCATGGCATCCACTTCCCCGCGCAGCAAAAGGCGGAAAATAAATTCCGAGGGAAAATGAAGGTGCTCGCTCATCAGTCCAAATTCCCTGCCCTCGTCAAGATGTTTCCTGATATGCCCCGTGAAATGGATGAAAACCTTTTCGTGCAAAAAGAGCTCTCCGTTGGGGAAAAATTCGTTGAAACACGCCTCAGCTGCGGCCTTTGGGCGCAAAAAGAGCGGTTTACCAAATCGGAATCGGCTCTCCTTGCTTTATTCCAAAAATATGGATTCAAACTGAGCGAAAACCGCTTCGTCCATTTTCCAGACTTTCTCTCCTCCCTTCCCATGGCTTGGGGGGAAGACTCCCCCCACATTGCTAAGCTAAAACGGGCTCGATGTATGCGGACGACGCTGACCTCTGAAACGCCTCAACTGATCCCTTGCGTTGGGGAATGGTGGGGCAATTCGAACCAAGGGATGATCCTAACGGGGAGAAAGGGGCAGCTTGCGGGCTGGGATCCATTCGCCACCGATGGGAATCAGAACACGGTCGTTGTCGGCCCCTCCGGCTCGGGAAAATCGGTTTTCATGCAAGAAATGATCCTGGGACATTTAGGTCAAGGCGGAAGGGTCTTCGTCCTTGATTTAGGAAGAAGCTTTGAAAAACTCTGCTCCCTCCTCGGGGGCCAATACCTGAATTTTTCTGAAAAAAGCCGGTTCGATCTCAATCCCTTCCGCACCATCAAGACCGATGAGGGAGCCGAAATGCTGAACGCGGGGCTTGAAATGGTCGGGGCTACTATCGCCACCATGGCAGCCCCAACGCAGAAAATCGATAAGGAACGAGCGGATATTCTCAATACCCTCGTCAAAACTGCCTGGCAGAAAGAAGGCAATCATGCCACGATCGACACCCTCATCGATCTTGCGACAAAGATGCAATTCAACTCCCAACTGATGCTCGGCGCTGCCGAAAGTCTGAAAGAAGGATTGAAAAAATACGGCAGGGAAGGGACGTATGCGAACTATTTCTACGGCTCTAATTCTGTGGATTTTACGAAAGATGTAGTGGTCATTGAAACTGAAGAATTGAAAAACATGCCAGACCTGCAGGCGGTCATCTTGCAGATTTTCGCTCTCACGATTTCCAACCAGATCTTCATGGGAGACCGCAGCAGGCGCTCCCTGATTTGCATCGATGAAGCTTGGGATCTTTTGAAAAGCCCCCAAATGGAAAATTTTATCGAAAGCTTAGCCCGAAGGCTCCGAAAATATAACGGCGCTCTCGTCGTCGGTACGCAAAGCATAAAGGATTTCGATCGCTCATTCGGGGCAAAAGCCGCGTTCCAAAATTCCAATTGGCTCGTCATGCTCGGGAAAGACAGCGATTCCTTGAACGCGCTAAAAAAAGACAACCTGATCCCCATGAGCGAATATAAAGAAACCGCCCTCTCAACGCTACGGATGGAATCGGGAAAATATTCTGAACTTTTCATTTACCATAAAGGAAGCGGCTCTTTTTCGGTCAATCAACTCAGGCTCGATCCCTTTTCCGCCCTGCTTTACTCCACGAAAGCCGAAGAATTCCAGGCCGTGAACGAATTGAAACTGCGCGGGCTTGCCCTAGAAGAGGCGATCGAATGGCTTCTTGCCCGAAAATCTGAATTCAAGCGTTGCATATCCGATGGACTGGGAGCCGCTCAAGCCATCGCCGCCCTCATGGAAAAGCAATGAAACCCCTATTGATCTCTTTTCTTGGCTTAAGCCTATTTGCCAAAGATCTTGGAAAGTCGGGGTTGACCTTCCCCATCGAAGAAAAGAGCCCGTTCGAATCCATGAAAAGTAAAGCCGCTTTACATACTTCCGAGATGAAAAAGTATGCTGACGAGATCGAAAACTACATACAAAACCCTCCGACAATCGTTGGGATCGGTAAAGCGCTTGAAAAAAAGTCATACCATTATGACCCCACCTATATCGTAGAGGAGGATGTCGAAATAGAAGGGCGCCTTTTCGCAAAAGCCGGCGACAAGATCAATCTTCTCGAAAAGATGGAAGTTCCGGGCGGCATGCTTTTCTTCGATGGCAGCGACCCCGCCCAAGTTGCCTGGGCGCGCAAGCAGCCGTCCGTATTCAAATGGGTTCTCGTAAGGGGGCGCCCTATTGCCTTGGAAACCGAGGAAGAGCGGCCCGTTTATT
This sequence comes from uncultured Chlamydiae bacterium, assembly GCA_963730605.1. GTDB lineage: Bacteria > Chlamydiota > Chlamydiia > Chlamydiales > SM23-39 > CAIPFQ01. The sequence continues at coordinate 9,797 of CAVSSM010000008.1, forward strand.
ACGACCAATTCAGCTATTACACGACTCGGTTCGACATTCATAACGTCCCGGCTAGAGTGAAGCAGGAAGGGACTTTTCTTCTCATTGAAGAGATCCCGGTGGATGAGGAAGGAGAAGAAAAAGAGTGAGTTGGATCCTGCCTTGCTTGATCGCCGTTTCTCTCCAGCAGAGTGCATTTCTTGAAAGTCTCATCGACAGAAAGCCTTGCCCTACTTGCTTTTCCGGACCGCCCTCTCAAGAGCGCCATGAAGGAAACAGCCTGATGGTATTCATGTCTTTTTGTGCACCGCTGGAAACTTGGAAAGACCTATCCGCTCAATTGGAGATGACGGATGGGATTTTCCTAGTAAGGGGGCTTCCGGGCGACTCCTTCGAGCGGCTTGCCGAAAAAATCGTCGAACTAAGGATGGAGGGAGTGAGCGCCCCCATCGATATCGATCCCGAGAGGTTTGAAAAATACGGCATCGAATCGGTCCCTGCCTTCGTTCTCGAAGAAGGCGGGCAATCAGATCGGATTCATGGCAATCTACGCCTCGATGCGGCTCTAAGGGAGATCCTGGAAAAGGGGGACACACGCCAAAGAGCTAAAGAACTCTTGCAAAGGCTTGAGAGATGCGTATGAAAAAAATCGTCTGTTTTGTTTTGATTGCCTCCCTTTCTTTTGGAGAATCCGGACGAGGCGAAAAAAAGAAAATTTTCGATTTTTCTTTTCTTACAGACCTCTGTTGGAGTTGTTTCGGACCCATCCATATTTCGGGATATAAGTGGTCATCTCAAGAAGATTGGATCAAATACAAAAAAAGATCGGGCTTGGACCTTCTTTGTATCTGTGGAACGTCTGAGTTCTTAGGGATAACCATTCCTGACCAGATCGGGGTGCCAATCGCATTTTGGGAGCCGCAAGCGATCATAGAGGTTACGAGAGTCCCCAATCGGTCTTTAACGCTGCTGCGCACTTCAGGCGATATGACAAGCTACGAAAAAATGGGGAGTATTTCGAACTCAGATTCGGGGCGGTCAAGCTTCTATAATGTGCATTACTACCCATTTCCGCTGGCCCGGATCGCGGCGTTTGCCCCCGGATTCAAATGCCTGAGAAACGCCGAGTTGTCGATGGTCCCTTTCAGGACCGAATGGTTTCCCTTTTGGAATGATATGGATCATAGCCTCCACATGGTCCTAGACCCAATCCGTTATCTATACAGCTCTCCAGAGCTTCAAGAACTTTGCAAAAAGGACTGCGAAGCTGCGATGAAACGAAAACCTTCGGACTCTTACCCTTGGTGCGCCGGCTGCCTCGGCTCATTATACCCCTTCTGCGGCCACGTCGGATCTCATATCGGCGGCATCCAAGCGAGCTCCCTTTTGGTCTGCCGGGTGCTGGGGCTCCTCCATTCCGTAGGACTCTTCTTAGGAGGAAATACATCCCTGAATAAGCTCGGGTTGGGCAAAGCGTTCGAGCCAGATAATTATTGCGAAAAAACTTATTCCTACAATCTTAAGAAAACCGTTTATAAAACTCAGATGCTCTTTCCCAAAGCCGACAAGGGTTATGTAAAGGATGGCTTAGAGGTCTATTGCCACCCTCTTGGCGAAAGCGACCGTGACTGGGGCGCTGGATACACCTGGCCAGCCGATGGGGAGGATTTCTCCTATGTTGTATGGACAAAGAGCCATTGCTGCCTCGATGCGACAGAGCCTTTCAAGATCGCTTTCGACTCTATCAAAGAGATCTTCAAAAAAGATAAAAAACCCGATAAAGAAGCGTTTGGAAAAAAGGAAAAAGAATTTGAAGAGCTGATGCAAAAAGCCCAAGAAATTATGGATGGGAAAATCAAACAGCAGAAGGGCGGCAAATGAAAGCGATCCTAACCCTGCTTCTCACCCTGTCCCAACTTTTTGCTCAAGATGCCGGCTATCTGGAGATCGTTAAAAAGATCAAGGAAGATGGTTTGCCTGAGCCTGATTATACGATCTCGTTCGAGATAGAAGAATGGACTCCTGAAAAATTGGAGACGTTTCTCAAGGACGTTGAAAAAAGAGCGCGCAAGAAAGAATGGACCCAAGAAGAGAAGGCGTTCATCAATACCGTCGAATCGGCCCCGAAAAAGTTAGAATTCGAAGGAAACGAAGCGGAATTTCATCCAGAGCTCCTCGACAATCCTCGGGCCGCCCTCAAGATCGTTTCATCGGAAGAAATACCAGCCGCAGTTGAAACGATTCTCAAGACCTGCCAGGAATCTGGAAGGTTCACGAGGGAGTTTAGACAAACCCTCGAGGTGACGCTAGTGACAGAGCCAGCGCTCGTGAAAAAGTGCGGCGGGCATCAGAAAATCGAGGAGGCAAACGTAAAAGGAGTGAGCAACCAAAAAGAGCGAAAAAAAATAGCGGATCAAAAAGTCTCTGGAATTAAACACAAACTCGAAAACGACCCTGCTATAGAAAAAAATTCAATTAGCATCGAAAAAACGAAAGACATTCATAAAACCCATATCGATATCATCGTAAAGTTCAAGCACACCGATGATTGCATGGCTTGCGATCATTTCCATGAAGTCGAAATCCCCGGCACGAGGGTGGAAAAAGACGAATGGAAAACGGAAGAACCTAAAGAATACGCCCGGATCGAAAGCAGCCCCTATTGCAAACGGATTTTGGTCGACGAGGAGGAGGCAGAAGAAAAAGAGCGGGAAATCAATGGGAAAAAGATCACACGCGAGCTCTGGGCAAGGACGGTTTATTTCCAATGCGCGCCGGAGGTTGGGAATTCTCCTTGCTTAGAGCTGGAAAAGCTTGGGGGAAGGCTTGTGAAGAAGCGCTGCATTCTGAGAAACGACGAGACCGGCGATTGCGAGTTTTGGGAAAAAACGTACGATATCGGGAAACGAACGGCGGGGCATACGAAAGTTGGCTTCGAAAAAGGAAAAGAGATTTGGGGACTAAATTGGGGCGAAATCGATCCCGATTCCATGAAATGGGATCAACGGAATGATCTTCCTAAGGTAAGGGCCCAGCTGAAACTCATTGCCGATATGCCGCTCGGAGAAGGCGCAAGTCTCTACGATTTGGACGAAAATATGCCGATCTTCAATGGGGCGCCTCATAAATGCAACTGTCACGCGATCGATGAAATCTGGGATTGTTGCGACAATATAAAGGCCTTATGGCCAGCGCATTGCAGTGAAGAGGAAATGGAGCTTCGACAAATGCGCGATGAGGGCCGCTGCCATAAAGTTGGACACTACCACGATAAGATCCCAGGCGTGAAGATAAAATATAACAAGGTCAACGTCTTCTGCTGCTATCCGACCCAGCTCCTCAGGATCTTCAACGAGCAAGCGAGAAAGGAGATGGGGCTTGGTTGGGGAAAACCCAAAAAACCAAACTGCGCCGGATTTTCTTTGGAACAAATGGACGGGAAAATCCACCTCGACACGATGGATTTTTTCGAGATTGAAGGCGCATTGGAAATCGATGAAGAGGCGATCAAAGACGAGATGGCAAAGAAGCTCCAGGCCGCATTGGAAGACCCTACTCTGAAGAACTTTTTCCTAAAGGGCCCGATGCATGAAAAGTAGCTTGCTGATGATGCTCTCCGCTCTCAACCTGGGTTTTGCATCGGCCGACTGGTATGCCCGCAAACTAGAGGGCTGGTACTACTTTCAAGAAGGCGACACGCAAGACACAGAGACGCCCTATTGCCCCGAAGATGCTTTGGCAATCTTGGAAGAGGAAAAGGTAAAGCTTCAGGAAGCCCTGTCTCTTGCGCTCCTAGCCCCGACTCAAGAAAATATCAAAAACTATGTCAGCGAATCGCAGCGCCATCTCGACCGGAGCGCCGAGTTCGCAAACGCTTGGGGGAAAGCCCTATCGGAAAAATCTCCCCATCTGAAGCCCTTGTCGAAAACCCACTTCCTCCTTTTTTGTTTCCGCGGCCAAGATCCTCTCTCTGCAAAGGCCGCCGAAACAGCAACCCTTTTTGCGAAAAAAAACGGTTGGATACTCAAAGCAGTTTCTCTAGACGGCGCTGGGGTGGAAAGTCTGGAATCCTACGAATGCGATCAGGGAATCGCCAAGGCTTTGGATATAAGATCCACCCCCTCTTTTTACGTAGTCGCCCCTGCGCAAAATAAGGTCATCCTCATTGGGGTAAATTCTGCTTCAGTGCCCGATCTCGAGAGGGCTTTAGGGGCGCTGGAGAGTCAACAATGAATAAACTTTTTTTAATAGAGGCAGTTGCAAAACTCCACACCTGCGAAAAATCGATGATTTCGGCGACCTCTCGTCAGAACCGGCATGCCGGTTCTGATAGCAGCGACGAGACCATCCTTGAGAAAGTAGGTGAGTCGCTGCTGCGACGAGGGGCGCCAAAAGGGCGGTTTTGCGCGGTGAAGAGTTTTGCAATTGGCTCAATAGCTTGCCTATTTGCCAGCTGCGCCGTCCTTCATGGAAAAGAAAATGGATTCATCGATGGCCTGATTGACGGCGCAGTTGACCTGATGGCAGAAGAAGCAAAAGAAAAAAAAGACGAACTGATCGATCAACTCGGGCACACTCCAGTGTCTGGCCTGATCAAAGGCGCGACCGATTATGCAATTGATGCGGGGTTAGACAAATATCACGAAAAGAAAACCGATTCACATTGGTTTAGGCAGAGAGAAAGTGAAAGCGAGATGACCCTTAACGATAGCATTGATCGATTTTTCAGCCGTTTTAATTCTGGAAGTCCTTCTATCTCTTCTCCTCTGGAAATCCATTTTCTTGGCGGCAAAGCCACCCCGGGCGCTTCTTTTCTCGAGACAGATTCCTCACCGGTGAGCGTTCCAGCATTCAGCCTCCATGATAGGCCGATCGATCCCATTTCGGGAGGGTTGCACGCCGCCAAGAACATGGAAGAAGCCTTGATCAGCGCGAGATCCCAGAAGGATGGAGTCTACCGGCACCTCGTCGGTTTAGAGACGACATCTCCCTTAATGGCTTCCGCGATCAAGCAAATCGTAACGTGGGCAAATCAACTGAACGCAATGAGCATCCATTCTTATGACATGGCTGCGGCTCTCGCTCCTGGGCTTTGGCCTAAAATCCAAAGAGGGATTGCTTTGACTTGCGAGCATGAGAAAATTGCGAATGGTTATGACCTGATCGAAGCAAAGTCTTTATGCCAAGACAAAAAAATTCGGGATCTCGCCTTGCAAACCTTGAGTGGAAGAAACGAGCAGATCTTCGTAGGATCCTTCAACGTCGCAGACAAAGTGCTAACCCAGATGGGGATCGGAAAGACAAAAAAAATTCTAATGAACATGACAGGCACCCTGATCTCTAAAAATTCGGAAGAGATCCAACATTTCCCGCCAAAGCACAAGGAAGTCCTTGCCCTGCTTCGAGAGGGAAGAAAGATCGAAAACGGCTATTCTCTGAAAGGAGATGGAATCGAGATCGAGCGCGGCGTTATATCGGTAGACAAATCGGAAAAAGACCGGATCCTGGGTCTTTTCAAAAGCATTCAAGAGAAGCTCACATTCGAAAATTCAGACTTTACCGAAGAGGAAAAAAGCTTGCTCGGCACCTCTGGTTTCCCAATGGCAACCTTCATCACTTTGATGGCAGAGTACAAGGGAAGCGGGTCCGCGCTCATTCTAGAACGCTACAGCGACCTAATCGCTTTCGAAAGAACCATCCAATTCATGGAAGAGGCCGCGCAAAGCATTCTCTACAAAGCCGAATCTCTCCGAGCATCTCAAATCTCCGGATACGAGTTGGATGCCTATGTAAAGCAAGTCGGCGACGTTCTGCTCGATCTCCGAAACCTCAAAAGAGAAAACCTTCAAAAAATCGAGAATGAGCAAAAAGCCTTGGACTCCCTGATCCAACTCGATAAAGCGCTTCGGGAAAAGGCAAGGGACAGATGATCAAAGCTCTTCTATTTAGCCTCTGTATCGCATCTGTAGCTTTTGGAGACCCTATTCATACGCTTGGGAGCGGGGAGCTACTCGATCAAGTCTTCAAAGCCATCTCAAAAATTCTTTACGGCGATAACTCAAATAAACTAGGGGCAACCTTCCATGCTTTGATCAAAATCTCCCTGACTGTCGGGGCCTTCTCCGCTCTTCTTATCGCCTTTTTCCGGCAAAAATTCGAGCCGCTAATCCGGAGCTTTCTCATTCCTAGCCTCATCATCGTCGGTTTTTTGCTCATCCCCAGAACATCGGTAGAAATTGTTGAGGCCAATGACCCTGAGAAGAAAAGAAAAACCATCGAAGTTCCCTTTTTCCTAGGAAAATTCGCAGCCTGGACAAGCTATTCCTTTGATAGGCTTCATACCCTCTTTAAAAGAGCCATCGGAGACAACTATCCATGGACTGACAATATTTACGCGGGAAAGAATTTTCTTAAACCCGGAAGCGTACCTCTCTCGGATTCGGCCTTAGAGGAGAACTTCAGAAATTTTTGCCGCGAATGCGTCTTTCGAGATTTAGATCTTGGCCTCTACACAAAAAAAGAACTGGGAGAGACGCCCGATCTTCTCGAATTTCTAGCAACCAGAACATCGGAGAAAAGAGCTGTCTCATACAACGGTTTGACGATCTCTTGCAAAGATGCGTTTGATGAGATAAAAAAATCGATCGAAGGAAAGTCCCTCGAGGCAACAGGGCAGATCGAGCTTCTCTTCAGCTCTCCGCCAAAAAATCGCCTGGCTCTCCAAAAAATAGCGATCGACCTCATTCAAGAAGAGATTTTCAGGCCCGATCTGAAATCCCAGAAGCAAGAATCCTTGGGAGCGCGCGGGACGGTCACTTTAATGAGTTTGCGCAGCTTTTTCGAAGCCATCCTTTACCTGCTGTTTCCTCTCATTGTTTTGCTTTCCCTCTTAACATTTGGAATACGAATAGCCCTTCTATGGGTCCGGAGCATCATTTGGATATACACCTGGCCGATCTTCTACCTTGCCATCGATCTTTTCCTCAATGCCCTCTGGAAATTTCGCGGCAACGAGACGACGCTCAACCTAGCCAATGGGGCTCGGCTTGCAGATCTTTACTCGTCAATGGAACTAATCGCATGCGCCTCCGCTGTTTCGATCCCTTTTCTCTCCTGGTTCTTGATCAAAGGAGGCATCTCTCAGCTCGTCCATGTGTACATTCCTCCGCCAGCGAAGAGCGACCCACCACCCGCAATCACCGAGCAGCCGAAAAATCCTCACTCTTCGGCCGATCCGCAAGACATCTCGAGGCAAACCCATTGGGGAGTTCTCGCGAGAGTTCCCGAAAGGCCTCCAGTAGAAGACGGGTTTAAAGCAGCGGTCGAGAGCGCTAAACTGGAAGAGAGGATCGATTCCCTGCAAAGCTCCTTCTCCTCGATCCGCGAGTCGGTCAAAGATTCTTCAATGCATATTTCCAAGGCCGTCAAAGAAGCGAACCAGTCTGTTCGAAATGAACCATCGAACATTTCCTCCCCTCCAGTGGACCGGGAAACAAGAGAGGAGTGGGGCAGTTCCCGGATGCACATTCCCTCGCATGGAAGCTGGGCGGCAGCAGAAAATTCAAGAACTAGGGAGCCCGCATGATTTTTCTCACCGGCTTCATTGCTGCCCTTGCAATCTCTTTTTCATTTTTTGCAGAATTCGGGCTCCATCATCCGCCTTGCGTCCTTTGCACTATTCAAAGGATGCTGTGGCTAAGCCTCTTATCCACGGCCGTGCTCAGCATATTTTTAAAAACTTTTGCCAAAAGGCTCATCCTCATTTTGCTTGCTCTGAATTTATGTACAGCAGCCTACCACACGCTGGTACAATTCAAAATCATCGAGGACCGGTGCAAAACCAACCTGCAAATCAAGGATCTAGATGCTTATGCTGCGATCCTGAAGCAAGGAGGGCTACATGGATGCTCTGAAGACACATGGACGATCGCAAAAATTCCAGCTCCCATCCTCAATGGCGCGGCTTGCCTCTCTCTTCTCTGTTTTATTTGGTCTCGTCGTAATTTGAGCTCTTAGAATTTTTTCGCTCCAAATTGTTCTTTCTCTCTTGGATGAGGTTGTCGAGTTGATGTTTTGAAGAGAGATACATTTCAATCATTTCGTCAAAGAGGTCTTTCATTGTCGACTTTTCCCACCAAGCTAATATTTTAAATTTCTCCAAATGGTCATCTCGAATCAAGACAGTTGTGCGAGTCCATTTGACTGCGCTTTTCTTAGCTTTTTTCTTTTCGACAACATTAGGCATAAATGATACCCAATAATATATAGAATCGCTTTTTAAAATTCAATGCAAGAGTTCATCATCCTGGCGACGATTTTAGGCAATTCGTTGGAGTGGTTCGACTGCATCTTGTTCAGGATGATGGCGCTTTTTTTTCCGGCAAGCTCGAGCCAATCAGTGTATCTCTCCCCAGCCTTTTGGCCATCGTCGCGATCGCACGACCGATCGGAGGATTTATCTTCGGGTCGATGGGCGATAAGAAAGGAAGGAAATTCGCGCTCGTCCGGACGATTTGCTTCATGATCATCCCGCTCTTTTTAAGCGGCCGCTTTGCCCTTTACGCAGAGAAAGGATTTTCATTGGGATCTTCTTCGCGACGATCGAAGTCTATTTGCTTCAGTCGGAAATGACCCCCGAGGCCTTGCGCGCAGGAGGGTAGAGGATGCTATTTTTTCTCAGCGGGCTGGTCGGCATCGTCGTTTTACTTCTCCGCCGCCTTTTGCAGGAAACTCTCTTTTTCCAGGAGGCGAAACACTACGGCTGCTTGCTCAAGGAACCCCTGTTCGATGCTTTTCATAAATACAAGAAAGCGATTTTCGTCGGCATTGGACTCATGATCATGGTTACGGTAGGGTTCAACTTGGTCCTGCTCTATTCTTCTTTCTACTACAATGCAATCCTGCATCTTTCTTATTTTCACGCTGCCTTTTTGCATTTTTCCATCGTTTCGCTCTTTCTCATTGGAACGCCGATCTCAGCAAATTGTCCGACTTTATCGGCATCCGCCGCTACGCGAAATGAGCTCTCTGGATCCTATTCCTACTCGCAGCCCTAATTTACTTCCTCATGGGATGGAAGATCTACTGGCTCCTTTTTTTCTTGCAAGGGGGCGTTAGCCCTTCTCATCGTCTCTTATTTCAGCGTCCTTCCTGCTCTCGTGTGTTCCCCATCGAAGTGCGCTATACCGGCGCCGCGATGGCAATCAATTTCGCGATCGCGATTTTCGGCGGCGCCCTATCCCTTTTTAGCCTCACCTTTGTGCATGACCCGAAGCGTGGGATGTCCAAGATGTGAACCTGGCTTATCCCTTTATCTCGCCCGCCCCAATATATATAGGTGCAAACGACTTCAGCCTTGCCCACATTTTTAACGGGACTAATTTGATTATATGTATTAAAGAGATAAATAATTATTTTAATTATTTTATTTATTTGCTATAATAATAGAAAAAAGGACAAAACAATGTCCGTAATACCAGAAAACGATAAGTCTTGGACGAAAGTCAGCAGCTACGAAAGCGCAGCAAAAGACGAAGTCTTTAACAAACAGCACGTTGGAGCGAAAAATTACCCGACCCGTATATACGGCGATGACTCTGACAGCGATGTGGATAACGCAACTCAGGAAGCGGTGAAGAGCAGGCCTATTTTTCGGAATATCTGTGACGTTACCGAGGGACTCTTTAAATCTAGAATTTTTCGAACAGTCGTGAACACTGCGTTAGTGGGCCTTGGGATTGGCCTTCTTTTCGTTTTGATCTCGAATCCAGTGGGTTGGATTGCCACAGCAGTCGGAGTCTCGCTTTTAGCCGCGAAATTGATTTTATCTGCCGGGGCCATTACAGCTTTTGCCCTTATGGGTATTCTCGCTCAGTTCCCAAGGCAAGGCACAATGGAATTTGAGATAAGCGCAATTAACAAATTACGCAATTCGCAAAATTACGACGAAATACCTTTGAATAAAAGCAATAATCGTCTTTTCTTAGGGGCCATTCCGAATGCATTGAAAAATTATGAGACTATGCAAGAACTGGTCGGAAGAAATGGGACGGTGATTGCCGTAATGGAAAATTGGGAACTAACTCCGCAAGGCCTCTCGATCCCAATAACGCAAAAAGATTATGATGAATTAGACATTTCTTTTTTTCACTGCTCCGCACCTGACCATGAGATCATCCCATCTGATGACTTAAATAACCTTGCTGATAAGATACAAAAAGAGCTCGAAAAGGGGAACGTGTATGTTCACTGCCGTGGAGGCGCTGGCCGTTCAGCCGCCGCAGTCGCCGCTTATTTGATGAAATATGAAGGCTTCTCGATCGAAGAGGCAGCCGCATGGATTAAGCACTATAGGCCGAACTCCACCATTTGGAATAAGATTCATGGATTAAGGGATTATCAAACTCAGTATGTATCAAAAGTCTCTACACTTTCCGAGGATGCAAAAAAGGCTGCTGACACATTGCAACAATTGGAAGCCGCTGGAAAAAAACCGAAACTTGCGGAGGAACTGATCCAACAATTGCAGAATTCGACGTTCCAAAGCATGCAACAACCAACTCCTGAGAACTAAAACCCAAAGATCTTCCTAGCATTTCCTGATGTTGCGCGGGCGATCTCTTCGATGGGGATTCCTTTGGCATTCGCAATACACTCCGCCGTTTCCGGAAGGAAGGACGGCTCGTTGGGCTTACCGCGATGAGACTGTGGAGCAAGATACGGGGTGTCCGTTTCTATAAGAAGTTGCGATAACGGAACCATTTTGGCAACGTCGCGTAAAAGCCTGCTTTTTTTGAACGTCACGATCCCGCTCAGGGACAAATACCATCCTCTTTCCAATACTTCTTTAGCCTCATCGAGGCTGCCTGTAAAGCAATGGAGGATCGCCTGGCCTTTGTATTCGGCATCGGCGATAGAGAAAAGGTCGGAAAAGGCTTCTCGGCAGTGGAAGATGACAGGGAGAGAGCTTTCCGTTGCAAGGCGGAGGTAGCGGCTGAGGAAGTCTTTTTGGAGGTCTTTTGGCGAATGTTCGTAGTGGTAGTCCAGTCCCGTTTCTCCAATGGCGCATAGCTTCCCAACGCGTGCGGCCTCTTCGAATAGAGGGAAGGCGGACTTACCTTGGGAGGCCACATCGTGGGGAGTGGTGGCGCCTGCGTTTTGGATGTGGGAGTGGCGGGCGGAGAGGAGCAGGCCTTGTAGGAGCGTCTCGGGGTCGGTGCAGATGTTCAGGATGTGGGAGATGCCGGCCTCTTTCGCTCGATGGAGGATTGCGTCAAGACGGGAAATCACGTCGGGCGAGGTGAGATGGGCATGGGAATCGATGAAGTCCATAGGCGCGGGGGCATCCTTGACTTTTAGGCTGCTTTAGAATATCCCTTGAGGGGGATTCGAAGCAAATCGATGATAATAGCCGCTGGCAATCAGTTCGTTTCGGCATATGTGCAATCCGACTGGTTCGGCAAAGGGGTGTTTTGCTCCCTCTTCTTGCTCTCCGCGATCTCATGGTGGGTGCTCATCCATAAGATTTGGATATCCTTTCAGATGAAGCGCCTTTCTAAGGAATTCATGGCGCAGTTTTCCGACAAGGATCCGCTGGGGTTGCAGTTCGTGCGGCCGCTCAAAGGCAGAATGCTCGAGGTGCCGCACCCCTTTTTCGAAGTCTACAAGACGATGAAACAGCATGTCCTCCAAATGATCAGCAGGAACCATTTTTACATTCCCTCGCAAGAGCCAACTTTATCTGAGGCTGACCTCGGATTGGTCGAATCGCAGGTCTATGCGGCGGCAGCCTCGCAAGCAAAAAAATTAGATAAGAATATGTTCATCCTGTCGACGGTGGTCACGCTGGGCCCGTTCTTGGGACTTCTGGGGACGGTATGGGGAATTTTAGTCACTTTTTCAGAGCTGCATCAGAAAGGAAGCCTCGCGGCAAGCAACGCTTCGATGTTGTCGGGGCTCTCGCTCGCTCTTGCCACAACCGTCATCGGACTCATCGTCGCAATCCCAGCTTTGATTGGCTACAATTATCTGAAGAACGCAAGTCGGGAATACCGGCGGGATCTGGAGGATTTTTCCCACCTTCTTTTGACCTCAATCCAAATCCACTATAGGAGGCCGGAGAATGCGAAGGCGGCGCCTCCAACTTCTTGAAGAAGATTTTTCCGATGAACCGCTCGTCAATCTCACTCCGCTGATCGACGTCGTTTTCGTCGTCTTAATCAGCTTCATATTGATCGCCCCCATTTTAGATATCGATTCGGTTGCTTTAGCCCCAAGCGGCCCCTCAAGCAAAAAAGAATCCCCGGCGGTCCAAAACAGCTCGCTTTCGATTTCGATCCGGTTGGACAACTCGATCTGGTTCCAAGGCCAGCGGATGAATCTTGAAACTCTCGAAAAGCATCTTTTGCTCGAAAAAAAGCGGCGGCCGACTGAAGTGCCTCAGGTGATCCCTGACGCCCGCTCTCATTTCGAAACTTATGCCCAAGTAAAAAATGTTTTAGAGGCTTGCGGCTTCGAGCAAATGGACATTGTTCTTAGACCGCCGTCAACCACCCCTGCCTCAATGCAGAGGCTTGAAAGGAGACTAACAAGCCCTAGTTGACCAGACTAAGCTATCCAAAAGATAGCTACGTTGTATAGAGGCCAAAGACCCACGGCAGAATGCTTCCTCAGTTCTGCCCTCTGGAAACTCTGGTTGCAGACAAGCGATAGGGTAAGCACGAAACGGACTGGAGTACGTGCCGCTATATAACATTGTCGAGGGGAGCGAATCGAAAGATTCCGTTACAAGGCCCGTAAGGGCATTTTTTAGAAAGATTATGGCCGTATTTGTAGTAGACAAACATCAAAAACCCCTGATGCCCTGCTCTGAAAAGAGAGCGCGGCTTCTTTAGTTTCCGAGAGGATCCGATGAAATGGATTTGGATCTGGTTTCAGAGCCTTTCCCGTTTCAGGCAAATCGGGGTTGTCTCTCTCGGCTTCCACGCCGTTCTCATCCTGATGCTCCTCATCAACCATATGGCAACGTATCGTCCTCCCGTAAGACGGCCCATTCAAGTCCGCATGAAGGCAGCCCCCACCTCCAGCCCGGCTGTAGCCGCAAACAACAAACAAGCCGCTCCTGCCAAAGCAAAAGAGACCAAGGCAAAAGAGATAAAGCAAGCCATAGCGCCAAAAACAACCCCCCAAAAGATGCCCAAAGCAGGCAGGGAAAGCCATCAAGCAGCCTCTGTCGATCAAAATCTTTTGCAGCAAATCGTGGATAGCTTAGATGCCATTGGCGCACCGGAAAAAAAGGCTGTGAAGCCATCCCATTTTGCGCCTCGCTTGCCCCCCTCCATTGAAATACAGTCAGGCGGGCAGGCAACCGAGACACGACCTGGATATGGGGAAACCGTATCGGCGATCTTGCAAAGCAACCTGGATCTTCCGGAATTCGGGCAAGTGGTGGTAAAGATCGAGATCAATGCGATTGGCTCAGTGACCCAATGCGAAATCTTGCAGGCGAAGAGCCGGAAAAACGGCGAATTCCTGAAAAAGCGGTTGCGAGAGCTCGTCTTCCCATGCTTTAATGAATTTGGAATCTTAGAAAACCATTTAAATTTTACCATTACTTTTCACAATGCGGAAAATCGTTAGTTTAATTCTCTTCACAGCGGCTCTTTGGAGCGAGAATATTGAAGTCAGCCTTGCGACAAAATCGAATGTAAAACCGCTTTACATGAGCCGGATCCACACCGATCCTACCGAGTGGGATTGGAGGTATTTCGATGAATTAAGGGGCGTTTTGGAGTTCGATTTCGAAAATAGCGGCACCGCTTCGGTCGCCCCAGTCGACCAGGAACTTGAGGACTTGTTCGATTGGTCCAATGTGCGGAAAGAATTCAAACTGGAAAAATGGTCGAAAAAATCGTTCCCTTATGTGCTCGCAATCGAAGTGAACATGAAACAATTCATTCTGACGGCCTTCGATATTGGGCAGGGAACGTCAAAAAAATACCCTCCGATCTCCCTATCGGGGCGGATCGAAACGGACCGGCGGACGATCCACCGCCTCGCGGATGCCTTGCAGAAGGATTTGTTTGGCATAGAGGGAATCGCGTCCCTCCGAATCCTGTATGCGCAAAGGGAAAAAAACAAGGCATCGGAAGGATTGCCTTGGCTCTCTGAGATCTGGATCTGCGATTCCGATGGGGCCCTTCCAAGACAGTTGACAAATGAAAAGGGGTATTGCCTATCTCCGATATTCTTGCCGAAAGCAGGCGGCGATCCGGAATTCATCTATGTCTTCAACAATGAGGGGCAGTCGAAAATCTTCCGCTCCTGTCTATCCAAGCCGGAAGGGCAGGCAACCATTACCCTGCGTGGCAACCAAGCCCTCCCAGCCGTGTCGAAAAAGGGAACTCAGATCGCCTTCATCACCGATGTAGCGGGGCGGCCGGATCTTTTCTTGCAAAATCTCGACCCGAAAAAACAGATGATCGGCAAGGCGAGGCAGCTCTATTCTGCCCCGCGGGCAACCCAAGCCTCCCCAACCTTCAGCCCTGACGGTAAGCGGGTCGCCTTTGTATCGGACAAGGACGGGCCGCCGCGGATTTATTTCCTGGATATTCTAGACCCAAGAGAGCTTAAGCGGCCAAAGCCGTTTCTTCTTACAACCAAGAATCGGGAAAATACCTCTCCCGCTTGGTCTCCGGATGGAAAAAAATTGGCCTATTCGGCAAAAACCGATGGAGTGCGCCAAATTTGGATCTATGATTTCGAAAACGAAAGTGAAAAACAACTGACGACAGGGCCTGAAACAAAAGAAAATCCGGCATGGGCTCCCGATAGCATTCATTTGGTTTATAACACTGAAACTGACGAAAGCAGCGAGCTCTATCTCATCAATCTTTTACAGCCCAATCCAGTCCAGATCTCAAAGGGCCCTGGACAAAAACGGTTTGCCAGCTGGGAAACAAGATGATGTCAAGAAATAGCCCCTTGCGCTATACATGTGAGGTGAGAAGTGTGAGGAAGAGGATGAGCCGGTTCACTCAGTTTATTTGCATTGCGATCTTGGCAGTAGCCGCGGGCTGCGGACGGAGTAGCAGCCAAACATGGGAAGACCTCAAAACCGCAGGCAGATACATGCATCGTGGAGTTGATGCGATGTTTGGCAAAGAATATGAATCGCGCTTGCTGACCTCCGATGAGGAGTTTATCGGCCCTTATGACGACGAATTCATCCCTTTGAGAGACTCCGACCTGAAAAATTCAACTCTTGGAGATTCCGCTTTGCCTCAGCCGAAGGGACTTCCAGGGGAAAAAGGCATCCCCTCTTTGAGTGAATTCTATTTGCCGCCCGATACCCTCCGCGCTTACTTCAAATCCATCCATTTTGACACCGATGAACACGTTTTAAAAGATAAATATGATCTCGAGATCCTCGCTCAAATGGGCTCCTATCTGAAAAAAAATCCCAATGTCTTTGTGGTCATCGAAGGGCATTGCGATGAGAGGGCCTCAGCAAGCTACAACATGGCCCTCGGCATGCGCCGCGCCAATTACGTCCGTTCCTTCCTTGTCAAACAAGGAGTGGATCTGAACCGCTTATACACGGTCTCTAGAGGAAAAGAACAGCCCCTTGTTTTGGGCCATACCCCAGACGACTGGAAAGCTAACCGGCGTTCCGAATTTAAAATCTACGAAAAATAAGCGGTCCTTTTGCGAAAGCGAGTTTGTACAATTTTATTCTCTCTTCTCGCTTGCGCTTCTTGCTCTCCTTTGCGCACTTCCCCGCATGATGAAAAACACCAGTGGGAATTGAAGCTCCATGAAGTACAGACCAATCTCGACGACTTGAAACATGACATCAATTGTTTTCAGACGGAAATACAAATCCTCGACGGCCGGATCAAATATTACGAGAATGCAATAGCTACGCTGAAACAGCAAGACATCGAAAAACAACAGGCAAAGATCGAACAAATGGCTCGGGATGTGTCGATGTTGGAAAAGAAATGGTCCACGTTTGAAAAATCGCAGGACGGGGTAAAAGTCGATATGCAGCAGCTCGCCTCCCATGCCAATGAAACAACCTCCGCCCTTTCTCAATTCAAAAGCCGCCTTCAGGAGCTAGAACAGGACATCTTGTCTCAAAATAGACGTTTCGATGAAGTTGCGAAGTTAAAAGGGAGCCTCGACGCGATCGCCAAATCATTCAAGCCCGCTTTTAAAACGTACAAGGTGCGGCCCGGAGATTCGCTAGAAAAAATCGCCAGCGCCCACCATACGAAAGTGGAGCGGATCAAAAAACTCAACGATCTCGAAAAGGACCTGATCGTCGTCGACCAAGAACTCAAAATCCCTCTTGAGTAAAGTTGGGCCGAGCTTCGTAAAAGTGAGTTGCATGTCTACCTCAAATCCAATCGGCCTATTCGATTCGGGCATCGGCGGCTTGACCGTCATGCGGGAAGTCGTGCGGCAACTGCCTCATGAAAATATGATCTACCTCGGAGACACGGCAAGGCTTCCCTATGGCAACAAATCTCCCCAAGCGGTCCTCCGGTATACGCTGGATGGGGCCTCCTTTCTCCTTGAGCGGAAAGCAAAACTCCTGATCGTCGCATGTTTTACAGCCTCTTCCCATGCTCTGGAAGCGTTGGAACAAAAGCTTTCCATTCCTGTCATCGGGGTCATTCAAAGCGGTTTCGAAGAACTTATGGCGCAAGCCCCGAAAAGAGTCGCGATCCTGGGAACGTCGAGTACCATCAAATCGAGAGTTTTGCAATCTTTGATCCTAGAAAAGTCGCCGTCTGCAACCATTTTCCCGATTGCCTGCCCTCTTTTAGCCCCCTTAATCGAAGAGGGACTGTCCGACCATCCTGCCACGAAGTTGATCATAAAGCACTATTTGGCGCCTTTGCATGCGGAAAACATCGATTCGGTCCTCCTCGCTTGCACCCATTATCCGCTCATCCGTTCGGCGATCCAAGAGATTCTGGGTCCAAGAGTCCAACTCATCGAGCCGGCCCAGCGCTCTGCGCTCGAAGCGAAAGAGAGGCTCGCATCCCACGGCCTTCTTAATTTGGACAAGAGAGTACCGAGCTATGAGTTCTATGCAACGGACGACCCTGCTAAATTCCATCGTCTAACAAATCAATTTTTCGGATCCGAAATCAAAGAGGTAAAAGAATTTAAAGGTTGAAAAAAAACAAAAATGTATGGAAGCATTGGAAGGACAGGTACACCAAGCTTGAGGTTTTGAGACCCAATGACACAGAAAAAAAGAATCTTGTTGATTGAAGATGAGGAAGATATAGCGGCATTGATCAAGCTTCAGGCAGAAATTTCCGGATACAAACTGCATGTAGAGGTCGATGGAGTTAACGGATACCGCGCGATTGAGAGAGAAATGCCTGACTTAGTGGTTCTCGATCTCATGCTTCCAGGGGAAAACGGCCTAGATGTCTGCCGGAAAATGAAAAACTCCTCCGATTTGAAAAACATCCCCGTGATCATCCTTTCGGCCAAAGGCGAAGAACTCGACGTCGTATTGGGGCTAGAACTCGGCGCCGACGACTATGTTCCAAAACCCTTTTCGCCAAAAGTTCTTTTCTCCCGAATCAAAGCGGTTTTACGGCGAGGCAAGGAGCCTGAAAAAATTGCCAAAGCGATCCGCTTCAGTAACTTTACCCTAGAAATCGACCGTTATATTCTTCGCAAATTGGACAAGACGATCCCCTTGACCCTCTCTGAATTCGGGATTCTCCGGAGGCTGGTATCAAACAGAGGCAAGGTCCTGACCCGCAACCAGCTATTAGACGATATCAATAACGACGACGCATTCATCGTAGACCGGAACATCGACGTGCATATCGCATCTCTGCGCAAAAAATTGGGCCCCACCTTTGACTGGATTGAGACGGTCAGAGGCGTAGGATACAGATTCCGCGAAGAAAACTGCTCAGCGGACAGGATCTAGCCAATCTCCATTGCGCTAGACATTAATCGACTAGATCGTTAATTGAGAGTTAGGTTCAAAGCAGCATCCAGAGGTCTCAATGAAACGATATCCTTTTATTCTATTCAGCATCATCACTCTTGCAAGCTGTTCTACAAATACTGGAACGGGGATTTTCGCAGGTGGAGCCCTTGGGGCTGGAATCGGCGGCGCCACCGGTGGCGGCAGTGGCGCATTGATTGCCAGCGCCGCAGGAGTGGTTGCCGGAGGGTTGGTTGGCGCAATCTTGGACACTCAAGATCGAAAAATCATGGAGCAATCGAGCCCCCGCACAGTCGACCGAATGGACCGCGGCGAGCCGCTGACGCTCAACGACGTGATCAAATTAAGCCAGGGCGGCGTCAGCGATGATACGATCATCATCTATCTCCGCGACACGAAAAGCACATACAATTTGAGCCAGACTCAAATCCGCCGTCTCCAAGATGCCGGGGTAAGCCAAAGAGTGATCAATTTCATGGCTGAACCCTCATAGAGCGAATTTCTAAAAGATGTTGCAAAAAAATGAAAAACGCCTTACACGGTATAGATCGAAAGCATCAATAACCTTACCGAAAAATCCTATGTCAACTCAGATAGAAAATCCTGCCTACGACAACGCCTACTTCCAAAATCATCTCCCGCAAATTTACAGAACCGTTCTGAAGGATTTTAGAAAGATCGTTCAATCGAACTTCTTCTTCCATGTTTTCTTTTTAGCGCTGATTGGGGGAGAGGTGATTTTTCTTCTTCCATTCATTGCGACCTCGACTATGACGGCGTTTGCGCTTGGAGCCCTATTTTTCACCTGTTTTTCTTATCTCGTCATTTACTTTTATTTACAGGCGAGAAAACCTGAAAGGCTCCTTCACCTTAAGGAAATGTTCCTTCAATTTTGTGCGAGGCATATCGCGGCGCCAATTGGCGAGGCAGCGCATCACCTTTCGATCGCTGAGGCTCTCATTAAGCTCGCTTCTTATTTGGAAGATTTTGAAAAAAATTTCTATCGTCTTCCACCGTTATTGCGAGTTTTGAATCCGGTTTTCAGCAGATTTTCTTGCCTCTGCTACAGGGAAGATGTTTTCAAGTTCAAAAGATCTCTCCTAGATGCCGCAATCGTTGAGCATTTGAAACAAATCAGAGCGACTCCCACCGATCTCGAAGTTCACGCATCTCTTGCAACCACCTATGTCGCCCAATCAAAGATGTATCGGATGAATGTGCGCAATCGAAAAGACCAAGCGCTCTTCGAAGAAAATTTCCGCTGCGCAGCCCGTCTTGCCATTGAAGAGTTCCGGATCCTTAACCATTACGCCCCTAACGATCCCTGGGTTCACGAGCAGTTAGCCCAGGGCTACCACGAACTCGACATGCCTGAGGAAGAATTGCTGGAGGTAGAAATCCTCCTTAAGCTCCGGCCACAAGATAAAGAAATCCAATACCATTTAGGCCGGCTCTATTTCCTGCAAGGCATGAATGCGAAAGGCCTTCAAATCTATGAAAAGTTGAAGCAGTCGAACTTCAAACAAGCGGAGGACTTGATCGCCTCCTACGGACTGCAGAATCTCTAAAAGAGCACGCTGAGGATTCCTTTCCAATCGACGGTAGCGATGATCAGGCCGAGAGCCGACACTTGGCACGCCTTCCAATTGACCCGCTCCTGATAAAGCTTCTGCCCCCACACATTGGAAAGAACGATGATGGCCACGGAATACATAGGGAAAATAATCCCGTTCTCAAGGGCAGTGGAGGCCGACGTCGCAACGATGAGGAAAAACGTCCCCGTTCCATTGAGCACACCGCCTAAAATTCCGTAGAGAGCTTCCTTTCCTTTAGGTTTTCTTTTTTCGCCGGCAATGAACATCCAGAGTTGAATCAGTCCAGAGGTTAAAAACATGAAGGGAAGGAACCAGACGGATTTGATTTCTTCGGCGGAGAAAAACTGAGAAATTTCTTCAGGATGAGCGAGATTAAGGAGGAGGGAGCGCCATTGGAAAAGGGATAAAAGGGCGGTGGAGTAGGGATGGAAAACCCACCCCCCTCGTCAAACCGGACTGGCGGGTTTCCCGCATCCGGCTTCCTTCGTAATCTCTCGCCATTGGCTTTCACGCAAACATTCGCTTGCTCAGTTGTATCACTCCTAACCGTCTCATCTCGCGGTACCATGTTTTGCTATCCGGTGATTTCTTCCACCCTTTCTGTGAACGCCTTTGCAGGAAGCGATATACTCGCCCATCTGTGTAGGCATTAATCGCACTAAAGGTTTTGCTCGGATAGCCCTTGTGAAAATATTGCCCCCAACCTCGCAGATATTGATTCAAGGTCTTCACTACTTCCTCGACTGATTTACATCCATTCTTCGAACTAGTGATTGTCTTGATCTCTTCTCTGGCCTTATTCAGGCTTTTCTTCGACGGTTGTTCCTTGCAATATTGTCTCCAAGGGGCTCTTTTGAAACTTTGCCGCCGCATGGTGAACCCTAGAAAATCTAACTCTTCCTTAGGTTTCGTTAGATCCTTGATCTTTGTTTTCTCCCGATTGATTGTGAGTCCAAATCGCCCTTCTATTTCTCCTTCAACCCATGTTATGATTCTCTTTGTGAGATATCGAGCCATGATGACGAAGTCATCTGCATACCTCACCAGCACTGCTTTTGCCGTGGTTCCAGGTCCTTGCGTTCCATGGAAAACCTTGTCAAACCAGTGCAGGTAAATGTTTGCTAGAAGAGGCGAGATCACGCCCCCTTGGGGCGTGCCTCGATCATTCGGATTCATCGGTTTCCCTTCTTCCCAAATGGGGGCTGTTAACCATTTGCGGATCAACTTGAGTACTTGTTGATCCGCAATTCTTCTCTCGACTGCCTTCATGAGTTTGTCATGTGGAATCGTATCAAAGTACCCCTTGAGATCCGCATCGTAGACTTGCGTTTTATCCTTGTGGATCGCGTCTTTGATTGCATCAATTGCTTGATGGGCCGACCTTTCGGGCCTAAACCCAAATGAGCATTCCAGGAAATCCTGTTCAAAGATAGGTTCGATGATATAGAGCAACGCTGCTTGCACCACTCGGTCTTTTACCGTGGGTATTCCCAGTGGTCTCAGTTTGCCGTCGCTCTTAGGAATATATGTTCGCTTGACTGGCTTGGGCTGGTAGATTCTGTTGCGTATTTCCTCTTGTATTCCCTTGAGGAATCCACTGACACCTTCCGGACTTGTTTCAATGCTTCGTATCGTCACATTGTCAACTCCAGCTGCCCCTCCATTCCGCTTAACAACTTTCCAAGCTTCTCGTAGCAGGTCCTCTTTACTCAGGTGCCCGTACAAGGTGTAGAACCGAAATTTCGGTTCTCGTTTGGCCTTCTGGCCCAGTTTCTCCCTCAATGAAGCAATGCCAGAGATTACTCTCTGTTCCGTAGTAGTTTCCAATCGGCTCACTCCTTTGTTTCAAAACACAATTACGATAAGGTCCCTTCGCTCCAGAGTCATTACTTCCTTCTTCGCTAATATGGACCTCTCCGACTCCCTCTTCGATCTCACAACGGTTATTCATTCCCATCGCTCGTTTTCCCAAGTATGGCTTCGCCGATTCACTCATTCCAGTTCACGGCCTCATTACTCCAACTTGGACCTAAAGGGTCTCCCAAGTTCCTGACTGAACTTTCATCGCGCGTCCTCCCCTTCCAACCCCGGCAGATCTCCGAGTTGCTTTCACCTAGTCTTCACTCAGAGTATTGGTTTCCCCCGCATATGAGGGTTGACCATCTGCATTTAATTATCTAACGAGGCCACATCAGGTTCACGCTTTCGCATTGGGACTCACGACTTTGTTGACCGAGGCTCCAGGCGTAGAGTTACCTCGTTCACCCGCTCGGCTTCCTACATGTCTAGGTATTTGTCATGGTCAACTCCTTACAGCTAACTAGTTCAGCCAAGCTTGCTTGGCGCACACATGGAGGATAAACATTGCGATAGAGAAGAAGATCCATCGATTGCGGTCTTGCAAGCCGCTCGTGCCTCTGCCAGCCCAAAAGATCCCTGCAACGACAAAGAGCGATCCTATGGCGTGCCAAGGAGTATAGGTGAAGCCGTAGCTCGATCCAAAAAGAAACGCCATGAGGATAGCCGGCATGACGGTCGAAGAACTCAGGAGGGAAAAAGTTAACCCGGGAGGCCCCTTTTCGAGCGCTTTGCCCAAAAACTGCAGCATAAAGGCCAAAATGCTTCCTGCAATGGCGCCCAGGAGAGCGATGGGTCCGTTCCAAGCGTAATTTCCTCGGGAGACCGGTTCTAAAAAAACCGCCGACCCGAAAGCCGTCAGCATCATGAATACGAGATATCCTTTGGCGGTGCCTCCGCTATCGATGCCCTTTCTCATCATGAGATTTGAAAGGGCAACTAATGCCCCTGAGATCAGCACGAAAAAAATGGCCATAAAGAATCCTTTATACACAAATGACTTCAAAAGTTGGGAATATACCGAGGAGGCGCCCTGAATTTGAGCCAGGTTTTGCCGGCGCCGGGTCCGGGGTCCCCAAAAACGCATCGTTTTTGGGGTGGGCCGTTGCAGCTCAACTTGAAAAAGTTGAGCGCCGGGGTCCCCGAAGACGCAACGTCTTTGGGGTGGGCCGTTGCAGCTCAACTTGAAAAAGTTGAGCGCCGGGGTCCCCGAAGACGCAACGTCTTTGGGGTGGGGTGCAGGCGGGCTCAAAGGCAGTGGCTGCCCGACGAAGGCAGAGACCAACTTTTGAAGTTTTTTGCGTATCCAATGGGGGGTCATTATACGATTGGGCAAATTATTCGCCTACTCGTATAATCGGGAGGAATGTTGACGATTCGACCCTTCCATTTATGTTTCTTGATGTGTCTTCCGCTCTTTGCCCAAATCGATCCTTGGTCGATGGCGAAAGCCTCCAACGATGAGGAGGCCCTTTTCGTAAGGCGAATTGCTGATTTTTGGCAGGAAGGCGAGTATGGGATCGCCAAAAGCCAGATGGAGGAATTTCTTGCTGCTTTCCCGCAAAGTCAGTTTGCCGATCCCGTTCGCGCTTGTTTCGGCGATATCCTCCTTCAGGAGAAAAACTACTCCGGGGCCTTGGCGGCATACGCCGCTCTAACTTCTCCTAATTTCACCTCCAAAGTGTTCTTGAACCGGATGCAATGCCTCTACAACCTGGAATGGTATTCGACTCTTTCTGACGAGTGCGAGGCCTATTTGAAAAATTCCTTGGACGAGGAAAGGGTGCTTAAAACGACTTTTTATCTTGCCATTGGTCTCTACCGCCAATGCCTCAATGCATCCAAAAACCCCGAAACTCTTTTGAACCTGGCAAAAAGAGCAGAGCCTTATTTTGAAACGCTTCTGGAGAGCGAGCTTTCTTCCGAAGTTTCGCAAGCCTTTGCCCATCTCTGCTGCATTTTGAAGGAATATCAGAAAGCCGCGGATATCTATCTCGACTTAGCGGCAAAAGACCCTCTTGTAGAAGATGAAATGCACTTCCAGGCCGCTTTAATCCAGGCAGCTTATGATAAAGATCTCGCCCTCCAATCCTTTGAAAAGATCGCAAAAAATGGGGGAGAAAAAGCGAAAGAAGCGGCCTATAATCGACTGGTCCTCTCGTTTGGAGCAGGACATCATGAGGACATCGGCTTACGCAAAGAATCGATCCTTGCATCCATTCCTGATGAAAAGCAAGCGATGGCCCGATTCTTTATCGGGCGAAGTCTCCTGGCACTTAAAAAATACAGCGAGGCCGCCGAGGAATTGATGGCCTTTCTCCATAGCGCCCCCCCAACAACCTCACCAGAATCGATCCGGTTGGGATGGCTATTTTTAATCGAAGCGGCCCACCAATCCTGCGATGTTGCGACTCTCGATAAAGCGCTCTCAAAACTAGCAGAAATCGACCCCTCCGACGGCCAGATCCCAAAGGGGCGCCTTTTAAAAGCGCTCCTCTTAAAAAATTCCGGGCGGATTGAGGAGGCAAGAGGTGAGCTTGCCAGCCTGCTTGGGGCTTTTCCCGATTTTTCCGATCGCAGCTCTGCCCTATTTGAATGGGCGGACTTGGAATACCAGTCTGGCTGCTTTGAAGCTTGCAGAACCAGGTCTCTTGCCTTTTTGGAACAATTTCCCCGCCATGAACTCTCCCCCTTCGCATGGAGGTATCTCGCCGCCTCTTCCGGCCATCTCGCAGTAAATCCTGAAACCGTGGCGCGGTTCGCAAACGACCTTGAGGCGCTCTTGCAAAATAAGAGTTTATTTTCTCAAGCCGAGGCATGCGACTGGGAATTTTACCAAGCGTTAGCTTATTTCAATTTGGGCCGCTTCGCACAAGCGGTGGGCTTTCTTGAAACTCTTCTTAAGGGCATTACTCCCTTTTCTCAAAAAGCGAACGCCCATTTGCTCTTAGGCCTATGCTACCGAGATGGGAAGGGCGATGCCGCTCTCTTTTGCAAAGAGGCCGAAACTGCCATCTCCCTGAAGGCTGATTTGGTGGAAGACGGATTGCTCCATCTGTCTTTATTCAATGCATACTTGGCACTCTCGAATGAGTCTCCCGATCTTAAAGAAAAATGCGCCGACCATTTATACCAGGCATTTATGGCTCATGCTGATATTTCAAAGGAAAATCTTTTATGGCTTGGGAGTTGGTATTTTTCTAAAAAAAATGAAATAGCCCTGCAAATTTTTTCCGCCATATTGAAGAGCGGTTTCGATGAAACCGTTTGCTACAAGCTGGGTAAGCTTTATTCTTTGTCGGGTCGAACGGAGGATCAAATTTCGATTTTGGAAAGGTTGATGGAGCCCTACCGTGCCGATCCTTCGGTTGAATGGAAATGGGAGTCGGGAGCCAAACTTCTTTTGGCAGAAGCCTATATTGAAAAAGGATTGGAAGAAAAAGCGTTAGCGCTTTTGAATGAAGTGGCAAACGGCCATTCTGCGACCCGGTCGGAAACGATTGCGCAAGCCTATTTGGACAAGGCCCGGATTTTTGCAGAGCGCCTGCAAAAGAGCCCGGACGCTCAAGCGCTTCCGGAGGTCGCGTCTCAATTCAAAGACCTGGTTTTGCAAAGAAAGCTTGAACAGGAACCGATCCATTTGGAAGCGGCCCTCGATTATGTGAGCCTCATTGAAAAAACGGCCCCGAATCCCATCGAAAAGCGCCTGGCCCTTTTGGAAAAGGTGATCAAGGATTTCGAGAATACGGACGATGTATTGTCGAAAGACTACCATCAAGCTCGCTTGAAATATCCTGCCAAAAATCGGATCTTTGAAGATTATATGAGATTTATCGACGTTGAAATTCTCATAGCAAAATCAGAGCTCTCAAGCGATATTGGCCTACAAAAAGAGTTGCAAGCAAAGGCAAAAGATCTTTTGCTGCAAATTAAAAGCGAGTGCGACCAGCCTAGCCTTTTGAAACGGGTTTCCTCGCGATTGCAAAACGCCGATGTACCAGCCTCTAAGTAAAAGAAAAATCCTGTCGGTCTGCATCGCCGCTTCGCTGCTGTCGCATATTATTTCCATTGTATTTCTTCAAACCTATTCATTTTGGAGCCCCTCTCCCCACATCTCTAAAGCGCCATCTTGCCTCGCCTCGATGGACAAAGTGGCTTCCGACCAAATTCTGAGAGAGTCGTTTCGGGAAGTGGGTACCCCGAAAAGCAAAAGTCCTTCTCCAACCCCTCATGTTGAAATCTCGAACCTGCCACCGCTGCCGTGCGTCATCCCTCCCGCAGAAACGAAACCAAATCCCACTCTTTCGAGCACATCTTCGATCGCCTTTAACTATGAATTTAAGGCAGAGCGCCAAAGTCTTAACTTTGCTCTGCCGCCGATCGAGCCTCTCAACCTGTTTGAATACCTTCCCAAGGACTTGATATCCAGCGCGCCTCCGGTCGCATCAAAGCAGTTGACTTCAAAGCCAATCCTAGCAAGAGCTCCAATGGCGCTTAAACCCATGCCGACTCCAAAGCGAGCATCTCCCGCCCCGGTCCCCTTTACTCCCACACTTCTTACCCCGACAGTCCCTGAATCGGCCGGAGCTGAGAAAAGAGCGCTGCCGCAGATTCTCGTCCAGCTTCCCGATTTTCCTTCCCTGGCAGATCTAGGAGCAGCTTCCTACTCCGAATTTTTCGAAACGGAGATCGTCTTTGCTCCTTTGGAAAATGAGAAAGGCTACATTTTCGCTTTGACGCTCGTGCCTCAACCCGGATTGACCCTTCCTAAGGTCCGCCAACATTATTCCTTCTTGATCGATCGGTCGAATTCGATCCAAAAAGAGCGCTTAAGCGCGGTAAAGAATGCAGTCATCGCCGCAATGGAAGAATTGGATTTGGACGACAGTTTTAACATCATTGCATTCGATAGTAAAATTGAAAAACTCTCTCCCGCTCCGCTGCCGGCGACGAAGACCTCGCTCCTTGCCGCAAGAAAATTTCTAGACCAAGTCCATCTGGGGAGTTTCTTTTCTACTGCCAACCTGACCAAACCGCTCCTCCTCACCGTTTCTGCCGCTTTAGCTGATGGAGAGCACAGCGCGATCCTTTTTTCCGATGGGGAATCTTTGGGCAAAAAGGGGGCTCAAAGGGAACTCGCTCTCGATTGGACAAGGTACAATAACAGCCGCGTTTCTCTCTTTGCAATCGGGGTGGGCGGCGATCCTCATTTGCCAACCCTTGATGCGGCCGCCGCTTTCAATCGGGGCAAAGTCTTGGTTCCCCCCACAAAAAGAGGGATCAAAAGAAAATTGTTAAAATTGATGAAGATGATCGGGCACCCGGTCGCCACAAATATGACGGCCACAGCGCTTCCCCGAGCTTCTAAAGTGAAAATTGCCCTCTTTTCCAAAACCCACCAAATGCCGTCGCTCTACCTCAATGAACCTTATGTCATCCTAGGGACCATAGACAAGCTGGAAAATTTTATCCTGTTCGTTCAGGGAAAGATCAAAGATAGATGGCTGAACATCAAAAAGAACGTCTCATTTGTATCCGCTAAAAAGGGAGACTCCTCGCTCAAAGCAGAGCTCGCGCTCCAACAAGCCTACAGCTTATACGAAAAGTACCTCTACGATTTAAACCCTGATCACCTCACTGAGGCCCGCGCCCTTCTTGAACCGCACGACTTGCAAGTAGCTTTTCAATGAGCCTGAGGATCATCGGCGGAAAGTACAAGGGGCGAGTCCTAAAAGCTCCTAAGGGGAGCGCAACAAGGCCAACGCATGGGATGCTCCGCGAATCGGTCTTCAACATCTGTCAAAATGAAATTGCAGGCGCCCGATTTCTCGATCTCTTCGCCGGCAGCGGGGCCATGGGATTGGAAGCCTTGAGCCGCGGAGCCTCCCACATCACTTTGGTCGAAAACGACCGGCATGCACTCGCTTCGATCCGTGAAAATATAGCCGTCCTGCAAGCCGCCTCACAAACGACTGTGATCGCCGGCCAAGCAAAGCGGGTCCTAAAGCAACTTAGCTTCCCCTTTCGATATCATTTACATCGACCCCCCTTATGACATGCCTATCATGCCGTTTATCGAAGAACTCCTTGCCCGGAATTTGATCGAAGAGTCCGGGATCCTATTCATCGAGGAGCGGAGCGGCACCCACGCCCCAATTTCACTCGATGTTCCAGGGCTTTCCAAAATCGGTTCCCGCCGATTTGGAGAAGCGCTTTTACATCAATATCGATTTTCCGCTAAACAAGAACCATGACCCGAATTGCCCTTTTTCCCGGCGTTTTCGATCCCCCGACACTCGGCCATCTGGATATCGTGAAACAGGCGTCGGTCGTTTGCGAAAAACTGATCGTCGCGGTCGCCCAAAATCTAAAGAAAGCTTGCCTTTTTACAGTGGAAGAGCGGCTTGCTATGCTCAAAGCGGCGGCACGCTCCTACCCCTATGTGGAAATCGCCTCTTTTTCAGGGCTGGCGGTGACTTTCGCCGAGGAAAGAAAGGCCCATTTTCTTTTGAGAGGGCTCCGTTCTTTTGCCGATTTCGAGCATGAATCGCAGATGGCTTCCGTTAACCTGCGCATGAGCGGACTTGAAACAGTCTTTTTCATGGCCCGCCAACCTCATATCAGCTCTTCCTTGATTCGGGAAATCGCCCATTTCGGCGGGCCGCTCGAAGACCTAATCCCACCCGAAGCGGCAGCCCTTATGCAGAAGAAGTTCGCGCCTCATAAATAAGCAAGTTTCGGAATACAGATGCATCCGGCAAACGACAAAGTATCTCATGCGGTCCAATTGCATCTAGTGCTGTCATCCCCTCATAGAAAAGAAACACGATTTTCATAGTAGCCGCCTCTTTGTTCATGCTTTGTGCATTCAATTTTGACAGTGTGACCTGTTCTTTCATGAGAACTTTAGAGAGCGAGTATAGCAAAGAACAAACGTAACTATTCAGACACCCAACCTATGTTGATAACAAGCAACTTACAAAATTCGTCGAACACAAAAGAATAGCAGCTTGATCATATTTTCTCCTGGGAGACGTTTTTTGGGCCTCGGCCTGAAGTTTCCTAAGTCGTTAGTTCGCAACGGCGAGGGTATCTGAATAGTTACAGAGTATGTTACATTTTCCGATATGTTGCGAGCCGTGCGCATGCCCGATATGGAGAGATAATTTAATTTCCAGGGAGGGCAAAAATCACTCCTCCCGTGGAAAATATTCCTCCGGAAATAATGGATTGGATGGATGATATAGTGGGACGGGTGCTTCAAGCGGCTTGAATTGGGTCGCTAAAAGTTGCAAAGTCAAGAGCCTTTGTTATCCGAAACTCGCGTTAAATAAGCGAGCCGAATGAGCCGCCACCTGAGGCATCTCTGCCTGTTTGCATAGGCGACAAGGTCAACTCCCTTCGCAAAGAGGTCGATTTCAGCGTCCGTTAGCCGCAACAAGATCGCCCGAGAAGTTTTTTTGTCGGAAACGGCCCTATCCAATTTTTTTCCGGCACGGCGCATCTTCCGGTGAAGTCGGAGCAGCCTCCAAAACCCGGCACCCACCAATAAGGCCCCGGCGAGATTCGCCCATGGGAACACCATGCCACAGGCTATCGCAATGAAAAATCCCCATACCTCAAAAGGCCTTCGCACTATGGGGCCAAAAGCCCTGCGCCACCATTTTTCGGAAACGAGGAATGCAAAAAACTCCTCCGATGCCGGTTCATCGAAAGCACTCCTTGCCGCATGAACCGCTTCATGGGCCAAGATCTCGGCCCGGCTATACCCCAAATAAGCCCCTTTTCGTAAACCCTCCCTCAGTTGCACTGAGACCGCTTTGCCCTCCTCGATCCAGCATGCCGCGCCTTGCCAGAAAGGGAGCCCCTGATTCGAATAGAACGCCGGCAAGCAGTGAGGCTCGAAATCGAAAATCTCCTTGAGATGGATCCGGACCCAATCCCAATGGGCCCTAGGAATCCACTCCCGCTCTTCAAAGATCTTTTTTACCAATGCCACTCTTTGGATGAAATCATCTTCAGACTCAGATGGGCCGGGTATAAACCCTTGGGCATTCAAAAGAAGCAACTCAGAGTCGGGCACTAGCATTCATTTGCACTTTGACTAAAAATCGGCTACCATCGATCCGTTTAAAGGATTTTCAATGGGCAAAGCCCTCGTTATCGTCGAGTCGCCGGCCAAGATCAAGACCCTGCGGAAATTTTTGGGCCCTGACTATTCTTTTCGAGTCGTCGGTCGGCCATATCCGCGACCTTCCCCAGAAGGAGTTTGGGATTGACGTTGAGCATGATTTCGAGCCGAAGTATATCACGTTGCCCGACAAGAAGGAAGTGATCGCAAAGCTGCAAGCAGCCGCTAAGAAAGTTGATATCGTCTACCTAGCTCCCGACCCTGACCGTGAAGGAGAGGCCATCGCCTGGCATATCGCTTCCATCCTCCCTAAAGGGACCAAGTCAAGCGGACGGCCTTTCAGTCGATCACAAAAGACGCAGTCCAAGAGGCGCTCGCCCACCCCCGCGATATCGACATGGATCTCGTCAATGCCCAACAAGCTCGCCGGCTCCTCGACCGGATCGTCGGTTACAAGATCTCTCCCATCCTGACCCGAAAGGTGAAAAGGGGACGGAGCGGCACCTCCGCCGGCCGCGTCCAGTCAGTTGCCCTGAAACTCGTCGTCGACCGGGAAAAGGAGATCGATGCATTCCACCCTGTGGAATACTGGAGCATCGGCGCTGTACTCGAAGGCAAGACCATCGACCGGCCTTTCCTCGCGTCTCTTTACACGGTCGATGGACTCAAGGTCGAAAAAGAGAAAGTAGGCGAAAAAGAGTGCTTCCTAATTCCCGATGCCAAAACCGCCGATAGAATCGTCGAAAAGCTGAAAAAGGCCCACTACAAAGTCGCTAACGTCGAAAAGAAGGAACGGAAGCGGAATCCCGTCCCTCCTTTCATTACTTCGACGCTCCAGCAGGAGGCGAGCCGCCACTATGGCTTTTCCGTATCGCGGACCATGAGCATCGCCCAGGGGCTCTATGAAGGGATCGACATGGGCAAAGAGGGCTCCGAGGGACTCATTACCTATATGCGTACCGACTCGGTCAACATTGCCCCCGAAGCGATCACGAACGCCCGCAAATACATCCAGAGCCATTTCGGCCGCGAATATCTGCCCGACCAGCCCCGCATCTACGCTTCCAAGAAAACCGCTCAAGAAGCCCACGAAGGCATTCGTCCGACCAATCTAGCCCGCGACCCCGAACGGATCCGCCAGTACCTTTCCATCGACCAATACAAGCTCTATCTCCTCATTTGGCGTCGCTTCATCGCCTCCCAAATGAACCCGGCCATCTACGACACTGTCTCCGCCGATATCGAAACCAACCAAAACATCGTTCTTCGCGCGACAGGTTCCACCATCAAGTTCAACGGCTTTCTCGCTGTCTACGAAGAGAAGAAAGACCGGAGCGAGAAGACGAGGACGAAGACGTTGCGAAAAACCTTCCTCCCCTCGAACCGAACATGCCTCTTTCCCTGGTCGACGTCATGTCCGACCAATCCTTCACAAAGCCTCCGCCCCGCTTTACCGAAGCTTCCCTTATCAAAGAACTCGAGCGCCTCGGCATTGGCCGCCCATCCACCTATGCGGCCATCATGAACAAAATCCAAAGCCGCGACTATACCATCAAGGAAAGCCAGGCTCTCAAGCCCACCGAGCTCGGAAAAGTCATCGCTCAGATGCTCGAGGAGAATTTCCGCCCCATCATGGACGTAACCTTCACCGCCAGATGGAAGACCAGCTCGAACAAGTCGCCGAACACAACAAGAACTGGAAAGAGCTCATCCGCGATTTTTGGCGCGACTTCATTCCTCTTGTCGAAAAGGCCGAAAAAGAAGCCGTCGTCCCAAAACTCCTCACCGACCTCGACTGCCCCAAATGCGGCCACAAGCTCCAAAAGATCTGGTCCCGAAGCAAATACTTTTACGGCTGTTCCAACTATCCCGATTGCGATTACACAAGCCCCATCGAAGCGATCGGCTTCAACAAAGAAGATTACGACCCCAATTTCAACTGGGAACAGCCCTGCCCCGTCTGCGGCTCTCCCATGGCGCTTCGCCACGGCCGCTTCGGCCCCTTTCTCGGATGTTCCCGCTACCCCGAATGCAAAGGGATCGTCAACATCCCTAAGAAGGGAGAAAAAACCTACAGCTCCGAAGAACTCCCTCCTGCCCTGCCATTGGCTGCGATGGCCGCCTATCCCCTCGCAAGTCACGCTTTGGCAAAACCTTCTTTTCCTGCACGAATTTTCCCGATTGCGACGTGATTGTCAGCACCCTGGACCAAGTCAAAACGAAATACCCCAACCATCCCAAAACTCCTTACGTCAAGAAGGGGCGCCGTGGCAAATTCGGTAAGAAAGGAGACACTGCCGAAAAGCCCGCCGCCAAAAAAGTTCCTTCTAAAAAAGCGAAAAAAATCGCACAACCCGCTTACAAACTCTCTCCTGAGCTCTCCTCGCTTCTGGGCCACAAAGAACTTTCCCGTCCCGAGGTCACAAAGCAACTCTGGGTGTACATTAAGTCCCATAACCTGCAAGATCCCAAAGACAAGCGGCTCATCCGCCCTGATGCGGCGCTAGCCAAAGTCTTCGGCTCGAAAGCTCCCGTCAACATGATGAAGCTTGCAGGACTCTTGAATAAACACTTGAAGAAATGATCATCTTTCGCCTGCCCCGCCCAGGCATCAGACTTTTCCAGCCAAATAGGATTCTCTTCCTACTTTGGATTTTCCTCCTCGTCTTCCCCAAAGGCGGCTTTAAAATCGCTGGCATTCCACTCACATGGGGCTACCTATTGTTAGGGCTTGTTTCCTTCTATTCTCTTTTTCGAAATCGATTCGATTGCCAAACCCATCGACTGATAGCATTCTGCTCTACGCTACCCTTTCAAATGATCAGCGCCTTTACTTTTTTAATACATGGGATTGATGATGTTAGTTTTGGGATTTCCTTTATCTTGAATTTCTTTTTTCTCCCCTTTTTTTTCACGTCTTATTATCTAACCAAATCGATTCGATCTCTCTCAGACTTTTATTCAAACTGATTAGAATCGGTATTTTTTGCGTCGCAACTTACGGAATTTTTTTATTCTTATTTAAAATGACATCCGGAAACATCATTGAAATCCCTTTTCTAACAACAAATTACCACGACTATGGGGAGCTGGAAAATAAATGCAATAATAGAGGATTCGTATTCAAACTGATATCTACTTACAACAATGGAAATATTTATGGAATTTGTCTTTTAATGATTTTGCCTCTTTATCAGCTTCTTGAGACTTCAAAGTGGAGAAAATCGATCGTAGTTCTCTCACTCATCCTATCCTTCTCGCGTACCGTGTGGGCCGGGTTGATCTTTAGCGAAATGATCTTCGCTATTTTAGTTTTGAAAAAAAATATATTTTTAAGGTTGATGCTCCCACTTTTTTTTTCCATCATGGCTATCATATCCTTCACTTATTTTTTCGGATTTGATTTTTCATTTCTTTATGATCAAACATTAGGCGGAAGAACCGGTCAATTAGAGGTCTTCAAAACAATGAGCCTCTTTCCCGACAAACCCTTTCAGGGCATAGCGGAAATCGTGTATCTGGGTATATTATCTAATTTTGGAATCTTAGGTCTTTTCGGCTACTTAACAGCAATGATCTGTCCAATTATATTGACGTTTTTATTCAAATCAATTTCTCCAATTCGCAAAAGCATTCTCTGCGGGCTGATCAATTATCTGTTCCTTTCCGTTTCGGATGGCGCGCTACTTTATGTCCCAGTGCTCGTGTTCTATTGGTTCTTGAGCTCTATCGTGTTACGAAATTCTCTTGACCCTACCGAAAAAGAATTGGCATAGCTATTGCACAATTAAAGTCAGTTCTGCCGATATCCGGAGATCTGTCTCTTGGTGTGTAGGTCCACGGTGCACTAAATTATTATCAAAAATAATACAGGAGCCTTGAGAAAGGGCGATCGGCGACATGAATTCATGTTCATGTTCTTTCAGCCAAGAGGTGGCAAGCGTCGGTTTGCGACCATATTCGGTATCGACCACTTCAGTGGGGATCTCCATTTGGTGCGAGCGAGGAATGATCTGAAGGGTCGTTTTCAGAGAGCAGCCTTGCAAGGGGATCCAGATTTTGATGCAGTCTTTGACATAATCGAAAGGAAAGGGAATTTTCGGATTATAGCCCTCCTCAACCTCGATAGCCCAAAAAGTAGAGTCGCGATGAGGCCGTCCGGCATCGGGCTTCCCTGGTCTGACGCAGCGCCAATAGATGACACGGCTCTTTTCCGTTAACCGGGCATTGATGGAGATTTCATACGGAGCCACTGCATTGACCGCAGAACGGATTCGCCCAAATTTTTCGCGTATGGATCGGTCCGCCCATAGATGGATTTTCTCGGAGAGCTTTTCAGAAAACATCCGCATTCCGCGATGCATCTTTTTGGACCAAATATCATCCGGCACCCCCATTGCGAATTTCTTGAGAGAACTGTGATTGGGAGCGCTGTCACTTGCAAAAATTTCTCGAATGTATTTTTCGATTTCCAAGAGCATCTCTTCCCGAAGATCTTGAGGAAATGGGATTGTTGCAAATCCCTCAGCGATAAATTCATCCACTAACCGTAGATCTAAACTTGCAGCAACCATTTTTTTCTCTCCATATATTTATTTCATTAACCGGATTAGAAACTTTGTTAGAGGCGCTTTCTTAATAGGCTCTTGATTGCCGATCATCTGAACGCTCATTGCAGCCGCTAAAGATCCTAAAAACCCGCTGAGCAGGATCGGATAGCTCCGAGCCATGCAGAGGGAAGACAACGAAAGATAACTGTCTCCAGCGCCAATCCTATCAACGCTGTTCGAGACAAAGGCAGGGATATGTACGGAAGGCTCTGAATTTGAATAGCAAAAAACTCCATGAACCCCTCGGGTTACGGAAATGGTGGGACATTGCATGATTTGGCTAATATCAGCAGCTAATCCTTCCACGGAACTGTTTTTGTCATGAGTAGACATACGCAACTCTAGCTCATTAAGAGAAATAAAGTTTGCTTTCCGATAATTTGTAACCACATTAAACCCTCGATTCCCGCTGTTCATCTGCGTGTTCAAGGACAAAAATGCAGGAATATTGCAGATCTCATCGATCAAGACCGGATTCGTAAATCCGTTGCCAAAATCACACACCAATACAAGATCGAATTCTGATGCGCGTTTCCTTAAATAATTGACGATTGTGCGGGTTTGGCCTTCGTTTAGGGGCTCTTCATGGCCTGAATAAGTCTCAAACAACTTAGATAAAGTTTTTCCATCTTTCAGAATATATCGTTTTTTGGTCAGAGTAGAAGATTCTTCGAGATAGGTAAATTCTTGCTGGACCTTGCCGTCTAGGTTCTTATGTATATCCATGGAATAGGGACATTCTTTCCCGATGGCTGTCACGAGAGTCACCTCCCCAGCAAATTGAGCCAAGTGATTGGCTATGGCAAACGATCCGCCTAAAAAGACCTCTTTCTCCAGAGAGCGGACGACCATGTGGTGTCCCTTGCCAGATTGACCCAAAGGCTCGGCGTATTGATATTCGTCGATGATCGCATCTCCGATGACCAGCACCTTCAGAGAAGAAAGCGCTTCGATTTTTTCAATGATCTCATCCAAGCTGTGTTTGGTTTTGAGATGGTTTAAAAAAGCCTCTACAACAGGTGCTTTCTGATCAAAAAACCGATTCAATAGAGAGGAAGAGCTAAAGACGATATCGTCCGTATAGAAGGCTTTTCCTCCAACAGACTCGACAGCTTTGACTTCCTCGGAGATTTTTCCCGTCACATCATCTGCCGCATTTGAATACTCGAGGCCTTTCACATAGAGATCGGGCTTAATTTTCTTGATCGCCGATATTGCATCCGGCGCATCGTTAAGAACTACAAAGTCTACGTCGGCCAGCGCTGCAATCGATTCAAGCCGGAGAGTTTCAGTGAAAACGGGACGTCCTGGGCCTTTATTGACGAATCGATCAGGGGTGACTGTTACGATTAGAGTATCTCCTTCCGCCTTGGCTTTTTTGAAGTGGCGAACATGGCCGGGATGCAGCAGATCGAACACCCCGTGGCACTGAACGATTTTGCGCCCATTTTTTCGCTCTTTTTGAAGAATTTCTCCGATTTCCTCGTACGTTTTGATTTTACTAGGAGTAGACAACATCATGAGCATATTCTTGAGTCCTCGGTTGCCGGTTTATTCCAGAGGTCGATGATGGTATGCAAGAGAAAAAAATGAGCGCTTTCCACTAAGCCGTAGTCCTCGCGTGGGACCCAAAAATTCAGATCTCCCATTGAGCGGAGAGGATTTTC
>CAVSSM010000009.1:0-243048 GCA_963730605.1 uncultured Chlamydiae bacterium
CAACGGCTTTCTAGCCGTCTACGAAGAGAAAAAAGACCGGGGCGCCAACGAAGAAGAGGACGAAAACGCCAAAAATCTCCCTCCTCTCGAAGTAAACATGCCTCTCAATCTCCTAGAGGTCACTTCGAGTCAATCTTTCACCAAGGCCCCACCCCGTTTTACAGAAGCATCGCTTGTCAAAGAACTGGAGCGTCTCGGCATCGGCCGCCCTTCCACCTACGCCGCCATCATGAATAAAATCCAAAGCCGCGACTATACGATCAAGGAAAACAGCGCGCTCAAACCCACTGAACTTGGCAAAGTGATCGCCGATGCTCGAGGAAAATTTCCCCCCATTATGGATGTGACTTTTACAGCGCAAATGGAAGATCAGCTCGAACAGGTGGCTGAGCACAATAAAAACTGGAAAGAGCTCATCAGAGATTTTTGGCGCGATTTCATTCCTCTAGTTGAAAAAGCAGAAAAAGAGGCTGTCGTCCCCAAAATTCTCACCGATATCAACTGCCCCAAATGTGGACACAAGTTCCAAAAGATCTGGTCGCGAAACAAATATTTCTATGGCTGCTCCAACTATCCCGACTGCGATTTCACCAGCCCCGCTTGAGGCTTTGGCTTCAACAAAGAAGATTATGCCGAAATTTTAACTGGGATCAGCCCTGTCCCCATTGTGGCTCCCCCATGACAGTTCGTCATGGCCGCTATGGCGCCTTTCTCGGTGCAGCAAATATCCCGAGTGAAAGGGATCGTCAATATCCCCAAAAAAGGGGATAAGACCTACCGTCTCCGGAAGAGCTCCTCCCTGTCCTGCCATTGGCTGCGATGGCCGCTTACTCCCGTAAGTCACGCTTCGGCAAAACCTTCTTCTCCTGCACCAACTATCCCGATTGCGATGTGATCGTCTGCACTCTGGATCAACTCAAGGCCAAATACCCAAACCACCCCAAAACCCCTTACGTCAAGAAGGGGCGCCGCGGCAAATTCGGCAAAGAAAGCGGAAGCTGCCGAAACGCCCGCCGCCAAAAAAGCCGCTCCCAAGAAGAAAAAAATAGCCCAGCCTACCTACAAACTCTCCCGGAGCTCTCCTCACTTCTCGGCCACAAAGAACTTTCCCGTCCCGAGGTCACAAAGCAACTCTGGGTGTACATTAAATCGCATAACCTCAAGACCCCAAGGATAAGCGGCTCATCCGTCCCGATGCGGCGCTCGCCAAAGTCTTTGGCTCAAAAGCTCCCGTCAACATGATGAAGCTTGCCGGGCTGTTGAATAAGCACTTGAAGAAATGATCACCTTCCGCCTGCCTCGCCCAAGGGCCAGACTCTTCCATCCAAATAGCATTCTCGTTCTTCTTTGGCTGTTCCTTCTCGTCTTCCCCAAAGGCGGCTTTAAAATCGCTGGCATTCCACTTACATGGGGCTACCTTTTGTTAGGGCTTGTTTCTATCTATTCTCTTTTTCGAAATCGCTTCGTTTGCCAAACCCAGCGACTCATAGCATTCTATTGCACATTGCCATTTCAAATTATCAGCGCTTTTAGTTTTTTAATACATGGAATTAATGATATTAGTTTTGGGGTTTCCTTTATCCTGAACTTCATAGCATTACCCTGGTTTTTTTATATTTTTCTATCAGAACAAATCAATTCGATCGACCTCAAATTTTTATTCAAATTGATTAACATTGGCATATTTTGCATCGCAACCTATGGAATTTTTCTCTTTTTATTTAAAATGATATCAGGAAAACTCATTGAAATCCCTTTTCTAACAACCAATTATAACGATTATGGAGAACTGGGAAAAAAATGTAACGACAGAGGATTCATATTCAAACTGATATCTACTTACAATAATGGAAATATTTACGGAATTTGTCTTTTAATGGTTTTTCCACTCTATCGGCTTCTTGAAACTTCAAAATGGAGAAAATCGATCGCAGTTCTCTCACTCATCCTATCCTTCTCGCGTACCGTGTGGGCTGGTTTGATCTTTAGTGAAATGATCTTCGCCTGCTTTGTATTGAAAAAAAATATCTTTTTAAGCTTGATACTCCCTCTTGTTTTTTCCATCATGGCAATCATATCCATCACTTATTTTTTCGGATTTGATTTTACTTTTCTTTATGATCAAACATTAGGCGGAAGAACCGGTCAATTAGAGGTCTTCGAAACATTAAGCCTTTTCCCCACAAGGTCCTTTGAGGGAATAATGGAAATCGTGTATCTGGGCATATTGTCTAATTTTGGAATTTTAGGACTTTTTAGTTATTTAATAGCAATGATCTACCCGATTGTATTGACGATGTCATTTACATCAATTTCTCCAATCCACAGAAGCATTCTCTGCGGACTGATCAATTATCTCCTCATTTCCTTTTCAGATGGCGCTCTGCTTTATGTCCCAGTCCTCGTTTTTTATTGGTTCTTGAGTTCTCTTATGTTACGACCTTATTTTATTTCATTAACTGAACAAGAAACTTTGCAAAAAGCGCTCTCTTGAGTAGTTCTTGATTGCCGATCATTATTAAAAGTGATTGAAGAATCATCCAAAATCTTAAGCGATTCATGTAAGACTAATTCAGGATGAATGCTTTGAAGGCACTTGTTCTTAGAACAAGCGGCATAAGTTTTACCATCATAACACGGCCTGCACGCAAGACGCTCTCCTCCCCAAAGAACTTTAATGTTGTCATGAGCCCCAACCTTTTCCCAAGGATTTGTAGGACCAAACAATCCTATGGCATGGCATCTGGCAAGTTTGGCCAAATGAAGCGGTCCGCTGTCATGAGTGATCAGCAATTTCACGCTTTGAAGAAGGCCCATTAGTTCGAGCAAATCTAGTTTTCCTACGAGATTTCTACAGGATAGTCCTTTAAAATAAGGCACTATCCATTCATCGGATGACGATCCGGTCAGCAAAACCTGAATCCCCCGATTTTCAAACATCCGAGCGAGATCAACATAATAATCTATTGGCCAACGGCGCAAAGCATCATCAGCGAGAATATTTTTCGCCCCTCCAGGAGCGAGCGCTATAGCGGAGGTTCCGCATTCTAAATGTTTTGAAATCTGTAGTGTTATTCGAGGAAGCTCCGCATCCAAAAGATCGACGCCATCGAGCCCAGAGGCAAGCCTTACATACTCATTTCCATGATATCTACCCGGAATAGGACATTGCCTATGATTTCGCCGGCTTAAGGATCTCCAACGCCCGCTTCTAGCAAATAGAGCCAAAAGACGATACCTCCAATCGACGTGTCCAATGAGGATAAGATCGAAATACTTTCCTGCTAACTTTCCTTGGATCCGAACAAGTTCGGAAAGCTTCTTGAACAGGAGACCTTTGAAAAGCAGCTCTTCGTCAACCGTTATGATTCTATCGATCTTTTCAGTCGATCTAAGGATCGGTTCTACTGTTTTTCCGGCCACCCATGTGATATGCGGGGGCGGCAATGTCTTTCTGAAATAGGTCAGGGTCGGCAATGCCATAATGACATCGCCGATCGCGCCAATTTTAATGATAAGTATGCGCTTTGAATTTAGAGTTTTATCCAAATTGCATGGCCATTTAGATTATGCAGGGAGATCAAATCTTGCTCGGCTTTTCGTTCATTGATGTAATCTCTGACCCCTTTACAGGTAGGAAGGCCATAATCATCAAATACAATAATTCCCCCAGGAACTAAGCGAGGCCAAAGCCAGTTTACGATTTCTAAAGTCGACTGGTAAACATCCACATCGATGTGGCAAAAACGGAATTTTTGCTCTGCAATTTGCTCACCCGTTTCATCGGGAAAAATGCCTTTGAGAATATTGGTGTTCTTTAGAGATAAGCTCTCTATAAGATCCTGGACAATTTCCACGGAGGTATCTTCATGTTCTCCTCCCTTGTAGACGTCATCTCGTCCCGTCGCCTTGACAACTCCACAAAACGTGTCGCACAGATAGACCGGATCCGAAATCTTGCAAACTTCCGCCCTTTTAGCGATCAATGCCCCACTTCCACCCCGCCATACGCCAATTTCAAGCAACGCCCCCTCGAGCTTTGCGCTTTGTTGGACCATATCCCAGAGTTCATAACATCGATGTTTATCGACTAGGCTATGCGTTTGGATCTTAGAAAAACAATTTTGAAATTCTAGATCTTCTTTCCAAGGAGCGTAATAACTTTTCACCTGAATTTTTTCGTAAGGCCCTTCTAATTTTGGAAAGGGGATAATGTCATACCCCAATCTTTGCACAAATGACTTAATGGCATTTCGGCATTTCGTTTTTACGGCATGACTCATAGCTTTCCTTTAATCAGAATTTCTGGAAGCATACTGCCAAAAACCAAAAAAGGGAAGAGAATCGACGAATCGCCAGCAGCTCCCATGAAATAACTTTGTTGAATATGATTCTGAAAAGGTGATGCTTCTGAACAGCTCACGCCACCTCAGCTTCATTTCATCATGCGGATGAGATACTTACAAAGAGAGGCTTTCTTGATCGACTCTTGATTGCCGATCACTTGGACGCTCATAGCGGCTGCCAAAGACCCTAAAAATGATGATAAGATCATTGGGTATCCCATGGATACCCCCAAAGAAGAGACGGCAAGATAACTATCCCCAGCCCCTATTCTGTCGATCGTGTTGGTTGTGAATGCAGGAACCTTCGTGATATTGTTATCGCTCGAATAGCATAGGACCCCATGCACTCCCCTTGTGACTGAAATGTGCTTAGCTGTCATGATTTGTAAAATATCAGATGCAATCCCTTCCAGCCCTGAACTTCGATCATGGGCCGCCAAACGCAGTTCAGGTTCGTTCAAAGAGATGTAGTCGGCTCTTTTATACTTTGTAATTATATTATAACCGCGATTTCCACTGTTAATTTGGGTATTGATTGCTAAAAATGCTGGCACATTTGAGATTGCTTCAATGATCCGTTCATTGATAAATCCGTTTCCAAAATCACAAACAAGAATTAAATCGAACTCTTTTGATTTTTTAGATAAGAAATTTGTAATCACATCAATTTGCTCTTGAGTTTGTGGCTCATCGTATCCCGAATATGTTTCAAATAATTTAGAAAGATGCCTTCCATCTTTCATCACGTAGCGTTTTTTAACGAGAGTCTTAGTGTCAGGAACATATGAAAAGCGAGTTTTTACTTTTTTATCTAGATTTTGGGTGATGAAATTCGTATAGGGGCAATTTTTACCAACCGCAGCCAGAAGAGTCACTTCGCCAACAAAATCAGCTAAATGGTTTGCAATGATCAAAGATCCGCCTAAGAAGAGGTCCTTTTCCAGACATTTTGCCACCATATGCAAACCCTTTCCAGACTGCCCGAGAGGGTTGGTGTATTGATACTCATCGATGATCGCATCTCCTACCACCAAGACTTTCAATTTAGAAAAGGCATCGATTTTTTTGATCAGATCATTGGATGTGTATTCGGCCTTGATTTTTGCGATAAAGTCGGAAACTTCTCGAGAAATAGGCTCGAAAAAGCGATTTAGGAGCGACGACGAGCTAAATACGATGTCATTTGTAAAATGGACATGGCCGCCAACCGACTCGACAGCCCGCGCTTCTTCAGAGATTTTCCCAGTAACATCATCGACCGGATTACTGTACTCGACGCCTTTTACATAAAAATCGGGTTTGATCTTCAAGATAGCTGATACGGCATCGGGAGAATCGTTGAGGACTACATAATCAATATCTTCAAGAGCTGCGAGACTTTCGAGTCTTAAGTCTTCCGTAAACACAGGCCGTCCAGGCCCTTTATTCACAAACCGGTCTTCGGTGACGGTGACGACAAGACGGTCTCCTTTTGATTTTGCTTCTTTAAAATGACGAATATGGCCAGGATGGATTAAATCAAAAACTCCATGACACTGGACGATTTTTAGCCCTTTTCGCCGATCGTCTCTTATAGTTTCAAGGATTTGGGACATCGATTGAATTTTAGACGGGGCGGTTAATCTTGTCATAGCATCTCAATTTTACATTTTCCCAAACAAATCAACTAAAGCATGGAGTAGAAAAAAATGAGTAGTTTCCACTAGGCCATAATCTTCAACTGCCACCCAATAATTGACATCTCCCAGTTGTCTCAGAGGGTTTTCGCTCTTGAATCCGGTCAATGTAATCAAAGGAACATTTTGCTTCCGAGCCACTTCAGCTGCTCTCAGGATGTTCTCCGATTTTCCCGAACTGCTGATCGCGATCAATAAATCATCCGGCTTTAAGACTCTTTCAAGCGGATAGCTAAAGACATTTTCATATCCAAGATCATTGGAGAGGCAAGTCATGAGATTGGAATCATAGAAAGTGAAAGACGAGATCTTCAAAGCTTTCATTAGGTCGTTGCTGAAATGAGAAGCAATGCCGGCAGAGCCCCCATTCCCTACGAAATAAACGACGCCTCTTTTCTCATGGCTCTTTTTTATGTGCCTGCAGGTCTTTGCAAATGCTTCATTTTCAGAAATGATCCCTTGTCTATCCGTATAAACGCATGAAGTGAAGGAATCTCTCAATCGCTCAAAACGGCAAGAAAACATAACCCTCTACTTGCTTAAGTATTTAAACCAAGTCTGCGTGGCTTTCTGGATCGATTCCGGTTCCCAAAGAGGGGCGTCTTGAAACCCATCGATTTCTTTTACAATTCTTGCAACCCCTTCTTCGAAAGAAATTTTCGATTGCCACCCAAGCCTCCTTTTGATTTTCGAGACATCGGCAAACGTACAATCAGGCTCGCCAGGTCTTTTAGGAATATGGATAACCGGGCCTCCAAGTAGCTGAACAAGGATGTTGATGCTGTAGTGTCCCGAGCTGCCCACATTCATGAACTCCTGGGTTAAATCCGAAAGGGCAGCCCTGTAGAAGGCGTCTGCGACATCGGCGACAAAGGTAAAATCCCTTGTTTGGTTACCGTCCCCGACAACCGTATAGGGCTTTCCATGCAATTTTTGAGACAGAAACACCCCAAAAACCGCGCCATAGACCCCAGTCGTTCGAGACCTTGGGCCAAATACATTGAAGAGGCGCAAGGAGACCGAAGGAAGTTTATAGACCTGCGCCCAGTGAAGGACCAATTGCTCACCCAAGTATTTCGTCAGAGCGTAGGGATACTGAGGCGTAATGGGAGCTGTTTCAGGCGTCGGATATTGCTCTGCAATCCCATAGCAAGACGAAGAGGCGGCATATAAAAACTTCTTCACCCCAGCTCCTAGAGCCGCCTCCAATACATTGAAAGTCCCATTGACATTGACCTCGAAATAGTCTCTCGGATTTTCAATCGAGGGGACAATATCGGCAAGAGCTGCCAAGTGGAAAACCCAGTCTGCCTTGTCAAATACCTCTGCAAGACCCTTTTTCTCCCGAATATCCGTTTCTATAACTTTGAGTTTCGGGTATTTTTTCTCCGCTTGACTGAGATTTTTTCTCCATCCTGTGGAAAAATTATCGACGACAACAACCTCATGCTCCTGAGAGAGAAGCAGTTCGGTCAAATGGCTGCCGATAAATCCAGCCCCGCCAGTTACGATCGCTTTCATAAATTATTTTAGGTTAATCGCTTTCATAGTTTTAATATTGAAATACCTCTTATCTTCCAATGAATCTGGAAGTAGGCCTTTCTCAAATGCTTGCAACATACTCTCTACGGCATCTTCAATCGTATATTTTGGAGTGAAGCCAAGATCTCTAGAAATTTTGCCGGAAGAGACCTGATACGAGCGATTATCCACAGTAGGTTCGATAGCGATCACGACCTCTTTTTTCTTTCCCACGATTTCCTTCACCATTTGACCCAGCTGAAGGACGGTATGGTTGTGATAGCCGACGTTAAAAATTTGGGACTTCACTTTGTTTTTAGGAGATTCCAGCACATGGATATAGGCTCTGACCATGTCGTCGATATGGATGTTCGGGCGCATCTGCGCTCCACCCATGACTCTGACTTTCCCAGTATTGTAGGCGAGGTTTGCAAAAATATTCACTACGACATCGAGCCTTTGCCTCGGCGCGTAGCCGCAAACTGTAGCAGGCCGCAAGATAGTGCATACAAAATCATCGGTAGCGTGCTTGAGCAAGATCGCTTCGCACTCGGCTTTAAATTTCGAATAATCCGTCAAGGGCTCGAGAGACATCTCCTCGACGACAT
Source organism: uncultured Chlamydiae bacterium (assembly GCA_963730605.1). Classification (GTDB taxonomy): domain Bacteria; phylum Chlamydiota; class Chlamydiia; order Chlamydiales; family SM23-39; genus CAIPFQ01. The sequence continues at coordinate 8,152 of CAVSSM010000009.1, forward strand.
TCGGTTCCGATTTTACGCCGTAAACGGAGGAAGAGGAGGCGAAAATAAACCGCTTGACCCCTTTTTGTTTTGCCATTTTCACAAACGGCTCAAACGCATCCAGATTGATCGATTTGCCGAGCGATGGATTCAGCTCAAAGCTCGGGTCATTCGAAATACACGCTAAATGGATCGCTGCATCGCAATTTTTAAGAGCTTTTTCAATTACTTTAGGATCTCGGATATCTCCCTTAGTTTGGGTCAATTTCGGATTATTCTTATGCTCTTTGAAGACATCATCGCCATAGAGAAATAAATCGAGAACGACCACGTCGTGTTTTTTCAATAATTCCGGGACCAATTTGGATCCAACGTATCCAGCGCCGCCAGGCACACAAATGCGCATTTGTCACTCCTAATTTTAACTTACATGCTCGAAAAGTACCGAGTTCAAAAGTTCTTTTCAAGAAGAGAATATGGCAGCCATGAACGCTCCCAAAGAGACTCTTTCTTATAGAGAACTGTTGATTACAAAGAGAGCTGTCTGATACCTTCCACCTTCCAACCCATGAAAAAAAAACCTTTTTTTAATATTGTGATCCATTCCGATCGGAGAACAAAACTGCTTTCCCTTCTCTACTTGGGATTGAATTTTCTTTCCGCTCTTACAGAAGGACTTACCTTCAGCTTTTTGCTCTTGGGACTCTCTATTCATACGGCAGCTGGCGAACCTCCATCCGATTTTATCTCCCAAAAAATCATGAATATTTTCCCTTGGGACCTCTCTTTTATAATCTGCTTTTTAATGGCAATCGGAGCCCAGCTGATTCGGTCGCTAGCTACATTAGCTTCCTGTTTTGTTTTTGCCCGCATCAGCACTGTCATGCAGGAAGCAGTTCAGACGGAAATTCTGAAAAAAATATTCTCGTTCAACTTCCCCTACGTCAACCGCTATCGGGCTGGAGAGCTATCGGATATCGCCTGTCTTCCAGCGAATTGCCTTCCTACGATCGTTGCGAACATGAATCACGCTTTTCTAGCATTCCTAATGTCGATCGCCCTTTTTTGTTTTATGTTTTCGATCTCCATCTCTCTCACACTGATCATGTTCAGTCTATTGATCTTGCTGGGATTTGCCTACAAATCGACGGGAAAGCTTTTGGCTGTTCGATCCAAAGACTACAGCAACAAAACAGCGGCCATGTCTTCTGAGGTCGTAGAATGCATCGGAGCGATCCGTTACGTCCATTACTATCAAAACGGCTCCTTTATCTTACAGAAGCTCGGCGCTCATATCCAGACGTTGATCCAAAGCCTAAAACGGACAATCATTTGGAATTCTGCAATTGTCCATTCTTCCGAAGTGATCGCTGTCATTCTTGTAGCAGCGCTGCTTCTGATCGGCTCCTATCTCCATCCATTGGAAGGATCGGGCGCTCCGATACTGCTCATCTTTCTCGGGGCAAGTTATCGGTTCGTGACGCGAGTCCAAGGATTTGTCGGATGTTTAGGGATCCTTCTCCTGAATTGGGGTCATATTTCGCGGATGAATGAATTCCTTAGAGAGGAGGGGAAAGAATTTCTTCCTGTAGGCGGCCTCTCTCTTCCTGAAAAGAAAAAATCGATCCGCTTTGAAGATGTTTCCCTAAGGTATCAAGGAAAAACTCAAGACGCAATTCGGAATATCTCTTTTGACATTCCATTTGGAGCGACCATCGGCTTTGCCGGAACAAGCGGCGCAGGAAAATCGACCCTTTTAGATCTGCTCATTCGGTTATACGAGCCTACATCAGGCAAGATCACAATCGAAGGATTGGAGTGCAAAAAGATCGATTTAACTCAGTGGCGCAGTCTGTTTGGAATCGTCAATCAAGATATTTTCCTTTTTAATGATTCCATTGAAGCGAACATCCGTTTTGGGAAGGCGTCGGCGTCCTCAAATGACATTGAACAAGCCGCTAAACTAGCGGGCGCCCATTCCTTCATCTCGGATCTTCCCCAAAGGTATAAGACGGTGATCGGAGAGCGGGGAACTCGTCTATCGGGAGGCGAAAGACAGCGCATTGCGATTGCCCGGGCTCTCATTCGCAATCCTGAAATTCTCGTTTTGGATGAAGCAACCAGCAGTTTAGATACGGAAACAGAAAAGGTGTTTCAGAATTGCCTTTTAACCCTGCAAGGGAAGAAGACGCTGATCGTAGTCGCTCATCGATTATCGACGCTTGTCAATGCCGAGCATATCTACGTGATCGATGAAGGGCGAATCATCGAACAAGGCACCCATTCCCAATTGATTACTTTGAATGGAAAGTATGCGTCTCTTTGGAGTTTGCAGAGCTCTCAATCTAAAAAATTGGAATCTCATGAGCATCAAATTCTCCATTCTTCTTCTTAATTATAACCAGGCTAAATTTTTGCCTGAATCCCTCGGCTCCATTCTAAACCAGACACGACGAGCGGATGAAATCATCATTGCGGATGACTCCTCCACCGACGAAAGCGTCGAAATTATAAAATCCTACCAGTCGAAATACTCAGAGCTGCAATTCACTCAAAATCAAAGAAATATGGGCATGCATGATACTGTGAATCGCTGTGCTGCTCTAGCCACAGGCGATTTTCTGGCGATCCTAGCCGCTGACGACCTCCTGCTTCCCTCTTGCTTGGAAAATCATGCCAATCTTGTTCAAAAGCATCCTCATATTGGGCTGAGCTGTTCCGATCTGACGATTTTTGAAGATCGGAAACCGTATTGTTTCGAGTTTTACCCCTACCTACCTGGTTCAGAAGCTCTCGTTCTCGCCCCTAATGCGTTCATCGCCCTCTTAAGAAAAACTCGGTTTTGGATCGCCAGCTGCGGGTGTTTTTATAATAGGCGACTCTTCCTCGAATATGGAGGATACGACCCAGCTTTGAAGAGCCTAGGCGATTACCACATCAATTATCAAATCGGATTTAGACACGGAATTGCCTATATTCCAAAGCCTCTTGCTTCGGTTCGAGTCGTTCCCAATTCATATGGGAATCTAGTAGGCAAGAATTTCAACCAGCGTTACCGGGTCATGGAAGCGCTCATGTCGAAAGTTTCTAAAGCAAAAGATCTTGCGTTCAGAAAGGCAATGAAAGACTCCCGTATTCTTTCCTATAACGGCCTATTCATTTCCCTTTATCTTCTTGTAAACCCAGTGCATTGGAAATATTTACCAGGCATTATTATCAAAACCTGGAAAAGCCTGCTTAAAAAGCTGGTTTTTAAAATTCTGAAAAGAAAAATTTCTCCGTTCTCATTCCCACCCGCTCGAACATTTTCTTCTCTTTCAGAGCTTGAGATGTTCAATCGTGAAATATCGACTCTTTAGCATTGAGAATGCTTCTTTTTTAATTTTTGTCTGAAAAGCTTGAAAAAGAGAAAAGGAAGATACTTCCAAAATTTGGGCTTGAAGGACAGGTAAAGAAGCATTGAAAAGCCTCCCAAGCTGAAAATTCCAGCTCTCATAAAGTCTTTTCGAAACCCAGCATCGCTTTGATCCGTTTTGCGAACAAACTCAGAAAGAAGCTGGAGTCTCAGTTTCCAATTAAAGCGGATTCGGCTCCCATAGGAGTTAGAAACCAGCCGAAATGCACTATAAATCTGAGGTTTATACACGATCGGATGCCTTAACACGATCTGATAATTGAGAAAGGTATCCATCAGACTGAGTAATTTTGAATCATACCCTCCATATTTTAGGACCAATTCGCGCTGATACATTGCGCTATTCGTAGCCAGAAAAAAATCCTGGTTGCGACAATATTTGATTACATCCTCTTTGGCAAGCAAGATATCAGAGGCGAAAGGAAGGATATTTACTTTTTTAAATTCATAGGGCATTCGATCTGGAAATAGGGAAGTATCGCCGCAAAATATGCCCAGCTCAGGATATTTAAGGAAAGCTTTTCGGCACTCTTCAAAAAACCCAGGCATCAGAAGATCGTCTGCAGGGCAAAGTATGATGAACTCTCCTTTAGCTTCCTGGACTCCGCGATTGAAGGTGTATGCAATTCCCCGATTCACCTCATTGCGAATCACCCGAATGGAGGGGAATCTTTTTTGATACTCCGGCAAATAGGTTTCAGACCCATCCGTTGAGCCATCGTCAACAATCAGAATCTCATCAGCACGAAGGCTTTGAGAAGCGATCGACCCAAGCGATTCTTCCAAATACTGTTTATGGTTGTAGAAAGGCATGACGACGCTAAGCGAAAAGGGGCGCATCATTCAACTCTTCTGTTTACAACCTACAACAATGTAATACTGAGCTGAAGAAAGAGAGCTCGTATGAATCACCTCGCCATTAGCCCCAAATGGGAACACGTATTCAAAATGACTTGAGATTTCCGCTTCCAGACGGTCGTGCGTATAGGGATTAATAGGGTCTTTCGTCGTAGAAGAAAAGACCTGGGAACTTGGACTTGGTGTTCCCACAATGACTAACCCTTCCGGCTTAAGTTGCTGCGAGAGAATCCTCCAAAACGATCGAGTCGATTCGGAAGAGATATGCTCAATCGTGCTAAAGCTGACAACCGCGTCAAATTTTTCGCCTGAGGCGCTTTTGAAAATATCTTCCTGCGCAAATTGGACGACTTCTTCAGTGAAATTATTTTTCCCGATAGTAATTGCGGCTGAATCGGAATCTATCCCTTTGGACCACCCGCATTCTTTGCCTAATAAAAAGGTCCCAAACCCTTCGCCACATCCGACATCGAGGACTTTTTTCGATTTTCCGATCAATTTCGCAGCAAATTTGTAGTAGGTCAGAGAATCGAGCATCTTCCTTGGAGCATGCCGATACCAATAAGAAGCCGTTTTTCCTAAAGAGATCGCGCTTTGAGCTTGCATCAGATCTGTGACTGTCTGCCATTGCTCTTGAGATTTCGAATCTAGGTTCATAGTTTCTCCTTTGGGTAGCAGGCGACGCAAATCAAATAATGGCACATAGGAGCATATCCTGTATGCAAGAGCTCATCGTTCATTCCGAATGGAAGAACTTGATGGAAATAGCGAGAGAGTTCCTTCACGAGCCGTTCCTGAGAATAGAGGTTTACATGGCCGATCTGGCTGGGAAGCGAAGCATAGGGAGCTGAAGTAATATTCGGCGTTCCAATGATGCACATCCCATTCGGGTTTAGATTGGTCAAAATCGTTTCATAGTATCGGTCGACAGTTTCGGGGAAAATGTGTTCGATCACATCCAAGCTGACAGCTGTATCGAACTCCCCAAACTTCTTCCCAGTAAAGTCGGCATAAACGAATTCATACCGATCCGATGGGAGATTTTCTTTGGCCGTCTCAATAGCAGGAGCGTCAAAATCGACCCCTGTATAGCTCCTAGCTTGTTCAGCAAGGATCGTTGCCCCAATCCCGTCACTGCAGCCAAGCTCAATCACACGCCGGTTTTTCGAACCCATTTGAGCTGAAAACTTGTAGCGAGAGAGAACGAAAGGGAGCCGTTTCGGATCATTGCGAAAATTATAAGACCAATGTTTTCCCAAATGCACTGCATCGGAGCGTACATCAGGGGCATGGCACTTTGTTTTATCATCAGTTTGAATTGGCATAGAATTTTTTGGGTTGTGGAGTTAAAAGGGGCCTACAAAAGATGGGTCAGGGATATCCATCGGCCCCTTCATCTTTTGGTTTAGGATTTCAGCGATCAATTGCTTTTGTCCTGTCGATCGATTCATGAGCTGAAGGATTTTTAGAGCAATGTCCGCGGCTGTCGGATAGAAATGGTTGGAGAGTATCCAACTGGTCGGGCAATGCCGATCGGGGTAAGCGATCCGGACTGGCGCTGTCTTCAGATGGGAATGAGCCGCTTCGCATACGAAAGCGACAATTTCTGCTGAAAGGCCAACCGATTTCCAATCGGGGTCGGCAACAACAAGGCGCCCTGTTTTGCGAACCGAATCGAGAATCGTTTTTTTATCGATGGGGTTGACTGTCCTCAAATCGATAATTTCAGCGCTGATCTTCTCATTTTCAATCAATGGAAGGGCTTTCCAAGCCTCAAGAGTCATGTGGGAACAGGAGACGATCGTGACATCCGTTCCTTCCTTGACTACTTTCGCCTGACCAATAGGAATCCGATAGATCTCTTCTGGCACATCTCCATGGATGTTGTGCAGCCAGCGGTGCTCCAAAAAAATGCAGGGATTATTGTCTTCGACGCAGGAGATCAGAAGTCCTTTCGCATCGTAAGGGTTTGAAGGCATGACCACCTTCAGCCCTGGGATATGAGCAAAGAGATTTTGCATCGATTGAGAATGTTGGGGTCCCTGCCCCCATCCGCGCCCGATGATCAATCGGATAACAAGAGGAACGCTGGCTTTCCCGCCAAACATGTAATGCCACTTGGCTGCATTGTTAATGACCTGATCGAGAGCGAGAAAGAAAAAATCGACTCTTTGATGGGTCATAATTGGGCGCATGCCGTGAATCGCCGATCCGATGGCAATTCCTGTCATCGCATTTTCGGAGGTTGGCATATCCATTGATCGATCTTCTCCATATTTTTTATGAAGATTCATCGTGGTTCCGAAAATCCCCTTCGGATCAGGCGCTCCGAGCCCCATCACATAAACCCTTGGATCAAGAGCCATGAGTTGATCGGTTGCCTCAAGAATTGCTTCTGAAAACTTAATTTGGCGCATCGAGGATCTCAAGGGCTGTAAATGGGTTCTTCAATACAGAAATCGGGAAACGGGCTTGCTTCGGCAAAGGCGAAAGCTTCGTCGATTTCCAATGCGATCTTGGCATCGATGTCGGCAAGAACCTGATCATCGATCGAATCGTTTGCACGTAGTTGAGCTAAGGTGGTATGTACTGGGCACCGCTTTTTCCACTCCTCATATTCCTGCTCGGATCGGTAGTTCAGATGATTGTCGAAATAGGGGCCTACATGCTCGCGATACCTGTAAGTTGTGAACTCCAGGAAACAGGGCCCTTGCTTTTCTCGGATTCTCTGAAAGGCACCCCTAGCCTTTGCATGGACCATTCCCACATCGTTTCCATATCCGCTGTCCGCCCACATGCCATGACCCCGAACAATGGTGAGAAGGTCTCTATTTTTCGGCTGGCGCACCGACAATGGGGAATATACGGAGAAGAAGTTGTTCTCGCAGACAAATAAAATGGGCAGCTGCTTGAGGACAGCGAAATTCAGGCACTCTGAAAAAACCCCCTCTTCCGTTGCGGCATCCCCCAAAAAAATGATCATGGCCCGCTCTTCTTTTTTTAGGGTGCTCGCAAACGCGATCCCCACTCCGACCGGCATCGTGCTGCCGATGATCGGCGTTGAACCCATGATCCCAGCGGCGGAATCATAAAGATGCATCGAACCTCCTCGACCCTGCACGCACCCCGTCGATTTCCCATAGATTTCTGCGATCATCGCCTTTAAATTTCCACCTTTTGCCAAATAGTGGGCATGGGCGCGGTGGTTGCTGACGAGAAAATCGGTTTGTAAAGCAGCTTTACATACGCCAACCGCAATCGCTTCCTGACCGATGCTTAGGTGGACTGGACAGCGCATTTTCTGCTCTGGATATCGATCGGCGATCCTTTCTTCAATCCTGCGGATGCGCAGCATCTCTGTATATAACTCTAGTAAGCTTTGATCGGTTTTAAGTGCCATAGCTGCCCACGGGATTGTCTATGATTTCATTCGTTCGATCCATCGGCCCACCCTTGCCCTCCTCCTGATATGATAAGGAAAGGTAGGAATCTAAAGGAACTGTTTCGGTATAAAAAAGATCCATATGGAAGGGAGTAACTGATTTTCTAAAGTCTTTCTGCCTCTCAGTCAGCCGATCCCAAGACATCTCTTGAACCGTGTTATGGAACTCCTTGACGGCCTGCAGGATCTCATCGCGGCTGATGTCGCGATATTCAACTGAGGGGTCATGAGGCACGCTTCCAAAACAAAATAGAGAAGGATGATCCAATAACTGTTTCCATGGAATCGGTTTCCCTGTTTCTAACTGAATCACATGCTTGGGAAATAGCCTGAACCTTTTGTAGGGCATCAAATGCCAACATTCTACGTAGTTCAGGCCGAGGACTGGCTTGTCGAAGAATAGGGGCAGCACTTCCGGACCTGTTCTACATGTGATAAACCATTCGCAATGGGCAAAAAGCGCTAAATCATTCTCTAAAGAGCGCTCGAGGAGCATTAAAATAATTGATTAAAGATGGCCTGGGAGAAAATTCATATTGTTCATCGCGGCCTTGCACCACGACTTGATAACCAGACTCGATCAAATAATCGATCGCCGCATCATAATGCTCAGGATGACGGATGGTCCGGCTATTTTGCTCAGCGCGGAGGTATGTTTTCCGATTCAGATTGAAAAGAACAAATGGCCGATCGATACCCAAACGATTACTTAACGTGGAAAAGCGATCCATTAACTTTGGAAACGGAGAGACAGGGGGATGAGATTTGGAAAGGCGGACACAATCAAGAAATGAGTCGTAATTTAACTGGGTTCGCTCTCTTAACTTGATATAAGCTTTTTTAGATAAAACAGGCTTTGGGAAGTCGGTTCTAAAATGGGAATCTAAATAAGGAGAATAGGCAATTTTTTGATCCAATGCTTCTGGCGGCTGGACGAAGATTTCATGCCGATCCATTCTGTTGAATGAGAGCCAAGCATAGAGCGGGAAATAGAGATAGGACTGAGTGACATATTTGCCAAACAGAAACCGGTAAATCCGAATGATCGGATTGAGGACATAAATGACTTGGGTCTCTGGAGAAATTTGCTCTAGGAGAGTCCTGACCATCTTATGTTGCGTTGTGAGAACAATAACGCAAGTTTGGGATCGATATTTTTGCCAAAGAGAGACGTAGTGGACATGGAGAGCAAAAATCCCAAAGTCGTTCCTGCTCAACATGAATACTTCGGTAGATTTGCTGATTTTTGAGAGTTTCTTTGAGTAATATAATTCTAAAGGCCTTAAGAATATCAGATTGGCCATTTCGCATAGAATCTTACGAGTATGATAAATAAGAGATTTTACGCGTCTCCAGATTCTACGATATTGATTCATGATAAATGATTCGCGTATTGGGCAAATAACACTGATGCCTTACCCTTCTTTTCCTTCAAATAGAAGTCGTTTATTTTTTGAATTACATACTCAATTTCTAGATCAGTTAAATGCTGATGCACGGGAAGGGTGATAATCGATTTGCAATGGCTTTCGCATACTGGGAAATCACCCAATTCATAGCCAAGGTAGCGAGCCGCCGGCTGGAGATGAAGAGGGTTCGGATAGTGGATTTTTGCCTCAACTCCACTTTCGTTTAAATACTTGAGGAGATTGTCTCGATCTTTCACCCGAATGATGTACAAGTGATAACTGTGTTTTATACCAGGGCGTCTTTTGGGAAGTGTAATAAATTCACTTAATCTTTCAAAAGCCTCATCATATCGCTTTGCATTTTCGATTCGCTTGTTTGTGATAAACTCTACTTCTCGAATTAAGCGGTTTCCAATCACAGCTTGGATGGTGTCAAAGCGGGAGTTGATTCCAAAAAATTCCACTTCATCCCTATTTATGAGTCCATGATTGCGATATAGCTTGATCTTTTTCGATAGTTCACCAGAGTTAGTGATTACAATTCCGCCATCAGACCACACATTCAAATTTTTCAAAGGATGCAAGCTGAAGGCTCCTGCATCACCCCATGAACCTACAGGCTTTCCTTCCACTGTGGCGCCGATTGCCTGACATGCGTCTTCCACCACTTTGAGCTGATGCTTCTTTGCGATTTTGGTAATAGAGACCATGTCGGCAGTATTTCCAGAATAGTGGACAGGTAGAATCGCCTTAGTTCTGCTCGTAATGGCTTTTTCGATTTTCGTAGCATCGATAACATACCCATCTTCTGAATCCACAAATACCGGTTTTGCTCCAACTGCTACGATCGCTCCCACAGTAGCGACAAATGTCATCGGCGTAGTGATGACTTCGTCGCCAACGCTAACGCCCAACATTTTTAATGGGATGGAAATCGCATCAGTCCCGCTATTGACTCCCAGAGCGTGAGGAACCTTGCAAATGGAAGCGAATTTTTGTTCAAATTCCTGTAGCGGTTTGCCAAGAGTAAAGTCATAAGTTTTAACGAATTCACGCACATCGCTCAGATACAAATCAATGTCTGCAAATTGTCGATCCAAATAAGAAAACGGAACCCGCATAATCAGCCCTTTGAATAAAAAAGTTTAATTGCCTCAGTCACACAATGGATTTGTTGAGTTTCCAGATCTTGATGAATCGGAAGACTTAAAATTCTTTCAGATTGCATTTCAGTGACAGGAAAACTTAACTGAGAATAATTTTTAGCTACTGTTTGTTTATGGATTGGCACGGGATAGTGGATCACCGATCCAATTCCTTGGCTTTCAAGAAATGCCTTCAGGGCGTCTCTTTTCTCGGCCAGCACAACAAACGTATGATACACGCTTTTTTCATGAGGTTTTTCGACTGGGAATCGAAGCTCCTCGATCCCCTGTAGCAAATCGCGATACAATGCAGCGTTTCTTCTTCTAGATTTAGTCCACTGATCCAGATATTTCAGCTTCACAAGCAACATCGCAGCCTGGATATTATCGAGCCTTGAATTCGAACACCAAGCAACGCAATTATTTCGAGTTTTCAACCCTAGATGACGATAGAGCCGCAATTTTTCAGCAATGGCTGGTGAATTTGTTGTGACTACACCCCCATCTCCCAAAGCATTGAGTGTTTTTAAAGGATGTAGGCTAAAACACCCTGTGTCGCCGAACGAGCCCACTTGCTGGCCATGATACTCAGCTTGGATTGCTTGAGCGCAATCTTCGACGACATGGAGCCTATGTTTTTTGGCAAATGCAAGAATGGGGAAAAGATCCGCAGACCTTCCCGTCAAATGCACGGGCAAAATGGCTTTCGTCTGTGGCGTTAGGGCGGCCTGAAGCTGTTTTGGATCCATGTTATAATCATCGCCGACATCGACAAAAACGGCCTTGGCTCCGACAATTTCAATGCAGCTCGTCGAGGCGACAAAAGAATTGGGAACCGTGATGACTTCATCGCCAGGCCCAATTCCTAATGCTTTAAGAGACAAGATCAAGGCATCCGTTCCCGAATTTAACGCGATCGCTTCCTTGACCCCGACCATACGAGCAAATTCTGTCTCGAATTGTTCCACAACCGGCCCCAGAATGAATTGACCGCTATCGATCACTTCGGAGATGGCCGCTAGCAGTTCCTGCTTGATCCTCGAATGTTGCAACGCGAGATCAACAAAGGGCACTTTTAAAGCGACTGTTGTCACAGGATCCGTGAAGAAATTTAGCGTAGTCTGCTTGATCTAAGATTTTTTTGCAATCAGTGGTTGTCCTTCTTTACAGGTAAACGGAACCGGTTCAAGACGATTGTTATACGAACACACATCTAGATAATGATCGCAAGGCACTGAGGAAGTATGGAAATGGTCCAGATGCAACGGGGTCATCAGACTCTTGAACCGATGCTGATTTTCTGAGCATGAATCCCATTCCTTTCTTCCCGAAACCAACTTTAGAAATTCAGTGCCGCTTTGGAAGATTTCTTCTTCTGACATTTCGATGTATTCAATCTCTTCATCGAAAATGAGATCGCTTGCTTCAAAATAGATGGGAGAAGCGAAGACTTCACTCCAAGGGATGAACCGGTTTTCTTCTTTAGAAAAGACATGTTTGAAAAAGTAGCGCCCTTTTTTGCCAGGACGACAGTAGCAAAATTCCACAACATTCAGCTCTAAAAAGGGCTTATCGAAAACCGCATTGAATGAATCTGGTCCGCTTTTGCTGACAATTGAGAATACGCAGCCAGAATAGAGGGCGAAATCGTTTTCCATAGAGCAGTGATTGGTTTTGGAATAATCGATCAATTTAGGGCGCGGGCGAAAGGCTGGTTGTTCGCTCCGTCCCTGGATCACCACATTCAGTCCATTGTCGATCAAGGCGTCGATCAAAGAGTTGTATCTTTCAGGATGCTGAATGCCTCTCCTTTTTTGGTTTGTTTCATGCTTTTTGCAATTAATATTTACAATGACATAAGGATCGTCAATTTGAAGATCGGACTTAAGCCTTTCCAGTTTTTGCAAAGTGGAAGCTTTAGGACTCAATGGCTGCACTTTGTTTTGAAGACGAATATAATCAGCGTGAAACGATTGATCCACTTGGCAATAGGTTCTAAATCGTACGTAAGCTATTACAAATGAATCGCTTTGACAAACGTTTTCCAATAAAGGATCCAAGGATGCAACATACGAGGTTCTGGGGAAAAAATTGAGGGTAGGAGGATTCATATAAAGAGTGAGCGCGTCCGGCCTTTCTCTCATCAAAATTCCCTCTACTCTGCACAATGTATGCATTTGAAATGAAATTTTGCGGAAAAACTTCAACACCAACTTACCAACAGAACCAGATTTAATTATAAATGTATCTGGACAAATTAGTTGTGCTAATTCTTCGGCAAATTGTGAGGAAGAGAGGTTGATGAGGTAAGTTCGGCCACGAGCTACATGCCAGCAATGAATCGCGTTGTAAAACAATATCGTATAGCCAAAATCTCCTCTGGCTAAGATAAATATCTGATCGTCATGAGAAAGCTGCCGGATTTTCTTTAAGAAATAGCGAGCAAAGTAGATGAGCAAAAAAGGGCTAAATAGGGCATATACGCAACTTTCGGCCCGTTCTATGATGGATTCCAGAGATTTCCATCTTGAGAGATGTTTCCGAGCGAATCCCTTCCATCCTTCGCTCGCATACCCTGGTAAATTCATCGGAACATCTTTATTTAAAAAGGCCCTGTAAACGATATATCTGGCACATCGAGAGGAATCGTCATTTTCTGGTGCAATACTTTCTCGATGAGCTCAAACCCTTGAATGGGTTTATTCATTATTTTTCAGAATTTTCAGGGCAATATCTGCACTCGTTGGATAAAAATGATTAGCAAGAGCCCAAGTTGTCGGACAGGGTCTATCTGGGTATGCAATCCTCACTGGCGGCGCCTTAAGAGAGGCAAAGATCTCTTCGGTCACAAATGCGATGATCTCAGCGGACAACCCTGCCGTTGTCCAATCGGGGTCGGCTACAATCAAGCGGCCGGTCTTTTTGACAGATTCGAGAACAGTCGTTTTGTCAATCGGGTTAATCGTGCGAAGATCGATGATTTCAACATCGATGCCTTGGTTCTGAATGAGTTGATAAGCCTTCCAGACTTCCAAGGTCATATGGGAACAACAAACGATCGTTAGGTCTTTGCCCTGCTTGACAATCTTGGCCTTTCCGATAGGTACACGATAGATCCCCTCAGGGACATCGCCATGTATATTATGGAGCCATCGATGCTCAAAAAATATGCACGGATTGTTATCTTCTACACAGGAAATCAGCAACCCTTTTGCATCAAAGGGATTTGCCGGCATAACCACTTTGAGTCCAGGAATATGAGCAAACAAGTTTTGAAACGACTGGGAGTGTTGCGGCCCTTGCCCCCATCCTCTTCCAACGATCAATCGAACGACGAGCGGCACATTCATTTGGCCGCCGAACATGTAGTGCCATTTGGAAGCATTGTTGATGATCTGATCCAAAGCATAGAGAAAGAAATCCAACCGCTGATGAACCATGATCGGCCGGTACCCTTTAATCGCTGATCCAATGACAACGCCGGTCATCGCGTTTTCAGAAGTAGGCATATCCATCACTCGGGCGTCGCCATATTTTTTCTGCAAATTCAAAGTAGTTCCAAAAATCCCTTTAGGATCAGGAACGCCTAGCCCTATGACATAGACTTTAGAATCGAGATCCATTAAAAGATCAGTGGCCTCTAAAATGGCCTCGGAAAATTTCAGTTGCCTGTTCATATATCCTTAAGCACTATAAATAGGTCCATCGTCTTCTAGCTTCGGGAAATGAGAAGATTCGACAAAAATGAATGCTTCATCGATCTCTGAATCAATGGTTTTTTGCATTGCATCTACCTCGGCCTGATCGATCAATTTTTGGCTCAGTAATTTTTCTTTGGCCAATTTGATCGGACAACGAAGAAGCCAGGATTGATATTCCTCTTCCGAACGGTAGCAGAGTTGATTGTCAAAAAAAGGACCGCAATGCTCCCGGAATCGATACGTAGCAAATTCGAGAAGGGCGGGGCCTTTTTTCTCTCTAATCCCTTCGACGGCCCGCTTTGATAAAGCATAGATGATTTCTACGTCATTGCCATCCTCTTTTTCAGCCCAAATCCCATGGGCTCTCGCCAATTGGAGAAGGTCTCTTTCTTTTGACTGACGTACATTCAGGGGAGAATAAACAGAAAACAAGTTGTTTTCGCTGACAAATAAAATTGGCAATTTTTTCAAAGAGGCAAAATTGAGACATTCTGTAAATACACCTTCTTCAGTTGCTGCATCTCCTAAAAAAAGCACAGTTACATGGTCTTCACCATTGAGCCAATCCGCAAAAGCCATTCCAACGCCGACAGGGAGGATGCTAGAAAGGATTGAAGTGGAGCCCATCATCCCGACTGTTAGGTCGACTAGGTGCATGGATCCACCTCTTCCTTTTGCGCAACCGGCAGCTTTCCCATAAATCTCTGCGATCATCGCCTTCAAATTGCCTCCCTTTGCTAAATAGTGAGCATGGGCTCGATGACCGCTGACAATGGAATCGGTCCGCAGAAGCGTTTTACAGACTCCCACTGCAACCGCTTCTTGTCCAATGCTTAAATGCACCGGGCATCGCATTTTTTGTTCGGGATAACGAGTTGCGATTCTCTCTTCTACGGACCTTATCCGCAACATCTTGTAAAAAAGGTCTAATGCTAACGATGGCGTGATCGATAATTCCATTTTCTTTTTCTTGCGTGAATGAACAACTCACACGAAAATAAGCAAACGATTCATTTTGAGCAAGAACCCTAAGGATAAAGCTTGTTTTTCATGCTTCTCAAAACAAGATGAGTCATTATATACTGTGCGCGGTTGGCCCATTTTGGCGGCCCCCTCCAAAATACAAAGAAGGTTCCCTTCATGAAAAAAGCAATCATTACAGGAATCACAGGCCAAGATGGTTCATATCTTGCCGAACTCCTCCTTGAAAAAGGGTACGAGGTTCATGGAGTGATCCGCAGGTCATCCTCGCCAAATCTTTCTAGAATCCAGTCCCTATGCGATGGCCGTTCGTACGAAAAATGGTTATTTCTCCATCAAGGCGATCTAGGAGATTCTTCAAGCATCCAAGGCATCGTAGAAAAAGTTTCTCCTGATGAAATTTACAATCTTGCAGCGATGAGTCATGTGCAGGTTTCTTTCGATATGCCTGAGTACACAGCAGATGTCGATGCTTTGGGGGTTCTCCGCCTTCTCGAAGCAATCCGTTCCCATAACAATAAAATCCGCTTTTACCAGGCATCGACCTCGGAACTTTTCGGGAAGGCGCAGGAGATCCCTCAAACCGAAAAAACGACCTTTTATCCGCGTTCGCCTTACGGTGTTGCAAAGCTCTATGCCTATTGGATCGTTGTGAATTATCGCGAAGCGTATGGCCTTCACGCAAGCAATGGGATCTTATTCAATCATGAAAGTCCCCGAAGGGGAGAAACGTTCGTCTCGCGCAAAATTACCCAAGGCATCGCGAAGATCGTTCATGGGATGAAGGATAAGCTAACGGTAGGGAACTTGGACAGCCAGCGAGATTGGGGTTACGCTAAAGACTTTGTCGAAGGGATGTGGCTGATGCTCCAGAAAGATGTACCTAGCGACTACATTTTAGCAACCGGCGAAACGACAACGGTCAGGAAGTTTATCGAGCTTGGCTTTACAGAGGTTGGAATCCAAGTGGAATGGCAAGGAAAAGGACTCATGGAAAAAGGTATCGACCCAACGACTGGTAAAATCCTTGTCGATGTCTCCCCTCAGTTTTTCCGCCCAGCAGAGGTTGATTTGCTCATCGGCGATGCGAGCAAAGCCAAAAAGGAGCTTGGATGGACTCCCAAAACTTCTTTGAAACAGCTTGTCCAAATGATGGTCCAGGCAGATCTAGCAGAAGTAGGTTCTTCTAAAGCTTCTTGCGTATCACCATGAAAACAGCTCTGGTATACGATTGGTTCGCTGAAATCAGCGGAGGAGGGGAAAAAGCTTTTGAAGCGGTCTATAACCTATTTCCTTCGCCTATCTATACGCTCTTGCAAGATTCGAATAGCCTTAAAGGAAGAGCTTTCGAGCATGAGGAAATCCATTCTTCCTTCATCCAACGATTTCCATGGGCTCTAAAGTACTATCGGCATTACCTTCCTTTTTATCCATTTGCCATCGAAAAATTCGACTTATCAAATTACGATCTAATTATTTCCTGTTCCCACTGTGTCGCGAAAGGAGTTCTGACTCATTCCGATCAGATCCATCTCTCTTACTGTTATACTCCCATGCGGTATGCATGGGATTTGACCCATCAATATCTTTCTAGTCAGAAAGGCTGGAAGAGGAGAATAGCCCACTTTTTCCTGCATTACCTCCGCCTTTGGGATGCGCAATCTGCCGCCCGAGTCGATGGTTTTGCAGCCATTTCTCACTATATCGCGAGAAGAATCAAAAAAATTTATGGAAAAGAAGCTGCAGTCATTTATCCACCAGTCGACACGAATTTTTTTGAAGTAAAAGAGAAAAAAGAAAATTTCTATTTGGCAGCTTCCCGGATGGTTCCCTACAAGAAAATGGATCTGATCGTCGAGGCATTTTCTGGAATGCCTGATAAAAGATTGGTTGTCATTGGCGATGGGCCGGAATTATCGAAAGTGAAGTCCAAAGCCTCGAAAAATGTTGAAATCCTCGGGTATCAATCGCAAGAATCTCTTAAGAAATATTTACAAAACGCGAAGGCTCTCATTTTTGCCCCTATTGAAGATTTCGGAATCCTTCCGGTGGAGGCGCAAGCTTGCGGCACTCCTGTAATCGCTTTCAGAAAAGGCGCTTCTCTCGAAACAGTCAAAGACAAAAAGACGGGGATATTTTTTCAGGAGCAATCTCCTCAAGCGATCCAAGAGGCGGTGCACCGATTCGAACAAATGGACTTCGATCCGGTAAAAATACGAGAGCACGCAGAAACTTTTAACCCGGATCGGTTTTCTAGAGAGTTCAAGGCTTGGGTGCAACGAGAATGGGAAAAGAGAATAACTTAGTCAAAAATCGATCTATAAGCCAATGGATTGGCAATTTGGGTTATTGGATGAGTAGAGTGGCCGATTGTAAAGATTTCATCGAACTGCATACTTCATCGTTTCATTCATAGGAAGAGAGTGCCTTTTTTATACCGAGAGGGATTCAAAAATCGGAATATGGCAAGGCTGCGGACACTTGAAAAAGCTCGGGGGTTCGAGCTTTTTCTAAGGGAAGCAGACCTGAATTTGAGCCAGGCCTTGCCGGCGCCGGGTCGGGGTCCCCGAAGACGCAACGTCTTTGGGGTGGGGCGCCGCCAGAACCGATTTTTCAATCACGAGCGGTATAGATCGGTGAGATATTGGTGAATGGTTCGATCTTCTACAGAGTTGACTGACAACAAGCGGTTATGGAACAAACACATTGAAAAGATGGGCATCCTCAGCTATAGAGACCTTTGCACAGCAAGGCTGCGATGTTAAATCGATTCCCCTACTTGGGGTAAATAGTTTGGGACCGCCCGGTGCGAGAAAGATGCACGTCGGGAAAATATAGGGAATTAACCCTATGGCGGTAACGGTAAGGGATTGGCGGAATCCAATCCCTTACCCACTAAATTATCGCTTGTTCCTCTCCAGAAAGGACATGTTTTCAATTCGTTGCCGGCGATAGTCGCTCAACCGTTTTCCCCTGGGAAAATGGCACTAATTGGTAACGATCTTTTTAGTGCCATTTTCGACGCAAAAACTTTGTCTTATTAACATCCTTGGGGAGATGACCGATGATTTGTGAGGAAAGCAGCTGATTGCCATTCACATCGATATTGCCATCCACATAGATCTTGTGAAGCTTTTTGAGCGCACTGATTTGTGAAGGAAGAAATGTGAGCTGATTGTGAGTCAGATCAAGATGCTGGAGTTCTTCGAGTTGCCCGAATTTCTCTGAGATGGAGGTAACCTGATTGGAACCCAGATCGAGCATCTGGAGGTTTTTGAGCTCGCTGATTTTTTCGATGGATGTGAGGCGATTGTTAGTCAGAACGAGCTTGTGGAGCCCAAGGCGCTTATCGAGTAAACAGATTTGTGCGGAAAGGTCTCCAATTTTCTTCAATGCGTCCTCTCGCTGTGTGACTAAGTTGACCATCTTCTGTTCGAGTAGTTCGTACAACAGGCTCTCTTTTTCGTCTTTGTTCTCTCGTTTGATATGCCTTGTCTTCGCGAATTCTTGAGACTCCTGAGGACATGTTCTCGCCAATTTGTGAGACTCCTCCTCGAGTCGTTTTAAGAGCTTATTTTGCTCATTGACATGCCATTGCAGTCTTCCCAGTTCCGAAGCAGTCTTGTCGCCGAGACAGGTATCAAAGGAGGTGAGGTGATTGTCAGACAGATCGAGCGTCTGGAGCTTGCAGAGCTTGTCGCAGTCGAACACAAAGGAAGCGAGGTGATTGTGAGACAGATCGAGCGTCTGGAGCTGGGAGATCCCTAAGTCGAGGCGATGGTCTATGCGAGTGGCAAAGGAGGCGAGGTGATTGTGAGACAGATCGAGCGTCTGGAGCTTGGGGAAGTCGCTGTTGCAGACGAACATGAAGGAAGTGAAGTGATTGTGAGACAGATCGAGCGTCTGGAGATCGCGGAACTGTCGCTTCCGGAGGGTTACATCTGGGATGCCTGGGATGCAGTCAAGCTGATTGTGACTCAGATCGAGCTTCTTAAGGTCTGCGTTGCTCTCCGGGAGTGGAGGAAAAGAGGTGAGCCCTAGATTCGATAGGTCAAGTTCGCTTTCTTTGAAAAGGTAAGACTTTTTGATTTTTTCTGCTGCAATGATTCTCTTAGGGTATTCTTCTGTTCCTTGTTTTGCATTGCACCACTGCGCAAGACTTCTCTCCAATTCTCCAAAGAAGTTACACTTTTTGATGTTGCTTGCTCTAAAGATTTTCTTAGCATATTCTTCTGTTCCTGGTGTTTCATTGCACCACTTCGCAAGCTCTTGATCCACTTCCTGTAATCCTTTCGCGGCTGTCGTAACAGGCGCCTCGGGTACTAGTACCTTAGAGGCCGCGCTATCGCTCCGTGTCACAGGAGATGCATTTTCTGAAGAAGGGGTCTCAATTTCCTGTAATCCTTTCGCGGCTGTCGTAACAGGCGCCTCGGGTACTAGTACCTTAGAGGCCGCGCTATTGCTCCGTGTCACGGGAGATGCATTTTCTGAAGAAGGGGTCTCAATTTCCTGTAATCCTTTCGCGGCTGTCGTAACAGGCGCCTCGGGTACTAGTACCTTAGAGGCCGCGCTATCGCTCCGTGTCACAGGAGATGCATTTTCTGAAGAAGGGGTCTCAATAGACATTTTCTTAGAAATCGTCTTCTGCGGGGCTGTCGTAACAGGCACCTCGGGTACTAGTACCTTAGAGGCGCTATTGCTCCGTTCCTCGAGAGACGCATTTTTTGATGTGTCTGAAGAAGGGGTCTTAATAGGTGGTGCATGCTTTGTTGTATTATCAGGATTAGTATTAATAGCCATTATATTACCTTTTATTGTTACTATATTTATTATTATATAGTATTACTATTTATATCTCAATATTTATTATTAATTATTAGCATTGTTTTAACTATCATCAAGTCATTGGTTATGAGATAGTAAGAACTAGCCAGTACCGAGTTTGATAGCTGAGGGGCCATTTTTTGAGGGGGCTTCTCTAGAACCCCTTCAAAAAATCGAAAATGTAGTGGACATAAGAGGTATTTGTTCAGGTGGTCAAGCAAAACGGAACCACCTGATTTTAAGTCGAGTATAACGGTTGTTCTAGGGCTTGATGATGAAAGATTGCATTTTTAAAGAACTTAAGTTATTGACATTAAGTTACTTGCCACATATTAACAAGAGTTGTTTTTTCTAATTAAAATTTGATTTAAATGAAGTGGACGTGCTCTATGAGATGGCCTGTTTATCAGAATCACTACAAACAGAAACGGCCAGGCCTTATTATACTGCGCGCGGCTTGAAAGTTGGAATTATGCCTAGGTACATTATTCAACGTTTGACTTCATCATCTCCAGGTTCTGATAGTACCGCATTAGGTCGCGGGCGCGAGCTGCGTCTTCAAAGCGGAGCTCCTTAGCCGCAAGCCGCATGTCCGCCTCGCATTCTTTGATCTTGGATTCAAGATTGGGGACATCCACTCGTTTGGGGATTTTTTGCGCATCTGGAGGTCCTTCAGGAAGACCAAATGTCTCTTCGAGTGAAGTTGCGCTCTCCCTCTTGGCGGACCGCGGTACGATGCCATGAGTTTCGTTATAAGCCTGTTGATGGGCGCGCCTTTCGGCCGTGATCGACATCGTATTGCGGATCGCTTCGGTTTGTTTGTCCGCGTAGAGGATCACCCTGCCCCGAAGGTTGCGGGCAGCCCTGCCGCAGGTTTGGATCAGCGCAGTTTCGGAGCGCAAAAAACCTTCTTTGTCAGCGTCGAGGATGACCACAAGAGATACTTCAGGAAGATCGAGCCCTTCGCGTAAGAGATTGATCCCGACGAGGACATCGAATTCTCCGAGCCTGAGGGATTTGAGGATTTGCATTCGTTCGAGGGTATCGATATCGGAATGGAGATACTTTGCCTTGACGCCGATCTCATTCAGATATTTGGAAAGATCTTCGGAAAGTTTCTTGGTGAGGGTGGTAACGAGAATGCGGCCTCCAAATTCTGCTTCCTTCCGGATTTCTTCCAGACAGTCGTCCACTTGTCCGGCGGCGGGACGGAGCTCAATCGAAGGGTCGAGCAGGCCCGTCGGACGGATGATCTGGTGAACGACGTCTCCTTCGGCTTGCTCAATCTCCCAGTCGCCTGGCGTTGCCGATACGTAGATGACTTGCTTGAATTTGGCGTAGGTCTCTTCGAATTTGAGAGGCCGGTTATCGAAGGCGGAAGGAAGGCGGAATCCGAATTCGACGAGGGCCTGCTTGCGGGAACGGTCGCCGTTGTACATGGCATGGAGTTGAGGCAGGGTTTGGTGCGACTCATCGATGAAGAAAAGGAAATCTTCGGGAAAATAATCGATCAGGCAGGGAGAGGGCTGTCCGGGAAGCCGTTTTGAAAAATGGCGCGAGTAGTTTTCGATCCCCTTGCAGAATCCGATTTCGCGAATCATTTCGAGGTCGTAGCGGGTCCTCTCTTTGATGCGCTGAGCCTCGATAAGCCGGTTTTCCCTTTCGAACAGGTCAATCCGCTCCTGCAATTCCGCTCGGATCGACTGGATCGCATCAAACCGAACGCTCTCAGGAGTAACGTAGTGCGAGCCCGGGAAGATGGTGATCGTTTCGAGCCTCTTTCGGACTTTGCCAGTCAAGGGATCGATTTCCGAAATCCGGTCTATGACGTCCCCGAAAAATTCAATGCGGTAGGCAAGATCGTCCTCGTAAGCAGGGGCGATTTCGAGAACGTCTCCGCGGGCGCGGAAAGTGGCGCGGGCCAGATCGTAGTCGCCCCGATTGTAGTGCAATTCGACGAGATGGAGAAGGACATCGTCGCGTCGCGCCTCTTGTTTTAAGGAGAGCTTCAAAAGCATCTGCCTGTAAAATTCAGGCGTTCCGAGGCCATAGATGCAAGAAACAGAGGAGACGATGATCACATCCGGCCGCTCGATGAGCGACCGGGTCGCGCTGAGGCGCATCCTTTCGATCCGGTCATTGATGGCCAGATCTTTTTCGATATAGGTATCGGTCCTGGCGATATAGGCTTCCGGCTGATAGTAGTCGTAATAGGAGACGAAATACTCCACCGCATTTTCCGGGAAAAACCCTTTGAACTCTTGGTAGAGCTGACCGGCGAGGGTCTTGTTATGCGCAAGGATCAAGGCTGGCTTTTTGGCCTGCTGAATCACATTGGCCATCGTGTACGTCTTGCCGGAGCCTGTGATGCCGAGGAGAACCTGAGCTTTTTTCCCTTTGCGTATGCCGACGATGAGCCGCTCGATGGCTTCAGGTTGGTCTCCGGCGGGGGAAAAATCAGCTTTCAGTTTGAACATACGATTGGATCAGAGTTTGTAGTTTTCCCATTTGCTCCAAGATACCCAAGGAGATAGCAAAAAGCGATATGAGAATCACAAGAATTAAGGAGAAGCGCCGCAAAGGTGAGCGGTAGCGAGGAAGTTTCCAAGCCATGAGGGCAGGCAGGATGCAAAGGACGACCGCGACACACACTCCGGCATACTGGAGAGCCAGGATAAAGCCATGAGGATAGGCATAGACGAAAAGGAGAGGAGGGAAAAAGGTCAGAAGACAGGAAAATTCCCGTCCCCAGGTCAAGCGCTTCATCTTAAGTCCATCGGCCAAGAAATCGGAAAGGCTCAAGGATACCCCAAGAAAAGAGGTAATGATGGCGAAAAAGGAAAAGACGCTGGCGGCGATCCCGATCCAGGGGCTTGAAATGATAAAACGAAGGGCAAAGGCTCCGGTCTCGCCTTGGCGCCAAGATGCGGTCAAACCATCGAGCGGCACGGTGCTGAGGATGAAAAACTCCCAAATTAAATAGAAAAGAAACGCAGATAGGCTTCCGAGAAAGATCGTAAGCCGGAGCTTTTTTACATCGTGATCCAGGTAGGTGGTCAATGTCGGAATGATGATGTGGAAACCGTAAGAGGTGAAGAGCACCGGAATGGCGATCCACATCGCGGTCACGTCGGCATGGAGAAGAAGCGACGGCTGAATGTGCGAGGGCAAGAAACTGATGAGCAGGATATAAAAAAGGATCATTACAGCCATCAGGAGGCGATTGATTCGGTCCACGGAGCGGGTTCCGAGGTAGACAAAGATGCCAAAGAGGAGAAGAAGAGGAAACGGGCCTATCCAAGGTGGGATATTTTGGCCCGTTACAAACTCGATCGACTTGAGGAAGAGAGGCGCGCTCCCGGCGATGTAGGCGGCTGTCAAAGAGTAGAGAAGCAGGAGATAGGCGGCCCAGCAAACGGCCTTTCCAAGGGACCCTAGCGACCGGCCGACCATGGTGATGAGGTTCACCTCGCCCGGAAAGGCAAGGTTGACATCCAAGAGAAGCCAGGCGGTGAAGAAAAAAAAGAGCCAGCAGAAGAAAAGCAACGCGAAGGAAGGAAAAAAGCCGCCGAATGAGGAAACGACGGGAATCGCGAGCATCCCAGCTCCGATAGTAGTGCCACTAACAAGTAAAATGCCTCCAACGAGGCGGCTCTTTTTCAACACGGGGGGTCTCCTTTAAAATGAAAAAATGCGAGCGAATTCGCAAACGATGACAAACAATGAAAAGCAAAAGCCCAGAACCAGCGAAGTTTTGCCTCCAGGGACATGGTAGTTGGAGGTCAATTTTTTATAATACCGGCCAACCCATGCCATCAGCGTTGGGAGAATCCCGAAAAGGACCACGGCGCAAATGCCGCCGGCAAAGTTGAGGGCTTTGAAGAAAATCTGAGGATAGCAAAGAGCTAAAACAAGAGGCGGCAGCAAGGCGAGGAAAATCAGCCACCGACTATTTTTTCGGGAAAGAGAGAGTTTGAAGCCGTCGGCGAGAAAATGGGTCAAGGTCAGGCCTTGAGCCAAAAATGAGGTTACAATGGCGAAAAAAGCGAACCCCTGGGCAAAATAACTGATCCCTGACGCCCCCAAAACCATGCTCATGGCGATGGTGGCCTCTTCCCCTTTCTGGTAACTTTCGACGATATCTGGGTAGGGAACGATTCCGAGGACAAGGAGAGACCAGATCATATAGAGGGCCAATGAGAGCAAGCTGCCGCCGATAACCGTTAGGCGGACGCGCTGAAGATCGCCTTTCATATAGGCCGTCAAACTTGGGATCAGGTTTTGGTATCCAAATGAAATCACCAGGACGGGAAGAGACGCAAAGAGATGCTTCGGGGCCCACTCGAGAAGCAATTTAGGTTGGATTTTTGACAGTCCGAGAGCGATCATAGCTAAGTAGGCGATGATCAATCCCGCCATGAGGATCCGGTTCAGGAGGTCGACCGGCCGGGTGCCGAGATAAATGATCCATCCAAAAATGAGAGTAAAAACGAGAGAGGCCGCCCAATCGGGAAGACGAATGTGAATCAAGCTCTCTAAGATGGCGGAAAAAATCGCGCCGCTTGCGGCAACATAGGCTACAAGGAGCGAATAAAAAAGAAATAGATAGGAAGTCCATGCCACTACGCGCGCGGCGCTGCCTAGCGATTCTTGAACCATTGAGAGGAGGTTGACCTGGCCGAAAAACCATCCGTTCGTTTCAACCAGCAAAAGTCCGGTAAAGGTCATGAAAGCCCAGGCCAGGAGCAGCATGGAGAGAGAAGGGAAAAACCCGGCCAGCCCCGTAAGGACGGGAAGAGCCAACATCCCGGCTCCGATGCAGCTTCCAGCAACGAGGAGGATGCCCCCGAAAAGGCTGCCGGGAACTAGTGGATCGGAGTTCATGTTCGAGCTTTGGTCTTCTCTTCTTGGCGAATTTCGGTCCCTAATCGGCCGAGCTCATAGCCATTAAAGTCTACGAATTTAAAGAATCGCTCAAAAGGAGGCAAGGCAAGACTTACTTGACGGGCCATCTCCTGAGCGATGTACCGGTAGGTAGGATGCCCGGCGGACTGCGAACGGAGCTCGCAGAGCCATTGAAGAGATCTGAGATTGACATGGAAGTACCAATGGATGTTATAGGCCATAGGGACCACGTACTGGGCTTCTTCAGGAAGCTCCGCGGCGATCTGGTCATAGGCTGTCTTGCCTCGCTCCATCGCTTCCAAATAATCTTTCTCCATATCGGTTCCGACGATCTCTTGGGGAGTGTAATAACCGTAATTGCAGGTCAAAAGCTGCCTTTCCTGTGTGAGCATCCGGTGGCGGTGAAGGTCCCGGTAAACTCCAAAGTCAGCGAGAAATTCAAAAGTAAAGCTGGCGCGCTCTAGAGCTCGCGGCGATTTATGGCGTCGGTTTTCCCGCGGGGAGCAGGCGGCTTCGAAAAGAAGGGCTAGCTCCTCGCCTTGCAGAGTGCGGCAATAGGCTTGGAGTTCCTGAAGATCGGCTTTAGTATTTTCGAAGAGCATCGCACCCGCGACTTTATAAACGCTATCCTTGTCATAATCGACAAGGCGGAGGCCCGGTTGGAACATTTGAGTGACCTTGAAGGCATGTTTTTCTGCGAATTGGTGAATGCCGCTCTGCATGGTTTCAAAAAACTGGGCAAAGGCTTGGTAGTGTTTATGACCAGGGTCTGCCCGGCGAATAAACGAAGGAATGACCTTCGAGAGTTCCTGATGGGCCTTTTTGCCGATTTCTTGCATTTCGGCAAGATTGTGGCAGTTTAATTTTTGGATCAAGCTTTCGAAGAAGCGCCCATTGCCGAAAACACCCATGTTCGTGAGGGCGCTGGCAGGAAGGAGACCCCTGAGGCAGTCGAGAACCTTGGCCCGCAAGGCAGCTGTGTAGGCTGTTTTGGAAACCGCAGGATCTTTTGGAAAGTCTTTTTCAATATGAGCCGTAAGAGGAGGGATGAGCTTGCTGTAAGTGTCGAAGAGAAAATTACAGGTTTCAAGAAAAAGCTCCCGATAGGCCGATGTCATGAGGATCGGCTCCTGAAAAAAAAGATATTGGCCCTCGACCTTTTGATCGAAATAGATATACCGGGTCGATTTCTCCAAAGGCGCTCCCCCGATCCTACAATCCTCGATCATCTTTGCCGCCAGCATCGAAATATTTTCTGCCGCAAGATGCGCACCGCCCAGTTCACCGATCGAATCGTCCCCGTAACCGTCAAGGATCCTGTCATAAAAATTTTGGGCTTTCTGGATCGCCATTGTTTGGCTGTCGCCGCTTTCATCTGTATGCCTTCCGGCAATCGCAGAAAACGCCGTATCCTCGTTGAGGATAAATTCTTTTAAAAGAAGGGCGCGAAGTCCAAGGGTAGATCGAGAGTAGCGGGAAAACAAAGCCCCCTTAATCACTTCGGGGAGATTCCGGAGCACGAAAATATCGCTCGTAGTACTTGTAACGAAGTGCTCAAGGATTTTGATCTGGCTTTCGGTAAATTCTCCTGGCAGCATTGCTAACGACCTTCTAATTTAATAACATGATAAACCATAAAAATCATGAATTGCAAGGAGCTACTGTGACACCCGTATCAACCAAGCTGAATCTCCCTATTCGTTTGAGAAGAAATCGCCAAAGCGTTGCGCTCCGGAACATGGTTCGGGAAACCGATTTCTCTCCTTCGGATTTAATCTCTCCTCTTTTTCTGATCGATGGCAGTCGTCAGAAAAATCCCATCGCCAGTATGCCAGGCATTGAGAGGCTCTCGATCGATTTGGCCGTGAAGGAAGCGGCCATGCTTCATGAAAGGGGCGTGCAGGCCGTGGCTCTTTTTCCGCATATCGAGCCAAGTCTTAGAACACCGGATGGAGAAGAAGCATGGAACCCGAATAGTCTGATTTCACGGGCGATCCGGGAAATCAAACGAAGCATTCCCACTCTTTGCGTGATTGCCGATGTGGCTCTAGACCCATTTACAACACATGGCCACGATGGCCTAGCCGATTCGGATGGAAATATTTTGAATGACGAGACAGTCGTTGCTTTGATCCGCATGGCTCTTTGCCAAGCAGAAAACGGAATCGACCTAGTTGCTCCAAGCGACATGATGGACGGTAGGATCGGCGCGATACGGGATGCTTTGGATGAAGAGGGCCATGAACAGGTCGGCATTCTGGCGTATAGCGCCAAATACGCATCTTCTCTATACGGACCTTTCCGCGATGCGTTAGGCACCCGCCTAGCGTTCGGCGATAAAAAAACCTATCAGATGGATCCCGCAAACGTAAGGGAAGCTCTGCTCGAGGCGGCTCTGGATGAAGAAGAGGGGGCCGACATGCTCATGGTGAAGCCTGCCTCCCTCTATCTCGATGTCATCGCAAAACTCCGCCAGCAGACAAATCGGCCGATTGCCGCCTATCATGTCAGCGGGGAATACGCGATGGTGATGGCTGCGCACCAAATGGGGTGGCTTGATGCGGGCAATGTATTTTACGAAACCTTGCTCTCGATCAAGCGGGCGGGAGCGGACATGATCCTCACTTACGCCGCTAAGCACGTTCTCGACCAGATGTAAAGCTGCTTTACAATTCAAAACGGATCGTAGTTATACCGCTCCCAATAGAGGGTCGGATAAAGAGACTTGCCTGTGGCAGCCTTAGCGCCGCAATCGCGGAGCCATGCCGCCATCGAGTAGCCGATCCGAGTGCGGCTTGTCTGGTTCATGAAAATATCAAGAGGCATGGTAATCGAAAACCCCTTGTCATAGTACCTCGAGCCATTGACGACGTCGTTGGCATTGGTCAAAGTGTACCAAAGGCCGACGCGAAGGCCGCTTTTGAAAGTGCGTCCTCCTTCAAAACGGGCCCCTTTGTCCCGAGCGAGGAACTGGCCCGCGCTGATCTTAAAATCGAGATTGAGCGGCGTGTATTGGTAGTACACATCGACGAAATATTGAAAGCCTGTGTAGGGGAAATGCTTCACGCCGTCGTTAGTTAATTTTCTAATTTTATGCTGGAACCCGATTCCGAAATATTCCCGCTTGAGAAGGGTCGATGCCTCAAATCCGATGGCCCAATTCATATTCACCGGATAGTAAAGGTTCTCGAGAGCGATCCCAGCGTAGGCCGTTTCGAAATATCCTACCGCAAGGCGTGAAAACCAGCCTTGGCCCCAGTTGACGCTTTTTTGCATATAGGCTTGATCGACGTGGAAAGAGCTCGATTGGTTGTAGCGAAGGCTGTCTGTCCGAACGTTGATGATCCTTGAGGGGTTGAGAATATCATGAGTCGCATTCAGGTTTTGAGTGCTCGACAAAGCCGTATAGCTCCCGTAAAGAGCGTAGTAGATCTGGTCGAAGAAATAGCCTTCTGTGCCAAGGGAAAATCCAACTTCATATTTGAACTTGCCGCGAGAGCTGCCGAAGAACGAACGCATCCAGGGCCTAAATGTCAGTATCCAGATTCTTTTATGCCTCTTGTAGAGAAGGGCAGCATCGTAGTCGCTGGGCGCCCCTGAGGCCTCCTTGAGCGGAGCGATCACCTTGAGTTCCTCATCCCCCATTTTACCCTCCGCGTATCGCTTCAGATCCTGCACCCGAAATCGATATTCATGCTCAGCTACGCCGTCCGCTTCCATCACGACAGTAACGCCTGTAATGTTCGATGGGGTCAGAGCCGCTAAAATATACTCGATCCTGTTCCTCGTTTCTTCTTCTTCCCTATACCGAACATTGATGACCTTCATCCAAAGCTGGTCGCTCTTCCCCGGGACCAAATAAAGAGTATAGAGGTCGAAGCCTTGCTCCTTAAAGGCGTAGGCAAATTCTTGGGCTAATTCTTGACGGGTGCGGAGCCCCCCCAAGGGTTGGGTATCGACCGGAGCCGTGTAGATCGGGACATCGTAGATCTTCGGGAAAAGCCCCTTGGAGGACCCTAAGTCGTAGCGGAGAGCTACGCTTCCTGCTAAATCGGTTCCTCGCAATGTGCTTCCAGATAGCCGGACGAAATCCCAAAGATCGAACTGAATCCCTGCGTTGATCCGGCTCTTGACTTCCCTTCCCTTGGGATGTTCGCACCCATGCCGCTTATAATCATTCGCATCGTACTCGGCGGCAAACGTCAATCCCTTCAGCCAATGTTCCGCCCTATGCCAGGGCGTCCAGGCGATCCCTCCATAAAAACCGCGGATGCGCCCGTGGCCCCATCCTAGAGTCGCTTCGAGGTGGTAATCGAGGAATTCCTTTGTGGCCGCTACATAGATTGATGAGAATCGCTTGCTTCCGAAAAAATCGTTCCAGCCGACGGCAAAGCCGGGCAGATAGGTAAACCCGTCTTCTTTCCGCAATAAAACAAATTTTACGTTCGCTGCCCGTTCAGCATAATCCCCAAACCCTAAATGTCCAAAATTGCTATCCAACAACTTCCGGTAAACCCAGTAATTTCCGGTCGTCTCAATGTGGTCGAAAAAGTTGAATGCGAGGCTCCAGATGTTGTACGGGGGAACATAGGCGTACCCAAATCCAAAGATGCCGGCGTTATAAGTGCGCGCGGAAGGCATCGTAAAATACCCTCCTTGCAACTGGTAGTTAATGAAGAGGGGGAGCGAGTCATGGATGGCTTTGTCGATGGACTCGACCGTTCTCAGGTCTCTAAATAACTGCGAAGCCGGGCAGTCGAGCCCGAGACTTTCCTCAGTGAAAATGGCAGGGGAGAGAGAGAGGAGAAGAAAAAAAATAGGCCGTTTCATGAAACAAGCCTTGTAGGCCGCGGGAATGCGAATCTGTGCGAATCTGAAAGGGTAGGCCCATCAAGTTTTTCTTGCAAGGAGGAATTTGCAACCCAACGCCTGCTTCCACCCCTCGCAGTATAAAATTTTTTCCATGCTTAATTGATTCTTAAACTATTGGATTGAAGATTATTTCCGTTTCTTCCTATACTCGCCTTGGAACCAATCGGTTATTTTTGGGAAAAAGAGAGAGCATGGCGTACTTAAAGGACTTCCGAGAGCGAATTCAGAACAACGACTACCCAGGTTTCTTGAAAATCTGGGAAGAATATTGCTATGGAGACCAGCCGGATGGCGAAGAAATTGTAGCCGTTCTCGAAAGCGTCAAATCTTCTGAATTAGCCAAGTCCTTCGGCCTGCATGTCGAGAGGATCCTCCCTCTCTGGAGAGAGTTGAAAGAGCCCGTCCAAGCGCATAACGCTCTTCGGCTGATCCTCGATTTGCAGACGACAAATAGCGAGGCGCTCGCTGATTTAGCGACCGAATATTTGAAAATCAAATATGAAAGCGATCCCCTTCTCAATGAAAAACTGCGACTCGTCGGCCTTAGGAATCGAGAAAGATTCCAGTCGGCAATCCGCAATTACGAGCTTTTGAGCCACTTAAAAAAAGGTAATTTCGTTTTCCACACTGCCGGGTGGGGAACGGGGGAAATCATCGACGTTTCCCTAGTTCGCGAAGAGGTGACCATCGAATTCGAATATGTGATCGGCTCGCAACATTTTTCTTTCGAAAAAGCATTCAAAACCTTGATCCCCCTGCCTGCCGACCATTTTTACTCTCGACGTTTCGGAAATCCTGATCAGCTCGAAAAAGAAGCCAGGGAAAGCCCAGGCGAGCTGATCCGGCTCATCCTCCGCGACCTGGGGCCAAAAACCGCAGGGGAACTGAAGGAAGAAATTTGCGATCTGGTCATCCCTGCCGAAGATTGGAACCGTTGGTGGCAAACCGCGCGGGCCAAGCTGAAAAAGGACACCAAAATCGAGTCTCCCAAAGAACTCAAAATACCCTTTCGCCTGCGCTCCGAAGACATCCCTCACGAAGTCCTGTTTCATAAAGCCTTGGAAACAAAACCGGGAGTCAGCGCCACAATCCAAATGATCTACACCTTCCTGCGCGATTTTCCCGAAACGTTAAAAAACCAGGAATTCAGGGCTTCTTTGGAAGCTCGCCTCAAAGAGGTGCTGGCTCAAGAACATTTACTTGAAGGCCAAAAACTCCAAATTCTATTTTTTCTCGATGACCTTGGTTCCGCAAAGAAAATGGATGAGATCGATGAGATGCTCACTCATCTTCAGAACCCGTCCGAGACGATCCGGTCCATCGAAGCGCTTCCTTTTCAAAAACGTGCGCTCCAACGAGTCCGTGCGCTTCGCAAAGAATGGCAAGAGATCTTTCTCGACCTTCTTTTTACCGTCGAACAAAATCTTCTCCGAGATTTTCTCCTCGCAGAATTGGATGCCCCTGCGACACATGACGCCTTAAAACAAAAGTTGGGCTCCCTCTTGATCCATCCGCTCTCGTTTCCCGATATCTTCGTTTGGTATTTCCAAAAGATCGTAGATAAAAAATCGAAATTGCCCTTCTCCGATCCCAATGGTCAAAACCGGTTCTTTGAAGGGCTGATGATCCTTCTCGATCATTTGGAACAAAAATCCCAATATCGCGATTTAACGAAAAAAATTATCGCGCTGTTGACAGCGGACCGATACAAAATCGTAAGAGAAATCTTCCAGCACTCTACCCTTGAAGAAACGAAGGAATACCTTCTTCTCGCCACGAAATGCAGCATGCTGACGGACCATGACATTAAAATTCTCCACTCGCTGGCCGAAGTAGTCCATCCTTCTCTTGCAAGGTTGCGGAAAGAAAAAGACAGAGGTCCCAGCGGAGATGAAAACGTCATTTGGACCACTACGGAAGGGTACCAAAAAGTTCAGCTTAGGATCCAGCAGATCGCAACAGTTGAAACGGTCCACAATGCGCGAGAGATTGAAGCGGCCCGCGCTCTCGGAGATTTGAGAGAAAATGCGGAATTCAAAGCGGCGTTGGAGAGGAGAGACCGCCTCCAATCGGAATTGAAGCTTCTCTCCGACCAGATCGCCCGCGCCCGAATTTTGACTCCCGAAGATGTCCCCGCCGACGAGGTTGGAGTCGGTTCTGTCGTCCATTGCCGCGATTCCAAAGGGGAACACCTCCGCTTTACTCTTCTCGGACCTTGGGACGCCGATCCCGAGCAGCACATCCTCTCCTTCCAATCAAAACTCGCTCAGGCGATGAAAGGGAGAAGCGTGGGAGAAAAATTCGAGTTTCAAGGAGAAAAATTCGCGATCTCTGACATCAATAATTATTTTGATCAGAAAAAATAGATAGCATATTTTAAGATTATGCCTTTTTCATGCCGAAGTTCCGAATCCCCAACCTCCTTCGAGCTCGTGATCGCGAGCACGAATATCCATAAGATCCGAGAATTTCGCGCTATGCTCAAGCCAATCGCTCGATTCGATCTTTTAAGTCTTTGCGATTTTCCTGAATACATACCGCCGGAAGAGACGGGTCAGACCTTTGAAGAAAACGCCCGTTTAAAAGCGGAGCACGCCGCAAAAACCCTGCATCGATGGGTAGTAGCCGATGATTCCGGTCTCGTGGTGCCGGCTTTGAATGGAGCTCCCGGTGTCTATTCGGCTCGCTATGCCGGCAAGGACGCTACTGACCTGGATAATCGTACAAAACTTCTAGAAGAGATGCGCCACCTCCTAGAGGAGGATAGAAGCGCCTATTACGAATGCTGCATTGCCATCGCCTCGCCTTCTCGAATCAAAAAATGCACCCGCGGAACCTGTGAAGGAACGCTTCTCCTCCAGGAGCGCGGCAGAGGCGGGTTTGGTTATGATCCTCTTTTTATGAAACACGGCTACAACAAGAGTTTTGCCGAACTGGAAGACTCGACGAAAAACAAGATCTCTCACCGGAGAAAAGCGCTCGATAAAATCCTTCTCTCCATCGATTCTCTATTGAGCTCTTCTTAAGTGCTATACATCCTGGATGGCTATAACGTTCTATTTACACACACAGAATCCGATGAGCCGTTAGTTCAACAAAGACAAAAGATCGTGCTCTTTCTACAAAAGAAATTCGCAAAATTTAAAATGCATGGAATCCTGGTTTTTGACGGACGAGTCCGCCATGGGGAAGAGAGCGGTCGCTCCTACCCAAGCCCTCTTGAAGTCATCTACACCCCAAAAGGGCAAAGCGCCGATCATTTCATCCTTGAGCGGATCGAATCTTCTAAAAATCCCCGCCAAGTCACCGTTGTCACTAACGACCGGGGACTGATTGCCAATGTCAGGCCTCTCGGCGCGAAAATCATCGGCAACGCGGAGTTCATCGAATGGCTAATGAGCCGCAAGAGAAGGGCAACTTCTCCAAAGCCCCTGCTGGCTGACACGAAACAAAATATCGAGCGGCTGCTCGATATCTTCGAAAAACGTTTGGAAGAAGAGGATCAATAGACTTGAAATGTGGAATGTTTTTTACCACATTCGATCTTTTTTTCTTCAAAGCGCTCAATGGAAGCGCGGCCGGGGAATTGCCGAATCTCATTGAAAAATTCCTTGATCGCAACTGCTTCGCCTTGTGCGCAAATCTCTACCCTCCCATCGGGCAGGTTCCGGACAAACCCTTTGATGTTGTGCTCTAGAGCATATCGACTGACAAGAGAGCGAAAACCGACACCTTGAACTAATCCGGAAATCTCGGCGTGAATTTCTTCCATCATACCTCAACGCTTTCGAATATCGGCCCCTGCTCTACCGAGAGTGAATCCCAAGGGAACAAATCAAGAAGAGCAAAGACCTCGGAGGTGCTTGAGGCCTTATTCAACTGAATCCGCAAAGGCTTGGCGCCGATACAGCGCTTCAAATACCAACATCCCACCCGTCGAAAATCCAAAAGGGATTGACGTTCATTTTGATAGCTGATGACCGATTCGAAATGCTCGAAGAGCTCCTGCCGAATGAATTCGACGTCCCTTTCCAAGGGCGGCTGGCCGCTGAGTCGCCGCTGGATGTCTTCGGCGATCCAAGGCTGACCCATCGTCCCGCGGGAAACGAGAATCGCATCGCATCCCGTATGTTCGAAGAGGCCGAGGGCTGCCTTTGCATCGAATATATCGCCGTTGCCGATGACCAAAATCTCCTTTGCGACCTCTTTGCAAGACCGGATAAAGTCCCAATTGGCCGGACCCTTGTAGGCCTGCTCTCGAGTCCGTCCATGGATCGCGATGGCTTTCGCGCCTGCCTTTTCGGCGATTTGAGTAATCAGTGGGGCGTTGATACTTTTTTCATCCCATCCGGCCCGGATTTTGACAGTAACGGGGATTTTTACTGAAGCGACAAGTTTAGCTATTACTTCCCCGATGAGCTCGGGGTTCTTCAACATGCCCGAGCCGCTTCCGTCTTTTGTCACCTTATCAACCGGACAGCCGCAATTGAAATCGATGACGTCAAATCCAAGGTCCTCTACGATCCTTGCGGCAGCAGCAGCCATCTCAGGTTTGCTGCCGCAGATCTGAGCTCCGATCGGGTGCATTTGAGGGTCGTAATCGAGAAGCCGATAGGTATTCGAATCGTTTCGAACGAGAGCGTCGATTTTCACCATCTCGCAATAGACAATTCCCGGCCGGTAGCGGCAGGACATGCGCCGAAATGGGAGGTCTGAACACCCTGCAAGGGGAGCGTAGAGGATATTGCTCGGCAGATCAACCTCACCGAGAGAAAAAGGGATCTTTAAGCGCCTCATCTAAAAAGGCCGAGAAAAAAGATTTCGAGCAAACGGAGAGCGAAAAAGGCAAGAATTGGGCTTAAATCGAGCAGCCCCCCCAGCGGGGGAAGTACCCGTCGGAAGAGGTTGAGATAGGGATCGGTATAAAAAGCAACGAACCGGACAAACCGGTGAGCCTGCCAGCCCGGAAACCAAGAGCTTACGAGCCTCAGGAAAATCAGAACCGTATAACTTACAAATAAAAGATGTATCGTTGCTGCGAAGTAAGCTCTCATAGGGTTCTTATTTTAAGGGAAGTTCATTTTTTCGTCATGGACGAACCTGACAAGTAAACTTTTTCCTAGAACCTCGATAGAAATTGATCCTTCCATGTAAACTGCGAGCCGAGTCATGCAAACGCTAGCCCTTCAAATTGATCGACCCTTCTTACGAGCTGCCCTCATTCAAAAGGGACGTCTTGGCTTTAAAATTTGCGCGCTTAAATCAACCCCTCTGACTGAACCTGAAAATGTAAAGCTGCTTTACAAATTCAAATTCAAAGGGCGTCTCGTCTCCGGGCTATCCTCAAAGGATGTCATCCTTAGACCCATGGATTTAAATATTGGGAAAACTCGCCATATCGAAACCGCGCTTGGGTTCCAGTCCGAAGGCATCACCCATTTAAATCCAGCCGATGTGATCTCCATTCCCCATTCGATCAAAAAATCGGCAGGAAAAGTGAAGGCCCTTCTTTTCTCGGCTTCACGCGCGGGGCTTAAATCTCATTTGGAAGAATTTGCAAAGCTTAATGTCGACCTAGACTGCGTCAGTTCTAATAGCCTCGCCTTGATCCATTTCATCCGATGGAAAGCACCAGATCTATACGATGCATTTTTAGTAGATCTCGGATCGAGCGAATGGACGTGCGTGCTCATGGAAGGAGGCGAGCTAAAAAAATCCCACGCCCTCGGTTCGGGCTCAGAGGCTCTTCTCACGGCTTTTTGGGAGGACAGAAAAAAAATTCTCCTCCCGAAGGAAGTGGAAGGAGTCGCAAAGCAAATCGACCTGCTGCAGATCAAACCCCACCTGAACCCTCTATTTTCGGAAAAACTCGCCCAGATCCGGCAAGAATTGGCCAAAGTAATTTTTTCTTTTTCTCGATTCTCCAATCAAAAGCCCATCGTCTTCACCGGCCACATCGACGCATTTGGCCACTTGAAAGAGTTCTTGATGGACAGTTTCAAAGAAGCTGTTTCCAAGGAGGTTGGCGAAATGCTCGACCTCGAGGAGAAAAAATACGCCGTTCCGATTGGTCTTGGCTTAGAACAAGCCGGTCGGCCTTTACAACTCTTGTCCCAAGAATTTTTTCCTAAAAAAAATTGGCGCCGCGCAGGAGGCTACGGACTCCTTCTCCTATTTCTGTCTCTCTGTTTGAGCAGCCTTTTGCTTTGCATAGGGCTGAACGGAATCGGCGTAAGGAAAGCTCAAATGGTTGAATCTGTCCAGGGCAATCTAAGCCTTTGGGATCCTCAATTGAAGAAGACGCTGCTGCTAGATGAAGAAATGGCTCTCAAGCAATGGATTGATGGAGTTGAAAAATACAACAAGGAATATCCTTATATTCTCGACGTTCCCCGCGCAGCTATTGTCCTTTCTTGGCTAAGCCAGCACCCATTGCTGCTGGAATTCAAAATGGAAAACGACCCGCTGGAAGTGAAAAACCTTCGCTATCAATTGGTTGAATACCCCAAAATCGGGTCTCTCCAAAACCGCTACCGGGCAAAAGTCGATCTCCAGTTCAAGGTAAAAAGCCCTATGAGCGCGAGAAGATTTCACGAAGCCTTGTTACAAGGAGATGAAATCGTCGATCCAAACAGCGAAGTGAGCTGGGAAGCCCTAAGCGACAGCTATCGAGCTTCCTTTTTTCTAAATTCAACCAAGGCGCCCTATGTTCCTTGAGGCCTTTGGCAAAATCTGCTTTTCGCAACTTCGCCCCATCTTTTTTTATTCTTTTCTTTTGATTCCATTCATTCTTTCGGGCAG
Organism: uncultured Chlamydiae bacterium; assembly: GCA_963730605.1. GTDB lineage: Bacteria > Chlamydiota > Chlamydiia > Chlamydiales > SM23-39 > CAIPFQ01. The sequence goes on from CAVSSM010000009.1 coordinate 44,484, forward strand.
CTATTTGCTCCGTCGTCATGCCTTCCAAGAGCAGTTGGAAGTTCGCTTCGCAGATGCGGCAAAAAAAGGAAAACTCGCAATCGCTAGAAAAATGAGGAAGGAAAACTTCATGAAAAGATATTCGAACGCCGATCCGTTCTTTCTCGACAAGAATATTGAATCGCTCTCGTTTTTACAAGATGAACGCTCCGTCATTTCGTCACTGATCCATCATCCGGCTCTTTCCAATAAACGGATGTTGCAAGAAAGGCTGGAATTTCTGACGAACGATGCAAACCGTCTCGCTTTCACGGAGGAAAATATCCGCACTGCCTCCAAAATCAAAGAAACGGATGAAAAACAGCGGCATCCTGTGCAAATGAGTGAAAATGATCTACATAAGTTATTGGCATCTATTGAAGACATCGCTATTGGAGAGAATGAGCCCATTGCCAAAATGCCCCAATTACTGATTCGGGACTTGGCGATTAAAAAAATTGAAAATCCGGGAGCATGCGAAGTGGTCGAAGTCGAGATGGAACTTCTTAAAAGAGAATGGACTAATTAATGAAAAAATGGATTTACATTCTACTATTGATAGCCAACGGATGCTCCCATTATTCCCCCACTGTGGAAGATCCGCTTGTCGCCATCCAGATCCAGGATCGAAACGGATTTACGGAAACCATCAGCAATCCTGAGAGGCTTGAAAATTACTACTCCGTGGATTTCCTTGGCTCTCAACCTTTCAAGAAAGTATTGAGGGTATACAAGAAGGATGGGAAAAACCATTCGATCGTTACAACTTATCATCCAAATGGAGCGATTGCCCAATACCTTGAAGCGAAAGAAATGAGAGCCAGCGGAATTTACAGGGAGTGGTTTCCGAATGGACAAACCAAGATCGATTCCTATGTGATCGGAGGGACCGCAGATATCACCCAAGGAGCTCAAAAAGATTGGCTTTTCGACGGAACCAGCCAAATGTGGGATGAAGAGGGCCATCTTTTGGCTCAAATTCCTTATCAAGGCGGGGTCTTGAATGGAACCAGCGTCTATTATTATCCATCCGGAACCGTCCAATGTCAGATTCCTTACGTAAAAAACATGGAAGAGGGAGATCGAATCGAATTCTATCCGAAAGGCAATGTAAAATCGACAACCTATTTTCAAAAGGGCATCCGTTCAAAAAACTCAAATGGATACTATGAAAACAATCTCTCCGCGTGGATTGAAGAATATGCGGACGGGCTTTTGCTCAAAGGAGCCTACTACAATCTTCAAGGAGATCTGATTGCGGAAGTGGAAGACGGCCGTGGCCAGCAAGCACGCTACGAGAACAACGCGCTCTCCTTTCTCTTGGAAATCCACCAAGGGGTTCCGGAAGGGATAGTGAAAAAATTCAATCCCAAAGGGGACCTCTTAGCTCTCTACTCTATCAAAAGTAACAAAAAGCACGGAGAAGAAATTTCGTATTTTCTCCCTGAAGCGGGGGAACATGAACGAAAGGCAAAACTATCGATTCAGTGGGACCAGGGCTCTATCCACGGCATTGTCAAAACTTGGTATAGGAATGGGCAGCTTCAGAGCCAAAGGGAATATTGCCGCAATATCAAATTAGGCCCCACCTGCGCTTGGTACAAAAATGGATCTCTCATGTTCGTTGAAGAATATGAAAACGGCCTCCTCGTCAAAGGGGCCTACTACAAAAAGAATCACAATGACCCAATATCCACTGTAATGAATGGCAATGGCACAGCATACCTCTATGACGAAGATGGGGCTTTCATGAAAAAAATCCTCTATGCAAAAGGGAAGCCGACCGATCCTGAAGACTGAGCTCAGAAAAAAATTCCTTGTTTTGCGGGCAGACATCCCCCCTGATCGGCGTTTTTCTGCCTCTCTCTTGATCGCTCGTCTTTTGCAAAACCGAGGCCGCATTCTTTCATTTTATTCGATTGGATCGGAGATCGACCTGTCTCTAACAAATTCCATCTTCGCTAAATCGGGCCGTCTGATGGCGAACCGCCTAGAGGGAGACAATCTTGTTCCCTACCATATAAGCGATGAACGGGAACTGCTTATTTCGCGACTCGGGATCCCCGAGCCCAACCCAAACAGTTCTTTGATAGCCTCTTTTTCTGAAATCGATCTCATTCTCGTGCCGGGGCTGGCATTTGACAGCGAAGGAGCTCGTTTAGGATACGGAAAGGGCCATTACGACAAATTCTTAGCCACAATTGGAGACATCCCCACCGCTGGAATCGGATTTCGAGAACAGCTATTTTCAAAACTTCCGCGCGACCCTTGGGATGTCCCCGTTAAGGAATTGATTTTGGTTTAGCCCCCTCTACTTAACGCGAGTTTCCGAAACTCGCGTTACTTAGTCTGTTTTAGAGTGGAGGCAGGGGCTTTTTTTTCTGGCTTAGGGCTGCAAAAATGGGGGCCCGGACAATCGTTGGCTTTGCAAAGGGAGCCAGGAGATACAGTTGTGCACATGGAATAATGCGCCTCTGACGGACACTGCCAGGTGACTATATAAGGAGTCAAAGATGTCTGCGGCGTTCCTGGATGCAAATAATTAGTAGGGTTGAGGTTTGTCGTAAAATTTTTCTGCTGCCCCGGCTGGATAGAAAACTGCCCAAGAAAAGTTCCGTCAGATGCTTGAATCGTCGCTGTAAGAATATAAGGCGAGTCATTGATTAAAAGAACCGAGCCATCGTTCGTCCCCGCCTGGGCAAGGCAGGGGAATAACAAGAAGAAAAACCAGATTTTTCTCATAGCCTTTCTCCACTTTTCGCCGCTGGTTCAAAATAGGCCCAGCGCAAATCGAGCTGTCCCATCGGAGAAAGAGCGACCCCTGAAAAGTTCGGATTCTTAATATAGTTCAATACAAAGTGAAATACGGGGATAATCGGCATTTCTTCCATGATGATCTCTTCAGCTTTACGCAGGAGCTGATTTCTCTCTTCGCCACCCTTACATACGGCAGACCGATTTAAAAGGTCAATGTATTCGGGATGTTCCCATCCTGTGTTATTTGTGCTTTCATCCTTACACTTAAACACCTCTAGAAAATTCGCCGGATCGTTGAAATCGGCCGTCCAAGAGCCTGCAGCGATCTGATATTCCTTTTTAGATACGCGCTGAAAGAACACCTTAGGCTCAATAGCTTCCAATTGAACCTTAATCCCCAACGTCTTTTCCCATTGTGTTTGAACGGCTTGAGCCACGGCGGCATTCCTCTCAGTATTGGAATAGCTAATCGTAATCGGCTCATCCAGCGCGAGGGAAGGGAGCGTCTGATCTTGAAAGTATCCGTCAGCATTCAGTCCCATTTCAGGAGGAACGAGACTCCTCGCTGCCGTATGCCCCCCTTGGAGCACGTGGCCGACAATTCCGTCCCGATCGAGCGCAAAGGAAAGAGCGCGGCGATTCGCTGGATCTGCCAATGGATTTGTTTTGTCGCCAATACGTGGAGATGTATTGACACGAAAGAAGTAGGTGGCCATGAAGGGACTGATCTCAAGGCGTCGGGAACTTTTTAAGTTACGTATCGCATCGGCTGGAATAGTGGAAAGAGGCGATCCGGCCCAATCGAGCTTGCCTTCTTCGTACATCTGCAAAGCCGTATCGGGGGGAACAATAAAAAAATCGATCGATGGCAGTTTTACGGCGTCAGCCTCCCAATAGCGGCTGTTTTTCTTGAGGGTGAGTTGATCGGCATGTTTCCAGGAATGCAAAGAAAACGGACCATTCGAGACAAACCCCTCTGGAGATGTGCCCCAATTCCCATTTTGCGATACGACGTTCAAAGGCACTGGGAAAAAGCATGTCATTGAAACAAGCTCGAGAAAATAAGGGAGGGGGTGCTCCAATTCCACGACCAGGGTATGAGCGTCCAGAGCCTGGACTCCGATGGCATCTAGGCCCACTTCTCCCAGCTTGGCCTTCCTAGCATTCTTGATCGGATAAAGCTGATACGCGATGTCAGTTGCAAACTTGGGGTCGAGAATCGTCTTCCAACTAGCAGAAAAATCCGAGGCTGTCAATGGGAGGCCGTTTGACCAGTACGATTTTCGCAAATGAAACACGTACCGCTCCCCATCTTCTGAGATCTCTACATTTTCAGCGAGCGCAAGCTCTGTTTTCCCTTCTCGCGAGGTTCTCGTCAACCCTTCGAACAGCATACGGAGCAAAGTGATGCTGTCGAGATCCCTGGCTTTTCGCGGATCGAAAATCTTAGGGTCTGTAGTTATGCTTAGCTTCGCGCTTGGCCGCTCGGCAGGCCCATCTTTGCTGCAAGAGCCGAAAAGAAAAAGGAAGAAAATACATAGGTAGGGGATCATAAAGTCTCCGACTCGATCCCTATTTTTCCTAAAGAGATGAAAAAATGCCAATCTTTTCAAGCGCCTGCCTATCCTCTAACGAGGAAACCGAGGCCCTCGGGATAAAGTTCCATACAGTTCAGCGGTAATTATAATATGCTTAATTCCAGTTACTTAAAAAAAACATTGATTCTTCATCGACAAACTTCTATGAGGAGTTTAAAAAGGAGCTTGCGATGTTGACAGGGCATTCCGAATTCTTTCTGTCCCAGCCTGCGGTTTATTTTGGCATACTTGGCCTGAGCGAACGCGATCCACTGCAAGAATTCGAAACGCATCCTGAGTGTCAGTTCAATCTCAGCTGCTCGTTTTATCCTCCTTACATGCAGCCAAAAACAGGGATGTACATCGACTGGTATGATTTGCCGAAGTGACATTTTCTCTCGAGAAATCCGACGAATTCAAAATTTTTTCCGCATTTTTCTTGATTATATTTTTCGAGAGGCTTAAAAAATAAAGTAACAACGAAATCTGCCTTCGGATGGGTTTGAATAGGGAAACCTCCAAGAGTGTGCGGGTGGGATATGGCAAGTTTAGAAAAAACCTTAGCGCAAGCTAAAAAACTTCTTCCAAAACGGAGAGCAACAATGAAAAGCGTGAAAACAATCCCTTGGATGGTAGCCTCGCTCTTAGCGACTACTTCTATCTTTGGGCAAAATCAGAAAGACCAAAGCGGATGCTGCGTACCGCCGCCACCTGTGTGCAAGCCAGCAAAATGCTGCGTGACTCAAGCGCCCCAAGAGCCAAAAGTGTGCGCTTATAACGCCCCTGCCGAAATCAATGTCGGCTGCCAAGGCGATGTCGACGTATTCGTGACAGGCAGCTTCATCTACTGGCAAGCAATGCAAGACAATATGACTATCGGGTTGACGGACAACAACGCGTTGCTCGGACTGGGCGGTGTAAAAGAGCCTAATATCCAAGGGAATTTCATCGAGTCGAAATTCGGTTTTAAGCCTGGTTTTAAAGTTGGTCTTGGATTAAACCTCCAAGTGGATGATTGGGATGGTTATGCCGAATATACCAGAGTCCATGGCGATACTAACACATCTTCGAATGGACCCTTGTTCACCCCTTCTATTCTCGCTACCTTTGGCCATCCATTCCTTACCCTTTCAACAGGAAACTTGTTAGGAGCCGGTCAGGTATTCAACACGGTGTCTTCAAGCTACAGAAATAACCTGGACTTCGTCGATGCCGAGATGGGCCGCACTTATTATGTAGGAAGACGACTGGTCTTCCGTTCAGCATGGGGAGCGAGAGGAGCTTGGATTCTACAAAATATCCATGTTAATTACAATAATATCACAGCTGCATACGCTACCGATCCAAGCGCTCTCATAGCATCGCTTCCAAGCACTTTGGATGTGTACCAAAGATCTCATTCTTGGGCTGTCGGTCCTAGAGCGGGATTGATGATGGATTGGATGCTCGGATGCGGATTCCGGTTCTTCGGAAGCGGCTACGGGGATTTGCTCTACACAAAATATAAACTGCAAGACAAAACCGTTCTTCTGCCTAAGATCACAAACGGCACCAGTGTTCTGGTTGGCCAATCTATAAGCATCATCAGCAAAGACCGGCCAAGAGGAATAAGAACCCACTTGGATATGGAAATGGGCTTGGGATGGGGATCGTATTTCGACAACAACAATTGGCATTTTGACCTCTCTGCTGCGTATGGTTGGCAGGTCTTCTTTGACCAGAACATGTTCCGCCACTACACTACAGACAGTTTGGTTGCCTCCAATGTTGTTCCTAACGGAAATCTCTACGTACAAGGCTTGACGGTTACAGCTAGACTCGACTTCTAATAGTCGCCGTCTCCAATCTTGAAATTTAGGCAGGCTGGGAGAAATCCCAGCCTGTTTTTTTTTGTATACTCAAAGAATATGAAGAATCGGGAATATGGCAAGGAGGCGCCCAGAATTTGAGCCAGGCTTTGCCGGCGCCGGGTCCGGGGTCCCCGAAGACGCAACGTCTTTGGGGTGGGGTGCAGGAGGGCTCAAAGGCTGTGGCTGCCCGACGCCGCCAGAAACCGATTCTTCATGTTATTTGAGTATATGTGCGGCAACTTTGCTCTGAAATTTTAGAGCTTGCTCCGTTCTTCTTGATTAAATTTTCAAGTTGCGCTTATCATCGTCAGCATCCTTTCGCTTAAACGTTGAAAATCCTTCCAAAAACGGAGAGTAATAATGAACCTACTAAAAAACACGACCCTATGGCTCGCTGGCTTGCTGACCCTAGCAGCTTCTGCCGTTGCCGATGATAATGCATCCCGCCCCCCTCAGCGTAAAAGCTTTGAGCAGGCGCAAAGAGTGACCAAAATGCAGATGCAGCCAGCCTACAACGCTCCCTCCCGAATCGATGTGCGCGGCTCTTGGGATCTCTACATGACAGGGAGCTTTGTTTATTGGCAGCTATCTCAAGATAATATGGAAGTGGCATTGAACGATCAGCTCACCAATGCAAATTACATAACGAACAACCAAATTAAGGGAGATCTTGTCCGGATGGACTTTGACTATAAGCCTGGATTCAAAGTCGGATTAGGTATGAATCTCGATCAAGACGATTGGGATGCCTTTGCAGACTATACAAGGCTTCATACTTCGAACAGCACATCCACAAATGGGGCCGACATCGTTCCAGGGCTCACGGGTCCTATTTTCCCCACATGGGGACATCCCTATGTGATCCAAACCAACGTCTATAATACCGCGTCTGAAAAATGGGACTGCAATTTGGATACAATCAATCTGGACCTGGGAAGAGCTTACTATGTGGGCACCCAGCTGACTTTCCGTCCATTTTTTGGCGCAAGGTCGGTCTTCCTTACCCAGAGCGTCCATGCAAACTATGTGAATACGAGCTTTACGAATACCGCGGTCAATCCGATGGGGGCAACGTTTGTCGAAATTCCCGGCGTGATGGATGTGATCCAAAGAAATCGCTCTTGGTCGATTGGCCCCAGGGTTGGAGTCGATACCAATTGGATGCTTGGAATGGGCATTCGCCTCTTTGGAAACGCCAATGCCGATGTTCTCTATACTAAATATAAAATCCAAAACAAAACCAACTTCCTTGTGACAAGCGGCGGAGAGGGTGGGTTCACGACTGGACAATCGCTCTTTCATGTCTCGAAAGAAAGGGTTTCCGCTCTCAGGGGGCATACGGATTTGGAAATGGGGCTCGGATGGGGATCGTACTTCGACAACAATAACTGGCACATCGACTTATCTGCCGCCTATGGGTTCCAAATATTCTTCGATCAGAACATGCTGACGAAGTACTTGAACGGCTTTATGACCGGAAAACTCGAGCAGCCAAGCGGCGATCTCTATGCCCAAGGCTTAACAGCGACGGCTCGTTTCGATTTCTAAGTTCTTCTAAATTCGTCGATCAGATTTGCCACCAGACCGGTCCAACCGTTCTGGTGGGATGCTCCGAGACCTCGGCCATTGTCCCCATGAAAATGCTCGTAAAAGAAAAGATGGTCCCTAAAATGGGGGTCTTTCTGGAATTTCTCCATTTCTCCGTATAAGGGACGCCTGCCGCGGGAGTCTTTCTTGAATAGATTTAAGAGCCTCTCGGCATAGCTTTTACCCATTTCGCTCAAAGTGACTGGCTTTTCACCGGGCGCTTTGATTTTCATCGAACCTTCAAATACGGAGCCAAGCCGCATCAAGGTTTCGATGAGAAGGTAATTGAGAGGAAGCCAGATCGGCCCTCGCCAATTCGAATTTCCCCCTTTGATTTTTTCGTGCGCCTCGCCAGGTTCGTAGAATAGGGTCATATTTTCTAAACGGGCGGGATTCTTTTCGTGGTATTTCGATAAAGATCGCAAACCGTATTCAGAACGAAATTCGGCCGGATCCCAGAGGTAGGTAAGAAAGCGCTGCAGCTCTTTAGAATCGAGGAGGCCGAAGCGGAGTTTCGTCCCGCTTGCATGGGGTATTTTTTGGACGCACTTATCGGTGAGGTGCGATTTTTTCTCGATAAACCATTGAAAAGCAGTGTAAAAATCGGGGAATGCTTTCAGTTCTTCTTCATCCCAAACATCGCAGGCAAAGAAGGGGATAATTCCTGTCAGAGACCTGACCCGGATCTGTTCGTGAGAGCCATCTGGGAAGCGCAAGTAGCTGTAAAAAAAACCGTCCTCCTCGCTCCACATGTCATAATGGCGCCAATAGCCTTTCCTCATCGCCGCGGTGACATAAGCAAAGTGTTGAAAAAATTTGATCGCAAGGCCCTCATAAATGGGATTCTTTTTCGCTAACGTCAGGGAGATTCTCATTAAATTCAGGCATAGAATCGACATCCATCCCGAGCCGTCCGATTGGTCTAAGAGGTGTCCTTGAAGCAATTTCTCGGACCTATCGCCGAACCCAATATTGTCCATTCCTAGAAAGCCGCCCTCGAAAATATTATGACCGAGGCTGTCCACTTTATTGACCCACCAAGCGAAATTGAGAAGCAGCTTGTGGAAACACTTTTCTAAGTAGGGATAATCTTCCTTGCCCTTCTTCTCCTTTTCCAATTCGAAGATTCTCAGGAGCGCCCAAGCCTGGACAGGAGGATTCACATCGCTGAATTCCCATTCATAGGCCGGGATTGCCCCGTTTGGATGTTGGAATTGATCGAAAAGGAGAACCCAAAGCTGGTGCTTCGCGAATTCGATATCGATCAGCGCGAAAGTAAGGGCATGGAACGCAAGATCCCAGGCCGCAAACCAAGGGAATTCCCATTTGTCCGGCATCGAAAAAATTCGCATAGAGATCACATGGCGCCAGTGCAAATTGCGAATATGCTTGTGCTCTTCCGGAGGCGGATTTTTTGGGTTATCCCCATCGATCCAGGCCCCCACATCGTAGAGGTAGATTTGTTTGTTCCAGATCATCCCTGCAAACGCCTGCCTCTGAATGGCCTTTTCCTCGGATGTAGCAGACTTTGGGTGGATCGATTCATAAAAGAAGTCGGCTTCCTCCTTTCGCTGACAAATCACCTGCGCCACTTCTCGTAAAGGGTCTTTCATTGGCTTGTTCGTAAGGCGGAGCAAGACCGTCTCTGATTTTCCCGGGGCAATTGCAGGGAAAAAGTAGTGAAAAGCCGCTTTTGTCCCGAACCGCTCCGGGTTGACGGCGTTCATTTCTTTTTGAATCAAGTACCGGTGGAAAGCGTCTTTTACAAAGGGAGTTGCATTCTTCGCTTTCCAGAGAACCGCTCCATTTGTTTCGTTATTGGTGAATAGGGGACTTGCGCCGGAACCTGCATACAGATAACGAGGCCCTAGGTGATAATCGAAGAGGAGGGCTGGAGGAGAAGCTAACGCCGAATCGTCGGCCACCATGCAAAGATCCTCATTCGAGCGGCCCTTATGAGCTAAAGTTTTCATCTGGATCCTCGGCTCTTGCAAACGCTCAGGGCCCCAGGACCACTGGTTGCGGAACCAAAGATGAGGCAAAATGTGAAGGGGCGCAGGCGTTGCGCCCCGGTTGACCGCCTCGATCCGAATGCAAATGTCGTCGGGATCGGCATTTGCGTATTCGATCATAATATCGAAATAACGGTCTTCATCAAAAATGCCTGTATCGACCAATTCATATTCAGGATCTTTGCCCCCTCGTCTTCTATTTTCCTCGACCAATTTCTGATAAGGAAAGGGATCTTGAGGATATTTATAGAGATACTTTAGATAGCTATGGGTCGGCGTTGCGTCGAGATAGTAATAGACCTCTTTCACGTCTTCGCCGTGATTTCCTTCAAGAGAGTTTACGCCGAAGAGGCGCTCTTTCAAAATCGGATCTTTGCCATTCCAAAACGCGGGGGCAAAGAGGAGAACTTGAAAGCGGTCGGAAATCCCCGCGATCCCATCTTCGACCCGCCGATAAGCCCGTAAGCGGGCATGGTCGTGAGGGAAGTAAGTCCAAGGGTCGCCATCTTTACTATAGTCCTCTCGGACGGAGCCCCATCCCCGTTCAGAGACGTAAGGACCCCACCGCTCCCAAGCAGGCACGTCACCGATCGATGGTTTGAAGCCAAGTTCGGAAGAGCCTCCAGCGTTGAGCCGCTCTAGTTCTGGATTCTTCCGCCTAATCATGGTTCTCCATATAGGCGGCGGCTCCGATCAGAGCCGTATCGTCGTTCAAAACGACCCAAACCGGGATCGACTCAAGGAGTCCCCGGAAACGCCCTTTGCTAAGAAAGGATGAAAGAAACGGCCCTTGCTTTAATTGGCCGAGAATACGGGGCGCTATCCCTCCGCCGATATAGAGTCCGCCCAAAGACATGAACTTCAACGCGACATTGCCGGCTTCCGCCCCATATATGGAAACAAACCGGTCGAGAGCTTCTTTGCAAGTCGGGTCTTTGCCTTTGCCTCCCAACTCCGATACAACTTTCGAGGGATCCCTTTTCTCCATTTCGCTTTTGGTCTCTGGAGAAAAAGGAAATCGTTCCGTTTCGACCAAGAATTGAAAAATCGCATAAAGACCTGGCCCTGAGACGACTCGTTCGTAGGAAACATGCTCTGTTTTTTTTTTGAGGTAATGGAACAGGGCGATTTCCTCTTCATTTCTCGGAGCGAAATCGACATGGCCTCCCTCGCAAGAGAACGGGTGGTGCTTTCGGCCGTCCCAAAATAGGCCCGCCTCTCCTAAGCCCGTTCCAGCGGAGATCAGCGCTTGGTTTCCTTGGACTTTTGGATCTCCGGATTGGAGAGAGTATATCTCTTCTTTCTTGAGCCTTTTCAGGCCGTAAGCATGGGCTACGAGATCGTTTAAAAGCCGCACCGGCATATGCAGAGCTTGGCTTAAAACGGCTTCGTCGAGAATCCAAGGCAGGTTGGTCGTCTTGCATTTGCCATTCCTGACCGGGCCTGCAATCCCAAAACAAGCCCTCGATACTGTTCTTTGTTCGGTTTGAAGAAACTGTTCGACGATCTTCTCTAGACCGGTAAACTCGCGGCTGGGATATTTTCGTTCGATGATTTTCTCCCCTTTTTCAAAGAGGGCAAGCCGCGTATGCGTTCCGCCGATATCCCCGGTCAAGATCATGAAGCCACCTTTTTCATACTGTTACCAGAAAAGGAATTTTTTTTCTTTGACGAGAAGGAGATGTAGATCTCATGCTTAGAGAAACAAGGAGGAACTTATGTCTCAGCAAGCATCGACGACCGATTCCGGCAAGAAGAAGGCGCTGGAGCTCGCAATCTCCCACATCCAAAAGCAATTTGGAGACGGGGCGATCATGTCGCTCGGCCGGCACTCTTCCGTGCACGGCCTCAGCGTAATCAAGACGGGCGCTGTTTCCCTTGATCTCGCCCTTGGCATCGGCGGCGTGCCCCGCGGCAGGATCGTAGAGATTTACGGCCCCGAATCTTCGGGTAAATCGACCCTGGCCACCCACATCGTGGCCAGCGCCCAGAAAAGCGGGGGGCTCGCCGCTTATATCGATGCGGAACACGCCCTGGATCCCGCTTACGCTGCGAAAATCGGCGTTAATATCGACGATCTCATGATTTCCCAGCCCGACAACGGCGAAGAAGCCTTGAATATCGCCGAAATGCTCGCCCGCTCGAATGCCGTCGACATCATTGTCATCGACTCGGTCGCTGCGCTCGTTCCAAAGTCGGAGCTCGAAGGGGAAATCGGCGACCAGCACATGGGTCTTCAGGCGAGAATGATGTCCCAGGCCCTAAGAAAATTGACCGCTACCCTCTCACGCAGCAATACTTGCGCCATCTTCATCAACCAGATCCGCGAAAAGATCGGCGTCATGTTCGGCAACCCCGAAACGACGACCGGAGGCCGCGCCTTGAAATTCTACGCCTCGATTCGGATGGATATCCGCCGCATCTCCGGAATCAAGAGCCCTGACAATACGACAGACATCGGCTCGCGCGTCCGGGTCAAAGTCGTCAAGAACAAATGCGCCCCTCCCTTCCAGGTTGCAGAATTCGACATCCTTTTCAACGAAGGGATCTCCCATATCGGCTCGCTCATCGACATTGGCGTCGATTGCGGCATCGTCGATAAAAAGGGGACGTGGTTTAGCTATCAGACGCATCGCCTGGGGCAAGGCCGGGAAGCGGTCCGCGAAGAGCTGAAAGGCAAACCAAAGCTCGCGGAAGAAATCGAAAAAGCGATCCATGCGAAGATCTCCTCAGGCGCTCCACTACCCAAGAAGTCCGCCGGAGAAGCATTGGCTCCGGCTTAAACCAGCAACAAGTTCTTGGAAGGGAGCCGTCCAAAGACCCAGCTTTTCCAATGAATTCCTGAACGAGGCGATTTCTCTTTTGAATAGAGAGATCGCCTTTTCTTTTCCGAGAACGCTCACAATATTCACTCCGGTTGTCTCGTCTTGAGCCAAGTCATCCAAGTCATCGGCGATTTGAAACGCCATGCCCAGATGAAAAGCGCACATGCGGAGATTTTCGAGGAGCCCTGGACTCCCCCCGCCGAAGAGCCAGCCGAAATAAAAAGAAATTTCAAATAAAGTGGCTGTCTTTTGGACGATCACCTTTTGGATTGTCTCCCAAGTCGAATCGGGAGGAAAGAGATCGAGGAACTGCCCGTTTGTCGCCCCCTGCATCCCCGCGCATCGCGTCGCCACAGCCAAGCACAAAAAAGACGCTTCGCTTGCCTGACCCGCGAAGCGGGCGTCTCCTTTCATCAGCTCTCCATTCAGGTGGATCCCCCCGTAGCCTTCCGCGATCAGAGTATAGCTCGCTAAAATCGCCGTCGCCTCTCCAAAAGCTTTGTGCAAAGAAGGGCGGTTCCTCCGAAAATCGTCGTTGTCCATGCAGGGAAGATCGTCGGCGATCAAAGAAGCCGTGTGAAAGAACTCTACCCCTAAAGCCGCGGGAGAGACGTCCAAGCCATTAGAGAGAGAGTCTGCCGTCATCATGACAATCAAGGGCCTTAAGCGTTTCCCCCCAGAGACCAGCGCATACTCGCAGGCATCGCGCAAAGGGTTTTTTTCTCCAAACCGATGAATGGCGGAAGAGAGTTCCTTTTCGAATTTTTGGCGATATCCTTCAAGTAGCACGAGCTTTCTCCACAAGATCGAGAAGCGGTTGAATCATCGGCTCCAATTTAATCGTGTTTTCCCCCGAGATTCTGCTCCGGGCAGGGATCGTGCCTCCGAAATGCAAAAGAGGGTGTGAAACGCTCTCCCTGCCGATCAGCGTTCCGGGATTCAGGACGCAGTTGCAGCCGATCTGCACCCGGTCGCCTATAATCGCGCCGAACTTTTTTAATCCTGTCCGGACCCGCTTCTTATCTAAAAATACGGCCACTTCAGTCCGGTCGAGCCGTAAGTTCGCGCACTTGACTCCCGCTCCCAAGTTCACCCCGTTTCCCAGGATCGAATCCCCAACATAGGCGAAATGGGCGGCCGCCGCGCCATCGAGAAGAACCGCGTGCTTGATTTCAGCGCCGTGCCCTACAGTTGCACGGTCTCCGCAAATCACTCCGCCATGCAAATAGGCTCCGTGCCGCAGGATGCATTCCTTGCCGATGATGCAAGGGCCGACAATGTAAACCCCGGGTTCGATCAAAGTTCCTTGCCCGATCGCAATGAACTCGGGCCGATCCAAGTGCACACCGGTTGGGACTTTGATATCGATCCGGAAAGCCTGATCTCTCAAATAATCGTTTAGAGTAAGAAGGGGACCCCATATCGGCCCCCCCGTTTTCCAAAGATCGGGATGAGCAAAGCGCCCCAATGAAAAATATCCTTCGATTTCCAACATGAGAAGTATTATACTAGAAAGCCCATCTTCTTATGTTAAAAAAATCGATCCCTTTTCTCTTTTTTATTCTCGGAAGCTTATTTCTTCGCTGGGATGCGGACCAACGCTTTTTCAACAGATCCCAAATCGCTCATGAAAAAAAGGAGCTCCGCATCCTCGTCTTGCACAGAAACGGCATCGGGGAAAAAGAGTCCTCGGCCCGGATCAAAACCGCCTGCGAAAATCTCGGCTGGGAGTGCTATATTTGCTCTTCCAAGCCCTCGGCTTGGGCAAAAATACTCCTTTTTCACCCCCTTGAAAAAGCGATCGGCGCCATCCGGCCGGACTTTACGATCAATCTCCAGAGCGCCGAAAGGCACGCTCCTGGAGTGAACTTCGTCTCTCTTTCTTCCGGCGTCCAAACCTATGCAAAAGAAAATTTCGACTGGGAAAAATATGCCCCTTTCGACGCATTCCTTCCCACTTTTCAGGAAATCGAGCGAGTTGCAGCAAAAATCGAATCGCTAGGCAAACCTTTCCGAGGGATGCGCTGGTTTTTCACATGCCCGAGGACTCCTTTTACTCTTCTTCACCCAAAACGGATCTTCTACTGCGGCAGTAATTGGGACCGGACGAGAAAAGGGGAGGCTTACAAACGCCTTTTTGCAAAGCTCGACGAAACCGGCGACCTCTCCGTTTATGGCCCCCCGAAAACCTGGAAGCACATGCCCCGTTCTTACCGCGGTTTTTTGCCGTTCGACGGCCGAAGTACAATCAAAGCAATGCAAGAATGCGGCATCGTCCTCATCCTCCATTCCGAAACACACCTGAAAGGCAACTCCCCTACAGGCCGCATTTTCGAAGCCGCCGCATCGGGCTGCGTCATCATTTCCGATCGTCATCCATTCGTGATGCAAGAGTTCGGCGATTCAGTTCTTTACATCGATCAAGAAGGCAGTCCTGAGGCTCTCTTTCAAGAGATCGAGGATCGCCTGGCCTGGATCCGCTCCCATCCCAAAGAGGCGGTAGAAATGGCCGCCCGATGCCATGAGATCTTCGAAGAGCGCTTTACTCTTGAAGAGCAGCTTCTCAAGTTAAAAAAAATCTACGAAGAGACTACACAGATAGTCAATGAAGAATAGGGTTGGTTCCTTAGACGTGCGGGGACATGTCCTTTCCACCCCAACTCAGCCTTCCACAATCTTCTTGGATCTATTCTATATAAAGAAAGAGAGATACTCTTCTTCTGGGGCTGTGGAAATGTCGAAGCCCAAGCGTAAACTAGAGGAAAAAATCTTGTTCACAACTTCGGGTTACCTTGTTCAAAAGATCGAAGTTTTGCACAGACCCCGACTCGTCGACAGCTTTTGAACAAAGTTATGAACAATCTGCCTGGCAAGCCATGAGCCATCGACGAAAAAAACAAGCTTCGAATCCGCAGACAATCTCCACATGCTGAGAGGAGGATGGAATGCGATTCAGTTCTTTTTCCATCTCTTGCAAGTGTTCCTTTTCTTCGAGGAGGATAGACTGAACCTGAACCTTTGATTGGGATCGTTTTAAGGCAGCTTGATAGATCGGATAAAGTTCTTCAGCGCGAAGCTCGATGGCATACGTTACAAGAAGGTAGGCGAGTTCTTTGATTTGAGCCCCTGCCAGTTTAAGGGTTTGAAGATAGCGAGAGGCTCGAAGGTTCAGTTTTTTCAAATAATGAGTCCCTGGCCACGTCCCTAAAGTAGAGCCGAGTTGATAATCCTCGTACGTTTTTCCGATCCGGGCCAGCTGTTTCTTGAGGTAAAAGGCGTGACGAAACTCTTCAGCGGCGTGTTTGAGCATTTCTTCTTTGACAAGCGTTGGATGTTCAGTGGCCGCAATCATTTTCGCGCCGCAATTCTCTAGATATGAGAGAGTGTTGATCCATCGCGCATGTAAGAGTGGATTCTTTACGATCAGATCGATCAGCTGACGTGTTTCTTTTTCAAATGAAACGAAACATTTGACCATGAGCGCTCTTCCAAAGTGGTTGCGATTGCGGAATAAAATTGGGAGAGTTCCTCGCGGGAGATGCAATAAGGAGGAAGCAAATAGAGGACATTCCCAAGAGGGCGAAGAAGTAGACCTCTCTTTTGAAAAAAATCGGTTAGTTTCTTTTTTATCGGATCATAATAAGAGTCCTTTCCCGACTTGTATTCGATCGCTAAAATGGTTCCAAGAACATCGCATCTTTTCAATTTGGGATGATTTTTCCACTGCCTTTGAAATTGCCTGTGTTCTGATTCGATCATGACTCTCGCGCTTGTGCATTCAGCTCGGAGCAAGAGGTCTAGGCTTGCGTTCGCCGCTGCGCAGGCTAATGGATTTGCTGTGTAAGAATGGCCATGAAGAAAGGCCTTGGCTGGATCCGGGGAGAGAAAAGAGGAATAGAGGCTCTCCTTCGCTATAGTTGCCCCCAAGGGGAGAAAGCCTCCAGTAATCCCCTTGGAAAGACAGATTAAATCGGGAGAAACCCCTAATCGGCTGCAAGCAAAAAGGGGTCCTGTTCTTCCAAATCCTGTCATCACTTCATCAGCAATTGTGATGATTCCTTGGGATTGGCAGGCTGCAACCATTTTGGCCAAGGTTTACCTTGAGTGTAGGCGCATTCCCCCGGCCCCTTGAATCAGTGGCTCAAAAATGAAAGCCGCCACATCCCCTGAATGTAAAGCGGTTTTACATTGCTCCCAGGATTCGATTTCATATCCAGGCATTGGGGGGACAATCGAATGAACTTCGAATAGATAGGGCCAAAAGGGACGGTTGTAATGGTTTTTTCCCGCCGCCGCCATCGCGCCGAAGGTATCGCCATGATAGGCCCCTTCAAAAGAAAGGATCCGCATTTTCTTCTCTCCGACTTGAAAAGCCATTTTCAAAGCCACTTCGACAGCCGTAGATCCGTTATCGGAATAAAAAACGCGGGAATATCCGCTAGGAAGTATTGACAAGAGCCTTTCAGCTAAGATAATTGCCTGTGGGTGCGTGAATCCGGCAAAAAGGACATGTTCGAGTTCTCTTGCTTGAGAGTTGATTTTTCTCGCGATGTAGGGATGGGCATGGCCATGGATATTTACCCACCAGGAGGAGATGCCATCCAAATATGCATCTCCTGATTCAGAGTAAAGATAGGGGCCTTTTCCCTTTACAATCGGAATAGGGGCCGCGGCCGTTTGGGCTTGCGTAAATGGGTGCCAGATGCACGCCTGATCTCTTAAAGTCCAAGAGCTTTTATAAGATGCGGCTTCCACTCTTTTGCTATCCTTTGTACAGTCTTTGGGTTAAGTGTTTTTTGCCATGCTAATCTCCCAAGACAGCCGGCATTGGCTTTTTTTAAAAGCATCTCTTCCGTTTCCAAGTCTCCTCTTCCGTTAAAAATGATTCCTAAAAGAGAAAACTTCCTGAGTTTCATGGATTCAACTGTAAGGGAAAAATGATTGAGACTGCCGAGATAATGGCGGTGAACCAGGATCCAAAGAGCATCCCAATGGATGGCCGCATCGGCCCAAACTTCTTTTTCATTCAAGGGAGTTAATACGCCGCCCGTCCCTTCAATCACGAGAGGCCCAGAGGATTCCGGAGGGATCAGATTTTTTGCCGCGATCCGCACTCCTTCTCTTTTTGCCGCTAAATGGGGGGAACAGGGGGCGTGGAGTTGAAAACTTGAAGGATAACAGCGCCCTTCAGTAGAGAGGCGCTCTTGCACCCAAACTGCATCGCTTGGGAACCCGCATTGGATCGGCTTCCAGTAAGCGCCATCTAAGCTCTCCGTCAAAATGGCGGATATTGCAGTCTTGCCAACTCCAGTGTGTATCCCGGCAACAACAATGCGATTCATTGTAAAGCCTCAACTAAAAGATCAATCTCCGCCTCTCGATTGAAACTATGCAAAACAACGCGGAGAGACTCTTTTCCTCGAGGCGCGGTGGGAGGAACAATGGCTCGAACATCAAGACCTTTTTCTTTTAGTCTTTTTGAAAGGTTCCCTACTTTTTCGATGTCGGCAATATAAAGAGGTTGAATCGGGCTTTGCCCGTTTTGGACTCCTGTCCTTTCCCTGAAATATGCCGTCAATCGATGCAACCGCTCCTGGTGGCTTTTTGCCTCTTTTGGCAGTTTCACATAGCTCGACTCAATCCGGGCAAGGGCGGCCGTGGGCAATGCTGTGGTATAGATCAAAGGCCTCGAAAAATTGAGAAGATACTCTTTGAGGAGAGCATTTCCAAGGACGCAGGCTCCATGAGCGCCGAGCGCTTTACTAAAGGTGTGTACGCGAGCGAAAACCGCCGACTCCAATCCAAGTTCGTAGACCAAGCCCTCTCCTTTCGGACCGCGAATTCCTGTCGCATGAGCTTCGTCGACGATGAGGCCCGCTCCGTATTCACTGCAAAGAGAGACCATTTCTTGAAGAGGCGCGCACGTGCCGCTGATCGAATAGATCGATTCGACCAGCACAAAAAAAGGGGGAGATCCTTTTTTTAGTCTTTTTTCCAAAAAATCAAGATCGTTATGTCGAAAGGGGATGCACCTTGCTCTAGAGAGGCGCATTCCATCAACCATGGAGGCATGGATTTCGATGTCATAGATAAAAGTGACCTCCTCCATTCCCAAGGCGGAAATGAGGCCCAGGTTGGCGCTATAGCCGCTATTGTAAATTAAGCAGCTCTCTGCTCCATGAAACTTTCGGATTCGCTCTTCCAGTTTTTCATAAAACGGGTGATGGCCCGTGAGAAGACGAGACCCGGTTGAACCGCCTGTTCGGCTGCCCGAATCGTCCTCTTTCGCAAACCCGAAATAATCATTGGAAGTAAGATCGACGAGCCCGCAGGGTTGCTGCAAGGCTCGAAGAAGTCCTTGATCTTTTCGCTTTTGAAGGCGCGCGTCCATGAAATTCATACAACCGCCGCGAAAGCTGGGCGTGCCGTTAGGCCAAAAAGGCGAAACATTTTTTCATCCTCTTCGAAGTCGGGATTCGGGCGGGTCAGCAATTTTTCTCCTGAAAAAATCGAATTGGCGCCAGCTAGAAAGCATAGCGCCTGTTCTTCCAACGAGCGCTCAAGCCTTCCTGCGGATAGGCGAACCATCGCTTTTGGCATGGCGATGCGAGCTGTTGCAATCATGCGGATCATATCCCAAATGGGGACAAACGACCGCTCTTCCAAGGGAGTCCCCTCAACGGGAATCAAGAGATTGATCGGAACTGATTCTGGGTGGCGATCTCGACTGGCTAGCATGTGGATAAGGCCAACCCGATCTTCCACACTCTCTCCCATTCCAATGATTCCACCGCAGCAGACGCTGATTCCGGCTTCTTCTACCGCATCCAAGGTCTTGAGCCGATCCTCGTACGCCCGAGTCGTGGTAATCGAAGGATAAAATTCTGGGGAAGTGTCGAGGTTGTGGTTGTAGGCGTATAGCCCAGCTTGTTTTAGTCGTTGCGCCTGAGAAAGAGTGAGCATCCCCAATGTACAGCAAACTTCCACGCCCATATTGGTAATCTTTCGAACTGCACTCAGAATACTGTCAAACTGCGCGCTATCCCGCACCGACCGCCAAGCGGCTCCCAAACACACTCTAGTTGCTCCTTTTTCGATCGCCTTTTTGGCCAAGTCTATGATCTCTTTCTCCTCCATGAGAGGAATTGCTTTTACATTCGTTTGATAACGGGCAGACTGAGGGCAATACTTACAGTCTTCGGGACATCCCCCAGTTTTAATCGAAATTAAAGAACAGACTTGCACTTCATTTGCGGGATGATATGTCCTGTGAAGCGCAGCGGCGCGGGCAATCAGTTCAAAAAGCGGGCTGTCATGAATCTCCCGAATTTCCTCTCTCGTCCAATTCGATCTGCAATCCATGCAATCCTCCAAATTTGGTTCCAAGGATAGAGGCCCATTTCTCTGGCTTTCAAGGTCAAAAAGCTGCATAAAACCTAAAAACCAGTTTATAAAAACGGGCAATCTGGGGTATATTCGATCTCTCGAATGAAGGAAATTTGCAGATAGCAGACTTTATAAACCAAATTTTGGGTTAATTTTTATGTTAGAGGGACTTTGCGGAAACAAAAATGTGCAAAAAGTGTTGCTGTTTCTGTTTGTAAACAGCAAGTGCTATGGAGCTCAGCTCCAGAGGCTTCTTAGAACACCTCTGACAACTCTTCAAAATACATTAGCGCGTCTAGAAAAAGGGAAAATCATCGTAAGCTACACTGAGGGAAAAACGAAGCTCTATCAACTGAACCCCTCCTATCCAATCATAGCCGAGCTGGAGCAACTTTTAAAAAAGACGTATACTCTTCTCTCTCCTCAAGATAAAAAGCTCTATTCGCTCGTTCAGCAAGACGCTTTTGAGAAACGAATCCAGGATCCTCAGCTACTCAGCTTTTGGGAGCGGCTAAAGATTGTCAAAGAGGTCGCCCTCCATGCCCGAACGCGATCCAAAGACGGGTCAGGATGGAATGGAAGCGGCAAAGGAAATGTTCTGGTGGCGCAGGACAGCGCCGCCATTTTGACTTTACACGAGCGGGGTTCTTGGCAGGTGCAACAGACCCAAAATATGACATTCAGCAACACGTTCCGCTGGACGCTGGATCTTAGCGCTGGGATGATCTCTTTAGAGCACTTACGCAAAGGTCCTAACTATCCAGTATTTCTCTTTCACTTGGCGCCGACTGCCAACCAACATCTTGCCTCAGTGGAATCCCACTTGTGCGAAGAAGACGTGTATATGGCGCAGGTTGCTTGGGATCGGCATCACATCCGCCTTTCTTGGCGAGTCATCGGCCCTAAAAAGAATGAAGAGATGGAATATTATTACATCTGAAGCTGTTCATTGATAGGTTGTTTCCTTAGAGCCATAACTATTTGTAGGAATTCATCTACGCTGACTCCGGATAGAGAGTCCATTTTACTCTGACACGTTACCGTTCTCGCATTTTAACCGATTTCCATCTCATCATTTTGTGCAAGTCATATCTCCACTAACACACAACAAGGGATTCTCTACACTTCTATAGCGATGTAAACTTTTACTTCTGGATTTTTTTGAGGGTCAAAATCAGAATAGTACAGCTCAAAATCGCTTGTGTAGGAGCGAAGGAGATTTGATTTCCAAACCGCTTGCCATGCAGCAATCAGCCCTTGGGGAAATTCCCCCTGAGTTGTAAAAACAGCATACTTTGATTCAGGAATCACTTTGCCGACGAGTCCTTCTGGTATCTCGTCTAAACTAGAAACTTCGCATCCAAGAATCCAGGAATAAGGCTTGGTATAATCTCCTTCATAGTCAGTATAAAGAGCGAGAATATTGCCATTTATTTTATTCGGAATTTTTGCAAGAGTATTTTCCTTAAAAAATCTTTCCTTATGAGCAGGCATTGCTGAAGAACATTTCTCATTGTTTGTTCTCAGCTCAAGTCCAATGAAAAATTTCTTCTTTTGTTTTTCGATAGTATAGTTCATTTCGTGTCCCTGCATTTGGTTTTCTTGTGCCTGGGCTTCGTGACAGTATCCCCATGTAAAAGCAAAGCTAAGAACAAGGAGAAGTAATTTCTTTTTGCTCATTTTTTAATCCCCAAACGCGTTTATGTAATTTTTGGTTAGCTATTATCAGTGTTTTCATCGGTTCGTCGTGAGACAATTGGCTGTCTCGAGAGTATTGCATTGCTGATTGAATGTAATCGATGTCTTTAGCTTGTGGAGCAGAAGCACTCACAAATTTTCTAATCCAAGTTACTCCTTCCTCTTCGGGTAGGTTTTTTTTTAAGAAAAGCATGTCTTCATCTGTCCAGAAGGACTCATTCGCTTCTTGGTGGCCCTTTTTGATACTTCCAGCTAGATAAATAGAAATTTTGGTATCCATTTTTAACTCACAGTTCAGTTGTGCATCACCTATCACACGGTCGATTTTTGAGGGGGACTTTGGATGCATGCTTTAGTCATAAGTTCCTGATAAAAAAAGAAATCTGGGTGAGAGGATTTGAACCTCCGACCTCTTGCACCCCATGCAAACGCGCTAGCCAAGCTGCGCTACACCCAGATAGTCAGGCGAGACGGCCGTCGCAATTCCTTCGAATTGGAGATCGGCCTTTTTGAATTCTTTGACCCCGTGCCGAGCGGATTCCTCAACGATTTTTTCCAGTGAATCGCCGGGATGGAGCTCCAGCGCATTGATATCGACCGAGATCGAAGCTGAGAAAATCACCCCGTTCCGAAGCCCTTTGACCCGGAAGTTGGCATAGATCGCGTCTTTTTTGCGGGTAACGTTTACAAATCGAATGACATTGTTTTCGGCTAAATTTTTCAAAGCTCACCCCGTAAAATGGTTAAATCTTAGATTCTCATCGACCTTTCTGTCAATTCCGCATTTGGGTTAGTATGTGGGGAAAATATGGCTCTCGTCGCAGAAAAAATTGCTTACATGGAGGCCTCCTGGCTCGAGCGGCTTAAGCAAGAATTCGAGAAACCCTACATGGCCGAGCTCGAGGCCTTTTTGGCCTCGGAAATCTCCTCGGGAGCCGTGATCTATCCTCCCTTCGAATTGATTTTCAACGCTTTTTGCCAAACACCTTTTGAAGAAGTAAAGGTCGTCATCATCGGGCAAGACCCTTACCATGGCCCTGGACAGGCGCATGGACTCTCCTTCAGCGTCCCTAAGGGCATGCCCACGCCGCCGTCCCTCCAAAATATCTTTAAGGAACTGAAAGACGATTTGAAAATTCCCGCTCCTTCCCATGGATGCTTGATCGATTGGGCAAAACAAGGCGTGCTGCTTCTCAACGCGACCCTTACGGTGCGAGCCGATGAGCCTAAGTCCCACTACGGCAAAGGATGGGAGATTTTTACGGACAGGGTCGTACAGCTTTTATGCGCTCGAAAGGATCCTCTCGTATTTCTTCTCTGGGGCAAATCGGCGCTCGAAAAGTTCCAGCATATCGAATCTTGTGCTGCAACCCCTCACCTTGCCCTGACCGCGCCCCATCCTTCCCCCCTTTCGGCTCATTCGGGCTTTCTCGGCTGCCGCCACTTCTCCAAGACAAACCAATTCTTGCAAAGCAAGGGCCAAGAGCCAATAGATTGGAAAATTCGCTGATCTTGCTATTATAGATCGTATGCCTTCGGGAAGATCAAAATTATTTCTTGCCTCTGTCTATTTTACTTTTTTCATCGACAACCTTTGTTGGTCGATTGTATTTCCCCTTTTCGCTCCTTATTTTCTTGACCCGAATAATGTCCTCTTTTCCAAACATGTATCGGAAGAGACCCGCACGACGATCCTCGGGTTATTTCTGACCGCATTTTCGCTCGGGCAATTTCTTGGGGCCCCGATTTTAGGCGAGTATGCCGATCGGACCGGAAGGAAAAAAGCCCTGCTTTTGAGC
The DNA here is from genome assembly GCA_963730605.1 of uncultured Chlamydiae bacterium. Classification (GTDB taxonomy): domain Bacteria; phylum Chlamydiota; class Chlamydiia; order Chlamydiales; family SM23-39; genus CAIPFQ01. The sequence continues at coordinate 67,993 of CAVSSM010000009.1, forward strand.
GTATTTTTTACCTTTGTAGGCGTAGGCGTCACCGCGCTGAGCATGGGAGCGCATATCCTATGGCTTCTTTTTGCAGGTCGCCTCATCACAGGCCTGTTCGCGAGTAATATGTCGATTTGCCTGGCCGCCGTTTCTGACCTGAGCCAGACTGAAAAATTGAAAGTGAAGCATTTCGGGCAGCTTTCTGTCCTGGCAGGCCTCTCGTTTGTGCTTGGCGCATTTTTAGGAGGAAAACTTTCCGATCCGACGATCCTTCCTCTCTTCACTCCCAGTTTTCCCCTCTTCGTAGCCTCAGCTCTTACTTTTTTGAATTTCCTATTCGTTTGGTTTGGATTTCAGGAGACGAGCACAATCGACCCTACTGTAAAATTTCATTTCTGGGCATCCTTCCTAAATGTTAAAAAAGCTCTTCAAACAAAAAAAATCAGTCGCGTTTATTTCGTCTATTTTCTTTTTCTTTTCTCATGGACAATCCTCTTCCAATTCATCCCGGTCCTTGTTGTCCACAGCTTTGGGTTCACTAGCTCAGACATCGGCGATTTGGCCCTTTTTATGGGTCTTTGCTGGGCCATCGGAGCTGCCTATTTAAGCAGGCTGCTTTTGCACTGGTTTTCATCCGCGCACATTTTAGAAGGCTGCTTATGTCTCTTTACCGCCCTTTTCCTCGCTCTCATTTTTCCCATGTATATCTACATTGTTTTGCCGATCGTCGGTCTTTGCGTGGTGATTGGAGGTTTGGGATGGCCGCTTTGCAATAATCTCATCTCCAATCTCGCTCCCCACGGGCACCAAGGTAAAATTTTAGGAATGAGTCAGTCGATCCAGTCGCTTGCTATGGCTCTTGCGCCCATCGCCGGGGGGGTGATTTCTCAAGGATCGATCAGGCTCCCGTTTTTGATGGGAGCCATATCCGGATGCCTTGCGCTCTTTGTCTATTATTTTAGCTTGAAGGAGCGACAAAGTTGATGCTAGATCAAGCGATCGAGTCTTTGGTTGGAGCCATCCCTCCTCGCGTCCTGAAGAAGGCAAGCGAAGCTCTCTCAAAAGCATATCGCGAGGCAAGGGGGTCGCGGACTATTTTCGAAAATGCCGCTTCTCGCATCGCCTATCTTGCTGTCAGGTGCCCTGCAACTTTTGGAGCGGTAAGCGCGGTTCTTCGAGAGTTGCCCATTGCCCCTGCCACATGGCTCGATTTAGGGGCTGGGCCAGGAGCAGCGTCCTGGGCCGCGGCGGCTGAGTTCCAGAGCCTCCGCTCTTTCACTCTCATCGAAAAAAATCCTGAAGCCATTGCAATCGGAAAACAACTCGCGGAACTCCATCCTTTGCTGCAACAGGCAAAGTGGCTCTCCGCCTCATTGCCTCTCGATCTCCCTCCGGCAGATGCCGCGATCCTCTCATATTCCTTGGGAGAGCTCGAGCGCCCCACGCAGCTCATCGACTGTTGGTGGAAAGCGGCGATCCCCTTTCTCGTCATTGTAGAGCCTGGCACTCCCCGCGGATTTTCTGTGATCAAGAAAGCTCGCGATCAAATTATTTCTTTAGGCGGCTTTTTGGTTGCCCCCTGCACCCATGCTTTGCGCTGTCCTCTCAAAGAAAATGATTGGTGCCATTTTTCAGTTCGGATCGCAAGAAGCCGGCTCCATCGCTATTTGAAGGGAGGAACGCTAGGATATGAGGATGAAAAATATTCTTATCTGATCGCATCGAAAAATCCGTTACACCGTCACACATCCCGTATCCTCCGCTCCCCTCAAAAAAATAGCGGACATGTGCGCCTAACCCTTTGCACAAGCTCTGGAAATGTTGCAGAAATAACTATTGGCCGCAGCCAAGAATTATATCGAAAAGCCCGGAATGCCTCGTGGGGAGATGCTTGGGAAACTGATTAATAATGGGAGAAGAGTATAAATCTTCAATCTGCTATACTTAGGATAGAATGCCGGAAGATATAAAAGATATCCTCAATCATTTAATTGCTTCTCCTAAGGAGAGTCAAATCCAAATCGATTTCGATTTGGAAAAGAGAATTTTTTCTTTGTCGATATCCATCTTTCTTGCGAAAACCGCCTTGCCCCGTTCAATCAAAGAATACGTTGAGAAACGGACGGGGCGATGCTTCAAACCTCATGCCACCTTCTTTCAAATTGAAAGAGAAAGGAGGGTATTGCTTGTTCAAGAAATTCCATTTAAGTGGGGGTTCGATCCAGGAAGCCGGCAAGAGGTTCTCGATTTTCTTCAACTGGCTAAGCGCTGTCATCGGATGCTCTATGAAATCGCTCTTGAAGAGAAATACAAAGAAGCCCTCCATCTTGACTCCGATCTAGGAGCCGGGCAAAATCCGTAGCATGAAACTCAACGCGCAAGGGGCCTTCGTCGCTTTGGTGACGCCTTTCGACCCAAAAGGGCGGATCGACTGGAAATGCATTGAAAAGCTTGTATCTTGGCATCTTGGAGAGGGAACGGAAGGACTCCTTTGTTGCGGAGCCACCGGGGAAGGGATGGCCGTATCCGAAAAAGAGAAAAAGAAGATGGTCTCTCTTTGCGTCGAGGTTGCAGAAAATAAAATTCCAATCATTGTCAGTAGCGGGACAGCCGATACAAAGCAGTCCGTCCGTCTCACGGAAGAGATGCTGAAATTGGGCGCAAACGGCGGCCTCATCGTAACTCCTTATTACAATAAACCGACGCAAAGAGGATGTATCCGCCATTTTGCTGAGATCGCCAAAGTTGGGTTGCCGGTGATCGTTTATAATAATCCCGGGCGGGTTTGCGTGCGGCTCGAGGCAGAGACCGTCGCCGAATGTGCCGCGATCCCGGGAATTGCAGGATATAAAGATTCGACGGCGGATATCGCCCTGATCCGGAAAATCCGGAAGCTCTGTTCCATTCCCATCCTTTCGGGAGATGATCATTTAACCTATGAAACTCTTTTGGAGGGAGGAGCGGGAGCGATTTCTGTCATCGGAAATCTCTTTCCAAAAGCATGGAAGGCGATGATCTCTCTTGCCTTGGGAAAAAAATGGTCGCCTGCCAAAGAAATCGCCGATCGGTTTCAGCCACTTTGTAAAGCCCTGTTTTTGGAGCCGAATCCTCAATGTCTCAAGTTCGCCATGAGCTGGCTGGGGAAATGCCCAGGATATTTGAGGCTGCCGCTTGTTTCTCCTACCGAAATGACGCAAGATCAGATCGTAGAAGAAATCGCTAGACTTCAACCGACGGAAGTTTAGGCGGCTTGAGCGGACATTTTTTTAAAAATGGATGAACCTCTCGGCTTAAAAAATTCCGGACTTGATCCGGCGCTCGGCCGATAAGAGTTGAGACGGAAAGCAAAGATTTTAATTCTTTTCGGTTTAGATGGAATTCAGGATCGCTTGTAATTTCTTCTACAAGGTCGCCCAGAGATTTTTTTGAAAGTTTGCGGAGCTTTTCATGGAGGTCTTGCCGGTTGCCCCCTTTTTTCACCGCTTTCATCAAGATATTTTCCATGACGAGTTTAGGAAGCTCATTATTTAACCGCTCTAGAGCGACAGCCGGGACCGCTTGCAAATTCTCAAGCAGATAGACGAGCAAGTTCAAAAGCGCGTCCGTCCCTAAAAAAGCTTCCGGGATGGAGAGTCGGCGATTCGAAGAGTCGTCCAAAGAGCGCTCCAGCCATTGGGTCGCGGCGGTGTAAGCAGGATTTTGTGCCAGCGAAATGACGAAACGGGCAAGCCCGCAAATCCGTTCCGAGTAGATGGGGTTTTGCTTATAGGGCATGGCGGAAGAGCCGACTTGCGATTTGGAAGGCGCTTCGCAAAGCTCCCCGTCGTGCGCAAGAAGTCGGATATCGGTGCCCATTTTATGGGCGCTCGCAGCGAAAGATTCGAAAGCGTTTAAAATGATCAAATCGATTTTGCGGCTGTAGGTTTGACCTGAAATCGGCAAAATTTTGGAAAATCCAAATTCCTTAGCGATCAATTTCTCCAGTTTATCGACTTTTGCCGCTTTGCCCTCGAAAAGGGCGAGAAACGAACTTTGCGTGCCCGTAGCCCCTTTGGCCCCTAGGAAGGGAAGGCTGTCAGAGATCCGCTTCCAATCTTGAGCGTCAAGGAGAAAATCTTGCAGCCAAAGACAAGCCCTTTTCCCTATGGTCGTTGGCTGTGCGCTTTGAAAATGGGTGTAGCTTAAGGTTGGGGTTTTCCATTCATTTGCAGCAAAACGGGCCAGAAGCCGCAGGATGTGGACTAGCTTTCCAAAAAGAAGGCCGAGCGCCTCCTTGAATTGGATTAAATCTCCGTTATCAGTGACGTAACAGGAGGTCGCTCCCAAATGGATAATCGGTTTCGCATCGGGGCACTGCTCTCCGAAGGCATGGATATGAGCCATGACGTCGTGTCGAAATTGCTTTTCGTAGGCGGCGGCTTTTTTGAAATCGATCTTTTCCTGATGCTTTTCCATCTGCGCGATTTGTTCTTTAGATATGGGAAGCCCAAGCTGCCGCTCTGCCTTGGCGAGCGAGATCCAGAGCCGTCTAAAAGTAATGATTTTATATTTGGCTGAAAAGAGATAGGACATCTCTTCGCTTGCGTAGCGAGAGGTGAAAGGGCTTATATAAACATCGTTCACTGGTCGATCAATTGCTGGAGTTGGGCGAGAAGCTGGCGGATTTTTTGCAACTCATCCCCCTGTATTTTACAAAGGGGGTTTTTGAGGGTTTCTCGGGCCCTTTTTAAAAAATTGATCGCGTGGTTGGGAAGGGAGGGAAGCCGCTTGTCATCTTCCCCAAGCGGAAACTCGAGCCGGATCAGCTTGAGCAGTTCTTGTTTGGCCTGTCCAGAATAGCTTTTAACAATGTCAATTTTTCGCTCTATGGGTCCGCTTCGGCTGGCGAGGCTGTAGACAGCTTGCCTGGGCATTTGGTCGATGAGAGGGTGCACCGAAGGAGGGAGCGTCATATAGAATTCGTAGTATTGAAGAAAGTTATAGGGAGTTTGGCGGTTGCCGTAAGTGGCATAGAGCCATGCTGTGAAAGCGCCATCGCGGTATTTTTTCAAGATTTCTTGCGCTCTTTTGATTCGCTCGCCGTGGAGAATAACGGCCTGATTGGTGATCGCTTTCACTTCCGAAGTGATGGCCGAAAGCGCTTCAAGATCGGCATCGATATTATGAAGATCGTTTGGCCGAAGATGTTTGAGGAGTGCAACGATTGCGCTTTTCTCTTTTTCATTTAACGCAGCGATTCGAAAAACTCCAGAAAAACTGGATAGATCTCCATTGTTCGCTTTTTCTACTAGAGCGGTTACTTTGTTGAGGGCTTCATTTTTTTGCTTGAATCGCAAATTGAGCAGATCATTGAATTTCGACATCATCAAGTCCTCGTTAGAATTTCTGATGTGAGCGCCATATAGTCGACCGAGGCTCAGCATTGGGCGATGTCTCAAAAATGGGTTTCCCGTAAATGGTTGCCTCAGATACTGCGATATCGCGTCTGATTTTTGCTTGCAAGAGTTTTCCAGGGAACGTCTGTTCGATGACTTTCAAAAATGCATCGTTGCTTTTGCCGCGCGGATTCCAAAACGAAAGAGCAACGCCTAGAACTTTCGTGCCATGCCTTTCAGAGATGTTGTTGATAAAAAGAGAGAGTCGCTGCAGCCCTTTTACACTGTAGAATTCAGGAGTTGCGCAAACGAGCGAATAGTGGGAGGCGATGAGAGAGGATTCGGTCAGCCAGCAAAGAGATGGCGGTGTATCGATGAGAATAAAATCATAAGTGCAGATCGCGTAAAATTTCTTTAAGCCGCTCATGGGAATAGCGATCTGCGGCAAGCGACGCCAGAAACTTCGACCCGTTCAAGCCAAGTATCTGCGGGCATGATGTGCATATTGGGAATGCAGGTTGTCAAAATGACTTCTTGCAGTGTTTTTTCTCCCTGCAGAACGGGAGCAATGCTGTCTTGTTCATCTGGATCGAACCCAAGCCCTGTCGTTAAATTGGCTTGGGCGTCGAAATCGATCAGTAGAACTCGCTTTTTGTGAAACTTGCAAAGTGCGGCGCCAAGATGAAGCGATAGTGGATGTTTTCGCGGTTCCGCCTTTGAAACTGCTGACGGAAATAATCGTCATAATTGGGTCTCCTATAGGTGGCTACGGAAAATGGTGACATCAATGCTCTTGTCGTCTCGTTCATTTACGACTTTAGCAAGAAAATCGGAAATGTCAACTTCGCCATGCACGACATTGTCTCGCGTCCGAAGAGCGACTGTCTTATTTTCCACTTCTTTATCGCCGACTGTGAGCATATAATTTGACTTTAAGAAGTTGCGCATTGCGCACTTTTTTGCCCAACAGATTCATTGGAATCGTCGATTGTCGCAAACGATCCCGAGTTTGCGAATTTTTTGCGCCAGATTTCTTGTGCAAAAGGGATGTGCCGGTCAGCGACGGTGAGAATACGAACTTGATAGGGACTTAGCCAGAAAGGAAATTTTCCCGCGAAATGTTCGACGAGAATGCCGAAAAAGCGCTCGATCGATCCGAAAATGGCTCGGTGTAGCATCACAGGTCGTTTATGCTGACCGTCGTTGTCGACATATTCAAGCTCAAATTTTTGCGGCAGCGCCATGTCGAGCTGGACCGTCCCGCATTGCCAGTGTCTCCCTAGAGCATCGCGGATATGGATATCGATTTTGGGGCCATAAAAAGCTCCGTCTCCTTCATTGATTCGATAGGAATGGCCCCACTCATCCAGAGCTCCTCTTAAGGCCGTTTGTCGCAATTTCCCACTCTTCATCGGTCCCAATCGTTTTCGATTTCTCGGGGCGAGTCGAAAGCTCGAGACGATAGGAAAGTCCAAAGGTCATATAGATTTTATCTGCAAACTCTAAGATATGCTGGATTTCATCTTCGGATTTGATCGGAGCGCATAAAGAGATGTGCATCGTCTTGGTGGAAACTTCGAACGCGGAAAAGGCCATTTAAAGCGCCGGAGGCTTCAAAGCGGTGGACATGTCCAATTTCTGCGACACGCGAGGGCAGTTCTCGATAGCTATGAGTCGTGGCTTTGTAGAAGAGCATGCATCCCGGGCAATTCATCGGCTTGATCGCAAAATCGCGCTCTTCGATGCTGGAGGGTACATATTTTCTCGATAGTGGAACCAATGGCCCGACCGTTCCCAAAGCTCTTTGCTCATCATCATGGGAGTTTTGATTTCGACGTAATTCGCTCTCGCTGCATCTCGCGCTAAGAAATCCAGGAGCCGGTTCCAGATGATGAGGCCATGCGGATGGATGAAAGGCATGCCGGGCGCTTCTTCTTTAAAGGAAAAAAGATCGAGAGCGGCTCCAAGGAGTTTTATGGTCCCGTTTTTTTGCCTCTTCGAGCAATTGGAGATATTCTTTCAGCCGTTTTTTATCGGGAAAAGAGATCGCATAAATGCGCGTCAGCATCTCCCGTGTTGAATCGCCCCGCCAATAAGCGCCAGAGGTTTTCAGGACTTTGAACGCTTTGATCTTACTTAAGGAGCCATGTGGGGACCTCGGCATAAGATCAAAGAACTCTCCTTGCTTGTAGGCGGAAATTGGCTCTTCTTCAAAGCTATCGATCAATTCGCATTTAAAAGGATTTTTGGAAAACGCATCTCTGCGCTTCTTCTTATTTTTGCAAATTCCATCCGTTTGGTTTTGAAATTTTCGGACAAGAACGGCTTCCACTTCCTTTTCGATTTTCTCAAAATCTTGATCGGAGATCGTCAGATTGCCGAAGTCGTAGTAGAACCCATTTTCGATGGGGGGGCCAATCGTGGGTTGGGCATTTGGCCAAAGACGCAAGATGGCTTGGGCTAAGACGTGTGCAGAGGTATGCCAGAAGACTTCTTTGCCTTCCGGGTCGTCGAAATTCAAAAATACCACCTCGTCTTCGTCTTTTAACGGTGTATCGAAATCGCGAGGGTTTCCATTTATGGTGACAGAGACGGCTTGTTCAGGCGATGTGAGATGAAGTATTTCTGCCGCCTCTTTCGGGGTGCTCCCCTCAGGAAGTTCGATCAGCTTGCCTTTGAATCTGATGTGCATAAGTCCTCTGGAAATGCGGACTGCCCATTTTACAAGATCGACCAAATAGATGTAAAACCGCTTTACATGATTGGCTTCAACTAAATATTTACTGTAACTATGGATTGGCAGAAGTTCGAGACGGAGTTTCTCGAAGCGCTACGCACGGTACGCGCTGGATCCCTCGCAGATTGGCTTGAGCTCAATTTCGAGGCCCAAATTTCCTTTTTTCTGGAGCTGTCTTCGCTCCAAGACGTCTTCCGTTTTCGTGCTCGCCATTTTGGCCGGAAGATCGCCTCCTCGCTCATCGACGAAAAAGGGGATCTGCAACAAGACATTCTAGGGTCATGGATCAAGCAGCTCGAGAGAGGAGTCTATGCCCTGGGACCGAAGAGGGAGGGCGATCCCTTAATATACGCTCATTTGCTCGACTGTTTGAAAGCCTTGAAAGAAGAAAAAGAAGTTTGGAATTGGATTCGGAAATTCTCCCCGCCCTTAGCGAATCGAAGAGCTGAGGAAATCATCCGGGAGACCCTCTGGCCTGAATTGATCAAGACCCTTCAAGCTTACCACATTCGCCGAGCGGTCCTGGCCGCTTGGCTGACCTTGCTCAGGCAGACAGTAGGATCTTGTTTTGCCACCGCGCCAGCCATCCTAATTCAAAAAAAACCCATCCAGTTTTTTAAGGATCTCTATGAGCTTCTCAGCATGGGTCAAATGAAAAGGGTTCTTTTGGGGAGAGAATACGCAGTGCCTATGTGTCCATCTATCGGCAAAGGGGATCTCGGCAGACGGATTAACTCCGTAGACCAGCTTGCATTTTCTCCGGGGCTGATTGCAGGCCTTTCGGCCGCTCATTTGCTCCCCTCGGAAGAAACGCTTGCTCAAAAAGCGAAAAAGCTCCAGGGCGCTCTTCAAGATCTGGAAGCGATGAGTACCCCCGAACAGATTCTTCGCGATCTCAGTTTGAAAGCTGCCGGACTCAGAGAGGTCGATGTGGCAGATGAAGAATATCTGGCCAAAATCCAAATGGGCCCGAGAATCGCAAGAGAAGGGGCTGTTTTTTACCAGCCGCCATCCCCTAGGGCTCAAAAAGTAGCGGATTGGAAAAAGAGGTTCAACGCGGCAAGGCTGGCTTTCCAGGCCTTGACGGAGTGTTCTTTGCTGCGGGTTTGGGAGTATACGGTGGCCTCTTTTTGCGATGTAAAAACCGATTTCGCGAAGTGGAATCTCTATGTCAGTTTGGGGATGCACGCTGAACAAAAAGGAGGAATCGCCGATTTCCTCTATCGGACAATCGATCGGAAGCTCCGGGAAGCAAATGCTGAAATCCAGAGGCTGCAGACCCTTTATGAACAAGCTGTCTTCGCAGTTCGTTCTTTGGAGGCTCTCTTGCATCGGGCCATGGATGCTCAAAGGTATGAACTGCAGGGACAAATGAGTCGAGCCGTCCATGAAATGCAATCGGCCCTGAATGAACGCGACCGAACCGTCCGTTTGGCCGAGGGAATCGCCGGCTCTTTCATGGCATTGATGCAGCATTTTGACAGGAAATTACAGGAATATTTTCAGGAAGTTTTCGATCCGACTGTTGCTGAAAAAGAGGAGGAGATCTTTGAGGACAGCCCTGCGGGATTTCGCCTGCTTTATAAGCACGGGAGGGCGGATGCTTCAACTTGGGAGCTCATTTACGATGAAAAAACCTATATCCAGTCGCTTCGCTCCTTTTTTGCCGCTGCAGAAGGCGAAGTGGAAATGCCTCCAGGCCTAGCAAAAGAGTTCGTTTCTACCATAACTACGGAACTGATCCAGTTTATCCAGGAGACCGAATTTTTAGACGAGGCAAAGAAAAGGTCTCGATCAGCCGGCAGGAAAACGCCGTGGGATTACGTCTCGGGGGGAACCATGCAGACCCTGCTCCAGGCATATTACAGCCGAAGCGATCCATTGACTGAACTTGCCATCACGCCCCGGAGCCCCATGGAACTTCTCCGGTTTTTGAGCAAAGAGAAAAAAAAGCAAATCTTTTGATCCATTCTCCAACACATGCCTTTGTTCTTCGCCTCGATCTTTTGCCAGAACTTGCGGAAAGCAAAGCCGAAGAAAATGCCGTCGCGGCAAGAAAGTGGAAATGCAGTGAAGAAATCCAAGAATATATCGTCCACAGCTTGAGCGAAAAACTGCCGGTTTCGCAAAAAGCTCTGTTTCTCCACTTATTCCGGCAGAAAAGCGAGGCCCAAACACCCCTCCAATTGCGCCAGTATCTCCTGGACGCATTAGAAACAGTTCGCGGAAGACCCGATAGTTCGGGGCTGGTTGATTCTCATCTTTTTGAGCAGGTATTCCTGCTCTCTGGCCATCAAATTCAAGACGCGTTAACCGACATACTCAAATCGGCGCAAAGCAAAAACATCTCGCAAGCTATTTCAAATGTAAGAAGTCCTTTCATGGGCGCATTCGAACTTCATCAAACAGCAAAATCGATTTTGCTAAATGTTATGCATACGCCCTATACAGCGGTTGATTGGGATGAAGTGATCGCCTCGCAAATCCGTCGTCTCGGATTTAGCTATCCCCACCTCCTACTATTTGCCGACACCAATTGGTCAGGATGGTTTTTTGGATTTGTGGCGAATCCATTTACCGGCCAGACGGAACTCTGGCGGTTGAATCGGGTAGGAACGCAGGGGGTTCCAATGAATGATTGGAAACAGTGGCTTGAGCCCGAGAGCAAGGCTCCTTGGGTCCTTTTGTCTCGACAAGAAGAATACAACTAATTCTTTCCATTAACGCGAGGTTATGGTATCTCTTCCTAGGACGATTTCAAAATATTCATGCTAAAGAAGCTCTCTCTAGCTTTGCTATCTCTTATGTCAGTCGCTGTTTTGCATGCGGTGCCTGTTGGAAACCCGATGGCGCCTCAATTGATTCAGGAGGGCTACCTGATTCCTTGCGACTCATGGGTGGATTTCCGAGCAGGTTACGAAGGAGATTTTGTCGGAGACGGTAGGCTTAGGCAAACAACAGAAGGGTCGGGACGAGTCGATACCTTTCAGCAATACACAAATTCTGGCACTTTTACCCTGAATATCCTTGACCGGCTCGATTTGTACGGGGTATTTGGCTCTTCAAGGGTTTGCTCGGATTGGCGTTTCAGCTCTGCCGGGACGATCACCCGTATCCAACTTGAGACTCTTTATCACTTTTTTTGGGGCGCCGGGGCACGAGGGATATTTTTCGAGTGGGGCAAAATCTGCCTCGGGTTGGGAGGCCGGTATTCCTTTTGCAGCTACAAGCCCTCTTGGCTCGCGACGAACGCACTACCCGTAAGCGTAGCTGGAACCCGCTTGACTTGGCGGGAATGGCAAATAGATTTAGATATCGCTTATAATATCGATTTATTCACTCCCTATTTGGGCCTAAAATATTCCAACGTTAGGGCGACCCTTGGGACCTTTCCTATCCCCATTTCAAACAGCGGAACAGGAAGAGACGAGTTCGAAAACAGAACGCCTGTAGGCGTCTTTATCGGCTGCTCAATCTCGAACTGCAAATATTTTATGCTGAATATCGAGGGCCGTCTCGTTGATGAAGATGCAGTCACGATTTCGGGCGATTTGAGATTTTAATTGAAGCTCAAGCTTATCTATGTACTGCCCGCTCTTTTAAGCATTTTGTCCGTTAACGCCGTTCCTATCGGAAACCCTTCGGCTCCCTCTCTCCTTGAGCAAGGATTTTTCATTCCCGATACGAGTTGGACGAATTTTCAATGGGGAGTTTTAGGCGATTGGCTCGCTCAACAGAGATTTCGCTCGCGGACATCCAGCCAAAGCTTTGGCTTGCATAAAGCTGAGTTGTGGGGAGAGTCTCAATTAGGGAATATCACTTGGAATATTGCTGAACGATTGAACATCCAAATCGAAATGGGATCGGGACGTTTTTATTGGCAATGGAAACAGTCTGGGAGCACGGCGATTCTCGGGCGTCTCTCAGGAGGGACAATCTGGAATGGGAGCGCAAAGCTCGTCATTTTCGAAATCAAAGACACAACGCTTGCCGCCGATGTGCACGCAGGCGGATGGGATTGGATGAAAGGCCATGCAACGTCCAATGGGATCCCTTTAAAGGAAGGCGTCCATTCTGAAATGAGATATTGGCAAGTAGCTGCAGCGCTTTCCATGAAATTCTATCTCTTCATGCCTTATATAGGCGTGGGAGCAAATCGCACAAGGCTAAAAATCAGCAAGTTAGAAACTGGGGATGGGTGGCTCCGATCGCGGCATACTCTCGGGCCATTTTTAGGTTGCACGCTTTCTGAAGGAACCGATATTGCATTGAATGTCGAGTGGAGAGGGGGGTTTGAGCAAGGGGCGGCTATTTCAGGCCAAATTCGATTCTAGGATGTATTGAGATGAGTTCGTTTTTGCTTTTAATATCGGGATCCGTTACAATTTAGACCTTTGTATAAGGTTTTTATGTCGAAAGTTGCCAAGATTTTCTCTTCCGCTCTCTGCTTAGGTCTTTTCGCGGCTGGCTCTCTTTTTGCTCAGAGCGCCGATGTTCAGTTTGATAATAAAACCGATCCAGATAGCAAGGATATGGATGCCTTGCAAAGATGGCTTCGCGATAAACGATTTGTCACAATGAAGGAAATCGGCGGCGACCTTGCTCTCAGCGGAGAGGTCCGCACGGAATTTCAGGCGGTCAATGAGCGAACCAATGGCGTCCAGCAGCGCGACAACCCCAATCTCTTCCCCAATCTCCCGAAACCGAAGCCGATGTACGCATGGGATATTGAGGTGAACCTCATGATCGATTACCGAACGGATCGAACCTGGGCCGCAATCAAACTGGAATTTGACAACGACATGGGGATACGCAGCGGAACGACGACCAGGATCAGATTAGAAAAAGCCTATCTTGGAGGAAGAATTCTCCCCGGAGATACATTGATTATCGATGGCGAGATCGGCCGTAGGAATTTGTTCAACGTTTTTGATTCAAAGGTGGAGTTTTCGTCTCTTTTCGACGGGGCTCTCGTTCGTTTCAATAAGGCTTTCGATTTTTTGGGGGATTATTATTTCAACGCAGGCGCATTCCTTGTCGACGATATCACCAACCATTACGGTTATGTCGGAGAGATGGGCGCCTTAGGGATAGCAAATACGGGGATGAACCTCAAATATTCGATCATCAACTGGTATCGTCCAGGCGGAGAAAATGAAGAAGGAAACACAGCCCTTGAAACGGCTTTGATCAACCAACGGTACCGATTTTTGGTTTCCCAGCTTCTTGCTTACTATCAATTTTATCCGCAATGGATTGGGAAGAGACTCATCAAATTTTATGCCGCAGGGGTGATGAACCACTTTGCAATAGATTCAAAATTCGTGGGTTCAACCCAAATCATCCCGACCGGCGGCGAAAAAGCCGATATTGCATGGTACACCGGCGTTTCGATTGGCGTAGTGAAAAAGCAGGGTGACTGGGCTATCGATGCCAATTATCAATGGGTTCAGGCTCAAGCCTATCCTGATTTCGACAACCTGGGCATTGGGAGAGGCAATGCAGCCGGCATTGGCTTGTACACTTTAAACGCGGACGGCGCTGGCGGGGCCACGACGCAGAAAACCGCTGGGGGCAACACAAACTTCAAAGGTTTTGAAATCGAAGGCCTTTATGCGATTACGAATAACTTAGTTGTCCAGCAGAATTTTAAGTATTCAAATACTCTGAATAAGAGCATTGGCCCGAACGAGAAATATCGGCAGTACGAAATCGAATTCATCTACGCCTTCTAATCGCTAAGGTTCTATCGAGAACGTCATTTTGATTTTTTTCAAGTTAAAACGGAAAAAGAGGAATCTCTTCGGGATTTTTTCTTTCTTTACACGTGCAAACATAAGTTTGTAATGAAGACGCCCAAAAACTTTTTTGTATTCCCCAATGACCTGGACGATATCCGTTTTCTTATGAAAAAAAAGACAAATCGTGTTGTTTTGCTCCTGAAATTTTTTGGCTGTTTGGTCAAATTCCGTTCCCGGAGGAATAATCCGGATTGAATCCACAAGACCGTTAAACCAGGGAAAGTGTCTAAGGTAATGATCGGGCAGCAAAACTTTCAATCTTGGAAAATAAGCAAAAAGTAGGATGGCATCCCACCATGAATTGCTTTGCAAAATAATTAAATCCGTTTGGCTTGGAATGGGCGATATCATTTCCAATTTTCTAAACCTCTTCAAGATTTTTTGGACGAAAAATGGAAGGAAAAGACTCGAAAGGCGACCTGTGATTATGATATTAGAAAAGAGAGCTAAAATGCCCATTAAGGCAAATCCGCTTGCCGCGCTAAAGCCTAACTTTTCGCTGATGAAATATAAACAAAAAGCCGCTAGAAGAACACCGACAAAACTAAAAAAGTTCGCGGCGGCAATGACCTGCCCCCGTTTTTCATCCGGAGCGTTGACTTGGATGAAAGAATCGAAAGGAATGAGGAAACCCCCGCCTACGATTCCTAATAAAGCAAGGCTGATGATTGAGCAAGTCAATGAAGAAGAAAAAAACGAAAGCGTAAAGAAAAATAGGGCTATAAAAAATCCCGAGATACAAGAAATACCCGGTTCGACCTTATCTTTCGAGAGCTGCCCGGCTAATACTGCGCCAATGGCAATCCCCACCGCAGTCGCTAAAAAGAGATACCCACCCCCTACTTCGGTTAAATGGAGCGATTGCATTGCAAAGGGAATGATGTTGAGTTGAGTATATGCGCCGATGAAGAGGAAGAATGCAGAAGAGAATACAGCCGTTAAAAGATGAGGAACCTTCCAGTTTGTTTTGAGCGTCTGATAGATCTCGTAAAGAAAAAATGGGTTGATCTTCTTTGGAGACCGCTGTGGGGCTGTTTTCTTAATTCCCAAACTGGTGCATAGGCCTACGATCGCAATCAGAACGCAAAACATAGATTCGAAGACGAAATTTTTATCTGTTATATCGGTGATAAAAGAAGCGAGAAACGTACCCAGAATGATCGCTAAGTAGGTAAAGGAAGTCATCGACCCGTTTGCTTTAGAAACTCTTTTTTCTTCGACGAGCTCCGGTATGATGCCGTACTTGGAAGGGCCGAAAAGAGCGCTTTGACCTGCCATGCAGAAAAGACATGTAAAAGCGCCAAATTCCGATTGCAGATAAACAGAGAGGACAGCAAATAGCATGATCACTACTTCCAAAACCTTAGTAATCACAATAATCGTTCTTTTGCTGATCTTATCCGCTAAAACTCCTGCGCCCGATGAGAAAAGAAGAAAGGGGATGACGAAGATCGCCCCCGCAAGAGAAAGGATGGTTGGAGCGTACGCTGCCCCTTTTACATAGATAAAAAGGTAGATCACTAGAAGCTTGAAGATGTTATCGTTCAAGGCTCCGAGAAATTGGGTCGCGTTCAGAAGATAAAAGGATCGAAAATCGCTTTTGAAAAGCCAACGCATTAAAACCGTAATATTCTGAAAAACAAATGGTTAGGGTTTTTTTATGATTTAACGTCTCATCTTGGTTCTCTGCCTAATGCAAGGGTATCTGCTCCAAGGCGCTCTTGCAACAGAAAAAAGCTGCAATAGTGCATATACACAAACAACTTCAAAAATTGGTTTCTGCCTTCGTCGGGCAGCCACTGCCTTTGAACCCGCCTGCACCCCACCCCAAAGACGTTGCGTCTTCGGGGACCCCGGCGCTCAACTTTTTCAAGTTGAGCTGCAACGGCCCACCCCAAAAACGATGCGTTTTTGGGGACCCCGGACCCGGCATCGGCAAAGCCTGGCTCAAATTCAGAGCTGCTTCCCTTGAAAAAGCTCGAACCCCCGAGCTTTTTCAAGTGTCCGCAGCCTTGGCATATTCCCAATTTTTGAAGTCATTTGTGTATACTTAACTTATGTCCAAACTATTCCTCAGTCATCGGCTCGATCTTCTCGCGGAGCGCTTGGCCAAAGAATTAGTTAATGATGGGCTCGGGATTTTTACGCCACGGATCATCGTCGTCCCTAATAGCTCCCTTAAAACATGGATTTTGATCCAGATTGCAAATCGGACGGCTGTTAAGGGCATTGCCGGATGCAAAGCAATCACTCTGGAAGAAGCTCTAGAGACTCTGTTTGCCCCTTCGGGGTTCACTGAGATTTTTTGTTCTCTATTCCAAGCGCTTGCCAGTTGCCAAAGCAGGGAAGTCCGTGCCTATTTAGATCAGTCGCCTCGCCGCATCGTCGAACTTTCCAATCGGTTAGCCGGGCTATTCATTCGCTATGGGAGTTTTTGTCCCTCTCTTTTCGAAAAGAGAGCCACTACAGAGGGGTGGCAAAAGGAACTCATCCAAAAGCTTTTCATCTCTGATGAATTGCGTTTACCCGTTCAAATGGCACCTAATTTTACGAAACCGATTCATTGTTTTGGCTTTGATTATCTCCCCTCTGCTATCTGGCAGTTATTCAACTTTAGTTCCATTTACTTATTTTCCCCCTGCTGCCACTTTTGGGAGGATCTTTGCACGGATCGGGAAAGAATTCGGCTTGGGCACTACTGGAAGCAAAAAGGAGCATCCGATAAGAAACGGGAAGAGTTGGATGCCTATCTCAAAAGCGCCCCGACTCTTCTTGCCAATTGGGGAAAAGCAGGAAGGGAGACGTTGAAAATTCTCGATTCGGTCGCAGACGACATCGAGCAAGATCATAGGCCGATCGGCACTCAGCGAGATTCTACGCTATCCAGGCTCCAGAAAAGGCTTCTTAACTTCCGCTTAGAAGAGATGAACCGCTTTCCCGTTGATTCGTCTATTCAAATTTCAAAAACCGGCTCCTCCCTTTTGATGGAAGTCGAGCATTTACGGAGTTCCATCTTACGGTTGATCGAAGAAGAGGGCCTACATTATTCCGACATCGCCGTTTTCGCGCCGGATATCCAGCCCTACGCTCCTTTGATCGAGCTCGTGTTTTCCGATATTCCTTTTCGGATTTCCGGAGTGGAAATTGGATCGAAGAGTTTTTTTTATCAAGGAATGCACCGGTTTTTTGAGCTCGACTGGAACTCTGAAGACCTCATCGCTCTCTTTAAAAATCCCTCATTTTGCAGGGCAAGAGATTGGGATCTAGATATTTTGCAGTTGTTTCAAGAATGGCTTCTTATCCCCAATTTCGAAACCGTTGCAATAGATCGGTTCGTCTACCTCTTTCCAGAAGAAAAGAAACGGATCTCAAGCGCTCAAGCAGACGCTCTAGAACAATTTATCGAGATCTGTCTGGCCATTAGGTCAGATCTCGCATCGTTCAGTCAGCCGCGAACTTTGTCCGACTGGTCGAAGTGGCTCTTGCCTCTTCTCCAAAAATATTTTTCACCCGACCTATCGAATGAGGCAGATGCCGCGGCGTGGACTTTTTTCCAACAAACGATGAGAGAACTGAAGAAAGCGGATAGGGATGGCCGCTTGTTTCCCTTTGCTCCCATTCAAGCCCTTTTAAAACGATCGATTCCCCGCCGTCACGTCCATGCTACCCATCTCCATGCCGTAAGGTTTGGCTCTATTACGGAGGGTGCCTTTCCTCCAGTTAAAGCGCTATTTTTGATCGGAATGGATGAAGAGAGTTTCCCTCGTCGTTTTTCCACTTCTTCATTGGATTTGCTTAAATTTGAAAACATTTATCCTTTTGGCTCCATTGATCAAGACCGCTATCTGTTTTTACAAGCTCTCTTTGCAGCCAATGAATTTATCTATTTTAGCTATTCGCATCTCTCGCGTGAAGGAAATCCCCTCAACCCTACCCCTCTGATCGCTGAATTGATTCGCAGCCTCGATGCCCCAATCAAAGAAAACCATGCCTTCCTTGTATCTGATCGTTCTTCCTCAACACATGCGTTTCATTGGCCGTCCGCCCCCTCTCACGCATTGCCTGAAGGGAAACGTTCGGTTTCCCTTTCCGATCTCTCCTCTTTGGCTCGGCACCCATGGGCCTTTTATCTCAAAAACCAATTAGGGATCCGCTTTGATGGGCCAGAGCTCAAGTCGTTTTCAAGGCAAAAAGCAAAACTTCTCAGGGCCGGGTTGCAAAGCCCTCTGCAAAATATTTTAACCGAACTTCCGTCGGGAATTTGCAAAGAAGCCCTCACAATTGACGTGGAGGAGAGTTCGAAGAAATGGGCCGATTTAATTCGCCTCTGGGATGTTTTGGTTGAGCCTGTTTCTTTTAGGATGTGCGTGAGAGAAAAGAGGAGCGGGAAGAATGGATGGGAATTCCCTGGTTTGGAGCTGGATGTTGGCCCCAGTTTGCATGTAACAATAACCGGCGAAGTGAAAACATTTTCCACGAAGGGATTCATTCATGCCGGAAATGACAGCCTGGAAGGGCTCCTAGCGGTGTGGCCTGAATGTTTAGCCGCTTTGGTTGCTGCAGGCCAGCGGGAAGTTTATTGTTTGAAAAGCGGCAAAACCAGGACCGTCGATCGCCCCGAAAACGCCCTGAAGGCATTTATTTCCTACTACTTTCTTTCTCAATCCGCTCCTTCGCCTCTTCTTACCGATTGGGCCGATCCCATTTTGCAAAAAGCCTTAAGCGAGTGGGAAAAAAAGATCGAAGACAAACTATTGGGGAAGGGGGTTCGGTTCGAAGATTGCGTCTGGGATTGGGTGATAGGCAGGGTGGATTTGCCGCCAGCCGCCAGCTGGTTCGAGGGGTGGGGCATGGTTTTACGCGAGCATTTTTCAGAATTGACGGCGATCTATCCGGCGCGGGAGGTACGATGCAGACATTTAATGTCTTAAGCGCCGCCTGCCCCATTTTCGGACCTCATCTTCTTGAGGCATCTGCTGGAACGGGAAAGACTTTTTCCATTGAACATGTGGTCGTTCGCCTACTCCTTCAATCGGAAGAGCTTGGTATTGAACATGTCTTAGCAGTGACCTTCACCCGCGCAGCCACTAGAGACCTAAAAAGACGAATACGGGCCAATCTTGAAGAAGCCCATTTTCGGATTCAGTCGGGCACAAAGGGATGGGAATATTTAGAGCCTTATCTGGGCTCCCAGCAGGCAGCCAGAAAATTGAGCGATGCAAGTTCGGCTTTCGATCAATGTCAGATTTTTACAATCCACGGTTTTTGCCATCGGATGCTTCAAGAATTCGCTTTCGAGGCGTCGGAAGGGTTTTCCTTGCAAGATCCCGATCGAGCGGCCTTAGTTCCAAAGCGGATCGCCCGCGAAGCGAAAAAGTTTCTTGAAACTGGAATCGGCCCCGACCAACTCTGTCCGGAGCAAATGGCTTGTCTTCTCAAACACTATGATTCTTTAGAAGAGATCGTCCAGGATTTGCTGAAGAGAAAGAGGATAAGCGCCGCGCCCCCTTTTGCCACTCTTCTCGAACGCTACCTGGCTCTTTTGAGAGCGCCAGTCGACGAATCGGCGCTTTTGGAGGCATTCCGCCAGATTCAACCCAGTTTTAAAGTTGAAGTGAAAGGCGATTTTGAGAGCCAGATCAAAGCATTAGCCCTGGCCCAAGAAAAACCCGTCCATTCTTTACGGCAGCTGATCAAAGAGCAAGGCTCTCTTTTTGCCTTTCTCGCTCCCTCGAATCGGAAAGTGAAAGCCAAAATAGAAGTTCCTGAATTTTTCAATTGGGCATGTATGGCGATCGGCCCTCTCATTCAGGAAGCGATCGACCGTAAAAAAATTCTCGGCTGCTTGCAAGCTGCATGGAAAAAGATCGAAGAGCCGCTCCTGAGAGAAGAGCAGTGGTATGAGCCCGATGAGATCTTGAAGCGGATGAGATCGGCTGTCGATAGCGATCCTTTTTCGTCTGCCATTCGAAAAAAATATAGAGCTGTCATCGTCGATGAATTCCAAGATACCGACCCAATGCAGTGGGAGATTTTCAAAATTCTCTTTTTGAAGGGACAACCGCCACTGCATGCCCTTTATCTTGTTGGCGACCCAAAGCAATCGATCTACCGGTTCAGAAAAGCCGACATTTATACATATTTTGAAGCTCGCAGCCTACTCGGGCCCTCCTCACTTTTTTGTCTTGATACCAACTACCGCTCCTCTTCGAAGATGATCCGTGCGCTCAACGCTCTTTTCGATCGAAATTGGCTCCCCTTGCCGAAGCTCGGCGCTTCAATCCCCTGTCCCGCCGTTAAATCTTCTTCGAAAATCAAGGATCTTCCCGATGCTTTGGGGGCGGTGCATTTCATCGCAGGCTCTTCTTTCGAAAAAGGCTGGCTCCCTTATGCTGTTTCGGAAATCGAAAGGCTCCGGGCATTCGTCGAATCTCCTTCTTCATTTGCCGTTTTGGTAAAAGACCGTCATCAAGCGGAAACCGCCCTACGCTTGTTCCAAGAGCGATCGATCCCCGCCATTGCCAAAAGCCATATCCCGCTAGGTAAGACACTTGCATTTCAATCTGTCCGCGAACTCATCAAAGCGCTTGATGGCTCTAGAGATAGCTGTTTAAGCAGGATCGTGGCTGCAGGCCCCTTCAGGACGATAGCCTTAAGCGATGCCCGCTCTATTTTAGACAGCCAAGGATTCATCCCATTTTGCAGGCAAATGATTGCCTCGAACGCTGGCGCGTGGGAGTTCCGGCAGGACTTATCGCAAGTCATCGAAGAGCTATTGGCATTCGTTGGGAATGCTGGATTCTCTTTTGAAGGACTCCTCAGGTTTTTGGACGAGTTCGAGCGGCTCGACCCGGATGTTGGAGGACGGAGGAGGATCGAGACGGATACTGAGGCGGTCCAGATCCTTACCCTGCATGTCAGCAAAGGCCTCGAATTCGATATCGTCTTTGCACTCGGATTGGCAACTCGGCAGCCTGAATCGGAAGATCCTGAAGAAGCATCGGCTGAAAAACTCAGACAGCTCTATGTGGCTATGACCCGTGCTAAAAGACGCCTTTACGTTCCCATTGCCACGAGCGAAAAGGGGCGCGGGTCTTTCTCTCCCATGGAGATCTTCTGTCAAATCCTTGAAACTCAAGAAGGACCCCTCCTTCCCTTTTTCGAAAAATCCGAGAGCATTACCTATGAAACCATCCCCGAGCGGGTAGCTCTTCCTCAAGGGCCTAAATGCAAGTTTTCGGCCGAGCGCAAGGATTTCCCCCTTCCTTTAGCCCCAATAGTTTCTCCCTGTTTTCTCCATTCATTTACCTCACTCGCACAGCCAGGGATAAAACAATTCATCAAGGGAGACGAGTCCTCTCAAATTTTTACCTCTCATACCATTCCAAGAGGGGTCGAGACGGGAATCCTGATCCATCAAATTTTCGAGGCCATTTTTGCCGCAACGACTCCGCTCTGGAAAGATCTTCAAGCTGTGGAATCGCTCATTTCCGAGCAATTAAACGGCACCTCCCTTCTTCCATGGGAAGCGGCCATCAAGGAAATGGTTTGGAAAGCGCTCAACCTTTCCCTGCCCTTGAATTTAGAGACGCCCTTTTCTTTGATCGAACTTAGCCCTGGGCAATTTCAGGCGGAGATGGAATTTCTTTTTTCTCAGCCGCCTCATTATATCAAGGGCTATATCGATCTCGTCTTTCTTCATAGTGGGAAATTCTATTTTATCGACTGGAAAACAAATTGGTTAGGGCCTGATGATGCAGCCTATCTCTCCTTGAACGAAGTGATGACGGAGCACGATTATTGGCTTCAGGCAAAGCTTTATGGAAGCGCCCTTCAACGACATGTAAAGCGGTTTTACATACAACCTTTCGAAGAAATTTTTGGCGGAGCTATCTACCTGTTCTTGCGAGGAGGAAAAGTATGCCATTTCAAGCCGGATTTGGATGAATGCATATGACTGAATTGAGGCCGCTCGATCGAATTTTTGCCGATACGATTCTTAAAAATGCGGGGGTGCATTCCGAGGAAGCGGCACTGGCGGTGGGTCGTCTGATGCGAGGGGCAAGAGCGGGGCACCTCTGCCTGAGTATTGAGGAGCTCGGGCCGGGCATTGAATTGCTTCCTCTTTCGATCGTAAACGAGGGAAATACTCTTTTCCCTAAAGTCCCTATAGTCCGAGACGGCGATCGCTATTATCTGCAAAAAAATTGGGTTTACGAATCCTATATCCTGCAACATACGCTTCGGCTTCGAAAAAGCAGGACGCCGCTCTTTTTCGATAAAGATGTTTTTGAAGAGAGGCTCTCCTCCAACCTTCTCTCGCTTTTGCCCTGCCAAGCCGCTGCCATTCGTGCGAGTCTAGATCAACCCTTATCGATCATCTGCGGAGGGCCTGGAACGGGGAAAACCTATACCGCCGCGCACCTTGTGAAACTTCTTTTTGCAGCTCTGAAGAGAGAAGAAAAAAAAGAACTGCGGGTTTGCGCGGCTGCCCCTACCGGAAAAGCCGCATCGCACCTGCAATCCAAACTAACGGATAGAACCTTCGAGTCGAAAGTGCAGATCGAAGCCTCCACACTTCATAGGCTCTTGAAACTCCAGCCAGGAGGCAACCGTCTCTTCGCAAACGGCTCCATCGATGCGGATCTCGTCATCGTCGACGAAGCCTCGATGATCGACGTTCCTCTTCTTGCCCACCTCCTGGAAGCGATCGGAGAGGACACCCTCCTTGTCTTGGTCGGAGATCCCGATCAGCTTCCTCCTGTCGATTCAGGAAGTCTATTCTCTGAGATGGGGTCTCTTTTCGGAGTGTATCTGTCGCAATGCGTCCGGACGGAAGATCAAAGTTTGCAGCGATTGGCCGAGGCTGTAAAGCAGGGCGATGCAGAACGATTTTTTGCCCAGGTTGACTTTGAGAGCTCCGAAATCTTATCCGCCGAAGAGTTGTATTCCAAGATCGATCCTATCCTTTCTCCCATTCAGCCCGATCCAAAGGAATGCTTTGAGAAATACAATAGGTTTAGGATCTTAAATTCGATCCGGCAAGGAACTCAAGGCTCAGATGCAATCAATCGACAAATCTTTCAAAAATTGAAAGAAAGAGGAAAATGGTGGGCTGCTCCCATCTTAGCGACCGTCAACGATTCATTCAGCGAAATATACAATGGCATGAGCGGTCTATTGATCGGTCAGAGTCAGCGCTCATCTGAGGCTTATTTCCCGGATCCGTTCACAGGAGAGCTGCGCCGCTTTTCATCGATTCCATCCTACGAGCTTGCCTTTTGTCTTTCAGTGCACAAAGCCCAAGGAAGCGAATTCGAAGAGACCATCGCCCTTTTCCCGGAAGGGAGCGAGAACTTTGGCCGCGAGTTGCTTTACACGGCACTGACTCGCGCCAAGAATAAAATCTCTATCTGCGGGCAAAAGGAAACTTTGCAGAAGATGATCCGCTCTTCTTCTCGTATGATATCGGGATTTTCTAAGAGATTACTATAGGCCTTGGGCCTTGGAACAGCGGGCTGAGAGGCGTGACTTCGTTCTGGCCGCTTTCTGAGGTTTGAAAACGCCTCGCTTCACTCCCTTGTCGACAATGCTATAAATCTCTTGAAGGTGCGATTTGATTTTCGCGGCGTCCTCTTTTTGGGCTAGAGCTCCTTCCAGGGATCGGATAGCTGTGTGAACGGACGAGCGGAATGATCGGTTGTTCAGCCTCCGTTTTTCGCTTTGGAGATCTCTTTTCAATGCGGACGGCCGTTTTGTTTTTTCGTCCTTCTTTTTCTCTTTTGGTGCTTGTGGATCAGCCATAGTTCCTTCCTGGATTTTAAATGACAATAGTATAGGCTCTCTCTTATAATTCGTAAAGACTCATGCGGCGACAAAAAATATTTTTCATCTGTCTGGCTGTTCTCGCCTCCCTTCCCGCAGGCTATTTTTCCTTCCGCACAAGCAGGGCTCTCATCGATTTCTTCACATTCAAGGAAGCGGCGCCCGCTCTTATTTCGCGGTGGGAAATAAAGGAGACGAAAGGAAAATTTCCTTTAAAAGCCTATTATTCTTTCGAAGCCAATGGAAATGTATGGCAAGGGGCGACTAGGGTTTCAGACCCTTGGAATCTCAACGAAGCGTCTGCTGTCCTGTCTCTTCAAAAGAAGGCTAAGGAAAACTGGACTGTTTGGTTCAACCCTAACGATCCCTCCAGATCCACTTTGGAAAAAAAATTTCCGTCGGGGCTCTTGGTTCGCACATCGATCTGTTACGGCGTGATTCTATATTTTATTTTGTTTTTCAGGCGATTTGCAAAACCAATTTATAATTGATTTATTCGTGCGATTGCTGTTTAATCTTCATGCATGAAATTTCACGATTTGCTTGCGTCGCAAACCTATTTCGAAGTTTCAAATTATGTGTTGCACGAGAATAGGTTCGAATTCGTAAAAACTTTCTTGTGGGTTCTCGCGGCTCTTCCTTTCGCGCTCGTCTACAAGATGTGGCGAACTCTGCTCAAAGGGGCCGGTGTTTTGACGATCGGTTTATTTCTAGCCGCTACCTTTGGAATCTCCAAGGGGCTTCGTGAATTGTTTGTCTCCCGCGTCTCTTCTTTTGCGGCCAATCTTGCAGACTGGGTTCTTTTGCCATTTGCTCTCTCAACCTGTTTGCTCAGGCTTTTTTTGGCATCCGTCATTCACCCATCGTTATTGACTTGATCGATCAGCCATTCGAGGAATCGGATGTAGGGGTGGCTTACGTACCTTTTGAAAAATTTGGCTATAAACCAAGGGTGACGGCGAGATTTGCCGAGCTGGATTTCGAGTGTCCTCCATTTTTCAAAGTGCCAGGCGATTGAGGGCCTGGTAGCCGCTTGAATCGCTTGGTAAATGAGGTCTCCTCGAAAATATCGATCCGTCCGGCTGATTCTTTCTTGGATCCGATAGGGGAGGTCCGAGGGCCATTCAAGAAAAGGTTTAGCGCGGGGCTTCGTTATATCCACTTTGAGAGGGCGCCCCTTCTTTAGACGTTTGCTCTCGATGATAATTTCCATCTGGTCGTAGAAATAGGAGCCGACCCGCTGAAACGAAAAGAAATAGCAAGTTTGGCCGCGAAGAAATTCTTCGGCAGCCCGGAGAGAGCGCCTGTTGAAGATCCGGTCGTCCAGCAGCCAGACGACGTCATAGCCCATTTTTCCGTAATCGATGATTCTGGTTTTGGCTTCCGACATCTCCAGGGAAGAGCATTGGATTTCAAAAGCAATTTTTTCTTTTTCCCAAAGCAGGTCGGCGATCCGGTGGACTGTGAAAAAGGGCCTTTCGATTTGGGCCGTTTCACACCCAAGGACCTTTTGTAGCTGAAGCTGTAGGATCAAGTGGTCTTCGCTTTTGCTATAGAGATGGCACCTCGGCGATCTTTGCAGATGGTAAAAATGGGGGATCCGATCCCGGCCCCGCCTCGCTTTGACCGGGGCCGAACATTCCAAGCACCTGTAGGAGCCCCCGGGCTTGGCGTCGGCGGCAAAAATATAGCCATCCCCATCAGATGCGTAAAGGGCCATTATGATTGCATTGCAATTAATCTCTAGAGGTATATGATATTGACAGAAAGGGAATCTGGACCCAAAATATTTTCATTCTTTCGACGATTTTTTTTGATTACCCCCTTATTTTTTAGGAAAGCATGAGCGCTACCACAACTTTTAGCAACCCCCAGCACCAGCAGAAAATCGAAGAATTGGTTGCCATTGCCAAAGAGCAAGGGTATCTCACGTACGAGGAGATCAATGAAATCCTCCCTATGACCTTCGATTCTCCTGAGCAGATCGACCAAGTCCTGATCTACCTCAGCGGGATGGATATCCAGGTGCTGAACCAATCGGAAGTAGAAAGGCAAAAAGAGCGCAAAAAAGAGGCAAAAGAGCTTGAAGGCCTTCCTAAGAGGACCGAAGGGACCTCCGACGATCCCGTACGGATGTACCTTAAGGAGATGGGATCCGTGCCTCTTCTTACCCGCGAAGAGGAGGTGGAAATTTCCAAACGGATCGAAAAAGCCCAGATCCAAATCGAAAAAATCATCATGAGGTTCCGCTATTCGATCCGGGAAGCGATTTCGATCGCGTTGCATTTGATGGGGGGCAAGGAGCGGTTCGACAAGATCATTTCCGAGAAGGAAGTCTCCGACAAGGGGCTTTTCCTGAATCTTATGCCTAAGCTCTGCGATCTCATGAAAATCGAGGATCAACTTCTCGAAAAACTTCTTGTGCAAAGCAGAGACCCAAACATTAAGAAGGAAGAACGGGCAGAACTTCTGGAGAATCTCGAGAAATGCCGCATCCGCTCTCAGGCCTACTTACGCCGTTTTTGCTGCCGCCATAACATCATCGAGGACTTCGGCGAGGTGATTCTCAACGCCTATGACCGCTTTTTGCAGTTGGAAAAAGAAATCCAGGAATTGACACCGCGCGCTGAAAAGAACAAGTTCGCCGCCGCAAAGCTAGGGGCGGCAAAACGGAAGCTCTATAAGCGGGAGCTCGCCGCGGGGCGCAATCTCGAAGAATTTAAAAAAGACGTCCGGATGCTGCAGAGATGGATGGACAAGAGCCAGGAAGCGAAGCGGGAAATGGTCGAATCCAACCTCCGCCTCGTGATCTCGATCGCGAAGAAATACACGAACCGGGGCCTCTCCTTCCTCGACCTGATCCAAGAAGGCAATATGGGCCTTATGAAAGCGGTCGAAAAATTCGAGTACCGGAGAGGTTATAAGTTTTCCACTTACGCGACCTGGTGGATTCGCCAAGCCGTGACCCGTGCGATTGCCGATCAAGCCCGGACGATCCGCATCCCCGTCCACATGATCGAAACGATTAATAAAGTGCTGCGGGGAGCCAAAAAGCTGATGATGGAAACCGGCCGTGAACCCACGCCGGAAGAGCTTGCCAATGAACTCGGGCTTACTCCGGAACGGGTCCGGGAAATCTATAAAATCGCCCAGCATCCAATCTCCCTGCAAGCCGAAGTCGGCGACGGCGGAGAGAGCCAATTCGGGGATTTTCTCGAAGATACGGCGATCGAATCTCCGGCAGAAGCGACCGGCTATGCGATTTTAAAGGACAAAATGGGGGAGGTCCTCGCGACGCTCACCGATCGCGAAAGGACGGTTCTTATCGAGCGCTTTGGCCTTCTTGACGGCAAGCCGAAGACTTTGGAAGAGGTGGGAGTTCGTTTCAAGGTGACTCGCGAGCGGGTTCGCCAAATCGAAGCAAAAGCGCTGCGTAAAATGCGCCATCCCACGAGAGCCAAGCAGCTTCAGGCATTCCTTGACCTTCTCGAAGGCGAGTAATATTCCCTTAACGCGAGTTTCGGATAACAAAGTAGAGCTGATCTGCAAATCCTCGCTGGCAGATTTGGAGCGGCAAAGAAACGCGCCAAAGGCCGCGCTCGCCCGTAGGGGCGTTCCTCTATGGGCTTCGCCCGGCCGCTTAAAATCTGAGAGAGCGATCCCTTTGCATCTCAGCCTTTGTTATCCGAAACTCGCGTCTATATGTAAAAGTGCTTTACATTCGCCCCTCATCTTGGTAGGAGAAAGGGCGGCAGCATATTTTTCAAAGGGAAGGGAGTGTGAAAAAAATAAAACCCAAAAAACAATGGCTTGGAGTTGGCCTGATCTTTGTCGGCGTCATTGCTCTTTTTATAGCCTATTCCATCAAAGGAAGAGTGGGCGAAGAAATGGGGAATGTCAGATCGTTCACCAGCCCACTTTCCAACGCGGGCGAGGGCGGTAGAACGGCCAGCGGTATCATTGAAGAAAGGGCCAGCGGAGAGGCCGGAGGATACTTGCAAGGAGCCCAATTCTTCACCATAGGGGGAATTGTCCTCATCGTTGCAGGCGCAGCCGCGCTTTTCATGTATAGGAAGAAGAAATAGGGCGTTTGGAGCGTAACGGGATCGAACCGTTGACCTCAACAATGCCATTGTTGCGCTCTACCAACTGAGCTAACGCCCCCAAAGACCCTCAATATTTTAGGTGCGAAGCGTATTTTGGTTCAAGGCGGTTTCTTCAAATTTCCTCTGATTGTACAATTGCCGAAAAAACAAGGGGTTCGGGTAAAATGTTTTTTCATGAAGTCCTAGAAGGCCAGCCTGATCCGATTTTCGGACTCAACGAAGCCTTCCAATCCGATGTCAGGCCGAACAAGGTCAACTTGATCGTTGGAATTTATAAAGACGATCAACTCCGGTCGCATTTAATGGCAGCTGTAAGGAAAGCCAAAAATCAAATCATCGATCGGGATTTACTGGCCGATTACCTCCCCATAGACGGTCTTCCTGAATTCCTGAGCGAGGCGGGAATGCTCGTCTTTGGCGAAAAGGCATGGAAGGAGAACCATGGACGAATTTACGCGGCTCAAACCGTAGGGGGGACTGGCGCTCTTCAAGTCGCCGGCCAGTTTTTATCCCAAGAAGTATCGAAATCGATCGTCATTTCAACCCCTACTTGGCCAAACCACCGATCGGTTTTCGAACGAGCAGGCTTAAGAGTAGAAACATATCCTTATTACAATAGGGAAAAACATGGGATCGATTTCGAGGGTTTTTGCTCGTTCTTAAAGCAATTGCCGGAAAAAACGGCCGTTATTCTCCATGCAACCTGCCATAACCCCACCGGATGCGATCTTTCAGTCGAACAGTGGAAAAGATTGTCGCGGATGATTCTTGAGAAGCGGATTTTGCCTTTTTTTGATTTCGCCTATCATGGTTTAGGGGAAGGTTTGGAAAAAGACCGGCAGGCCATCGAGATTTTTATAAACGATGGGCATGAAATGCTGATCGCTTATTCATGCGCAAAAAATTTTAGCTTATATTGCCAAAGGGTCGGCGCCCTCTTCGTTGTCGATGAAAATGCAGCTGTAAAGCTGAGGGTGGGATCCCAAATCAAGAAAATCATCCGCTCATTATATTCCAATCCCCCTGCCCACGGGGCGCGTATCGTCGCCGCTCTTCTGCAAGACCCCGCAATGAAGGAGGAATGGAAAAAAGAGCTGGATTCCATGCGGCACCGGATTGCCATCATTCGAGAAAGCCTTATCCAAAGATTATCTTCTAAACCTGCGCGGGTCAATTTTGAGTTTCTCCGCCACCATAAAGGGATGTTTTCATTCATTGATCTAAATAAAAGCCAAGTTCAACAGATGATTGATAAATTTGGCATCTATATGATCGACAATGGGAGGATCTCCTTAACGGGGCTGACTGCCAAGAATATCGATTATGTGGCCAGCGCTATCGCAGCAGTCTCCAACCTATGAGAAAAAACGTAGCTTTCCCCTGCTTTCTTTTGGGCCTGTTTCTTCTCGGATGGAGCAGTTTGTCCCGCGCCGCTTCGGATCAGGCGAGGTCATTTGCAGTCTGCGCACTCTCCCCTGCATGGCATTTCGCCGCCCAGGTTAAAGAATATCTTTCTGACCGCCCTTTTGCTAAGGCCAAAAGGAGCGATACCGTTGAATCGTCTCTTCTCAAGGTGGAAAACCAAAGACTGAAGGCACAGATCGAGTTAGCGAGAGAATGGATATTCCATGAGGCGAGGTTGCAACACGAGGCCAAAGCGGCTTATTTGTCTTCGCTGCTAGAGCTCCGGTCCAAGGCTATCCTAGCGCCGGTGATCTACCGGGATCCGAGCTCTTGGAGCAGCAGCTTTTGGATTGGGGTAGGAGAAGAGGACAATCAAAAAATCGGCTGTAAAGTTGTGGCTCGGAATAGTCCGGTAGTGGAAGGGAGCTCCTTAGTTGGAGTGGTCGAGTATGTAGGAAAAAAGCAATCCAGGGTCCGTCTCATCACTGATTCCGGATTGACCCCCGCTGTCCGTGTGCTCCGGGAAGGGCAGCCGAAAGAAATCTTTTTCCTGATCGACTCTCTTGCCGAACAGCTGAGTGTTAGAGAGGGCTTTTTCGAATTTGTAAATCAATTGCAAGGTATGAAAGTTAGGCTCCAATCACAGCAGGGGGAGATCTATTTAGCGAAAGGAGAATTGCGCGGGAATAGCGCTCCTTTCTGGCGCTCCCGGCAGCCTGTCTTAAAAGGGGTGGGATTTAACTACGATTATGCGGATGCCGAAGGACCGGCGCGGGAGCTGCGGACAGGCAAAACACTCGCCGGCCTCGATAAGCCCATGCCTTTGATTGCAGAAGGCGATCGCCTCGTTACATCCGGCTTGGATGGGGTTTTTCCGAAAGGAATTTCAGTGGCTATCGTAACGTCGGTATTCCCGCTTAAGGATGGCAGCTTTTCTTACGAGATCGAAGCTCAGCCAACCGCTTGCCGCCTCAATGATCTAAAGGTAGTGTTCGTCCTCCCGACATTGAGCGGCGAATAATGATCGAACGTATAGGCGTAAACTTGGGCTTGAATAGCTTTACGCTCCTCATTATTATTTTGTTCAAAAATTGAACGGATCTGATCTGGAAAAATTTCAATGCCGCAGCGGTAGAGAAATTGAGAGCGATCGGCTCCCTTTAAGAAATACATAGGGCGTTTCCAGAAGAGAAAATCGTACCCGATCGAAGACATATCCCCAATGTAAGCGTCGCAAATGCTGAGCAAAGGATAAATCGGCGGAAATTCGGTAAGAAAAAATAGATTGGTTCTTTTCGCATATTGACCGATGAGCCGCTCGATTTCTGGAGCAAACTGCGCTGCTGTATTTGGGTGGATTTTAACGATCAAATTGCAATCATCGGGCAAATGTGCTGTCAGGAGAGGGAGCATTTCCCAAAAAAAGCCATTTCCCTCCGCATCGTTCCAGGTGGGAGCGTAAAGGTAAGTCATCCTGGCTTTTGGGAGAGGGATCTCCTTTGCGATGACGTTTTCGTAAAATGATCGATTTTGCATCCAGAAGCGCTCTCGGAAGTTCCCGACCCGAATCGTGCGGGGAAATACATGTTGGCTTTGCATGAAATCGATCATTTTTTGACCGTACACGAGGGCAGTTTCCCCGCGAAGAGGCTCGAAAATGGGGGATTTCCATCCCTTGTCGGAATTACCGTGGGGCAGCCAAAGCAAATTTATTCTTGGATTGGCTGGAATCAGAGACTCCACAAGGCGGCGAGGATCGCATGCGACGATCGTTTTCGGCAGTGTCAGATTCCAAAGGTTCATCTCGATGATCTCAAGCCCGGGGTAAAGCGCTCGCGCTAAATCCCCGACCGCCCCCTCGCAGACGATCAGCGGCCAGCCATGTAAAGCGCAAAAGGGAGCTAGATGATCGATATAATGGCGCGAATCGTCAAAAATCAGTCCTGCATGAACGTGCATATAAGAGGCATTGTTACATAATTTCATGCTATAATCACACTCCATGGATGAGCTGCATACTTGGTTCAGGGAGAATCAGCGTCCTTTTCCTTGGAGGGAAGAGAGGACTCCGTACAAAGTCTGGATTTCAGAAGTGATGCTCCAGCAAACGCGGGCGTCTGTCGTCGTCCCCTATTTTCTCCGATGGATGGCTCGATTTCCTGATGTCAGAACGCTCGCCGGCTCTACTCTCGAGGAGGTGATCAAGGAATGGGAAGGGCTCGGGTACTATAGCCGAGCGAGGAATCTCCATAAAGGAGCCCGGCAAATTGTTTCTCGTTTCGATGGCAAAATTCCTGATTCCAGGGAAGCTTTGGAGGTGATCAGCGGCCTTGGATCTTATACGGTTGGAGCGATATTGAGCTTTGGCTTTCAAAAACGGGCTGCCGCTGTAGATGGAAATGCGGCAAGGGTGATCAGTCGATACTTCGCGATCGAAGAGAACATTTGCAGCCTCAAGGCGAGAAAGAAACTCGAAGAGCATGCGCTCTCTTTTGCGAAAGCAGAAGAACCTTGGATCGCCGCCGAAGCTCTGATCGAACTCGGAGCTACTCTCTGCCTTCCTAAACCACGGTGTGGGGATTGTCCAATGAGCGCCGGATGCGTTGGGCGGCGGCTCGGGATCGCAGAGTCCTTGCCGATCAAGAATAAAGAAAAGGAGATCACCATCTTGACCCGCATTGTGGCAGTGGTAGAATCTCAAGGTCGAATACTAGTCAGGAAAGAAGAGGCAGGAAAGGTGATGGCAGATCTTTACGAATTTCCCTATTTCGAGGCCGGCCCTGATCTAGAATTAGGGAAATCGCTCGGATTTGATGTAGAATGTGTTGGCAGGCTGCCGGAAATTATCCATACCTTTACGCGATATAAAGCTCGCCTTTTCCCTTATTTGTTGAAAGCGGTGGATCCCATTCCCGTGACCGGGGCCGCATGGGTTATCCGTGAAAGATTATTGGACCTCCCTTTTTCAGCGGGCCATAGAAAGATAGCACGGCAATTATGAAGATTCTCCATTTGGAAGCGTCCCCGGGCTGGGGCGGGCAAGAGATCCGTATTTTGCGTGAAGCGGAAGGAATGCGCACAAGGGGGAACGACGTGATTTTGGGGGTCATGCAAGGAGGGGGCTTGATTCAAGAAGGATGTAAAGCCGGCTTTACAGTCTATCCTTTGAGTTTTAACAAGGCTTACTGGCCCTCTTGCCTTTTCCAGGTACTCTCTTTAATCCGGCGCCACAAGATCGACCTTGTCAATACTCATTCATCCTTAGACGCTTGGATTGGAGGGATCGCGGCGCGGATTTCGGGGGTGCCAATCGTTCGTACCCGACATCTTTCCACACTGATCAAACCCGGCTGGAACAGCAGGCTTTTATATGGGAAGCTCGCTGATTTCGTTGTGACAACTTGCGCATCCATTATTCCCATGATTTGCGAACAATCGGGAAAAACGAAAGACTGTTGTCAATCCATACCCACAGGTGTCGATCCTTCGAGGGTCCGTTTTGAGGAAGAGGCGTCGAGAAAGGCCCGAGCCAATTTGGGGATTTCTCAAGAAGATTTTTTGATTGGGACAGCCTGCTTCATCCGATCCTGGAAAGGGATCGCCGATTTTCTCAAGGCTGCTGACCTTTTACGCCTGCTTAAGGATCTCAAATGGGTCGTAATTGGGGGCGGCCATGAAAAAGTCTATAGAGAGATGGCTAAAGATCTGAAATTGGATGGCATCGTCCATTTTACCGGCCACTTAGAAAATCCTTTTCCGCTCATTGGGGCAGTAGATGTTTTCGCATTGCTTAGCACAGCGAATGAGGGGGTTTCCCAGGCCATCCTGCAAGCGGCTTATTTGGAGAAACCTCTCATTTCCACTGTCATAGGAGGGCTTGGCGAGGTGTGCCAACACCAGACCACAGGGATCCAGGTAGATCCCTTTTCTCCGGGCCAGGTTGCTAAGGCTGTCCTGGTATTGAAAGAAAATTCTCCCTTCCGTATGACCCTGGGGCAAAACGGCAAGAGATTGGTGGAAGAGCAATTTACCTTGGAGCGAACGATCGACCAAATGGAGAACGTGTACAAGCGGCTCGTGCATTAAATTCCGATCTCTTCTAAAATTGTATCGATTATGGGACAGGATTTGCCGGAGTTTTTTCAGAGTAAATTTTCAATTTTTGACAAGTTCGTCAATCTCCGATTGATATCGGCAACAGCCGCCATCATTGCCGGACTCACGATTCTGGTTTTGTATTTCCAATCGGACCCTAAAGCTTTAGATTTTGCAAAAGCCGAAACCCTTGTTGCAAAATGGAGATCTCTTCCTGAAGACGCCTTTTTATTTGAGCAGATGTCTCAAGCTCTCAAGAAAGTGCCGGCTTTACAAAAAAAATACGAGCCTCTCATCGCACAAAAGCTCATGGATGGCGGAAGAGACGCTGAAGCTTTGCAGATCGCCTATCGATCCCTCGAATCGGCTCGGAGCGAAGCCCCCTACCACGCTCATTTTGCCGAAAGCAGCCTTTTAATTGAGCAAGGAGAGTATCAAGCGGCACTGGAACGATCGGCAGGGCTGAAAGAGAAAATGAAGCGGGAATGCGACGTGGATGCTTTTTCCGGCGCTCGCTTGATAGGAGGCTCGGTTCTCTTTGCCCACAACCTCCTTCGGATCGCTTGCTTGCAGCAAGAACTGAAAAATCGGCCAGGCGAGATGGCTGCTTGGGAAGAATTGGAGAGATTTCTAAATAAAAATGAGAATAGCCCCATCTCCCAACTGTTTTTGAGCAATTTTCAAGAAAAAGATTTAGATTTGTCTGATTACATTGCCGAGAGAAAGTCCTTGTTAAAATAGAGACTTCCCAGAAAAACTAGTTCTGCATACAATCGAATCCGGAGGGTTGCAATGACATTCGAATCAGAAGAATCTACAGAAAGTTGCGTTTGTGTTGCCGATGATGCGGAATATTGGGGATACCATCTCATTTTAGACTGCACAAAATGTGAGGACAGCAAGATCAGGGATGGAGAAAATATCCATCTTTTTGTGAAGACTCTGATCAAAGAAATCGATATGAAAGCATTTGGAGAGCCGATTATTGAACATTTTGGATCTCATAATCCAACCGTAGCCGGGTATTCTCTCATGCAGTTGATCGAAACGAGCTC
Organism: uncultured Chlamydiae bacterium; assembly: GCA_963730605.1. Taxonomy (GTDB): domain Bacteria; phylum Chlamydiota; class Chlamydiia; order Chlamydiales; family SM23-39; genus CAIPFQ01. The sequence continues at coordinate 102,373 of CAVSSM010000009.1, forward strand.
GATCACTGGCCATTTTGCCGAAGGGGGCGGGGATGCCTATATCGATATCTTTTCTTGCAAACCGTATGACATCGAAGTCGCCAAAGCCGTAGTAAAGCGGTTTTTCATGCCTCGAAAAATCAGAACGACTTATTTGACAAGACAAGCTTAAGACGTACATACGAGCGTTGTCCCCTTCCGGCGCCAGCGCTCGATGGCTGCCGGCGCAATCGATGGGCAATCTTTTAGAAAGATTTTTTGTAATGGAAGATCGAGAAGCGCGTCAAGCGTTCGGCTTGACACCCTTGGACATGATGTGAGACAAAGAGAGCGCAGTTCTCGATTTTTGAGGACAATCAGGCATTCATCAGTAATTTCGGGGCAGTTTTCAAGTGTGATGTACTTCAGATAAATATTTTTAGCCAGCAAATCAAGAAAAGCGCCTGGCTTCAGCAACATTGCATTTTCAAGAAATATTACAGTAATCGGTGGAAGGGCCTCAGCCAGCCGATTCCAATCGCTTTGGGAAAAATTCTCGCCATTCAGTCCAAGGTCAGTTAGGCACCCAAGTTTTTGTAGCCAACAAATCGTCGACGATGGATTCAAAGATTTGCACTGCAGCAGGTTGAGCAGCCTGAGGTGAGGCGAGGGGGCATCAATGGAGGCCGTCAGTTCATCCAATCCGCGCAGGTTGATCTCTTCCAGCTGCGAGCAAGAATGGATCAATCGATTGACCCCCTTATCTGAAACAAGGAGGCAGTGAGAAAGATCGACTCGCGAAAGACGAGGCCAAAAAATCGAATAACGATTGATAAATTCATCATTTACAAATACCCGATGTGATAAATTCAACGTTCTAATTCGAGTTCCCTTTTCTTGTAACTCTGCCAAAAGAGTTTCTGACAGAGATTCTTTCTCGGAAAAGTCGAGATGAAGGGGGGGGTAAGTGAGGCTATACCGCTCGTGATTGAAAAATCGGTTTTGGTGCGGCGCCTCACCCCAAAAACGATGCGTTTCTGGGGACCCCGGTGGCGGCGTCGGCTTTGACTCAGATTTTTCATCTTCGCTTCCGAGGCGATTCGCTGCGCTCATCTGCTCTGCACTGCGAAGGTCCACTGGACCTTCTCGTGTTTCCGCAGCCTTGCCTTTGGCAAGGTCCCTCGCTCCAGCTGAAAAATCTGAGGAGCCAATTCCCGTTTTTTCAATCACTCCAGGTATGCGCCGTGGAGCGAATGATTTTGTTGCATAGAGAGAGTTCAAGGCTCTGAGTTTGGATAAGATTTTTTCTTCTAACCCTAGCTTTAAGTCAGGTTGAAAGAGGCGCAAATCTTCCTTTTCCTCGGGATCGTTTTCTAAGTGGTAGAGTTCTTGCTTTCCTGATGTTCGATTGAGGATGCATTTCCAGGGGCCGACTCTTACTGCCGCAAAAGATTCTTGAAAGGGGTGTAGGAAAAAATGGGGATTGCTTCTCTCTTTCAGCAAAAGGGATTCCCCCATTCCATGGTGGGTGGATCCAATGTTGAGAAGATCGAGCAGCGTCGGGAGCAGATCGACTTGCGAGCAAGGCTCTGGACAAGTGAGAGTTTTTTTGAGTTTCCCTTTGGCCAAGAGAAGCAAAGGGACATGAATGTTTTCCTGATAAAGGTGACGATTGACCAGAGATTTTTCGCCTCGCTCCCCTAATTCTTGCCCATGGTCTCCGAAGATAAAAATAAGGCTTTTTTCCATAAGGCCTGATTTTTCAAGAGCCTTGAGCCACTGGCCGAGTGCCCAGTCCGCATATGAGAAGGTTTGGAAGTAGGGATGATCGTCCACTTTCCCTTTCCAGGAATTCGGAAGCAGCCACGGGTGATGGCAGGTCGCTGTGAGAAGGGTTAAAAAAGCAGGGTTTTTCCGGTTCCCTAGCCAAGTAAGAGCTTTTTTGTAGATCCACTCATCATGCACACCCCAGCTCATCGATTCCGCATCCGGAAATGTTGTGATCAGGTCGCTTTTGCTAATAATTTCCTGGAAATCGTTCATCTCAAAGAAGCGCTCCCAGGATTGGAACGACCCCGGTCCCCCAAGAATCATTCCATTTTCATAACCTTGCTCTCGGAGAATTTGCGGGATTCCCCTTAGAGGGAGGTTTAAGTACGAGCGTAAATACGAGGGATGAAACATAGGAAGGATCCCAAATAGAGAGGAGATCATGGCCGATGAAGTCAATAACCCATTCGAGTGGAATTGAGAAAATAAAATTCCCTCTTTCGACCATTTGTCAAATGATGGCGAAAGGCCCAAAGAGCCTCCCAAGGCCCCTATGTTTTTTGCACGGAAGGATTCTAGGAAAAGAAAAATGACATGAGGCCGCTCTCCTGCCTCCATCTCTAAGGTAAACCGGCGGTTTTCTTCGGAAGTGGGGCCACGAAAACGAAAAGTTGGGGAGGCTCGTTGAGAGGGAGATCGAAATCGAAAGGCTCGAACCAGGTCCGATTCCCAGAGAAAAAAGACATTGGAGCGCTCTTCGCTTGAGCAGGTTACGCAGAAAGGAGCAAGGCCGAGCCCACTGAGGAAGAAGACCTCTGGAAGGGCAGGAAAGGTCGCTCTTGGGAGAAAGTGCCCTAAGAAGCAACCCAAAATAGAGCACGTAAGAAATAGTCCCATTTTCCCCCAAGAAGCTGACATCCGAAACGTGGCAAGCTCAAGAACGTGGGAAAAAAAAGCCGGGCGGAGCCGCACTCCAGCGATTTGAAAAAGGAAACGGTCCGCTAAAGAGAAAATGATCAGAAAATCGAAAAAAAGGGGCTGGAGGGAAATGGGGAGAAGAGAAAAGATGAGAGCGCATTGGCAGGAAATGCCCAGATCTTCAATCCATGAAGATTTGCGAAAGAGCCGGAAGAGAAAAAATATCCCGAAAATCGACAGAAGAATCTTTACGGTACACTCCCTAGGTTCAGGGGTTGTTATGCGGTGTTATGAGGTCTTTGAGTTTAATCGTGCTCGTCGCCAGATTCCCTCTTGCTGGAGGACTTAGGATTGTTTTCCGACATGATTTGCGAGTGCCGGACATAGTAGTGGTAAGAGGTTCCGGCCAAGAGTCCTAATAGTGCGAAATAGAGAAATGGGATGAAGATTGCGACGACGATTTTCACCACGCCGAGTACGATCTCTGTGATCTTTTCTTGTTTGAAAGTAAAGCTGTAGAGCTGTTTTAGCCCCTTTTCGACAGGAGCCGGGAAAAACACGGCGACGAGAGCTCCAAGGGTCAGGAAAATAATCGTGAGGACTGGCCCAGTGAAAAAGTCGTAGCAGCTCGAAATCGCTGCGATGATCATTGCAATGACAGAGAAGATTTCGGTCGTATGCTTGCTTGCAAACCCCTCAAGTTCATGGACAGAAACCCCTTCTTTTAATTTATCTGCGAACTTGTTTTTGGCCATGTTACTCCTCAGTGGAATGGATCCTGCTTCTAATGTCCATTCTAATCTGCATTAAAATCTTTATTTAATTTATTTGCAATCTCGTCTCTGGCTGCTACTCAGAGCGCAGCTCATATCCTTCTCATGCTCAGTTGTCACTCTTCTCTCTTATCTTTTTTTTTCCAATCTTTTAAACTCTAGAAACTTCAAGTTAAGCAATAAAGATGTCGCCTCGCATTTTTTACCCCTTTTACCCTGAGCGAATCCTTTGGACGGGAGCGGCTGTCCTCTCCGGGGCTTTAAGCGCAGGCGTGGTATTTTTGGTTTTTTGGCTAAAGTTTTCGCCGCTCCCCACCTCCTCGACAGAGAGAAAGCCAAAAACCGTTGGAAACGAAGGCAAATCCCTGGCTTTTTCCTTTCATCTCAAGGAGGTTCCGATCACTTTTCGCACCCCTCGCGTGGAGCCTGAAATGACCTTTTCTTTCGACCCTCCCAGGCCGGATGGCAGCGGGAGGAGGGGGGATCTTTTCGTCCGGCTCAAACAATCCGCGCAGTCGAAAAGGGTCTCTTTGCCCTGCCGCATCGACTTGCAGTTCAATGGAAGCGCGCTCTCCTTCGGAAGCCAAGATTCGCAGTTTTGGTTGGAATTAACTCAACTTTCCGAAGGAAAGATTCAGGGGGTGGTGTGGATCGAGACGGCAACCAAGGAGAAAATGGAAGCCGAAACGTTCATCGCATCGCCCCAGGCTAGCCCTTTGCAGGGAGCTTTGGAATTTGCCGAGGGGTCTCCTTTTCGGATTTTAGGAGAGGCACGCTTCCTCGGGCACGATGTGTTTGCTGAAAAATATGGAGGGAAACAAACTTTGCGGATTGCCGTGGGAGAGCAAAGGGAGCCGCAAATTCTGGATCTTCGGGAAAAAGAATGGATGGTGTGGCGAGACAGTTCTTGGATGAAGGGAAATTTGGATGCAAAACCCGAAGCGATGAGTCGAATTGAATCGGTGGACTCGAAAGCGCTCATTCTTGAAGGGTGGAATGGGGAGGCTCATGTCCGCCTTTCTTTGCCCTTTTTTCCTCCAGCTCCATTCAAGGTGCGGGGCGAGGAAATTTTTAATTCGATCCGGGTCCGATCCGAGAAGCAAATCAGCTGCATGATGGAAAAACAATGTTTGATCTTGAAGGCCGGCGATTGGGTCTTGAAAGTCAACGGGCGCTGGAAGACGTTGAGAAAAAAAGAGGAAAAGGAGGCATACAATTGCGGAAGAATGCGGGGAGAGCTATTCATTTTTGAAAAAATCGAGTCCAAACAAGGCCAAAAATTGATTTCAGGATATCTCTTCAATCCAGAAAAAACCCAAGTCGTTACCATTGATTTGCCCGTGAATAAAAATGCTCGGAAAGAGGCCAAAGAGAAATGAAAAGTTTTCTTATTTTTTTCATTTCCGCGTCGTCGGTTTTTTTCGGAGAGCTTCCTATACCGAGAGTGATTGAAAGAACGGGAATTGGCTCTTCAGATTTTTCAGCTGGAGCGAGGGACATTGCTCAAGGCAAGGCTGCGGAAACACGAGAAGGTCCAGTGGACCTTCGCAGTGCGGAGCAGATGAGCGCAGCGAATCGCCTCGGAAGCGAAGATGAAAAATCTGAGTCAAAGCCGACGCCACCACCGGGGTCCCCAGAAACGCATCGTTTTTGGGATGGGGCGCCGCACCAAAACCGATTTTTCAATCACGAGTGGGGTAATTTGGCCCCCGACTCGGAAGGGGCGCAACGCTTCAATGCGACGCTTGCCGACCTAAGGGGCCGTTTAAAAGATCGATTCGAAAAAGCTGCAGCCCTTACTGACATTGGCGCAGATGTTGGGGAATACCGGAATCTTTTAGCGGAAGTCAAATCGCTAAAGCACGATATCGCTCTTCTAGAAGAGCGGTGGCGCTCTGCCGCTGTCCGGGAGTCTATGACCGAAGATGGCGCCTATGCTCTCTGGGATGTAGGCGAAACGACCTTGGCCCAACTGATCATGGAATATGGAGCGAGCGACCATCTCTATATCATTCCACAGGAGCTGAGCGGAATGAAGATCAGCTTTTTTTCCAGCATCCCCCTTCCTCGGGAATCATGGAGCGAAATGATCGAAATCCTCTTAGCTCAAAATGGCATCGGAGCAAAAAAGTTAAATCCGTTTGCCAAGCAGCTTTATATCCTGAAGCTCGACCCCTCCGCCATCCAAGGGATTGCTACCGAGAAAGACCTTCCGCTTTTCCCGAACCACGCCCGCCTTTTTTTCGTCTTCTCCCCTCCTCCCGAACAGCTCCGGTCGGTACAGTCGTTTTTCGAACGCTTTTCAGACCCTAAGCAAACGACCGTGCAATCGATCGGCTCTAAGGTCGCGTTGGTAGGAAGCCGCGAAACGATCGAAAAACTGATTGGCCTTTACAACGCGGTATGGGACAAGGGCAAAGGGAAAGTCGTCCGGTTGTTCAATGTGACGAAGGTCAGCCCTTCCGAGGCGGAAAAGATTTTAAAGGCTGTTTTCTCCGACGGAAGCGCAAGGGGGCGGCCCACTTACTACCCTCCTGCCGCTGACGAACTTTCCATCCTCGCCTTGCCCCAAGGGCTTGTTCTCATCGGAGAAACCGAGACGGTGGATCGAGGGCATAAGATTCTCTTCGATTTGGAATCCCAGCTCGAAGATCCCGGAGAGAAAATCATTTTCTGGTATTCCTGCAAACACTCCAATCCAGAAGATATCGCGGAGGTTCTCGAGCAAGTTTACGAGTCTCTGGTCGGGTCCAACTTCGAAAGAAAAGCGGATGCCCTGCCCGTGCCTGTCTTCCCGCCGCCTCCACCTCCGCCTCCCGCGGCAGAACCGGGACAGCTGCCGGGGCCCATCTATCCTCCTGCGAACATCCCCTTCAATCCGATTTTGCCTGCCACGGCTCCTTTTGTGCAGGGGGCGGTTTTGGACAAGACTCAAAGAACCTCCTTCGGGAACTTCATCGTAGATACGAAGACCTCTTCTGTCCTTATGGTCGTGCGAAGAGAGGAGCTGCCCAAGATTAAGTCGCTTTTAAAAAAACTCGATGTGCCAAAACGGATGGTTCAGCTCGATGTTCTTTTGGTGGAAAAGAAATTGACTGATCACAAGCAGATCGGGATCAATCTGCTCAAATTGGGTACGAGTTCCAGCAACACGACGAAAAACGCCCTCACGTTCAACAACGAAGAGAGAGCCGTCCATAAGGGGATTTTGCAATTTATGTTCAGCCGGACCGGTAATGATGGGCCCGGCTTCGATTTGACTTATAATTTCCTTTTGGCCCAAGAAGATGTGCGGATCAACGCCAACCCTTCCGTTTTGGCCATCAATCAGACTCCGGCGACGGTTTCGATCGTAGAGGAGATATCGATCGATAATGGCGCTATCCCTGTGCAGCTTGCCGCGGGGGGCGTTACTTTCGAGAGATCTTTTACCCGGGCGCAGTACGGAATTACGATCCTCCTGACCCCCACGATCCATATCGGCGAGGAAAGCGACGGACAGGCCGGGTTTGTCACCTTAGATACCAATCTCGAATTCGACACAACACACCACGCCTTCAATGACAGACCGCCCGTCAATAGGCGCCATATCGAGAACCAGGTATGCGTCGCAGATGGAGAAACCGTCATTTTGGGGGGCTTAAGGCGGAAAATGGAAGAAGACAGCCGGGAAAAAATCCCCTTTTTGGGAGATTTGCCCGGCATCGGGAAGTTATTCGGGCTTACGAAAATGCACGATACGAATACCGAGATGTTCGTCTTTATCACGCCGCGGATCGTCCGCAACCCCGTCGATGATTTGCGGCGCATCCGCCAAAGCGAATATCAGATGCGCGCAGGCGACATCCCCGAATTTCTAGAAAGGCTTGACGATGCGAAGAGCCAACAGCGGAAAAACCTCTTCGAAAACAGTATGAAAATGTTTTTTGATATGTACTGAAGATGTCTGACGAACGTTCCATTGCCGAAAGATTTGGCTTGCCCATCTGCGAAGAGATCAAATCGTTCGCTTTCGTGCGAGATCAAACCTCGATCATCCCCTATCTTTTCGCCAAACAAAAGCGAATCTTACCCCTTTCCGTCAATGAAAAGGGGGTGACTGTCGCCGTCGCCGATCCACTGGATCTCGACTCCCTCGAGGAGCTCCGCCTTATGATCAAAAAAGCGGTCATTCCCGTTTACTCTCCAAAGGAAGTCATCGAAGCGGCGATCGAGCGGTGCTACAGCCATAAAGATGCAGAGACAAAGCGGTTTTTTTCCGATTTGGAAAAAGAGTCTTTAGAGCAGCCAAGCGTAGAGCAAAATGATGAATATGACCTTTTGGAGCAATCGGAAGAAAATCCTGTCGTCCGGCTCGTCAATACCCTTCTTTCCGAAGCGATTCAGCAAGGGGCGTCCGATGTCCATTTTGAGCCTACAGAGACAGGGCTTTCGATTCGATACCGGATCGACGGCGTTTTGCAAAAAAGGCACGTTCCCCCTAAAGAATACCAGCAACAGATCCTAACCCGCATCAAGGTGATGGCCAAGATGGACATCGCGGAACGCCGCTTGCCTCAAGACGGGCGGATCAAACTCAAAGTGGGAGGCCGCGGAATCGATTTTCGGGTCAGCACCCTTCCCATCGTCCATGGAGAAAGGATCGTACTCCGTATTCTCGACAAAGGGAATGTGCTTTTGGGGCTCGATCGGATCGGAATGCCGGAAGCTGTTTTGAAAGCCTTCCGCAAGCTCATCCATACCCCGGAAGGCATTGTCCTCGTTACAGGCCCTACCGGTAGCGGAAAGACGACAACCCTTTATAGCGCCCTTTCGGAAGTGAACGCCGCGGAAATGAATATCGTTACAATTGAAGATCCGGTCGAAATTCGGCTGGCCGGGATCTCTCAGATGCACGTGAACCGAAAGATCGAGCTCGATTTTTCCAAAGGGCTTCGCCACATCCTCCGCCAAGATCCCGATGTGATTATGATCGGAGAGATCCGAGATAAAGAGACGGCTGAGATCGCGATTCAATCTTCTCTCACAGGGCACCTGGTTCTCAGCACCTTGCATACAAACGACGCTCCTTCAGCCCTCACGCGCCTCTCCGACATGGGGATCGAGCCTTATCTTCTCGCTTCCTCCATCTTAGGAGTCCTGGCCCAGAGGCTCGTCCGGCGGATTTGCTCTCACTGCAAGACAGGGTATCACCCATCCAAGGAAGAGCTTCAAGAGCTTGGTTTGAAAAAGGAGCAAATCCATGGGGGAACCCTTTTCCGGGGCGCTGGCTGCAGCCAATGTTTCAATACTGGCTATAAGGGAAGGTGCGGCATTTACGAATTGATGATGGTCTCCTCGAGAATAAAGGCTCAAGTTCTGAGGAGCCAAGATGCGGAAGAGCTGAAAAAGGCCGCCCTTTCCCAGCACATGGTCTCGCTCTTCGAACGAGGGGTTGAGCTCGTAGCTCACGGCATCACGACGTCTGCCGAAGTGCTCCGTGTCACCCGCATCGCGGAAGTTGAGAATTGATATGCCTCTTTATCAATACCAAGCCATTTCGGAAGATGGGAAAAAGATCGGAGCCAACATCGAGGCGGAAAGCCTTCAAGAGGCGAAACAAAAATTGATCCGCCGTCAGGTCGCCCTGATCAAAATCTCTCTTTTGAGCGATGTTGAGATCCAAAAAAAAACTCTTTCCAAAAAGGAAGTCCTCTCTTTGACCCGGGAGCTTGCCAGGCTCATTCAAGCGGGGCTTCCCCTTTTCGAAGGAATATCGGCCCTGGAAGAAAAATATCGAGGCCAAAAACCCCACAAAATCCTTCTCGATACACTCGAGCAGGTAAAAATCGGCCACCCGCTTTCCCGCGCGCTCTCCCGTCATCCCAACTCGTTCGATATTCTCTATGTTTCCATGATCGCCAATGCGGAGAAAACCGGAAGATTGGCGCCATGCCTTACCGAACTTGCCCAGCTTTTAGCGCGTCAACTCTATCTCCGCAAGCAGATCCTAACAGCCCTCCTCTATCCCGCACTGCTCTCCGTTTTCTGTCTTGTCGTGCTGTCCACGCTCCTTTTTTTCGTCATCCCGTCGCTCCAAGAGCTTTTCGATGGGCGCTCCCTTCACCCCTTCACTCAAATCGTCTTTGCCGCAAGCCGATTTGCCTGCAATTCGAAAATTTTCTTAAGCCTCCTCCTAATGGTATTCGGGGGAGCGTGCATTCTCTCTCTAACGTCCAAAAAATGGCAAAACCAGATTCTTAAAATTTGCATGCGGTTGCCAATCCTAAACCGCTTTTTGGCTAAAATCGCCTTTGTCCGCTTCTCGCGCGCAGTCGCGACGCTCCTCGAAGGGGGACTTCCTCTCATCAACGCTTTTGCACAGGCGCGCAGCGTGTTACGCCACTCCGCGCTTGAACAAGTGATCGCGGCAGCGGAAGGGAGGATCGCACATGGTGAGCCGCTATCCGCCCCCTTTGCAAACCAACCCTTGATTCCCCCGCTCGTTGCACGAATGCTAGGGATCGCAGAACAAAGCGGTAAACTTTCATTTACGATGCAGCAAATCGCTGAAATCTACGAAGATGAATTGGAGACGACGCTGACCCGTTTCGCGAGTCTTGCCCAACCCGCCCTCCTTCTATTTCTCGGCGGGCTCATCGGCTTTATTTTGCTTTCAGTCCTGCTACCCCTTACGGACGTAAGCACTTTTGTTAATTAGGAGATCACATGAAAAGAAAAAAAAGAGCCCTCACTCTACTAGAAATAATGATCGTTATTTTCTTGATCACGTTAATTACAGGCGCGATCGGATACAATATGAAAGGCTCGCTGGATCGGGGGCGCGCATTCCGTACCGAGCAAGCAAAAGCTCAGCTTCACGATCTTCTCCTGATCTGTCTCGAAGAGGGGGTCAAGCCAGACGAGCTTGCCAAAGAACCCGCAGCGCACTTGAAAAAAACCAATTTAGCAAAAAATAGTGAAAAGCTTGTTCAGGATGGTTGGGGGGCTAATTTTATAATTAGTTACAGTCAAGGGAGGAACGATTTTAAAATCACCTCACAGGCATATGATAAATATATGAAAAAACTGAATAAAGAAATTCCGAGCGATGAGGAAGAGTAGAGCCTTTAGTCTTCTTGAGATCATGGTCGGGCTTGCCCTGATCCTTATGGCAGCGGGGGCGATCGGTTGGAAGATGCACGGCTTTCTTGAAACAAGGCGTTTCCGAACGAGTCTGGAGCAGCTCAAGTCCCGCATTTTGACGGCGCATAGAATGGCGGTCAATATGCAGGCAGACTGGGAAGGTATTCTAAAGCGAGAGGGGAACCATTGGACATTTGAGGCGGTTTGCCTCGACCCGCCGAGTTTAAAGCCTAGAGCTTGCCTCAAATTGCACTTTTCAAGGATCCTCTTCGAAGGAAAAGAGCAAAGCCAGTTCACTTTTACTTTTTTCTCTAGCGGGGAGATCCGACCATCCGGAAGTTACCAATTTCAGAGTTCAAAAGACGAGAAATCAGAAAATTGGAACTTGCCCGAGATTTTTGGCAAAAGCGCTGGCTCGGGGAGTAAAAAGCCCAGGAGTAAAAAACTGGCGCCGGCACATCCGAGCGAGGCTTGATACCATTACAGTTTGCCAGAGGCCTGGAGGCTTTCCAATCTCTCTTTTGCCTCGGCGGCGGCTTTGCTTTCCGGATATTTGGAGAGGACTTTCGAATAGTAGATGATGGATGCCGGCACCTTCTTCGTTTTTTGGAAAAATCGACCCGTTTCCATCATGTGTTCGGCGAAGATTTCCTGCATTTCAGCAAAATCTTTTTCCGCCTTGGCGATCCGCTCTTCTCGGGGAAAAGCAAGCCGGAACTTGCGAAGATTCACCTCTGCCAGATCCAAAAGGGCCGGATCGAGGCTCTTCTCTCGGCATTGCATCAAATAGGCGCGGCTCTTCTCGACAAAACCTTGAGCCGCCAAATCGTGTTTCGGGAACCGCCGGATCAAAAGGTCTAGCGTTTCCAGGCTCTCTTTATAATCTTCGAACCTCACTTGGATCTCCGCCTTGCCAAGCAGCGATTTCGCTGCAATATCGTCATGGGGAAGGCTAGTGATCACCTCTTCGTAAATCTTCAAGGCATCTTCCTCGCCCGAAACAAGCTTTGGGAGCTTGTGGGAACCAAAGAGCGGTTTTTTGACTCCGCTCCGGAAATTCTCGGCGATACTGAATTTATAGTGGATCGCCTCTTCGAAGTGCTTGGGAGAGGTTGAATGGTTCAGATAAGCGGTAAACCGTTCGTTGGCAAGCTCCAAATGGCCGAGCTTGAAGTAGGCCTCGCCGATCAAAAACGCAGTCTCGAAGGCAAAGGGGCTCTCTGGGAAATGATAGGAGATGAGTTCCGCATAATCGATGGCGGCCCACCAATCCCCCTCCCGGATCGCTTCTTGGAGATACCCATTGAATTCAAGCACCGACGGGCCAGCGTCTTCCCACGTCAAACCCTCTTCTTCGAGAGCAAATAGGGATAGGATGGCGAAAGAGAGCGGATAAAGGATGTATTTAAGCATAGCCCATAGACTTGAAACATGAATAATGGTAGGGGATCTCCTGGATTGACGTCAAGAGGCTTAAGCTATGGCTTGGGGGAGATTCCGATGAGATTTTTGGCCCAATGGACCCCGCCGCTGACTAGAGCTTTCGCCCTCCTCGAGAGGGATTGCTCCTCTTCCGCAGCCCCTGCTTTTTCAGCCGTTATCTCTCTCCATTTCTTTACCACGTTTGTAGAGCTATCGTAAATCGCTAGATCTTCCTCGATCACTTGGTTAAATGTTTTCACATTCTGATAGAGATCAGCGATCTTTTCTCGGGCTTTCGAATAGTTGTTTGACGAGAGCGCGAGAACCTCTATTGCCTTGTTCGAAATTTCCTTTGCGCGATCTGTTAAATTTTTGCTTAACGGGATCTTGCCAGAGCCGCTTAGCACTTCCTCAGTACTTTTGCATTGCGAGAGACACTCATTCCAATCGCTCACGCGGGCGACGATACTATCTGTCCAAGCATTGTACATCGACATGAGCTTTTTCGCCTCTATCCGATTTTCCCAATAGGGCATCGAGCCGATCTTGACTTCCTGGCCGAGCTTCTTTTTTAAATCCTTAAAAAAGGCGGCTTCATGCTCTTTCTCGAGATCGGTTGGCGCAAGGTCGCTGTTCAAACGCTTTGCAAGCTCTTCGAACGCTTCTTTGCGAATCTCCTTGAGTTGCTTCGTTCGCTCTCCAAAAATATCGGTGTAGTCGACATCAGCCAAGCGCTGCTTAAAAATAATAAATGCATCTATAGGCATAACTATCTCTTTAATTTGTAATATATTTTACCACAAACTAAAATTTTAGTAAATGGTTTTTATATCGGGATATACAAAAGGGTTGGACAAAAAAAAGATCTGGGAGAAGGATCTCCCAGATCTCGGGTCTTCTTAGGCTTTGAAGCCAGTGGCCCTAGGATTACTCGAACAGCTCGGCTACGATACCGCCGCGCTGGTAGTTCATTGCGGCTAAGGCAAGGCCTCCAATGACTAGGCTTGTTGGGCTTAGAGCCACGCCGATAAATGCAGTTGCCGAAGCAAAGATGCTAGTACCGCCTGCAAAGTAATTGAGTGCGGTTCCAGCTATGGTTGCAATGGCTAGAGAGTAGCCCGCGTCTGATAGCGTGAGTATCGGTTCCTGGAGGTTCACAGCTAACGCTTTCTTGCTTCTTGGGCATTTACCGTGAGCGTGCAATTGATCCAATTGACCTTTGATCCAAGTGCGGTCTTCAGAATTTATATTCTTGTACAGCTCTTCCACCGCATCCAGATCGCCTTTGATTTGGTTGAGCTGGGCGGTTGTAGAAGTGCGCAACTTTGCTTCGCGTCTGAAGCCGAGGAGTCTTGTTGGCAGTTCACTGGCGAGGACTTTCAATCGGTCTTTCCTCATCTTTAGCTGCGTTTTGGCAATATTAACGTTCCTATAGAATTCGTCTCTATCGAACGTCATCGCTTTCAAGATTTTGGGGTCGACTTTCTCGATTTCTTTTCCGAAATCTGCAAGTTTAGCCAAGTGTTCATCTACTTCGGAATTTGTCATGGTTAAGATATTGGCATATCCTGCTTGTGGCATTCCATGGTTCACGCCGTTTTTATTAACCCATTGTACGTTTGGTGATTGAGCGCCCAAATCTTCAAGTCCTTTTTTGAGATGCAGCGTGGCTGAGTACTGATTGATTTTATGGAAAATACCTGTATTATCGATCCGTGTATCCACTTGGCGGACTAGGCTGTTGGTTTCTCCAAGCCTAGGGGCCACCTCGTTTTCTATCACTTTCGCAAGTTGACGTCTGATCATATCAAAGTTTGCATTGGTTGAGTCGAGATTTTTCATTTGCTCGAAAGCCTCTTTGGCGACCATTTCGCATCTGCCGGCTTTTGTCCAGCCTTCTTTCCACGTCCCTTCAAATACACCGTTTTTCCGCTTCTTATAAGCGGCAAGCAGAGTGGAATAGTGAGCCTCGTTAAGCCCTAATTGCTGAAACCCCCTTGGGGCTGCGTCTATCCGTGCTAGCGCTGCTGCAATACCCATAATAATCTCCTTTTGTTTATTTAGTATCTATTTTACTAATTATTTTGGTAATTCCCATTTATTATAACAAATAGCAGATATATTTTAAACATAAATTAATTAAATTTCAGTGGTTTAAGTAAAATATTTACTTGGTTTTTGCCGGAGACGTTCTTTATCTTTTTGCAGCTTATTGATTGTCAAATAAGTATGTGTTGAAGAGCAGGACAATCTTAATAAAAAATTGCATTTAACGAGATTAAAATTTTTTAGAAGAAAGAGCGTAAATGCACGAGGGGGCGATATACCGGGAGGGATTCAAAAATCGGAATATGGCAAGGCTGCAGACACTTGAAAAAGCTCGGGGGTTCGAGCTTTTTCTAAGGGGAGCAGCCCTGAATTTGAGCCAGGCCTTGCCGGCGCCGGGTCCGGGGTCCACGAAGACGCATCGTCTTTGGGGTGGGCCGTTGCAGCTAAACTTAACAAGTTTAGTGCTGCGGACACTTGCAAAAGAGCGGGGGTTCGCTCTTTTGCAAGGGAAGCCAGGCTGGACACAAATTCAGTGGCTGTCCGACGCCGCCACCGGGGTCCCCAAAAACGCATCGTTTTTGGGGTGGGGCGCCGCCAGAACCGATTTTTCAATCACGAGCGGTATGCCTGCTAGAGATAGTGGGATAAGCCAAAAAGAAATCGATCCTTCATGCCGTGGGAACTTCGTTTTCCAGCTGCTTCTTCATAATAACCTGAGTTTTGGGTTCATTTGTCTATGAGATTCAAGGATATTTCGAGCATATTTTTGCGCTTTGGAGCCGAGAGCAATATCGGGACGAGCATCTTGCCGAGGCGAAAAGTCAAAAAGATGCCGAAAGAAATTGAAGCTCAGGCAAATGAACCCAAAAACTCAGGTTAATAGTCAAGTCCGCTCGGAAAAGAGCACAAAGCTGAGTTTCCGGAGCTTGTCAAGCAGGGCGGGCTGGGCCATGACGCCCCACTCTCTGCCGATGGAGACGGTCCCGATGCGTCTTTCTCCCGAGAGGAATTGGACCTCGACGGTCGATTTTCCGGGATATTCGAGGAAAAGGTTTTTGAGGGTAAGGATGCCGCTTAGCCGAAGGGCATCTGCATCCAGTTTCAAAACGAGATGTTTGGACTCTTCTTGAGAAGAGTCCTCCTTTTTCTCTTTTTTTTCCTTCTTCCATTTAGCCTCGGGAGCTTTAGCCGACAATTTAAGCCGGTCGTAAAGATCATCGAGGATTTGCGCTTTGGCCTCATCCAGAGCGGTCAGATCTTCCAGGCCTTTAGCGCTCAATTGCCGCTCGCCGTTTTCTTTCTTTTCGACCTGGAGGACCGCGTAAAGAAGTTGGTTTTCCTTGAGGATGGAGGCTTTTTCCTCGAAGAGCTCAGGCCAAACGGGTAGCTCAAATCTCTCCAATCCATCCCCTATGTTCAAAATGGCGAATTTTTTTTGGCTTTTCGAAGAGACCTTGACGGCGATGCTCTCCACGATAAATGCGGCGCGCAAGATGGACCCGTCAGGGAGGAGTTCAAGTTCCTTGAATGGGACGCAAGAGAGCCGAGACAAGAGTTTGCGGTAACTGTCCATCGGGTGGCCGGTGAGGTAAAAGCCGAGGAGCTCTTTTTCGCGAGAAAGCGACTGAATCGGGGAGGACTTTTGCAAGACGGTCGGCGGTGTTGCAAAGGGGTCCGTTTTCTCCGTCAAGGAAAACAGGTTCATGATGCCAAGAGAGGCTTCTTTCTGTTCCAGGAACGCCTGTTCGTACATCGCTTCGACGCTGATCCGGAGCGCATCGCGGCTCCAGCCTGTGAAGTCAAAACAGCCGGCATCGCAAAGAAGCTCTATTTGCTTTTTGCCGATACGGGTTTTATCGACCCTTTGGATAAACTCGTAAAGGCTCCGGAAGGGCCCCCCTTTTTTCCTCTCCTCGAGGATATGTTCGACGACGGCCTGGCCAATTCCTTTGATCCCCGACATGGCGAAGCGGATGCCCTCGGCGGCAGCGGTAAACTCGCTCTCGGCTTGGTTGATATCGGGCGGCAGGACTTTGATCTGCAAGGAGCGGGCTTCGCCGATGAATTTCGCGACTTTTGTGAGATCGTCTCGGTCGCAGGTCATGAGCGCGGCCATCCATTCTTTCGGATAATTCGCTTTAAAGAAAGCGGTGGCATAAGACAAATAGGCATAGGCGGCGGCATGGGACTTGTTGAATCCATAAGAGGCGAATTTTTCGATCTTGTCGAAGATGCGGCTCGCTGTTTCGGGATCGATGCCTCGTACGTTCGCGCCAGATAGGAATTTTTCTCGTTGACGGGCCATCTCCTCTTTGTCTTTTTTTCCCATCGCGCGCCTGAGGACATCGCCCTCGCCGAGGGTATATCCTGCCAAGGCGCTTGCGATCTGCATGACCTGTTCTTGGTAGACCATGACGCCGTAGGTCTCTGAAAGAATCTCCTTCATGAGAGGATGATCGATTTCGATCGGTTCACGCCCATGTTTGCGGTTGATGAAGGAGGGGATCATGTCCATCGGGCCAGGGCGGTAAAGAGCGCCGACAGCGATGATCTCTTCGAATGTATCGATGTGGAGCTGCTTCGCAAGATCCTGCATGCCGCCCGACTCGAGCTGGAAGACGCCGAGGGTTTTCCCTTGGTTGAGAAGGTCGAACGTCGGCTGATCGTCGAGGCGCAAATTTGCCCAATCGATGCGCGAGCTCATGCGGATGGCGATCGCATCGACGCATTTTTGGATGGAGGTCAACGTTTTCAAACCGAGGAAGTCAATTTTGAGCATGCCGACGCTTTCCACCGGCTTCATGGCGTACTGGGTCACGGCCATCTCGGAGTCTTTGGCAGTGCAAATCGGAATATGGTCGGTAATCGGGTGGGCGGAAATGATCAGTCCCGCGGCATGGGTGCTGGTGTTGCGGATCGACCCTTCGGCCTTTTTGGCCATCTCGAGGACGCGGCGCGCCTCTTCATCGGTTTCCATGAGGCGGGTCAATTCAGGATCGATCTGAAACGCCTTCTCCAGCGTCATGGTCGGGTCTTCGGGAACGAGAGATGCGATGTCATTGACTTTAGAGAGAGGAACATTGAGGACGCGGCCCACATCGCGGATCGCCATCTTGGCTTTCATCGTGCCGAACGTGATGATCTGGGCCACTTTCTCTTTGCCGTATTTGGCGACGACGTAATCGATCACCTCTTTGCGCCGGTCCATGCAGATATCGACGTCGATATCAGGATAGGAGATCCGCTCCGGGTTGATGAACCTCTCGAAGAAAAGATGGAAGCGGAGCGGTTCGATATCGGTAATGCCGATGAGATACGAGATGATCGAGCCGGCGGCAGAGCCGCGCCCAGGCCCCATGGGGATGCCGCGCGCTTTAGCCCACGCGATAAAGTCGTAGACGATGAGCATATAGTCGCACATCCCCTTCGAGGTAAGGATGCCGAACTCATATTCGAACCGCTCGATGACGACTTGTTTGGGACTTTTGCCAGGAACTTTATTTCGGACATTATCGAGAGTTTCAGCCGTATAGCGGGTCTCGATGCCCTTGAGGCAAAGGTCGCGCAAGAAATTTTCCGCCTCTTTCAGGCGCAGTTCTTTTGAAAACGACTTTCCCTCGATCGACGGCGGGATAAAGACCGGATAGTGCTTTGTTTTGAAATCGAGTTCGCATTTGCATTTTTCCGCAATGCGGACCGTCTCAGAGACTGCTTGAGGCAAATCGGCAAAAAGGGAGCGGATTTCATCTGGGGATTTAAAATAGAGCTCATGCGAAGGGGCTACTTCTCGTTTCGGATTCAGGATTTTATTTTTCGGATTGCCCTGGCTGTCCCTCTCCCAGATCTCGCAAGGCTCGCCCGATTGGATGTTGAGGAGGATTTCATGGGCTTTCCAATCGCTCCTTTCGATATAATGGATGTCCTGCGTTGCGACGATCGGAATATTGAGCTTTCCCGACAACTCCACAAGCTTTCGGTTTGCCTTTTCCTCATCTTGAGCATAGCCCCGCATCTTTTGGATGAGCCAGCTTTCGCGGTCAGACCCATCCTGGCGGATCAGCTCCTCCGACAAAGGGTGCCTTTGAATCTCAAGATAAAAATCTTCCCCGAACAGGTCGCGGTACCATTGGATCTCTTGGAGAAGAGAATCTTCCCCCACTTGCAAAAGCTTCCACCCTATGGGTCCGCCGAGAGGGCCGGATAGACAAATAAGGCCGCCGGCATGTGCGCTAAGAATTTCTTTATCGATCCTCGGCTGATAGTAAAAACCTTCCAAGAATCCGGCAGACGAGAGTTTGCATAAGTTGCGATACCCTTCTATCGATTTTGCAAGAAGGACAATGGGGAATCCATTCGGGACGCCAACCGCTTTCTTTTTCTCAAAACGGGATCTGGGCGCCATCCAAATTTCACATCCGAGGATCGGTTTGACGCCAGCGGCTTTGCATGCCTTGTAAAAATCGACGGCCCCGTAAAGGTTGCCCTGGTCGGTCAATCCAAGCGCCGGGATCGAATAGCTCGCCGCCGCTTGAGCCAATTGAGAGACCGAGGCGGTCGAGTCGAGGATCGAGTACTGGGAGCGGACGTTGAGCGGAATCCAGGTCATTTGGCTATAGTATACGCGATCTCAAAAAAATTAGGATGTAATTTCAGTACATTAATTAAATTTTTAATTTAGACTCTCTACTGATTGACGAGGGTCTCGGGAGCAGGCTCTGGGGAAGGCGCGGAGGCCGTTTTCGGATTCGTCTTGACCGACCAGAGAGGCAGGATCAATACGGCGCCGACCAAGCTGCAAATGCCGAGCGCGAAGAGAAAACTGTCCCACCCCCAGGTTGTGATGACGGCCCCGAGAGGGCCTCCGGCCACAGCGGCCCCAAGATAGGAGAAGCAGCCGGCAAAACCGGTGGCAGTGGCAGCGGCTTTCTTGTGGGAGAGCTCCGCAGCCGCGAGGCCAATGATGCTCTGCGGGCCAAAGATCAGGAACCCAAAAAGGAACAGGAAGGCCGCATCGAGGACGGGCCAGGCCACCGTCACCATCTTGAAGGCGACAAGAGCGGCGATGATCGCTATGGTAAAAAGGACGTTGATCGGATTGCGCTTGCCGTTGAAGACAAGATCCGAAATCCATCCGCCGGCCAAACAGCCCAAAAATCCTCCGACCTCGAACCAGCTCACACAGAATCCGGCCTGGAGGGAGGTATAGCCCCTCACTTCAATAAGATAGAACGCGCTCCAATCATTGACGGCGGTCCGGATGACATAGATGAAAAACGAGAAGAGGGCGAGGATCCAAATAAATTTGTTGCGAAGGACATATTCCCAGAGGATTTCTTTGGTCGAAAGCTGCACCTTTTCGGTTTCAGGAACCGGTTTCTGGTTCGGATAGTCGTCTCTAAATTTTTCTACAGGCGGGAGGCCAAGAGATTGGGGGGTGTCGCGCAGCCGGTTCATGATGAACAGCCCGGCCCCGATGCAGAGAATGCCCGGGATATGGAGAGCGGAGCGCCATCCAAAATGTTCAGCGCAGCCAGCGGCTATGATCGGAATAAGGGCCCCGCCGAGGTTATGGGAGGTGCTCCAGATGCTCCACCACCGACCTCGCTCGCCTTGGGAATACCAGTGGGTGAGGAGCTTAGCGCAACCGGGCCATCCCCAACCTTGGAACCAGCCGTTCAACCCCCAGAATATGGCAAAGGCCAAGAAGACAGAAGACATGCCGAAAAGAAGATTGAAAATCCCGGTCAGAATCAAACCGATCGACATGAAATAGCGAGGGTTCGATTTGTCCCCAAGGATGCCGCTCAAAAATTTGCTAACACCGTAAGTTACGCTAAGAATGCTGGCGAGAAGCCCAAGTTCGAGCTTGCTGAGCCCCAGGTCGGCCTGCATAGCAGGCATGGCGAAGACGAAGCTCTTTCGGGTGAAGTAGTAAAAAGCATACCCGAAATACATCCCGTAGAAGGTCCGAAGGCGCCAGTACTTGTAATTTTTTTTTACAAGAGTCTGATCCTGAATCTCTTCGATGTAGGGAGCTGGCTTAAATAAATCGAGTACGCTCATAAGAAAAACAAGTCAAAGAGTATCCACCAAGGAGTCGAATGTCAAGCGCGGAAAATATTCCTATGGTATTTAGGAATTAATTTTGAGAGGCGAAGAATGAGCTCTTCAGGAGTTGGGCCAGAGGGGGACCCCTATCGCAGTGAGGAAATCGAAAGGATCAGATGGGAGAGGGAACGGAATAAAGAACGGGGAGGGCCTCCTCGAGAGCCTCCCGATGTGGCGCACCCCGGCTTGCTCGGGTTGTTCTTCTTGTTTTTGGAAAAAGTATTCGGTCTTGCCACACGGTCGATTCGAAAGGGGATGGAGAGCGCCGCGCTCGAGCCGGCCAGGGAGAATCTTCTTCTGATCAAGGCGGCTTTCGAAATAATGAAAAGAGAGGACCGCAGTCAGGACGCCCTATTTCTCAAGCGTCTTTCCAATCTCTGGCAGACCGCGCTCGAACACAGCATTGAGCTGCAAACAAAAAACCTCAAGGCTCAACAATTAAAGGCATTCATCAAAGATATCGAAAACTATCCGGAAAACGAAGGGCATACGTTTGGATACTATCTGGATGAATACGCCGGTCAAAAGTGGCTTCCCTTTCCCTATATGGAGCTGATTCAAAGCCTCCATCATCAATATGAGATAGACCCCGAGTCCAGCCTCCTTTCTCGATGGACCCGCATGATCGAAGAGATCTTGAATCGCGAATAGCTTCAATATATACTCCTAGACCATGCAGTTTCAAATTCCGAAAGGAACCTTTGACATCCTCCCTTATGGGACCGACGAGCCTTGGCGTGAGTCGGCGCTCTGGCAATTTGCGGAAGAGATTCTCCGAAGAACCGCTGCTGATTACGGCTATAGAGAAATCCGAACCCCCATTTACGAGCGCTCCGAGCTCTTCGATCGGGGAGTGGGAACCACTTCGGATATCGTTTCGAAAGAGATGTTCACCTTTCAAGATAAGGGCGGGCGTTCGATCAGTCTAAGGCCAGAGGGGACCTCTTCTGTGATCCGGTCTTTTGTCGAAAACCATCTGTCCAATCTCGGCTCCGTCCATAAATTCTTTTACATCGGTCCCATGTTCCGTTACGAAAGGCCTCAATCGGGGCGCTACCGCCAGCATCATCAGTTCGGCGTAGAAGCGATCGGGGCCGCAGCTCCCGAGCAAGATGCCGAAGTGATCGACCTTCTCCTTGCCATCTACCGGCGTCTTGGGATAAAGGGGTTAAAAGTCCATCTCAATACGGTGGGCGATCCCGAATCTCGCTTGGCGTTCAGGACTGCCTTAATGGATTTTTTGCATCCCTCCCTTTCCGAGCTCTCCGCGGACAGCCAAATGCGTTTTGAAAAAAATCCGCTGCGGATTCTCGATTCGAAAGACCCCAAAGACCAAGAAATTTTACGGGAAGCTCCCTCGATTTTGGACTATCTGACAGACACGGCTGAGCAGCATTTCGAGGAAGTTTGCCGCGCCTTGGAGAGCCTCGGGATCGATTATGAGATCGATCCTAAAATCGTAAGAGGCCTTGATTACTACAACAAGACGGTTTTTGAAGTGGTCTCCGAAAACCTCGGGGCTCAAAGCACAATCGGGGCGGGGGGGCGGTATGACGGGTTGATCAGCTCTTTCGGCGGGCCTGATTTGCCTGCTGTCGGATGGGCTACGGGTTTGGAGCGGGTCTTGCAAGTCATGACAGCACAAGGAATCAAACTGCCAAAGCGGGAGAGCCCTACCCTTTATCTCATCCCGCTCGGGCCAGATGAGAGAGTCAAGTGTCTCCAGCTTGTGACCGAATGCCGGCATAGCGGCATCCCAGCCGGGATTGAATTAAACTCTCAAAAAATCCAAACCGCTCTCCAGAACGCAGCTCGCCTTGAAGCCCAATACTGTGCCGTGATCGGGAGCGATGAGATGGAAAAGGGGGCGATGCAGCTCAAGACCATGGCCACGAGAGAGTCGCAAGAAGTCCGTTTTGAAGAATTAGTTCAGGTTTTAAGGAGCCGCCCAAGATCATGAAACATATACCGTATAGCCATAGCCTTCTTTTTTTCTCTCTTTTCACAGCTGCTTTCGGGGATGCGGAGACAGGGAAACTGTCGGAGGCGCTCGGCCACATGATCGGCAAAAATCTCCAATCGCTCGATGTGCCTCTCGATATGGCAAGCATTGCGAAGGGGCTGCAAGACGAAGCTGCGGGGCTCTCTTCTCCGATGAGCGAAGAGAAATGCATCCAAACTCTGATGGAGTTTGAAAAGAAAAAGAACTTGCAGGAAGCTGACGCCTTTTTAAAGGAGAATAAAAAAAGAGAAGACGTGGTGGCTTTGGAAGAGGGCCAGCTCCAGTATGAAATCTTGAAAAAAGGCCATGGTCAGAAGGTCCAGTCTTATAACTCCCCCTTAGTTCGGTTTAAACATGAGACCGATTTCTCGCACCCTGATTATCTAGACGAGGTTCTTGCACTCGAGGACGCTGCTCCTGGCTTGAGGCTTGGGATCATTGGGATGCAGGAAGGGGAAATCCGCAAGCTATACATCCATCCCAACCTCTGCTGTGAAAAGGACGATCCACAAAATGCGCTTCTCGTTATCGAAGTGGAGGTGATCGAAGCCGATGCGTCGTCCGGCGCCCACGCTGCCTCCAACCCTGAAATTCCCCCTGTTCCCGATTTGGAAGATATTCGCCATCAAACCTTTTGACAAAATCCGAAAGTTTAAGTACCATGGGCTCATGAACCTATAAAACCATTCATGTAGGTTCCTCTTCAAGCAAGGAAGATTTTTATGAATCGATCATCTGCCCGCTCTATGTTCTCTTTAGCTCTTCCTTGCCACCATCATCATCATATCTAATTTTTTAAGGCTCGCATAACTCTAGAAAATTTCTAGTTGTTACGCGCGCGCTTCATTCAATTTTTTTTAAAGGATTTGAAAAATGAAAAAAGTTATCTTTGCCATGCTCGTATCCATCCAGCTTTTTGGATCGGAAGAGCTCGTTGTAGGAACTACCAGCGGATATGCCCCTTATGTCAGCCTGGATCCCAAAGGCCGCTATGAAGGCTTTGATGTAGACTTCGCTGAACAACTTGCCAAAAAATTGAATCGCAAGCTTGTCATCAAAGATTGCGGTTCCATGCCAAGTCTATTGCTTTCTCTCGAGCAGCAGAAAATCGACCTCGTCATTTGGGCCGTCTCGATCACCCAGGAGCGGAACAAAAAGATGGAAATGGTTTACTATCAGGGAGAAAAGGTGATGGAGATGCCGTTTCTTTTTTGGGGTAAGGTGCCCGAAGGGATTCATTCCATAGAGGACTTGGGGAAAGATCGAAACTATGCGGTCAGTGTCGAGGCGGGGACTTTTCAGGAAAATGTTTTAACAAAATACCCTCAAGTTCGTCTCAAACAAGTGGAAAAAATCACCGATGCCATACTGGAGATCCGGTTTGGCAAATCGAATGCAGCCATGGCGGATCCTTCTCTCATCTCAGAGCTGACCGCTCAATATCCTGAACTCAAGGTGCTGCGCCTTCCCTTAAAACCTGAGGATTATTCTCTTGGAAACGGGATTTGCATCAAAAAGACCAATCAACCCTTGGCTCAAGAGATCAAAAAAGCGGTAGAGCAGCTCATCCTAGAGGGTAAGGTGGCGGAATTAGAGAAAAAATGGAGGCTAGGTGGATAATGGGCGCTTATATTGATCTTTTTTCCCGATCTTTTCCCCTCCTAATTCGGGGGATTCAGATGACCGTTGGGGTACTAATCATCGCTGCCACTTTGAGCTTTCTTTTGGGCATTTTTCTAGGAATCTTCTCCTGCCATCGCCTGAAGTTGCCGATCATCACCCCAATCATTGAAGCGATCACGTTTGTCTACCGGGCTGTCCCCTTTTACGTTCAACTCCTGATTGTCTATTTTGTATTCCCCAGTCTTCTGGGATTCAACCTCGAGCCTTTCCCAGCTTCCGTCATTGCGCTCGGAATGTGTTCCTCCGGATATATTGCCCAAATCGTGCGCGCTGGGATGAATTCCATTCCAGCCGCGCAGTGGGAAGCCGCTTTTGCTTTAAGCTATGGCAAATTTCAAACGCTGCGATATATCATCCTCCCCCAAATGCTCAGGAATGTGCTGCCTGCCTTCAATAATGAACTGGATTCAATATTAAAAAGCACGGCCATCGTTTCTTCCATCGGTCTTTTAGAGCTGACTCGAGCAGGGTTGAATATTGTCAGTAGAGTGATGGAGCCCATCCCGATCTATTTGATGGTCGCTCTCCTTTATCTCTGTTTGTCAGCTGTTTTAAACATCATGACCAGATTCCTGGAAAGGAAGCTTGCTTATGTTAAAAATTAATCATCTATTTTTAGCGAAAAAGGGGGCTCCCATTTTATCTCAGATTCATTGCGAAATCCCCCGCAATCACATTACGCTTCTTCTAGGAGTTAGCGGGTCAGGAAAAAGTTCGCTTTTGCGCTGCATGGCTCAATTGGAATCAAACTATGAGGGAGAAATTTCCTATCGAAGCCAATCCATCAGAAATTTGCCCTCCAGGGAAAGAGGGAGGCTGATTGGATTTGTTTCACAAAGCTATGCTCTTTTTCCGCATATGGATGCTTTCAAAAATTGTACCCAGCCGCTGATCAAGATTCTGGGGGTGAGTAAAAAGGAGGCCGAGGAAAAGGTCATGGAACTTTTCCTCTCCTTAGGGATAGAAAAATTGGGGTCAGCCTATCCTCATGAACTCTCCGGAGGACAGCAGCAACGGGTGGCCATCGCACGCGCTACTGCTCTCGAGCCCTTATTTTTATTCCTAGACGAGCCTACATCGGCGCTTGACCCTGAGAACACGAACCGATTGATCGAAATTTTAATGAAATTTCGGGAGCGTGGGGTGGGCATCGCCATCGCCAGTCAGGACATCGCCTTCGCAGCAAAGGTTTTTGACAGGGCCATTTTTCTCGAAGGCGGGGCGCTCGCAGAAACTGCCTATGATAGAGCCTATATGGGAGGGAAATTAAGTCGATTTATGAATGGTTCCGTAGGAGGCCCATGTTAGTCATCCTCTATCAACCCCAAATTCCCCAAAACACGGGGAATATCGTCCGCACCTGCGCTGCCGCCGCGGCAGGCCTTGTCCTGGTTCGGCCGCTTGGCTTCTCTACCTCTGACCGGCATCTCAAGCGGGCAGGCCTCGACTATTGGGAGGGAGTGGACATCCAAGAAGTCGACGACTTACCTCATTTTGTTAAGGGAAAACCGTCTTTCTTTTTTTCAAGCAAAGCTGAAAAGTGCTACACCGAAGCAGCCTACCCTCCAGATGCTCTTCTCGTATTCGGATCCGAAACAGAGGGGCTGCCAAAGCTCTTTAGAGAGCGGTGGCCCGATTACTTTTTCAAAATTCCCATGTCGCCCAAGGCGAGGTGTCTCAACCTCGCTTGCAGCGTGAGCATCGTCCTTTTTGAAGCATTGAGGCAAAATCATTTTCTAAATAGCGAGAATATTATGGAGAGGACAATGCTGAGCAATGCGGAAGTGACCAGAGGAAGATAGAGGGTAATATGTCCTTTCTTAATCACCAGGTCGCCGGGGAGTTTCCCGATCCAACCAGTCAGCCAAGGAATAGCCACTTTAAAATGGATGACGAGGCCCAGGACCACAATGAGTAAGCCCGTCATCATCAGAAATCGGCCCATCTGGAGAGCCCCCTGCTCAAGTCGCTGACATAATAAAATCTTTGATCGCCTCGGCGTTCCGGAGGCCGACCAAGCGGTTGACCTCTTTACCGTCCTTAAAGAGGATCATCGTAGGAACGGAAGTAATCTGAAAGCGGGTCGCCGTCTTTTGCTCGGCGTCGATATCGATTTTTCCGAGGGAGGCCTTCCCCTTGAGCTCCTTGGAAACCTGCTCCAAAACAGGGGCCAGCATGCGGCAAGGACCGCACCAATTCGCATGGAAATCGACAAGGGTCACCCCTTGTTTGATCTCCGCATCGAAATTTGCATCTGTTAAGTGTTTCATAGATCCTCCACTATTCATGGCACCATACTATCTATTTTCAAGTTTCCCGTCTAGATAACAGACCTTTACCGGAATTTCTAAAGGACTTATAATCATCTGCATTCCGCGGCCATGGCGGAATTGGCAGACGCGCTAGATTCAGGTTCTAGTCGGGGCAACTCGGTGGATGTTCGAGTCATCTTGGCCGCAAGATTAACCCGAGGGGGAAACAGGTGGCAACAAATGGGTTCGCGAGGCAAAGAAAAATTGAAGCGGGTTTGCCCGCGTTCTACGCGAGGCTGCGGAAACACGGAGAAGGTCCAGTGGACCTTCGGAGTGCGGAGCAGGTGAACGAAGTGAACCGGCCCGGAGGGAACATTCTTGAATAAGAAGGACTCCGAGCGAAGATCGATTTTTCAAAGCCGCAGCAAGCCATTTGTCACCTGTTGAACCCTCGGGTTAATATGCAAACAGCGATCCTAGCAAACGGTCAAATCGACGACCTCGATGCCCTCCTCCCTTCCATTTTGAGGCATGAGCGGGTCGTCGCTGTCGACGCCGGCCTTATCCATTGCAAGAAAGCGAATCTTACTCCTCACTTTATTGTGGGGGATTTCGATTCCTGCCCTCCAGAACTTCTAGATGCCAACGAAGCGGTTCCAAAAAAGAGCCTGACGAGGGACAAAGATAAAACCGACCTTGAAGTTGCCGTCGAGGAGGAGTTCGAGCGCGGATCGGACCTTGTGACTCTTTTCGGAGCTTGGGGAAAACGGATCGACCATAGTTTGACCAATGCCCTTATCCTCGGCAGATATCCTGGCAAATTACGCCTTGAAACTGAAACCGAAATCGCATTCGCTATCCGCGGCAAAGCCGAATGGGCATGCCCTGTGGGACAAACGATTTCCCTGATTCCTCTATACGGCCCAGCCAAAGGGATCAATACCACTGGGCTCAAATGGGAATTGAAAAACGGCACCCTAGATCAAAATTTCATCGGAATTTCGAACGTGAGCCTGAAGATGCGCGTAACGGTTGAAATCAAGGACGGGCAGCTCCTCTGCTGCCAGATCAAATAACCTGAGTTTTGAGTTCGAAGCTTCTGGTGCTCTGAGAGATAAGTAAAAAATCGTGAAAAAGACCTCTGTCTGATGTAAAGTTTTTGTTTGCAACAACAAACCAAATCAGAAGAGGTCAAAAATGAAGTGAATGGGATAAACATCTCATTAATCGCACATGGCCACATGGACCAGATCGGGAACTTTCTACTCCAGAAATGATGACGATCATTGTTTATTCCATCAGTGAACCTATCCTCCAATTCTTCACGATCCCTTTACGGCACGCTTTTGGGCGCTTTTCGCGCCTCCGCCCTCGTAAAGATCACCGTCCCGATATTTACTTCGGGCGGTCGATGACGAAAAATCGCCTCAAAATCGACCATAAATGAATCATTAAGAATTGGAGGATAGGTTCGTCACACTTTAGAAATTTTAAACACTTTTACTGCGACTATGTTCTTAAATTTCTCAGAAAAGAATTTCCAAAACTAACTAGTTACAGTCGATTTGTACATTTAATAAAAAATCTCTTCGTGCTTCTGTTCGCATTTCTCCTGTACAGCAGAGGCAAAATTACAGGAATCGCATTCGTCGATTCGACGAAGATCCAAATTTGCCACAACAAGCGCATTCCAAGAAACAAAGTTTTTGCCGGTTGGGCAAAAAGAGGAAAGACGACAGCTGGGTAGTTTTATGGATTTAAATTGCATTTGATTATCAACGAATTAGGTGAAATTTTGGCATTTCAGTTTACTGCAGGGAATGTAGCTGACGTATCGGTGCTCGAACAGTTCTCACGGGGAATCGTTGGGAAGTTATTTGGAGATAAGGGCTATATTTCCGCCAAAATTGCAATGAAACTTTTTGAGCGTGGACTACGATTATTCACTACACTGAGAAATAAAATGAAAAACAAGTTGATGGCCATGAAAGACAAAATATTATTCAGGAAACGAGTTTTGGTTGAAACAGTCAATGACCAACTAAAAAACATCTCGCAGCTAGAGCACACAAGACACAGGTCTGTTGCGAATTTTTTCATCAATGCTTTGGCTGCTATCGCGGCTTATATTCGTCAGCCAAAAAAACCTCATATGAATTTAGGAGAACAGGAGGATGGACTGGTAGTGCATTTTTGAACCCAAAACTCAGGTAAATAAGAGACTTTCTATGATGGGGGATAGTTGGTGGGATAAAAAACAATCTGTTGCACTTGTTCTGCCGATACGATCACTGACCAAGAAAATATTGAGGATAATGGTTTATAAGTAATGAGCAGAAACTCGTTGGATAGCACTGAAATGGTTGTTACATTTGGGATGGCTCCCGGCGCGACGGCAGACGCAAAAGGAACGTAAAAGGGGCCAGAGAGAGTTGTAGTAATCCAAAGTTGAGAGCCGTTATTTCCGTTAAATGTAGTGGGAAAAGAGAGAAATTGTTGAGCAATATTTTGAATATCCGCCGCTCGCAAGCTGGGATTGATCGTAACCAAAGGAAGAATATTTGCTGCAAACGTGGATTGGAATGCAGGGGTCAAAGGAAAAGGGGGGCTGATCGTATTTCGATAAGCAACCGTGACGATCTGGTCAATGCCAACGACCAGAAATTGCGTGTTTTGAGAGATCCCCACGGTGCCATTCGGATTATATGCGAAGATAAAAAGAGTTGAATTCGGAGCAGCAAAGGGAAACGTGCTGGTGTTTTGCACATAAGGGATGATCCCATTCTGCACGCCAGGGGCTCGGAGAAATGCGGGGCTTGCCTGGGTTTGGATCACAACTTCTCCAGAAGAGGTCGCCAGGCTAAAAGCTGTATCCAAGATGTTGGCGAAGTCCTCTCCTCTCGTTTTAGCATCGATCCGGAAAAGATCGAGCGGGGGGCTTGCAACCCCCACCGAGAAGCGGGCAGCTACGATGAAAGCAGCTAATAAGATTTTTTTCACGAATGAAGGGTAGGAGCTATAAAAATTATTTGCAATGCAATCTTTAAGGAGGCGACCCTTGAGCCCCTCTTTCGAGCCAGGATTGTAAATCCTTGAACGATTGCGCCGTCCGCTCGGTGAGCAGCCGTTCTCTTTCCCTTTTATCCTCTCCTCCTAAATCGCTCCACTCGATGGGAGTGCCGAAAACGACGGAGATTTTTCCAAAGAGCTTAGGAAACCTTCTTGTCATCGGCCAGGCGGAAAAAGTCCCTTTAATATAAGCGGGAAATATCCGGCAGTGCGCTTTCGAGGCGATGAAAGAAAGCCCCCGTTCCAACGGTTGCAATTCCCCGTCTTTTGAGCGCCTTCCCTCGGGAAAGAGGATCACCTTTTTCCCCTCCTGGAGCAAGCGGACAAGAGCGCGAAATGTTGAGGCGTCGGCAGCGGAGCGTGAAACTGGATGTGAGTTCAAGACGCGGATGAGACGTCCGAGAAGCGGAATTTCGAAAAGCGGTTCCTTCGCCAAAAAATGGACCTCTTCAGGACAAGAGATCGACAAGACGGGAGGATCGTAAAGAGATGTGTGGTTGGAAGCGATGATCCCTGCCCCCGGCTGCAAGTGTTCCAGACCGTATACTCTCAAGCGAAAACAGACTTTAAAGAAAATCCGCGCCATCCAATAGATCAGGGCGTAGATCCATTTTTTCTTCGGGTAGAGCTTGTTTTGAGACATGAGCCGAAGGATTTGATCGACTACGCTCTCAACTTCCGTCTCAGAGGTGTCGATGAGGTAGGCATCCTTTGCCATTTGCAAGGGAGAAACGGCGCGGGTCGAATCATTCCGGTCCCTCTCTTCGATCTCTTTTAAAATTTGGGTGTAGTCTAACGTTTGCTCCATCTCCGGAAATTTCTTGAGAAGTTCCTCGTAGCGGCGCTGAGCCCTCACTTCAGGCTTGGCCGTAAGGAAAATCTTCAAGTCAGCATCGGGAAATACGACAGTCCCCATATCGCGTCCCTCGAAAACGGCATTGCATCGATGGCTGAATTTCTTTTGGATCTCTACAAGCGCAGCGCGCACTTCAGGTACGCTAGCAATTTTGGATGCCGCGGCGGACATTTGCGGTTCGCGGATAGCTGCTGTGACGTCGTTTCCGCATACGAAATAGCGCCGCTCTGATTTCTCATCGATTTTGACGTCGTATTCGAAACGGGGAAGCAGCCGGCAAATATTTTCTCGGTCGGCCAGGTCCACATTTTCTTGGACGACCATCCAGGCAAGAGATCGATACATGGCTCCCGTATCGAAAAAGGTAAAGCCGAGTTTTTGGGCGACTCTCCTCGCTACGGTTGATTTTCCTGTGCCGGCAGGTCCGTCGATTACGATGATCATAAATAATATTTTGTGTAGAAGAATATGATGAAAGCGTTAAAGAGAAGCGAATCGGTCAAATCGAGAACCCCTCCGAGTCCCGGGAGATCATTGCTGTCTTTTTTATTGGCATCGCGCTTGAGAAGCGATTCGGAAAGGTCGCCGAATTGTCCGATGGATCCGAGGATGAGCCCCAGCGCGATCGATTCAACTCCTCCCAATTGGAAGCGGGCGTTCCCGAAAAAATAGCTGATAAGGTAGAAGATGGCGCTCGCGGCTATCGAGCAAATGAGGCCGACGATCGCCCCTTCCACGGTTTTTCCTGGGCTGATCATAGGAGCAAGCTTGCGTTTGCCCCATAGATTGCCGCCGAAATAGGCCCCAATATCGGTGATCTTTGTCACAATGAGCAAATAGGCGATCCACCATCTCCCGTCCTGTCCCCCCGCTTGTCCAAAGAGGATGGCCAAAGTCATTCCCATAGGGACCGCTATATAAAGAAGACCAAATGACGAGACGGCCAAGTCGACGACGGCCCCCTCTTTTTCCTTGAAATGAAGAGCGATCAGAATCAGGAACCCTAGAAAGAAGACTAGCATCGGAAGGCTCGATGACTTGAGCCAGAGAGAGGAGGCGAAAAAGGAAAGAACCTGAATGACGCCAATTGCGATCAAGGCGGAAATGATCTTTGCTCCTTTTGCTTTGACAAATTGCTCATACTCCCAAAGAGCAATGCCGCTCAATGCCGCGACAACTCCGGCTACAATAAATTGAAACCAAAAAAGATCGGAAAAAAAGATCAAAGCAGCTGCGGCTATGATCGAAATGACGGAAACTACAGTTCTTTTGGCCAAATCTTTCATCGGTCTAACCTCCTAATCTCCGGCCTCTTCTTTGGAAAGCTTCCACAGCTTCCAAAAGATCTCGTGAAGAAAAATCGGGCCATAGCTTTTCAGTCACATAAATTTCAGCATAGGAAATCTGCCAGAGAAGAAAATTACTCACCCGGAACTCGCCGCTGGTTCGGATCATCAGCTCCGGATCTGTCCAAGGGCTCGTATCGAGATGGCGGGAAATCAGGTCTTCGGTCAGCTCATGAGGCGAAAATGGATGTCTTTGGTTCAATTCAAGGATTTTAATCATCGCGCGACGGATCTCGTCGCGGGCTCCATAATTCAGTGCAAGGACCAGATTGATCTTCCGACAATGCTCTGTCGCCATCTGTGCAGCCAAGAAAGCCTCCTGAACGTGCCTCGGAAAGCGGCCTAAATCGCCGATCGTCTTGAGCCGAACCCCTTCGCGGAGCATCCACTCTTTCTTTCGGATCAAATAGACCTCGAATAGCTGCATGAGGGCGGCGACTTCTTCTTCTGCACGGAGCCAATTCTCAGTGGAAAAAGAAAAGACGGTGACTGTCTGGATCCCGAGTTCCGAGGCTGCGCGCACCACATCGGTCAACACTTCCGCCCCTTCCCAATGCCCCATCATGGGAGGAAGACCCCTTTGTTTTGCCCAGCGGCGATTGCCATCCATGATGATGGCGACATGTTTTGGGATTTTTAATAGATCGAGCCGCGTTAAATCGTCGGAATTAAAAATGCTCACGAGGGTGGGTTGTTCAAGAGATGAAGAAGTCATTCGAAAAACCGGTCCAGCCACAAAGTTTTTTCCCGCTCCGGTCCCACTGATACGAGCGAAGCGGGGATGCCGCACAGCTCTTCAATGCGCCGGATGTAGGCTTTCGCTTGTCTTGGCAAATCATGATAAGCCTCTATGCCCCTCGTGGAACGCTTCCATCCAGGATGGGTTTCATAGACCGGAACGGCCACCTGCAGCTCATCGAGCGTCACCGGAAAGGAAGAGCCGTGTTTATATCTTGTGCAGATTTTGATTTCATCGAGTCCATCGAGAATATCCAGTTTCGTCAAAGCAAGGCTGTCAGCGCCATTTAAGCAGATAGTGTGCTTGATCATAAATGCATCGAACCAGCCGATCCTTCTTTTTCTGCCAGTAGTCGTTCCCAATTCCCGAGCCGTAGAATGGTCGGGGAACTGCGCCAATTCTTCCTGTTTCAGTTCAGTAGGAAACGGCCCGTTGCCGACTCGGGTCGTATAAACTTTAGCGACGCCGATCGTTTGGTCGATGAGGGAAGGGCCCACGCCTGCGCCTGAACAAACGCCGCCGGCTAAGGTGCAAGAGGAAGTGACGAACGGATAAGTTCCAAATGTATTGTCGAGAAGAGACCCTTGGGCTCCTTCAAATAAAATTTTCTCTTCCTTTTTGGAAGCCTCGTAGAGCAATTCTTCAACAGGGGCTGCAAAAGGAGATAAACGCTCGGCAAGTTTCTGATACTCATCGAAGATGGGGGCCAATTCAAGAGGGACGTGTGCATATAAGTTTTGCAGCTCCCTATTTTTTAGGCTCAGCGCCTTTTCTAGTTGAGCGTGGAAAGCCTTAGGATTCAAAAAATCGGCAATGCGGATGCCGCAGCGGTTGGCTTTATCCGTATAGCAAGGACCGATGCCTCTCCCTGTCGTCCCGACCGCGCAAGCGCCTTTGGCCTTCTCAGAGAGCTGATCGAGCAGGCGGTGATAAGGCATCACCAGATGGGCATAGCGCGAGAGGAATAGGCGGTCTTCAAATGGAATTTGCCGTTTTTTAAGACCCTCGAATTCAGAAAGGAGAGAAACAGGGTCGATGACCGTTCCTCCTCCTATGTAGCAATTCGTGTGGGGATAAACGATCCCGGAAGGGACTACATGGAAACGGTATTCCTGTCCTTTGGCAACGATCGTATGGCCGGCGTTATTTCCGCCCTGCGCCCTTACGATATGGCGCGCCCTCTCTGAAAGGAGATCGATGACCTTCCCTTTTCCCTCGTCACCCCATTGCATTCCGATGACGGCGATGCTAGGCATAAGTTATACTGCTCCCACCCAAAAAATGTGAATCTGCCGGCGTCAGCTTGGCAGCATATTTTTGGTCTTCACGTCGGGCCGTGTCTATGAACACGTCCCTCGTTCCAGAGACAAAAATCTGCGCCGCTTCCTTGCCATTTTTCACACTTTTTGAGCGGTCGCAGTATATCTCGAAAATATTCCTATGAATCATATAGGATTGAAACTATTAGTGCCATCCCCAAACCAACCCGCTCTGGGAGTTGTATAAGACAAAGCTTGGCGCTCTGATCTTGCTTGCGGCAAAATAGATGCCAGCGCCCACGATTCCGACAAGAGCGGCTGTGGCGACAACCTCTACAGCCGAATCGACCTCGAAGGCCCGCGCGGCGGCAGGAGAGACGACCGCTCCTACGCTTCCGAAAAAAACCCGGCTCAAACTATTGTCGATCCCCTTGAGGCTCTCTCTTAAGCAAGAGGTTTTCCTGCCCCAGGTCAGGAAAGTCTCGCCAACCCCATAGCTGGCGCTGGCCGCATACAGGGGGACGGCAGTGGCATTCAGAACGGCGTCAGCCAATAATTAAATCTCGCTGGGATGGTCTTCCTCCATGCCAATAAATACTGGCCTTTCGCATTGGCCTCGTAGGACTCGCGGAGGGCTCGATGAGCGGAATTTAAAAAAACCTTTGAGATCATAAAAACTTGTAAGGTTTAATTATAGGGTGTAATTCAAATCCCATCAAGGTAAAAAATGTCTAGACAATATTTCGCCATACCTTATATCCTTACGTGTTTTGTCCATGAATCAGGTCTGGAATGGAAAAACAACGCAAGTGGCAATTTCTTCTCATCCTCGCAGTCGTCGTTTTGACGGTTTACAACATCCTTCCCACCGTCTTTTATTACCTGAAACCGCTTAAAAGTTCTGTCAGCCCTGCTGCGGCCGAAACCATTGCCGCGAACATTGTCAAACGGTTGGACGATTTGGAGAAAGAAACTGCAGATTGGCTCCATTCTTATTGCGAGCTCATTCGGGTGAACCCTCTTTCTGTTTCGATCGATCCGGAAAATCGTCAGCTTGCCATCGTAACTTTTGCAAAAGAGGAAGAAGCCCGTCGATTGCGAGGGCTTCTGCCTCGCGCCGGAGCTTTGATGCCGTTCGGACCGGCCCAGTTATCCATCCCGCCGCAAGAAGACAGCGCGAATGAAGTCATCGTTCAAAGAAAAATTCCGGTTCAATTGGAGAGTCAAGATTTCATCTATCTTTCGAAAAATGACAAGCGGATCCTTGACGACCGGATGGAACAGATCGCCCTCGTCTTAGCCGGCCCGAGCGAACCCTCTATCTATTTGGATGCGTTGCAGCAAGGAAACGCTCCATTTCCAGTAATTGAGGCGCTCGTTGCAGACATCCATGCGATCTCCGAGACATTTGGCGAGAGCGAGCTCGGGTTAAAGTATGCGGCCCGCTTCACTCAAGGAGCGTTCGCCGACAAGACCGGCTCTGTCCAAAATTTGATGCGAGCTCTGGACGTTGCGGTATCCGCGATCCGGCAAGAAAAAAGCCGTTTGAAGGGGGAGGCCCAAGAGCAAAATTTGATTGTTTTAGAAAAGAAAGAAAAGAGTTTTGGGGCCGCCGCAGACTATCTAAAAAAACACGCTGCGCGGTTTGCGGAAGGATTAGCGCCAAGGAACGCCTCTCAAATCAGGCAGTCCCTTGCTATTTCCGGCAAGTTCGATCTTACGGATATCCATCCCCTGTTTTCCGAACTTTCGATCGACCTTCAAAAAGATCGGATCGTCTTGAAATTCCGTTCCGACGCGGCGGCGTTTCGCGCGGCAGGGAAAAACAAGGAGCGGTTTGAGCAGCTTGTAATCGATGAACTCGCCCGCATCGGCAGAGAGTCATCCGAAGACCTGATTCCCGGCGAGACAGAGGTTTTCATTCCTTTGCATCGCCTTTCCAATCCTTCCGGATACTTGATCTTGGATCAGAAAAAACTGGCCGAGCGAATATCGAAACAGCTTCAAGCATCCCTGAAGTTCCAATGGCGCCCAACGCATCCGGATTTAGCGGCGCTGCCCATCGTCGATTTCTCAACCTATCAAACTTTGCCGGTAGTTCAAAAAGCTCTCTGCCTCGTCGTTGCGTCCCCCTTAATTTCACAAGGCAATGATTTGGCTGGAATGAAATCAAATTCTATCTACATTGCGGCAAAAGGGATCGAGAAGATCGCAAAACACTACGAGCTTTTTCCCGAATCCCCAATGGCCGCCTTGTTCAATGCCGATTTCCGGCGTCTCGCTGAAATCCTGCACGGGGACGGTTTTGCGGCATGCCCCGGATCGGCCCGCTCCCGCCTTGCAGGTGCCGGTGATTTTCTCTTCGAAAAACCCAATTTCACGGCATCTCTTCTCGCAGGAACTCGGGAAGATTTCATCGTCCGCGGGACTAGAGAAATGGCCATCATCGAACTGGGAGATGTCGAGCAAAGGATCGCGGCCGAGAACAAAATTGAGACAGAGATCCATGAAGATCTCTTGAAATGGAAAGACGAATATCGAACGGCTCAAGTCAGCATCGATCCAAAAGTTCGCTTCGACGTTCCCAAACCATCGAAGGGGGTTTTTTGGAATAACATTCTCTTGTCGGCCCGTAAATATTGGCGCGGAGACGCTCGAAAAATCATCCGATGGGGACTCGACCTTTCAGGAGGGAAATCGATCCAAATCGAGCTCAGAGACGCGAGCCGTTTGCCGATCACTGATGACGCGGGACTAAAAACCGGGATCAATGAACTCTATAACCGCGTCAATAAGATGGGAGTGTCCGAGGTTTCGATTCGTCAAGTCGGCCATCATATTGTCCTTGATTTCCCAGGATCGCAGTCCATGTCGGCCGCCGAGCTGATCAAGGCATCGACGATGTATTTTCATGTCGTGAATGAACAATTTTCCCCCTCCAATCCAACACTTGGGGATAGCGTCAACCGGTTCCTGCAGGAAATTTGGAATGAAGCCATCGTGACTGGGCGAAAAGATCCGCAGAGCATCAATTCGATCGCCCGCAAACATCTCCATACTGAAGAGGGGGAGCTCCGGTCGCCGGCGGCGCAAATGCTCTCTGAAAACGGCCTGCGGCTCGCTGAATGGAACGACCCTGCAGCCTCCAGCTCCGTGGAGACGGCCGTATCGAAGATCGTTAGTATACGCGGAAACGATTTTACGGAATGGCAAAATCAAACCCACCCTCTTATGATCGTTTTCCGCAACTGGGCGATCGAGGGAGCCCATCTGGAGAATATCCATGCCGGATACGATCCGGCCAAAGGGAATTACCTCAACTTCGATGTCGCATCCACATTTGATGTTGGCGGGAAAACGATCCACCCTCAGAGCGACTTCTATGCATGGACCTCCCGCTATTCAAAAGACAAAGTTTTAGGGACGACCCTCGAAAATTTCTCGAGGGGCAGGGGATGGCGCATGGCGGTTCTTCTCAACGATTCGGTCATCAGCGCTCCGATGCTCGATGCCGGATTGCAAAGCAGCGCCACGATCAGCGGGAATTTTACGCAACGCGAAGTCAATCGGCTGGCTGCGGACTTGAGGGCCGGATCGCTGACCTACACTCCGCAAATCCTTTCTGAAAAGAACGTCAGTCCCGAGCTTGGAGCTCGAGACCGTCTCAAAGGCATCACCGCTACTGCTTTCGCTTTGATTCTGGTCATCGGGGCTATGTTGGCCTATTACCGATTCGGAGGGCTCGTTGCTTCCGTCGCAGTTCTTTTCAACCTTTTGATCCTTTGGGCAACTCTCCAAAATTTGGGCGCCAGTCTGACACTGGCAGGCCTTGCTGCCGTTATTTTGACTGTAGGGATGGCCGTCGACGCCAACGTTCTCGTTTTCGAAAGAATCAAGGAAGAATTTGCTGAATCGGGTGACATTCGATCTGCATTGTCGGCAGGGTACAAAAAAGCCTACTCCGCGATCATCGATTCAAACGTCACCACCATCATCGCCGCCTTAATCCTCCTGAATTTCGACGCTGGGCCGATCAAAAGTTTTGCCGTGAACCTGATCATTGGAATCGCCTCTTCGATGTTCACGGCTCTATTCATGACCCGTTTTTATTTCACCGGATGGGCCCAAAATCCCAAGAATACAAGCCTCAAGATGGCCAATTGGCTCCGCTCTCCGGATTGGGATTTCTTGAAGCGCGCCAAGCTGGCATTTGGGGTATCGGTTGCGATCATTGCGATCGGAGGCTCATTTCTAGCGGCAAAACGAAATTCCATTTTCGGCATGGATTTTACTGGGGGTTACGCGCTCAGCCTTGAATTGCAGGATAGTGGCGCTCCCCATTATGTCGAGGGGGTCGAAAAAGCCCTGATCAAAGCCGGCGCGGCTGCCCATGACTTCCAAATCCGTGAACTCCATCCGACAAACCACCTCAGGATCTTATTCGGCACGAGCCTCGAACAGCCGAATAAGCCCTTTTACGGGTTGCCGATCGAAAATGTGGGCCCTTCGATCATAAAAAATCCCAGGATCGAATGGGTGGTGAGCGCCCTTCATAAAGAGAGGATTGCTTTGTCTCCTCAAACTCTAGCTCGCCTCGATTCGAATTGGACTGCGATGAGCGGTCAAATGTCTGACAGCATGAGAAATAATGCATTAATTGGTTTAGCTATCGCATTCCTCTCTATCTTTGTCTATTTGGCATTCCGGTTCGAATATAAATTTGCGGCCGCGGCCTTGATCTGCCTTTTTCACGACGTCCTGATCACGCTAGGGGTTGTCGGACTTCTCCACTCTATGGGACTTGAAATCCAGATCGATTTGAATACGATTGCGGCTTTGATGACCATTATCGGCTATTCGCTCAATGACACGATCATCATCTTCGACCGGATCCGAGAAGAGATGCGAACCCCTGGCAATAGAAAACTCAATGGAATCGTGAATTCCTCTTTGAACGCCACTTTAAGCCGAACGACGATTACATCGGGCACGACTCTTTTGGTTTTGATCGCCCTGGTCCTTTTCGGGGGCCCCTCCATCTTCGGTTTTGCCCTGATCATGACAATCGGTGTCTTTTTCGGAACATTATCCTCTTGGTTCATCGCTTCACCCCTGATGATTTTTTTCCAAAGGCGAGAGGAGGGCAAACCGCTGGTGAGTCGTTCTTCGTAATGCAACGAACTTCCGAGCATTTCGAAACAAAATGTTTCTCTTTAAATTTTTGGAGGCTATATATAATCGGTTCGGGGGGGCTGTTTTTAATGGATTCTGTCACATCAAAAGCAAAAGCGCCTCTATGGATCTATCCAAACAAAGACCCTTCGCTTCTTCAAGAAATCATCACTGAATTCAATATTCACCCTGTTACGGCACAAATTTTAATATCCAGAGGCTTTAAAACAGTCCAGGAAATCCACGAATTTCTCTATGCTAAGCTGCCGAATCTTTTCGATCCCGATCTCTTTCCCGACATGGATAAGGCGATCGACCGGATTTTGATCGCCATTAGAAAGAAGGAGCCGATCCTTATTTACGGCGATAATGATGTAGATGGCATGACCGCCGCCGCTCTCCTGACCGAGTTCTTTCGTGAAATCGGCGCTAAAGTTTATTTTGACATTCCCAATCGCGCCATGTTGAAAAAAAGCCTGATCGGCGACGCCTTGCAATTTGCCCTTCAAAGGCATTGTACTTTGCTCATCACGGTCGATTGCGGAATTACGGCTGCGAAGGAGATCGAAGAGGTCGTAAAGCACGGGATCGACGTCATCGTCACCGACCATCATGAGCCTACCTCAAAAATTCCTCACTGCATCGCAACGTTGAATCCAAAATTGATCAACAGCACCTACCCGAACCGTGAACTTACGGGAGTCGGAGTCGCATTCAAGCTGGCCCATGCCCTGACGAACATCTTGATTGAGAATGAAGAGATCAGCCCCACAAAAATCGACCTTAAGAAATATCTCGATCTCGTTGCCTTGGGGCTCATCGCCGATATGGGAGCCCTCAAGGGCGAAAACCGGATTTTGGTGCGCTACGGCCTAAAGGAGATGCGGCAGATGCAGCGCGTGGGATTGGCCAAGATGATTGAATTGAGCGAAATAGACCCGAAAGATCTATCCCCCGCCACCGTAGCTTCTAAAATCGCGCCGCGCCTCAATAGTTTGGGAAGGATCGCCGATCCCATTAAAGGCGTCGAGCTCCTCTTGCTCCATGGGCACCCGGAAGCTGAAGAGCTTACTAAAGAACTTGATCTCAATAACTTAGAAAGACAAAAAATTGAGCGCGAAGCGACTGACGACATCGAAGCCATCATTTTTCAAAATCCCGATCTTTTGAAAGACAAAGCGATTGTTTTGTATTCGGAAAAATGGCACCCGGGAATCATTGCGATTTTAGCCGCCCGTATCGCGAAACAATACAATCGGCCGACAGCCATCATTTCTATTGAACAAGGGGTTGGGAAGGGGTCTCTTCGCACTATTCCGGAATTTCCCCTCCTGCCTGTTTTAAAAGCCCATGGGGGGCTCCTCATCAATTTTGGAGGACATGACTACGCTGCAGGATTGACGATCAAGGAGGAAAACATCCCCATCTTCAAAAAGCGGTTCATTGAAGCTGCAGAGGGGCTGCTTAGGGAAAACGACGTGGTGTCGAAGCTGTATCTCGACGCCAAGATCGACTTCAGCGAACTTACCTTCGATTTTATGGAGTCTCTCCATCTTTTAGAACCTTTCGGCAATGAGAACCCTCCTCCGATCCTTTTCTGCGACGCGACGCAAATATGGTCGCCTAAAGTCATTGGAAAGTACCATCTCAAGCTCTTTCTAGAACAAGGCGATCGGATGCTCGAAGGAATCGCTTTCGGATTGGCGGACCGGAAGGATGAGATCCGAGGTAAAAACCTCCTTTTAAGCGTAGCCTTTACCCCTCAAATCAATATGTTCCTCAATAAAGCGAGTATCCAGCTCTTAGTCAAAGACTTCCAAGTCCATGGCCCAAAAGCCCAGCCTGGCTAAGAGGGCGATTCTACAATTGCATCTGTGGTGGTCAATGGCAGCCGTGAACGGTTGCGTTTCCGTTTTCCGAGTAGTATCAATGCTTTCTAAAATGGTGCAAGTCAACGGGAATAGATCGGAAAACGCAAACGTTCACGACATTCCTCTTGCTTGTTGGGAACGATCAGGGATATATCACACTTTAAAGATTTATTTTTCAAGAAGATGCGTACAGGGAAATGAAAGAAAATCGCCCTCACGAGGGGGCGATTTTTTGGAAGGAATATAGGGATTCTTTACTTAGGTTCCGACTTGGGTGCTGCGGTTCAGGTAATTTTCCTGATACCCCTTAATGTCGTCAGTATGGATGACCCAAGCTGCGCCCTTGCGGTGCGCCTTTAACAATCCTACGCGCGTAGCGTAATAGATCTTTTGAGCTGGAATATTCAGAAGTTTTGCAGCTTGATTGACTGAGTAATACCCTTTGCGGTTGTCAAAAAGAAGCTCTCCCGCATACATCGACTTCGTACGGGAATACTTGTTTTTCCGATATTCAGCGAGGTCGTCCAGATGGATCGTCCAACGAGTCGAGTCTTTCGATGCTTTCAGTTTTTTTTGCTTAATCGCAACGTAAATGGCTTGACGGGTCACATTATTAATCCGGGCGGCTTCCGTGATCGAGACGACCTTAGTCGTATCTCGGGATGGGCCCTGATTTTGCTCCCATGGCATTTTGTCGTTCATGGTTTCTTCCTCCCAATTTGTTTTTTACACTTTTAAATCGGCTAGGCCCTTAAAGAGATTATTTCTCAAAAGACCTCAATTCCGAACGTTTTTAATTTTCTGTTTTCACTAACCATTATTTCATGTTTCGCACTTAATTTCAACGAAATTCGTACATTTAGATTAATGTTTTAATTGGGTTTTATCGAGATAATCGTTTTGATTATAACTTAATTAGTGTTAATGACTTGTGTTTTCATGGCTGAGGTTTTTTTTTTGGGTGTGCTTGGCAGAAACCGACCGGTTCGATATAGTCGAGTTTTTTCTATCCTGGGGAACTGCAGTGAAAAAATTGACTTTGATCTTCCTACTTTTGTGTGTATTTGCGGCCGAGTGCCGCATGCCGCAGATTTCCCCCAGAGACGCGAAGGCCAAAATTGAAGAAGTCCTTCGCTCTCATGCATCTTATAAATCATTTACTCCTGTCTTGATGAAGAGGGTTCTGCAGAATTATCTCGATGAATTGGATCCGATGAAAACCTATTTCCTGGAACCCGAGATTGGAATTTGGATCGAACCTACTGAGGATCTTCTTCAAAGGGCCTTGGCAGGATTCAAAACGACCGATTATTCGGTTTTCCATGAAATCCATTCGGTCTTTTTGAAAGCCATGGAGAGAAGGGAGGCTTTGGAAAGCGAGATTGCCGGCGTAGCGCTGCCCACGGGAGTCAAAAGCGATGAATTCAAAGATCTGACGTGGGCTGCAAGCTATGAAGAATTAAGGACACGGATAGAACGGATCAAATCCCTCCAGCTTGAAGCTGCGGAGAAGATGGGCGATGAGGGGCGGGGCCGCTTTCTCCAGCGGCTGGAGAAACGGCGGATCAACCGGGGGCTCGAATTAACAGGACAGACGGCCGATGAACAATCGAAGATTGTTTTGACCCATGTGCTGAAGGCGGCCACATCCGCTCTCGATGCTCATACTAATTATTTTACCCCGAGCGAAGCCAACCAATTCATGATTCAAGTCCAACAGCGTCTTTTCGGGATAGGCGCGCAGCTTCGCGACGATTTGGATGGGCTGACCATTATGCGGATTTTGGAGAATAGTCCCGCAGAGCAAAGCATGAAATTGAAGATCAACGATAAGATCATTGCGGTCGACCGGGAACCTGTCGTGGGTATGGATATTATGGAAGCGGTAGAGCTGATCCGCGGGGAAAAGGGGACTCCTGTCCATCTTACTTTTTTGCGCGAAGGCGTTGTGATGGAGCTGGAGCTTGTCCGCGGAGAGGTTGTCCTTGAGGAATCAAGGCTGGAGACTCATCTCGAGCCTTATGGCGATGGCCAAATTGCGACGCTCCGCCTTTTTTCATTCTATCAGGACCAAACGTTCTCATCTTCCCAAGATATGCGCAAAGCTCTGGAGCAGATCAAAAAGGAACACAAGTTGAAAGGGGTGGTCCTCGACCTTCGCGGGAACGCCGGCGGCCTGCTCACCCAGGCAGTTTCCGTGACCGGCCTTTTCATCACCAAAGGAATCGTCGTGTCCGTAAAGGACAATACAGGCAAATTGCAACATTTGCGGGAAATTGAAGGGAAGCTCGCCTGGGACGGGCCCGTAATCGTTCTCGTGAATCGGGCGTCTGCGTCCGCGGCCGAAATCGTCGCTCAGACGCTCCAAGACTA
The DNA here is from genome assembly GCA_963730605.1 of uncultured Chlamydiae bacterium. GTDB lineage: Bacteria > Chlamydiota > Chlamydiia > Chlamydiales > SM23-39 > CAIPFQ01. The sequence goes on from CAVSSM010000009.1 coordinate 145,118, forward strand.
TGGGCGCGCTGTCATAGTCGGAGACGATCACACCTTCGGCAAAGGGTCCTTTCAAACTTTTACTCTCGATCCCGTAAACAATCCCAAACTGAACCCGCAAGGCGAATTCAAGGTCACCCGCGGCAGATATTATACCGTTTCCGGAAAGAGCCCGCAGCTTCAAGGGGTCCGCTCCGACATCGTTGTCCCCGGGCTGCTTTCCCGGATCGACATTGGGGAGGAGTTTGCCAAGTTCCCCCTTGAAAACGATGAGATCGAACCCCATTTCGACGATGACCTCTCCGACCTTTCCGCTTTTCAAAGGCTCCAACTCGGCTCGCACTACCGCTCGAACCTGCAGCGGCGGCTCTTTACCTATGCCCCCTATCTCGAACTTCTCCAAAAGAATTCGAAACTCCGGATCGAGGGGAATAAGAACTATCAAAATTTTTTAGCTGAGCTGGACAAGAAAAATTTTGATGCCCCTGAGATCGACTTCTTCGGACAAAGCGATCTGCAATATGCCGAAGCTCTGAACGTCATGAAAGACCTGGTCTACCTCCTGCCTGCGAAATAAGAAGAGCCAATGATAAAAGACCCGACCGTCTATATTTCTTTATTTTTTAATACCTCAGAGAATAACTACCTCTTGACTAAGGCAGCCTGAATCGCCCAAAATAGAGGGCGATCCTGGAAAAAACTATGACTGTACGAGTTCGAATCGCCCCCTCTCCGACAGGAGATCCCCATGTGGGAACGGCCTATATCGCCCTTTTCAACCTGATTTTCGCGCGCCATTTCAAGGGAAAGTTCATCCTCCGGATCGAAGATACTGATCAAACGCGCAGCCGTCCCGAATATGAAAAAAACATCATGGAGGCTCTTCGCTGGTGCAAAATCGATTGGGATGAAGGCCCCGATGTGGGCGGGCCCTGCGGTCCCTATAGGCAATCGGAGCGGACTGAAATTTACCGCAAGTATGTTTACGAGCTGCTGGGCAAAGGGCACGCTTATAAATGCTTTGCCACGCAAGAAGAGCTCACCGAGATGCGGGAATTGGCCGCAGCCGAAGGAAGGCGGGTCGGGTACGACAGGAGATACCGCAATTTGAGTCCGGAAGAGGTGCGGAGGCGCGAAGAGGCGGGACAGTCTTTCGTGATCCGGCTGAAAGTGCCCCTTACGGGAGAGTGCGTTTTCGAAGATGGGATCAAGGGGAGGATCACCGCTCCTTGGGCTGACATCGACGACCAGGTTCTTTTGAAATCGGACGGCTTCCCAACGTACCATCTTGCGAATGTAGTCGATGACTACTTGATGAAAATCACCCATGTGATCCGCGGCGATGAGTGGATGAGTTCGACGCCGAAGCACATCCTCCTTTACGAATCTTTTGGATGGAAGCCCCCTGTGTTCATGCACATGCCTTTGCTCCTCGGCAAAGAAGGCAAGAAGCTCTCGAAAAGGAAAAACCCGACATCCATCTTCTATTTCCGAGACAGCGGCTATCTCCCTGAAGCGCTCGTGAATTTCCTCACCCTCATGGGCTACAGCATGCCAGGAGAGCGGGAGATTTACACGCTCGATGAGATCGTCCGCGAATTCGATCCGAAACGGATCGGCATTTCAGGCGCCTTCTTCGACATCCACAAGCTCGCTTGGGTCAATCAAAAGAAGATCATCGAATCGATCCCCGAAGATCAGCTTTGGACTCGGCTCTCCGAGTGGAAATTCAACGTTGGGTTCATGCTGAAGCTGATGCCGTTGATCCACACGCGGATTAAAACTTTTACCGATTTCATGCAGCTTTGCGACTTTTTCTTCATCTCCGACCTAAAATATACCCCTGAGCTCCTTTGCCCGAAGGAGACGGCGCCGGACGCTGTCGGTTGCATCCTCCAAGGGATCGTTTGGAGCCTCGACGAGCAGGAAGATTGGAGCGGAAGCGGCCTTGAAAAAGCCTCGCACGAAGCAGCCGAGAGATTCGGCGTTCACCATAAAAAAATAGTGATGCACATCCTTTTTGCCGCGGTGATGGGCAAGCACATGGGCCCTCCTCTTTTCGATTCCGCTACGCTACTCGGCAAAGATATCCTCCGAGTCCGGTTTCTCACAGCGATCGAATGCCTTGGCGGGATATCGAACAAGCGGATGGACTTACTCAAGAAAGGATGGGACAAGAAAAATTGCCGTGAGATGATCGCAGGGGCGGGGGCCGTAAAGAGCAGCTGAGTTTATTTCTCAACGCTTTCAGCTTCCGGTTCGACCTGTGCTTTAGAAATGACGTAGCCTCGGCTGTGATTCCCGTCGCTGCACCCTGTGATCAGGAAACATAAACCCATTATGGCCAGTACCTTCATCATTATCTATTCCCCCCAAAAAATGCACATTAACCGTGAATTGCCCGCTTGTCTATAAAAAACTATTCAAGAACGAGCCCCTGCCTTTCGCGGATTAAAGAAAGGACCCTTTTGACCGGTCCAACTTCTACAAAGAAAACCTATCATATCGTTTTGGAAATCGAACGGGGCCAATTTCTCTACAAGGTTGGCGACAGCATAGGGGTTGTTGTCCAGAACGATCCTGAAGAGGTCGATGCGATCCTGGAAAAATTGCGATGCTCTGGAGCCGAGACGATTTTCGATCCAAGAGAAAACGTCTCTTCATCGATCCGAGACTATCTGATCCATAAAGCCAACATCAGCCGCGCACCTAACCCATTTTTTAGGTTGCTAAGCGGGCAAGACCCTTTGCTTCTTCCAGAAAACAAAGCAAAGTTGTCTGAATTTCTCCATACCCATACCTTGCTCGATTTGAGTGGAATGTATCCACTGCCGGATCTCTCCTCGATCACAAAATTGATGCCGCTTCTCCCCCGTTTCTATTCGATTGCAAATTCAGCTCTCGTATTTCCCGATGAGATTCATCTGACCGTCGCCTATGTGACTTATGTTGCCAATGGTCAAATCCGCAAAGGGATCGGCAGCTATTTCCTCTGCAGCTTTGCCTTGGAAAGCATTACCCCTATCCCGATTTATCTTCAGCCGTCGAACCACTTTGCTCTTCCTGACGACGCGGGAGCTTCGATCATTCTCGTTGGCCCCGGCACAGGCATTGCGCCTTTTCGCGCCTTCTTGCAAGAGCGGCTCGCTTTGAGCGCCTCGGGGCGCAGTTGGCTCTTTTTCGGGGAAAGGAATCGAGCAACGGATTTTTACTATGAATCCTTTTTCACCGAGCTCGCAAAGGCCGGCCGCCTTAGGCTGGACCTTGCCTTTTCTCGCGACTCTGCCGAAAAGACCTATGTCCAACACAGAATGTACGAAGAGAGAAAAAGCCTCTGGGCTTGGCTCCAAGAAGGGGCCTATTTTTATGTCTGCGGAGATGCGGAAGAGATGGCTAAGGACGTCGACGCGATGCTCCACCGGATCGCGCGGGAAGTTGGGGGCATGACGGAAGAGGAGTCTCGCCTCTACGTCAAGCGGCTCCGCGCCGAAAAACGATATCTCACCGATGTCTATTAATATTTATATTGAAAAGAATTGATGAATAGTGTAAAATGAAAGTTATTTGTAATGAAATTTGATAAAAATTTATGACAGTCAATAAAATTATTAATAATAACAATCCTGTTCCTCAGGTTGCAGTCCAGGCTCCAAACCATGGGAGTGCAAAAAAGAAAGAGAATTTTTTCTGGAAGAGGCCTCTTCTCTATACCGCTCTTACAGTCGCAGGCGCAGCAGGCATCCTCTTTTCTGCAAATGGATGGGGATCGTCGCCGATACCACCGTCAAAAGAACCGACGCCGCAACCAAAACCCGATCCAGGGTTGGAGCCTAATAGTGGTATGAAAGCCGTAGCTAAAGTCGATATTTTGAAGAATAAACAACAAAATCATCTGACAAAGCTTAATACATTAGCACGAGCAGGACACTGGCAGCATCTGCAAATGCACACGGATCACCCGGATAGTGGTTTTGATTGGTGGATGTTTCCGATTGATCGAGCAAGCACCGGTTATGGAGACCAATATCGAGTCAGCCAAAGCGATATTGAGACTCTCACGAAAGATCCCATTTTTATGAACAATTACAGAAATGGCGTGCTTCTTGTAGCGAAATCTTGGGGCTGGGATCTTGAGCGCCGAAAAGATGTAACAAATAAGGTTCAAAAATGGACAAACTACCAGGTTCGATTGGGTAAAATGCTCGATTCATTGAGGCTTTTCAAACAGGATGATCTTCGAATTGCTATTACGGACTTCATTGATCAAAAGGGCATTGGTCCAACATTAGAGCCCTGGATTCAAAGACTGCTTTTCAAGACCCATAATTGAAAATGTCCTTTCTGCTGTATGTTAATGTAATTTTTTATAAGGTGGCAACAAAGCCGGTGAGAATGGCAATGCGGAGCCGGTGCAACCAACCAAGGAGCCGTCGTCGCTAGAGTCGAGCGCGAATTGTCAGGGAGATTGCTTGAAGATAATCCTGACTTTGACACTTGTTAGGATAAGTCATTAGATTACAAATAGATAAGAACGAAAATTTAGGCACAACATCCGTTGTTCATTCCGGTTGTGCGTTCTGCTGAAATTCCCAATGCTACGAAAATATTCTCAGCATCCTCAGGGAGACTGGATTCCATTTTTCCTTGTTTGTCTGTGGTTGAGTCTTTGAAATACATCGTATGAACTTTTGAGAGAGAGTACCTGATTCTATCCGGCGTAAGCGGCGTGCTTTTCTGTCGTAGGAGAACCTCCAAAAATCTCTCGAAAAATAGGGTAATAAAACAGAGGAGGATGTGGGCTTGGATTCTGTGTGGTGCCCAATGAAAAATAGGTCTGGTTTTAAGAGTGGATTTAGCCACGCGAAATGTCTCTTCAACATGCCAGAGGTCTCGGTAGCGCCCCAGCGCTTCTGTCGTATTCAACTTTGCACTATTCGAAACTGCAATCCCATGAAAACCATCCCAGGCAGCATCGGCATCTATCGCTGCTTGATTGAGAGAGATCGACGAACCAGTTTTAACGGTAGTATATTTTTTATAACCTGCATTACTGATCACTTTTTTAAGGGAGGCTTCGTTTGGAGAATCGGTTATTTTATTGTGCAGTTTTTGCAATAGCCGTTCTCGGTCCTGTTTGTCCTTTGTTGCTCTGCTTGGACTGTACGTTGCAATCAGTAGGGCATCCTCATACTGGGGATGCTCCATAGTGCGAACTAAAACTCGCTCAGCCTCCGGGATGCCGTCTTGGTTGGGCAGAGGGACATAAGCTGATAGGTCATTGATTTTGAGTTTTTTCGAGATGGAACGGAGTTTTGTAGCAATGACGTAATGAAACTGAGCAGCTCGGAGAGCTTGGACGTTTGCACTACTTGCCAGCCCTCTATCGCAAACCACAGTCACGTTCTGAACAGAGAAACGACTCCTCAGCGACTCGAGTACGGGGATGAGTGTTTTTGTCTCTGCTAGATTGCCCTTGAAGGTATCGTAAGCAAGTGGCAGTCCCTCTTGATCAACAACGAGAGCCAAAACGATCTGTACGTTGTGATGTTTTTGATCTTTGCTAAAGCCAAAATCCTTGAGTTCATCTTGCGTTATACTCTCGAAATACAGTGTTGTTACATCGAAGAAAAAGCAATCAACTTGGCAACTATTTATGGAACAAGCAGATTTAAATGCCTGTTCTTGAATCTGACCATTCAATGGCTCGATCGTGTCCATTGCCCGATAGAGATGATGCAAATCGATCCCCTCGAAACCATGGTCCACTTGACGCTCGTATGTTCGTAGTTTACTGCTGGGTAAATCGAGACGTTGGGTGATCATCAGTTTGATTGTCTCTTCGAGATCGAACTCGTTTTTCCCCTGAGCTTCTCGAAGGATCTTGGAAAACCCTGTCAGCTGCATCAGTCTGCTAACGACAGTCCCGAACCCATCGTAAACCGTCATGGTATGAAAGAGCTTGCTGATCTCAACTTTAGGAGCGACAGAGAGCCCCTGCTCTTCGATTTTCCGAATTAAACTCTCAGCCAACTTCAAAAGGTTCTTCAGGTTTTTTTGATCGTTGACAATGCCGAGAGATGCAACTACTCGCTGCCTAACTTTTTTCCCCTCCCGAATGCCTTCAACAATCTGGAGAGTAGAGTGCCTTGAGCTCTTTGACGACTTGAGTCTTACATACATGGCACAACAATGTACTACAAAATTATATTTATGAAAATAAAATTATTTAGGCACAACATATTTTTTCGATAGATATTGAGAATCAAATTCTTATGTGTTTTTAGGTGATCAAAGTGTCAAAGTCAGGAGAGAAGAGGCCTCTGGGCTTGGCTCCAAGAAGGGGCCTATTTTTATGTCTGAGGAGATGCGGAAGAGATGGCTAAGAACATCGACACGATGCTCACCGGATCGCGCGGGAAGTTGGGGGCATGACGGAAGAGGAGTCTCGCCTCACGTCAAGCGGCTTCGCGACGAAAAACGATATCTCACCGATGTCTATTAATATTTATATTGAAAAGAATTGATGAATAGTGTAAAATGAAAGTTATTTGTAATGAAATTTGATAAAAATTTATGACAGTCAATAAAATTATTAATAATAACAATCCTGTTCCTCAGGTTGCAGTGCAGGCTCCAAACCATGGGAGTGCAAAAAAGAAAGAGAATTTTTTCTGGAAGAGGCCTCTTCTCTATACCGCTCTTACAGTCGCAGGCGCAGCAGGCATCCTCTTTTCTGCAAATGGATGGGGATCGTCGCCGATACCACCGTCAAAAGAACCGACGCCGCAACCAAAACCCGATCCAGGGTTGGAGCCTAATAGTGGTATGAAAGCCGTAGCTAAAGTCGATATTTTGAAGAATAAACAACAAAATCATCTGACAAAGCTTAATACATTAGCACGAGCAGGACACTGGCAGCATCTGCAAATGCACACGGATCACCCGGATAGTGGTTTTGATTGGTGGATGTTTCCGATTGATCGAGCAAGCACCGGTTATGGAGACCAATATCGAGTCAGCCAAAGCGATATTGAGACTCTCACGAAAGATCCCATTTTTATGAACAATTACAGAAATGGCGTGCTTCTTGTAGCGAAATCTTGGGGCTGGGATCTTGAGCGCCGAAAAGATGTAACAAATAAGGTTCAAAAATGGACAAACTACCAGGTTCGATTGGGTAAAATGCTCGATTCATTGAGGCTTTTCAAACAGGATGATCTTCGAATTGCTATTACGGACTTCATTGATCAAAAGGGCATTGGTCCAACATTAGAGCCCTGGATTCAAAGACTGCTTTTCAAGACCCATAATTGAAAATGTCCTTTCTGCTGTATGTTAATGTAATTTTTTATAAGGTGGCAACAAAGCCGGTGAGAATGGCAATGCGGAGCCGGTGCAACCAACCAAGGAGCCGTCGTCGCTAGAGTCGAGCGCGAATTGTCAGGGAGATTGCTTGAAGATAATTGCTTTTTTTGAGGCGATTGAGCCTATGGATACTCTAGAACAAGTAGAGAACCATTTAAAAAGCATGGATCCGAAAAAGATACCCGATGCATTTAAGGATAAGAACTTTGATTACGTAACGTTCGGTAAATTTTTCGCTCGAGATAATTGGGCCTCCAAACGACAAGACTGTCCCGATCTTATAAAGGTATGCCAGGTGCCAACCACACTTTGCGTTATGGATCAGGAACTCGGAGACTATGAACCCCCTAGAGTGTAAAAGTGTCAATCGATATGTTTTGAAAATTCTCAAAGAGGATTGTCCAATGGCAGCAATGCGTCGGGAAATATTGCCTAGGAACATCAGCCGGATAGTGTAAATAATCCTACTCTTCCACTGTTGTCAGGATGCAGAAGCACATAAGTCCGTCGCCGCAGCCGAAGTCTGTCAGACCGTCTCCCGAGGTCGCGGTGATCCCAACTTGGTTTGGGCGGATGGCAAGAACGCGGGCAATTTTCTTCCGCATCGCTTCGATCTGATCTTCGAAGTAGGGGCGTTTCCCTTCGATCGTAATCGCGAGATGGACGATTTTCTGCGGATGCAAGGTTTGGAGCGCATGCTCCAGATAGACCTGGGAATCGGTAATCCCATCCTTGCGGCAAAGATCCCTTGCGATCCCTCCCAAAATCGGCACGCCAGAGAGCGACGTGATCGCATTGCAGACTGAGTGGTAGACGACGTCCCCATCGGAGTCTGCATCCAGTCCGGGCACTCCATCGAAAATCACCCCGCAGATAATACAGGGCTTCGATGAATCCGTTGGAAGAAACCGGTGGCTGTCCTGGCCGATGCCAGTACGGGTTATGGGGTGCTTGGTTTGCATGATCAGGAGATTATGGCATAATTGGGGTTAAATGTCGCGCGCCCCTACCCTTCATATCTGTAATACCTTTTTTGAAAGCGAGCTTGAAAGCCCCATTGAAAAACCCTTGGGCGTCTGGATGCGCTCCCATCCTGTAGTACGGATGCTCCAAACCCTGCCCGTTCAATATGCCTCCTCGGAAGACCTGGTTCTCGTCTCCGATCTAATCGACGCCCCCCTGCGCGTCTGCAGGATCGAGGATTGGGGGGCATCGAGAGCCATTGCCGCCTGGGCGAACGTTCGTGGAATCCCCTATTCGATGCCCGATTGGGAAACGGTCCAAACTGTTAATTCAAAAATTTTTTCCTTTTCCCATGCGCCGAAGCTGCCCTTTGCATCGCTCTTCCAAAGCGAAAAAGAAGTTCTCGACTGGATCGAGAAGACCCCTGGGCGAAAAGTGTTGAAAACGGCCTTCGGCACTGCCGGGCGCGGCCACTTCCACATTCCTGGCAAAGGCGTAGCCAGTCAAAATTCACACAACCTAACGGAGCGCGGTATAGCCGCTTTTCTCAAAAGAGAGTTTGCAAAAGGCTTAAAAGTCATCGGAGAGCCTTGGGTCGAACGGACCCTCGACTTCAGCACGCAATGGAAGGATTCCGTATTGCTGGGCCAGGCCGTTTTTGAAAATGCAGAGAACGGCAGCTACCGCGCCACCTTGGCCGGGCCAAGGCATGAGATATTCGGCGCCTACGAATGGGCCCTTGAGGAGCACCTTGCAATGGCAAAACCTATTCTCGAGAAAGTGAGCAAGCTCGGATTTTTCGGCCATCTCGGAATCGATGCTTTTGTATACCGCTGGGAAGGCAAAGAGAGGGTGCAGCCCATCGTTGAAATCAACGGCCGCAAAACGATGAGCTGGGCGGCGCTCCAAATCCAAGAAAAGAAATTTCCCGGCCGCCCCATGCGCTTCGCCTTTTCCCCCGAGCAAGGGGTCTCTATAGACTTTTCTGAAGGCAACGGGCATCGTAGATATACACAAATGACGTAGAGACGTGAAATGCATCGTTATCATCATTTGAATGAGGAAGAGAGGTGGATCATCGAACAGCAGGGGACGGAATATCCGGGAACCGGCGTTTACAATGAGACCTCTCTTCCGGGAGTCTATGTATGCAAACGGTGCGATGCCCCTTTATTTCTCTCTTCCCAAAAGTTCCCCTCAAATTGCGGATGGCCAAGCTTCGATGGGGAGATTGCGGAAGCGGTGGAAAGAAGACCCGATCCCGATGGCGAAAGGACGGAGATTCTCTGCCACCGCTGCCATGCCCATTTGGGCCATGTGTTCAAGGGTGAATGGCTCACGAAAAAAAACTTACGCCACTGCGTAAATTCTCTCTCGCTCCGGTTTGTCCCCGCCAAGACCGAGGAGGGCTATGAACGGGCTCTTTTTGCCGCCGGCTGTTTCTGGGGCGTGGAATATTACATGAAGGGGCTTCCCGGGGTGATCCGCACAAGCGTGGGGTTTACCGGAGGAGGGGTGGCCGATTCTACCTATGAAGAAGTGTGTACGGGCAAGACCGGACACGCCGAGGTAGTCGAAGTGGTCTTCGATTCCCATAAGACCGATTTCGAAAAGCTAGCAAAACTCTTTTTCGAGATCCACGATCCAACTCAGAAGATGCGGCAAGGGCCCGACATCGGACCTCAATACCGCTCCGCAATCTTCTATCTGACGGAAGAGCAAAAGGAGATAGCGCATGCTTTGATCGAGATGTTGTGTCGGAAAAAACTCCAAATCGAAACGGAAGTTGTTCCCGCCGGGCCATTTTATCTAGCAGAAGAGTACCATCAGGATTATTACGGCAAAAATGGACAAGAGCCCTACTGCCACAGAAGAGTTTTTCGTTTCTGAGAGTCTTCGAAAATATAGAGAAAAAATTCGCGTTTGTATGATCATGGGTTTATGAGCCTATCCGCAAAGTGGAATAAAAAGTCTACGGGATCTTTTGAGCGCTTTTTGCGCTTTCTCCTCGGCAAGGCTTCTAGCCTTCCCTTCGGCTCCAATCGCAAAAATCATCTCAAAATCTCTGCGTATCTTTTTCACTCTACTTTGCGGATAGGCTCATGGACCAATTAAAAGTGCGGGGAGGGAAACCTCTTCAAGGGCAGATTGCAGCCGCGGGCGCAAAGAACGCAATCACCAAACTCCTCGTCGCATCGCTTCTTTCGGACAAGAAATGCACCTTTTATAACGTCCCAAATATCGGCGATGTAGAGATCACCGTCAACCTTTGCCGGGAAATCGGCTCAAGAGTCGAATGGGATAAAAAAAACAAGACGATCCAGATTTTCACCCCCGAATTGAAAACGTCCTACGTCCCTCAGCGCTATTCGGGATCCAACCGCATCCCGATCTTGATGATCGGCGCCATGCTCGGGCGAACGGATGAAGATATCATCGTTCCGACGATCGGCGGCGATCTGATCGGCGCGCGCCCTGTCGACCTTCATATCCACGCCCTCCAAAAACTGGGAGCCACGATCGAGTACCGCGAAATGAAAAAGGAAGGGGCCTATTTCGCCCAAGCTCACGAGGGATTGAAAGGTTCGGTCATCGAGCTCTTCTATCCTTCAGTCGGCGCAACGGAAAATACCATCCTGGCAGCAGTGAGAGCGAAGGGGACGACTCTCATTAAGAATGCCGCAATCGAGCCTGAGATCATCGATCTCATCCTTTTCTTGCAAAAACTCGGCGCGAACATCATGGTCGACGTCGACCGAACCATCCGGATCCAAGAGGCCCATGAATTCCATGAGGTCGAACATACGGTTCTACCTGACCGGAATGAAATCGCATCCTACGCGATGGCGGCGATCGCCACAAAAGGGCGGGTTTTCATCGAGGGGGCAGAACACCTCCACATGATCGCCTTCCTCAACAAAATCCGGGAAATCGGAGGCGGTTTCACCGTAAAAAAAACGGGGATCGAATTCTTCCATGAAGGCCCCCTTCGAGGAGGGCTCCATCTCGAAACCGACGTCCATCCAGGATTCATGACTGATTGGCAGCAGCCCTTCGTGGTCCTTTTGACCCAAACGAAAGGCGCATCGGTCATCCACGAAACCGTCTACGAAAACCGGTTCGGGTACACGCAGACGCTCAAAGAAATGGGAGCGGACATCGAACTTTTCACCCAGTGCCTGGGGGGGAGGCTCTGCCGTTTCGCCTCAAACAATCACCTCCACAGCCTTGTCATCAAAGGGCCGACTCCACTGCAAGGACGCGAAATCTGGATCCCCGATTTGCGCGCAGGGTTCGCCTACATCATGGCCGCTCTCCTCGCATCCCAAGAAAGCGTCGTCAGCAACGTCGAATTTTTGGACCGAGGCTATGAAGACCTTGCCGGCAAGCTCTCCTCCCTTGGGGCGGAGATCACTCGGCATGCGGGACCCAAAAAATGTAAAACCGCTTTACATACCCTCGCGGACACCCCCTTCGCGGATAAGATTGACATCGGCATTGCGGTACCCTAAAATCGTCCCCCATGGCCCCCTCTATGGCTCTTTGGCGAGAGATCCAAAGAGAAAATTTTACCCGCATCCCCCCTCTTCTCGATTTTTTGGAGCTCTCAGAGATCCATCGAAAAAAGATCTTGTCCTCTCCCCATTTCCCTCTCAACCTTCCTCGTAGGTTGGCCGGCAAAATCGGCAAAAACACAATGGATGACCCGATCTTGCGTCAATTCGTCCCCCTCGTCGAAGAAACGGTTTGGGCGCCGGGATTTACTCCCGAGCCGCTTCAAGACAGCTCTTTTCGCAAATCCAAGAAGCTCCTCCAAAAATATAACGACCGAGTACTTCTCATCTCAACGAGCTCTTGCGCCATGAACTGCCGTTTCTGCTTCCGCCAAAATTTTCCTTATGAAAAGGAACAAAACGGCTTCGAAGAAGAACTTGCCCATCTCTCTAGGGACTCTTCTATTTCCGAGGTGATTCTCAGCGGGGGCGATCCCCTTAGCTTAAGCGATGCGGCGCTGTCCTCTCTCTTCCAAAAGCTGAGCGCCATTCCTCATTTAAAGAGGATCCGGTTCCATTCCCGCTTCCCGATCGGCATCCCTGAAAGGATCGATGCCTCTTTTCTCTCGATCCTCTCAAGCATGAGGAAGCAAATATTTTTCGTGATCCACTGCAACCATCCTCGAGAGCTTGACCCGGAAGTGATCGCCTCGCTCAAGCAAATCGCTTCCCTTGGGATTCCTCTCCTCAACCAGTCGGTTCTCCTCAAAGGGGTGAACGACGACCCTAAAATCCTCATAGAGCTCTCAAGAACTCTGACGAATGCAGGCATCATCCCTTACTATCTCCATGAACTCGACCCAGTCGAAGGAACCTCCCATTTTGCCCTTCCGAAAGAAGTTGGGCCAGAGCTGATTCGCGCTGTCCGCGAGGGGATCTCAGGCTACGGGGTCCCCCGCCTCGTCAGGGAAGAGCCTGGCCATCCCAGCAAAACCTTTATTGCTTGAAATTATTTAATTTTTCTTTTAGTATGGTATCATTCACACTTCTTGAGTTGTTTATGAAGCGAATCATTTTAGTTTTCGTAGCATTGTTCTTTGCGGCTATGGCCTTCGCCGATGCCCAAGCTTTACAAGGGGCTCCGGCCGAGTCTTCAGTGGTGATTTCTTTGAAGCCAAGGCAGCCGAATTGGCGTACAGAAATCATGAAAACGGCTTCAAACGGAATCCCTGAATCGATCCTTTTATACGAACCGCTTCTCGAAGGGGGAGAGAAACCCGTCAAGCAGATCTTCTTTTATGAGACAGGCCGGATTCGAAGCGAGATGGATGTCGTCGTCGTCGATCCCGATTCTCCAGGAGCGAAGTCCTGGAATTCGCAAGTCGTCCCCCATGGAGCCAGAGTCGACTTAACCTCAGAAGGACAGATTCAGCATGCGGCGGAGTATCTCTATGGCCTTCTCAATGGGATAAGCAGGATGTTTTATCCTTCAGGGAAGACTTCCGCAACCATTCAATATGTCAACGGAATCCTCGATGGGGTGACTCGGACGTTTTTTGAAAACGGGCAACTTAAGGAAGAGGTTTTTTATCAAAATGGCCAGATCGATGGAGATCTGATCCGGTACTATGAGAATGGGGCTAAGGCTGAGCAAACACCTCACCGAGGGGGCAAGCTCCATGGGACTGCCCAGGAGTGGTATCCATCTGGAATATTGAAATTAGAGCGCCGCTACCAAAACGGCTTCCTTCATGGGGAGGGCAAGAACCCCGCCGTCATCGCCTATGACGAGCGTCGAAATATGACTGAAGTGGCCGATTTTCGGGAAGGTAGTCCGGTCGGCACCCATCTTCGCTATCATCCGAACGGAAAGGAGTCCTATCGGGTTGCCTACAAAAACGGCAAGAAACATGGCCAGGAGCAGTTTTTCGATGAGAAGGGGCAGCTCCTTGGCGGAGGGCTTTTTTCCTTAGGCCGCCCCTTGGGGAAACACTCGAAAGAATATGAGGAAGGAAAGATCGCGTACATGGCCGAATTCGACATGCAAGGGAATCTCCTGCAACCCATTGAGGAGTACAATCAAGAAGGGCTTAAAATCCGCCAGTATTCGGTAGTCGATGGAAAATGGGATGGGCAAGTATTGGAGTGGAACTCAAATGGGTCGTTGAAGTCGGATTATTCTTATAAAGCTGGTGAATACGATGGCGAGCAGCAGGACTATTATCCGACAGGCCAACTGAAAATTCGCACTCATTACAAAGAGGGCAAACGAAATGGATTGCACGAAGAATGGTTTGAAAACGGAGTTTTGCGCTTGCGCGCCTCCTTTGCCGATGGTTTGAAAGAGGGGCAAATGGGGGAATGGTACCCAAACGGCAACCGCAAGACCGATACCTATTTTCAAGCGGACCTTCCCGATGGCGTGCACTCTCAATGGCATGAGAATGGAGAAACGAAGCTCCGGGTTGAATTTGCGAAAGGGGTCAAACAAGGATGGCAGCGCGAGTGGAATGAGAAGGGAGTACTCCTATGCGAAGGGTTGGTCGACCAAGACCGCTTAGATGGCCTCGTCCTCACTTGGTGGGGAAAGGATCAGATCAAAAGCCGCATTCACTACAATCATGGAAAGAAGGATGGGAAAGAAGAATGGTTTTTCAAAAATGGAAAACCGGAGCGGCTCTTGACTTATTTGAACGATTCCTTGGATGGTCCGGTGAACCAGTGGTTTGCCGATGGGGCCGTGCAGCTTTCGCAATGCTTTGATAAGGGTAAGCCAATCGGCGAACATGTTCTTTATTATCCGAAAAAAGAGGGCTTTAAGGCTATCTTAGCCCATTTTTTCCACTACGATGAGAGCGGCCAGCTTCACGGAGACCAAAAGACCTTTTTCCCCGACGGGAAAATTCAAACGGAGATGAGCTATGATCATGGGATGCTGCATGGCTTCAAGAAGGTTTGGGATGAAAAGGGTCATTTGATCGAAGAAGCTCATTTTGCGTTAGGAAAACTGGAAGGGCTCTTTTTCCAACGCGCGCCCGATGGCCGAGAAATCACAGCCGTCTACAAAGGCAATTTTAGGAACGGCCCCCATGCAATCTATTTCCCGCCGAATGCAAAAGGCGAAAAAATCAAAGCGCTGACGGCCCAGTTTGAAAATGACCGTCTTGAGGGGATGCTCTCTGAATATAACGAACTGGGCGGAAAGATCGCCGAAACCCCCTATCTCAATGGAAAGAAGGATGGGCTTGCAAAAGTTTATTCTCCAGATGGGAAACTGGCGATGACTATCGACTTTTCGGAAGATAAAAAGCACGGCGTTGAGACACGATATTTCCCGAGTGGCGCCGCTTTTAGGACCACTCCCTATGTCAACGATTTAAAAAATGGGGAAGAAAGAACCTATTTTGATCATGGGGCATTGGCCTCCCGTTTCCTCTACACGAACGATCAGTTGGATGGGCTCTCAGAGAGCTGGAATAGACAAGGAGTTCTCGTCTTTGAAGCGGAATACCAAAATGGCGGACGCCATGGAAAGTTCAATAAGTATTACGATGACGGAAAGCCCTATATCGAACAAACCTTCGCTTTTGACGCTCCCATTGGCCAAAAAAGGAAATACGGCAAGGATGGAAAAGTCGCGGTTTCGAATGCAAATCCCGTCGAAATAAATGTAAGTCGTTAAGTCGCTTCTGGTTATAAAAAAGCCTTCTCTTTTTTAAAGAAAGGCGTAAAGTGGAAGTAGCGATGTCGGGAATTTCTCGCTAACGTCGCTTTCCAAAAAAGGAGAATTTAAAAAATGAACATGAAGCAACCTACAAAACCACAACAACCAGCGGCTCCGGCTAACAAGGCTCCTGGACAACAGCAAAAACCACCTGCTCAAGCGCCACAAAAAGCTCCCGCTGTTAAAAAGTAACGATGTTACTCCCCGGTCTCTACCGACCGGGGAGTATTTTTCAAATTTCTTTGATCTAAAATCCCATTTTCCATACGCTTGCCACCTCTCAAGTCTCTGAGGGGCTTGAGAGCGAAAAAATAGGAGATCATTATGACTGAAGGTGCCAATTTTTATAACGCTTGCATACAGAATCAGGTTCAGCCCGGCTTTATCGCTGATAAGGTACAGCAAGCAGGATATGTCATCGATTGCGTAGGACGTGCTTTTGAAGGTGCTGGAAATTTACTCACCCAATATGGGTTCTCTGGAGGAGCGTTATCTTTAATAGCGCTGAGCAGCGGCACTTTGTTGGAGCGGAAAGAACTCCACGCATTCCTAAGCATAGAACCAGGAAAGATCACCTCGGTTGCAATCGATCGATTGCAAGAAACAGGAAGTGCTCTAGGGGCAGGTCTCGGTCTTGCCGTAATTGGCAAGCCGGTAACGTATGTAGGGAACTGGATGCAGAACCGTGAGACTCTCTGTAAAATAGGCGAGGGGTTCGCTTCCACTTCCAAAAATGAACTGTAACCGAAAATAATTTCACATGGTATAGGATAGGGAGTGGTAATCTCGACTTTGTACAAAGTCGAGGTAATGGATGGCTGAAAAAATTGTCGTTGAAACTCCTTACACACAAGATCCTAATCGATACTGCAGGGAACTCGAGAAGGGAAATATCCTTTTTTTTCCTTCGATTCCCTTTTCTTTTCCGCGAGAGGAGATCGAGTTTCTCTTAAAACAAAAACAGGGCAGATCGAAAGGGCGGAAGAATATCGCTTACAAGCCGAAAGAGAACCTGCTTTCGAATCACGACGGCGATCCGGAGAGCGAAGAGCGTTTGAAGGAGATCTTGCGCCTCTTTTCAGAGCGGACGACGAAGGTTTTGACGGGGCTGCTTGGGCCCTATGCGAAAGAATGGAAGTTGGATTATGCGAGTTTCCGCCCTTTTCAAGAAAAGGGGAGGAACCTTCGTTTGAGAGCGAGAAACGACCTCCTTCATGTCGACGCTTTCCCGACCCGTCCTCTTCATGGAAACCGAATTTTGCGGTTTTTTATTAACATCAATCCTACGGAGAGCCGCGATTGGATGACAACCGAGCCGTTTGCCTCGCTTGCGGAAAAATTTGGCGGAGGCAAAGGGGTACCCTTCCCTAAATCTGTCGGATATTCCCCCTTTGAGCGGATCTTGAGAAAGTCGAAGCTCGCGCTTCAGTCAATGGGGGTGAAGACGCCTCTTCGTTCTCCTTATGACGCATTTATGCTCAAGCTGCATAACTTTTTGAAAGAAAATGCCGATTTTCAAAAGGATTGCAAAAAGGACCACTGGTCATTTCCTCCCCACTCCTGCTGGGCTGTCTTTACCGACCAGGTGTCTCACGCGGCGCTTGCCGGTCAATATGCTTTAGAGCAAACATTTTTGATTCCGGTCTCTGCTTTGCTCTTCCCCGACCGATCTCCGCTTCGCGTTTTGGAGAGGCTCTCTGGCCGGAATATGGTTGACCCTGCATTTACTTGAATATCCGGCGGGATGCGGGGCTGATCTTGAGTTCGGCACGGTATTTTGCGACGGTGCGCCTGGCTAGCGTCATCCCCTTGTTTTTCAGCTCGACGACGATTTCTCGGTCGCTGAAGGGTCTTGTCTTGTCTTCTTCTCGAATGAGTTTTTGGAGCGCCATTTTCGCCGGCCCGGATGTCGCGGCAATGAGGGAAGAGAGGGGAAGCAAGCCTAGCGGCGTGTTGGCATATTTGCCGGCAAGCGCGCGTGAAAGGGTCGATTCGTGAAGATGGAGCCTCATCGACAGTTCCTTTGTCGAAAGTGGCTGCAGCTCCCCTTTTTGTTCGAGGAAGGCCGCTTGTTTGCGCACGAGAAATAGGCCGACTTCCAGGAGGATCGACTTGCGCCTTTTCAAGGACCTGAGAAGCCATTTGCCGGAAGAGGCCCATCTGCGTAAGGTATCTTGCTCCTCCATGGATTTTGGAGAGAGCGACAAATAGTCAGCCCGAATATGGAATTTGGGTAATTCTTCATCGTTCGATTCGATCAGCCAGACCTTCTCGTTCTTCGAAATCGTTAGGTCTGCGATGATAGGCGCACTGAGCTCATGCCTGAAGAGATCCGCAGGCCTACATTCTAGGCGCGCGAGCGTTTGGATTGCAAGCGCAAGGTCCCGGATCCCCGTTTTTTGCCGGATCGCCTTAAATCTTCCGTGAAGCAGGTCTTCGAAGCTTCTGTGTACGATCTTATAGGCGGGGCAGTGGCGCTCGAGTTGCGAGAGAAGACATTCCCTAAGGCCGCGGGCAAAGATTCCGGGAGGATCGAAGGTTTGAAGAAGGGTGAGAAGCGGGCCATCGGGAGTGGAGGCAGGAAGGAAACCTCGCTCATCTAAATTCTCTAAAAGATGGATCGCCTCCGATTGCTCTTCCGGGGTTGAAAATCGTTCGCGGATTTGATGCATCAAGTGATGATACAAGGTCTTCGGCGCTTCGATTTCGCCTTTTAAGGGAAGAGAGGGGGGTAGGGCATCAAGCTCAAGGAGTGGGTTTTTCTCGATTTCGCTCAAAAGCCAGCTGGCCAGCTCGAGCTGAGGCAGCTCTAAGAGGGAGAGAGCTTGGCCAAGAGAGAAGGTCATGGCGAGGCGGCCCTGGAGGTTTTGCTTGATGCTAGTCTTCATAAACCGACCCATATCATAGCTCTCATAAGGACAAAAGAGTCTTGCGTTAAAGTGTTTTGATTATTTAGGTTATACCCAAACATCTTCAAAAGTTGGTTTCTGCCTTCGTCTGGCAGCCACTGCCTTTGAGCCCGCCTGCACCCCACCCCAAAGACGATGCGTTTTTGGGGACCCCGGACCCGGCGCCGGCAAAGCCTGGCTCAAATTCAGGGCGCAGCCTCGGCATATTCCCAACTTTTGAAGTCATTTGGGTATAGAAGCATGCGAACGAAAGCCGGAGTTTTTTGCCATAATGGGCTCGGAGACGGGGTCAACTGCCTCGTTTTATCGAACAACCTACAGCTCAACGGATGGCAAGTGGATACCTTCCAGAATACGATCGGGTCTATGCAAGAATGGTTTCCCCATTTGAAGGTCCAATCATATCCGGCTCTTTCAGAGCTGCCGAAAATTCTCACGTCCTATGAATGGTTCTTCATTGTTCAAAATGATACGGATGAGTTCGTTTTGAAGCTGACCCAAGAGGGGAAAAGAAGATTTCCGGAACGGTTGAAAGTGATCTATCTCTACCCCTCTAAGCATATCGTAAATGAGCCCTATTACTCCGATTGTTTGACCCAGCCTCACCAAACGATCGCTGAAAACTTACGCCTTTTTTGCGAAAGGATCCTTCACCTTCCGAAAATCAGTCGAAGCAACGGATTCATACCGCCTCCTGGTCTGACGCATCGGAAATTCCCGAAGAGGGTCGTCATCCATCCGACGAGCGCCCGCGTGACAAGAAATTGGCCGAAGGAAAAGTTTGTCCAACTCGCTCTGCATTTGAAGGACGAAGGGTATCAGTTGGTTTTCGTCCCGGGAGGAGCCAAAGAAAGGGAAGAATGGAGAGACGTGTTCGATCTAGGGTTCGAGGTTCTTGGCTTTCCCAATTTAGATCTTTTGGCCCGGTTCATCTATGAATCGGGGTATCTGATCGGCAACGATTCGGGCCTTGGACATTTGGCTTCAGCATTAGGAGTTCCGACCCTCACTTTTTGCCGAAGAAAAACGTGGGCCAATATGTGGGCGCCGAGTTTCTCAAAAGGGATTGTCGTAACCCCAAGTTCCATCATCCCGAATATCCGGGGGCTCAGGCTTCGGGACCGGCATTGGAAAACATTCATCACCTTAGGAATGGCCAGGCGCGCATTCGAAAGATTAGTCCAGACTTAGGCTCGTTCTAACTTAGCGTATTTGGCAGCGAGCGTCCGGGTCGTTTCAGCTTCTGGGAAATAGACCTCGTAGGTCAATCCAAGCGACGTTTGAGCGGCCACTTGGACGATGCCAGCTCCAAATTGCTTGTGGTAGACCCGGTCGCCCGGGCTGAATTCTTCCGCTTCTTCCTCATATTGAGAAGGGGGAGAAAAGTTCTCTATGTACTCAGCGGGGATCTCTTTGAGGAAGCGGGAGAGGCGCATCAGCCTCGTTGCGCCCCACATAAAGCGATAGATGGAGGCGCAAAGATACAGATAGCGTTTGGCGCGGGTCATGCCGACATAGCAGAGGCGCCGCTCTTCCTCCAAGGCGGGAGCGTCCTCTTTGGCATTGATGTGGGGAAAGAGATCCTCTTCGAGGCCGACGAGAAAGACGAGGGTAAATTCCAATCCCTTGCTGTTGTGGAGTGTCATCAGCTTGACCGAAGGGAGGTGGGAATCTTGCCGGGTGGCCGAGCGAAGCGACAGCTCTTCAAGAAACTGGAGCAGGGTGGGCTCTTCGCGCTCCTCTTCCCACTCGGCGGCTTTCCCGAGCAGCTCATCCAAGTTTTCTTTCCGGTCCTGGAACGTTTCGGGATCTTCTTGGATAAAGCTCATGTAACGGGTCACTTCGATCGCCTCAGCAAGAAGTTCATGGATTTTCAGGCCGGGCCGTCTATCTCTTAGATGGCGGATGGTCCGCACATAGTCTTTTAATCCTTCCCTTTGCTTTTGGCTGAGTTTGAGATCGGGGCAAAGCTCGGGATGGGAGAGGAGCTCTTCACAGAAAGGAAAGATCGAGCCCTGCTCGCTTGCGGCGGCTGCGATCTTCTCGATGGCGGAGGCCCCAAGGCCGCGGCGCGGGAGATTAACCGTGCGCAAGAAGGAAATCAGGTCGGTATCCGACACGACCATCCGCAGATAGGCCAAGAGGTCTTTGACTTCCCTCCGGTCATAAAAGGAGAGGCCGCCGATGATCGTGTAAGGGATTTGGCGCGAAAGGAGAATATCCTCGAAAATCCTCGACTGGGCATTGGTCCTGTAGAAAATGGCGACATCGTCATAGGTGATGGCATCATTTCGGGTGTGGCTGCGGATCCGCTCGGCGACAAATTCCGCTTCCTGCCGCTCGTTTTTGGCCATATTCATGCCGATTTTCGCGCCGGCTCCAAGCTGGCTCCAGAGTTTTTTGTCGTAGCGCTCGCCGTTATGCTGGATGAGGGCGTTCGCTGCGCTCAAGATGTTGTTCGTGCTCCGGTAGTTTTGATCGAGCGTAACGATTTGGGCTCCAGGAAAATCATTTTCGAAATTCAGGATGTTCCGATACCTCGCTCCTCGCCAGGAGTAGATCGATTGGTCAGGGTCTCCGACGGCAAAGATATTTCGGTGCTTTTCGACGAGGATCTTAGCAAGGGTATATTGGGCGAGGTTCGTATCCTGGTATTCGTCGATCAGGATGAACAGCCATCGATTCTGGTATTCTCTGCGCGCTTCAACGTCCCCCTCCAGCAATTTGACAGTCAGATAAAGAAGGTCGTCGAAATCGAGCGCGTTGCATTGTTTTAGTTTTTTTTGATAGCGCTCGTAAGCACTCTTTGTGAGGTTGTTTTGGATCTCTTCAGGGCCGATGAGGTCGTTCTTTGCGGCCGAAATCTCCCCCCGAATCTGCCTTAAGAGCCCCTTTTCTTTGGCAACGTTTAGCTCTTCCAAGCAGCTTTTCAAGAGTTTTTCGCTATCTTCTTCGTCGTAGATGGTAAAATCGGGATTAAATCCCAGGGAGCCGATCGATTCTCTCAAAATTCTCGCTCCCAAGCTATGGAAGGTGCAGGCGAGGACCTGGGCATTTTTCAGCGTCCGGATGCGGGTTTTCATCTCTTCGGCCGCTTTATTGGTGAAGGTGACAGCGAGGATATCGGAGGGGAGAATCCCCAAATCGATCAAATGGGCGATCCGGTGCGTCACGACGCGGGTTTTCCCCGACCCGGCGCCTGCCAGCACCAGCAGCGGCCCCTCCACATGATGGACGGCTCGCTCTTGCTGCGGGTTGAGTTCGGACATCAGAATAGCCATAAAGGGGCTATCTTACGTGATCGTTTGGAAGATGTGAAAGAAAAAGAAAAGGGCCAAGACATTGGCCCTTCTGTGATTTAAATTAGACTAAAAACCCGAATTTTATGGTGTCTTTACAGAAAAGTATGCGACGCAATTCTGAAAATCCATAGAATTCATGTGGGTTTTGGTGCGTCAGCCAATTTATCGACGGTGCCTGCATAGCTGGAGATAAAATTTTCTTTGCAAGTCGTAGCTGCGACGGTTGAGCTGCTTAAGCCTGGGATATCATTCGGCGCTTTGCCAAAGATGTAACCACGGCCTAAGTAGGCGGCAGTTGCGAGGGCTGCAACCGTTATGACTCCAACAGCGACATTTCTCGTTCTGGTGCGAGAAGCTTCTTGGGATTTTTTTTGTTGTTCTAGAGCGGTATTACTGAGACCAGCATTTGACTGGGCAGAGCTGATACCGATTCTTCTTGGTGCAGTAACTGGCATAACCTCATTCCTTTGTAAATACGTTTATGGTGTTCTTGTTTCGGCTCTAATTATACATCAAGGTGGTATTTATTGTGAACAGTGAATATGGATTTATAAAAAATCACGATTAGATTAAAAATTTTAATTACAATTTGAGGAGAAAAAGGGGCCATAGAGGCCCCGTTTAAAATTGAGTTATGGGGTTTTTTTGCCAAAGTATTCGGAAACGAAGCCAGTAACGATTCCAGGGACCCCCGTGACAAAGGTGTATCCCGTGGCCAAAGCAGCAGGATTCGCGCCAATATAATAGGCGGCGGCAATGCCTGCGAGGCCAAAAATTCCCGCAACGACTAGATTCGTTTTATTGCTGATCTCAAGGTCTTGGATTTTGTTCTGTTGCATACCGATCGCTTTCTTTAACATACCATTTTCTTTCTCCAGTTGATTCTGTTTGGAGATACCGGACCTTGCTGTCGACGCGGCACGCATTGCCTGTTGAGGAGACTCTCGTCTCGTTGAATTTATAGCCATATATATTCCTTTGTAAATATAGTTAATTATGTTTTATTCACGCTCATAATTATAAAATAAATTGATTTTTTTATAAACAATAAAATGCATAAGAGGATTAAAATTATTAAATTAAAAATTTTAATTACATGATGGGTTTGCGGAGTTCGCCTTCCCGCATGCCGAGGTTGCCATATCTGTGGTAATCGATGCTGATGGCGACCTCGCGGAGGAAGTGGAGGAGTTCGAGCCGGCCGTTTGCAAGGATGGGCGCGTCGATGACGTGTATCCCAGATTGGGTTGCGGCGGTGCGAAGGGCGGGGGAGGCGTGTTCGAGGACCCGGACTCGCTGCATTTTCCCTTGGGTTACGCGGGATAAGAATGTCCCTTCGGTCTCCTCGATCACCCGCAATACCGGGACAAGCTCAAGCCAATTCAAAGCGGCCGCTTTAGTCTCGTTATAGGACCAGCTGATTTCCATTTGGGCCCCGCAAGTGAGGGCGGCTGCAGAGATCCTAAGGGCATCCAGTGGGTTGGAATGGGGCTCGATCCGCAGGACAATCCCTTTGCGGGGAATATAGCGGAAAAAGTTGTCTTCCCCCACGATTTTAGTGGGATCGCGGTCTTGGCGCATCCGTTTCCACCAGTAAGCGTAGTTGGAGACGCTGCCCGTCCAAAGGCCGAGCTGTTCTGCGGACAGGTCGAGCTTTTCGAGAAAAGAGGTGAGATTGTTGACCCATTCATTCACGGGGCACTTTTCTTGAGGAAGGCCGAATTGGGTCGCTTTCATGAATTCGCGCAAATAATTCGGGCCGCCCGCTTTCGAGCCGTTGCCGAAACTTGAGGCTTTCGTTCCGCCGAAAGGTTGGCGGCGCACGATAGCCCCGGTGATTGTCCTGTTGATGTACAGGTTGCCGGCTTCGATTTCTTCCAGCCAGACAGCTTGTTCTCTTTCGTCTAGGCTTTGCAGCCCTGAAGTCAGTCCGAAAGGCACCGCATTAGCGAGCTCGATCGCGTGCCGAAGGTCCTGAGCGCGCAAGACGGCAAGGACTGGGCCGAAAAGCTCGGTCATGTGAGTAAAGTTGCCGGGGCGGACGTTCCATTTGATGCCTGGGCTCCAAAGGCACGGGTTGCTCGGGTCTTGTTTCGGTTCGAGGAGCCATTCTTCCCCAGGCTCAAGGAGGGTCAGTCCTCGCTTCAAGACGCCGCGGGGCTCATGGATGAGCGGGTTCATTTTGGTCGCGGGATCCCAAGGAAGGCCTACTTTTAAGCTTGCGGCCGCCTCTCGCAGCGTCTTGCGAAATTGGGGATCGTCATAGACTTCCGCTTCCAAGATAGCGAGAGATGCAGCGGAACATTTTTGCCCAGCGTGCCCAAAGGCCGATTGAACGAGGTCCTTGATCGCGAGATCCCGGTCTGCAAGGGCTGTTACGATCATCGCGTTTTTTCCGCCGGTTTCTGCGGCGAGGTCCAGTTCGGGGCGGAGTTTGAGAAAGTTCCGAGCGGTTTCTGTGCCGCCGGTCAAGATCACGCAATTAACGCGCGGGTCTTTGATGAGCTCGCTTCCCGCTTCCTCGCC
Source organism: uncultured Chlamydiae bacterium (assembly GCA_963730605.1). Classification (GTDB taxonomy): domain Bacteria; phylum Chlamydiota; class Chlamydiia; order Chlamydiales; family SM23-39; genus CAIPFQ01. The sequence continues at coordinate 169,380 of CAVSSM010000009.1, forward strand.
AGAGCAGGGGACAAACTGGAGAATTTCTTTCGGAACGCCGGCATCCCAGATCGCATTGACGAGGTGCCAGCCGATGAGTACGGTGTCGGATGCGGGTTTGAAGAGGACGCAGTTTCCCGTGATCAAAGCGGCAAGGATTCCGCCCGCCGGGATCGAGCAAGGAAAGTTCCACGGCGATGCGACGAAAATCGTTCCTTTCGGCTCCCATCGGATGTCTCTCATGGCGGCCATCTTCGCCATTTGCCTACGGTAATATTCGGCAAAATCGATGGCTTCGGAGACTTCTGGATCAGATTCAGGGATCGTCTTGCCCCCTTCAAGCATCATCGCCCCGATCAGCTGGCCGCGCCGCTCGCGCATGATTTGCGCGGCTCTTGCAAGAAAATGGCTTCGGTGCTCCACGGTTGTCTTCGCCCATTCCTTTTCGTGCTTTTTCGCGCATTCCAGGGCGGCATCGATATGTTGTTTGTTTGCTTTTGCATAGCGGAAAAGCGTTTTTCCTGGATGCGATGGGCTATGGCCAACACCATCCGTATTCTCGAACAGCAGTTTCCCTCCGATCGCAATCGGAAGCGGCTCGATTTCCCGCTTTTCCCAGCTCATGGATAGCTCTTCGGCCCATCTCCGGTTCTGAGGCAAGGAGAAATCGGTGTCGGGTTCGTTTTCGAACGGAGCCGCGAAATCGACTTTGGTAGGCGAAATCAACCGATTTTGCGTGCGGCGGGGCGCGGACGGAGTCGACTCAATTTCATCGCAGCTTTGAGAAAAAAGGGAAGTTTGACTCTCCCAAATGTCCGTACCGGCTTTGAGACCGAAGGCGTGGCGGAGAAAGTTCTCAGGCCCAGTATTTTCATCGAGACGGCGAATGAGGTAAGCGATGGCGTGCTGGAATTCGGCTTTTGTCGCGACGGGGCAATAGAGGAGCATGTCTCCCGTTAATTTTTGAACGACGCGGCGGATATGGTCGGCCATCCCTTCGAGCATCTCGAAGCCGACATAAGGTTCCACCTCGTTTTCAAGTCTGAGAAGAATTGCAAACGCAATATCGAAAAGATTATGGCTCGCGACTCCCAGGCGCACGGCGCGGGCGTTTTCCCGGATGCAGCCGTAGATCACCATCCGCTTGTAGTTGGCATCGACTTCGAGTTTTGTCGTATAGGGAGCTTGTGGCCAGCCCTTGAGCGAGGCCTCGAACTGCTCCATGGCGAGATTCGCCCCTTTGACGATCCGGATTTTGATCGGGGCTCCGCCGCTTGCGACCCGTTTTTTGGCCCACTCGGTGAGTTCTTTTTGGATATTGTGAGAATCGGGCAAATAGGCTTGCAGGACAATCCCGGCGGCAAAGTCGGAAAATTCAGGCTCGTTCAGAACTTGTTGGAAGGCGGCGACCGTCAAATGGAGATCTCTGTATTCTTCCATGTCGAGGTTGATGAATTTCGCTTTGGAGGTGCCGTCGGAGCGGGGGACGGGATATTTGATCGCAGTGCGGTAGAGATCTTTTAGCCGAGCGGCGATTTTGTCGACCGTCCCTTCGAAATCGATCAAGTTGATTTGACTGAAGATCGTCGAAATCTTGACCGAGATGTAATCGATCCCCGGATTTTTCAAGTCTTCCAAATATAACTGCATCCGGTGTTTTGCTTCCGATTCGCTCAAAATCGCTTCGCCGAGATGGTTCAAATTGAGCTGGACGTCCTGCTTTTTCCGTTCGGCCAAGTGTTTGTTTAAGAGGGCGTTTTCTCCAGGCAAGATAACCCGCGAGGTCTCATTTCTCAGCGTATGGGTAGCAACCGGCACGAGGAACTGAGCGACCGCGGGACCCAAGGTTTTGAATACATGGAGCTCTAGGCGCTTGACCCAATCGAGATACTGGGGAACCCCGATCTGGTTCAATAGATAGATCATCTGGTCGGCTACGCGCAGATTCGTATGGCTGCGAAAACATTGGTCAGTCATCGCCATCGTAAAGGCTTTGCCCGCCGGATCGCGCATGAGTCTCGAGAGTTGCTCCTGGATCTCCCTTTCCTTCGATGTCATCGTTCGGGAAGCTTCCTGCAGCATGAGTTCAGCAAGCTCAATGGCCATTTTCTTTCGTTCGGCAAGGTGCAAGGGACGGCCCTTGACGCGATCGAGCAGTTCACTGGCTTCTTCGAGAAATGAGGAGGTCATGAGGGTAAACTCTTACAAAGATACCTATAGCATAGGGAAGTAATTCTTTGATATGATAGAAACTCTATGGCGATGCGAGTTTTCATTATTTTCATTTTTTCCACCTCCCTTTTTGCAAAAGTCTCTCTGGGCGTTGACATTTTTTTTGAGGAGGGCGCCCAGCAGCTGAAGGGGAAAAAGGTCGGCTTGATTGTCAACCAGACCAGCATCGATTCTAAAATGCGCTCGACACTGTCCCGTTTTCAAGAGGCCGGGATTCAGGTTGCCGCCCTATTTTCTCCGGAACATGGCTTAAAGGGGCACCAGTACGCCGCGGAAAAAGTCTCCCATGGCAAAGAGGCCGAGATCCCGGTGTACAGTCTGCACGGCGAGCACAGGAGGCCGAGCCAAGAGATGTTGGTTGGCCTGGACGCAATCGTTTACGATATCCAATGCACAGGGGTGAGGGCTTATACCTACCAGACGACGCTCTATTATGCGATGGAGGAAGCGGCCAAGGCGGGGATCTTGAGTGTAGTCCTCGACCGCCCCAACCCGATCAACGGCCTGGTCGTCGACGGGCCGATGCTGAGCGTTGAGAGGCGCTCATTTATAGGCTACATCAACGTCCCTTATTGCCCTGGGATGACGATTGGGGAGCTGGCCAAATTTTTTAATGCCGAATACAAGGTCGGATGCAAGCTCCTCGTCATTCCGATGAAAGGCTGGAAGCGGTCGATGAGCTACCGCGACACGGGGCTGGCATGGATTCCGCCAAGCCCGAACGTGCCGGAGCCCGACACCCCACTTTTTTACCCGGTGACCGGGCTACTCGGAGAGCTGGAGCTCGTGAGCATCGGAATCGGGTATACCTTGCCTTTCAAAATCGTCGGAGCCCCTTGGATCAAGGCTCATGACTTTGCCGCGGCGCTCAATAGCCAAAAGCTGCCGGGCGTCCGCTTCCAGCCCTACCACTTCCGCCCTTTTTACGGGCATTTCAAAGGGCTTGATTGCGAGGGAGTTTTGATCCAAATCACCGACGAAAAGATTTTCCGGCCGCTTTCGATTCAATACTTGATGATCGGCCTTCTTAAGAGCCTTTATCCCGCCGAATTCAACAAGCGGATGGGTGAGATCGGAGCGAGCCGCAAAGAGCTTTTCTGCAAAGCGAACGGGACCGACGCTGTTTATGAAATTATCCAACAGGAAAAATACCCCGCGTGGAAGCTCATCGACTTCCAAAAAGCAGAAAGGGAAGCTTTTCTCGAGAAGAGGAAGCTTTTCCTTTTGTATGATTAACTTAGCGCTTTGGCGGATCGGGTGCTAAAAATTGACAGAAAATGGTGATATTTCCTATGATTGCCCAAAAAATCAACGGAGGCATTGTATGTCTGCAAAGAAAAAAATTAATCCGATGGGCAATAGAGTCTTGGTTCAAAGAGAAGATGCGAAACAAGCTAAGGGAGGAATTCTCCTTCCTGAAAGCGCTCAGAAAAAACCCCGCGAAGGAAAAGTCATCGCCGTAGGGCCCGGCAAAATAGACGACAAAGGAAAGCTCCAGCGGATGGATATCAAAGTCGGCGACAAGATCTTATTCTCCTCTTATGGGGGCACTGAGTATAAAGTGGATGAGATGGAGTATCTGATCCTCTCGGAAGAAGATGTTTTGGCTGTATACAATTAAGGAGAACGGCTTATGGCAAAGATGCTCCAATTCAATGAAGATGCGCTGAAGTCGATCTTGAAAGGGGTCAAGACTCTCGCAAAAGCCGTCATCGTGACCTTGGGCCCAAAAGGGCGCAACGTGGTGATTGGGAAAGGGTTCGGATCTCCCGCTTTCTACAAAGGACGGAGTGACCGTCGCTAAAGAAATCATTCTGAAAGACAAATACGAAAACATGGGGGCCCAGCTCGTCAAAGAAGCGGCTTCAAAAGCGTCCGATATGGCGGGCGATGGGACGACCACAGCGATCGTCCTCGCGGAAGCGATTTTCGCCGAAGGGGTGAAGAATGTGGCGGCAGGCGTGAACCCTATGGACCTGAAAAGAGGGATCGACAAAGCGGTCAAGGCCATTGTAGATGCTCTCGATAAGCTCGCAAAGCCGGTCAAGACGCCGGAAGAGATCCGACAGATCGCCGCAATTTCCGCCAATAACGATCCCGATATCGGCTCGATCATCGGAGATGCGATGCAGAAAGTGGGCAAAGACGGAATCGTGACGATTGGCGAGGCAAAGGGCACGGAAACCACGCTCGATGTCGTCGAAGGGATGCAATTCGATAAAGGATACATTTCACCTTATTTCATCACGAACGCGGAAAAGATGGCGGTTGAATTCGATCATCCTATGATCTTGATCACTGACAAGAAACTGTCTAGTGCGAAGGAAATGGTTCCGATTTTGGAAAAAGCGATGGAGAAGAGATCGCGCCCGCTCCTCATCATCGCTGATGATGTCGAAGGGGAAGCTCTTGCGACTCTTGTCGTCAACAAGGTGAAAGGGGGCCTTCCTGTCTGCGCGGTCAAAGCGCCCGCATTTGGCGACCGGCGCAAGGCGATGCTCGAAGACATCGCCATCCTGACTGGCGCAAAAGTGGTTTCCGACGAGATCGGACTGAATATCGAAGAGGTAGGCCTCGATGTTCTCGGAAGCGCGGAAAAGGTGAAGATCGGGAAGGAAGAGACGACGATCGTCAACGGCTCGGGCAAAGCGAAAGAGATCAAAAATCGGATCGCCCAGATCAAATGCGAGCTTGCCCAGCCGAATCTCTCCGAGTATGACGGGGAAAAGCTGGAAGAGAGGCTTGCGAAATTGGTCGGCGGCGTGGCTGTCGTCAACGTGGGCGCCGTGACGGAGACGGAAGCGAATGAGAAAAAGGCGCGCATCGAAGACGCCCTTCATGCGACCCGGGCGGCAGTGGCCCAAGGGATCGTGCCTGGCGGAGGCGTGGCCCTGATCCGCGCATCAAAAGCCCTTGATGCAGCTCAAAGTCTCTGGAGAAGAGGCCATCGGCGTCGAGATCGTCGCCAAGGCCTGTTTTGCCCCTGCGACGGCCATTGCGAACAACTGCGGTAAAAATGGGATGTCTCATCGCTGAAAAAATCGCCGAGAAAGAAGGCGCAGTTCGGCTACAATGGACTGACCGACGATTTTGCCGATCTCATCAAGGACGGCGTGATCGATCCGGTGCTCGTGACGAAAAGCGCGCTCCTTCATGCAGCATCCATATCGGGAATGCTGATCACCATCGCGGCGATGATCACCGATAAGCCTGAACCCAAAAAACCCGCGACCCCCGCTCCGATGGGCGGTGGAATGGGCGGCATGGGCGGCATGGGTATGGGTGGGATGGGCGGTATGGACTTCGGCGGAATGGGAATGTAATGCCGACTTACGCTTACAAATGCGCCTCTTGCAGCCATGAGCTGGAGGCGTTTCAAAATATCACGGATGCGCCCCTTGCCGACTGCCCGAGCTGTGGAGGACAAGCCCTGCAACGGGGCGTCGGCGGCGGCCAACTCTTGCTCCGCTCTTCAAGCAGAAATTCAGAGCGGCAAGCCGCCTCTTCTTCCGCTGCCCTTGCGGCAAACACGAAATGTTCTCTTAGAAAATAGACAGGCAATCTCTTAAGGCATGGATCACAATGTCGGGCTGCCAGTCCGATGGGTTGGGAAGTTTGTGGGGATTGTACCAACAAAAGGGCATATTAACGTTTTTAGCGCCCTGGCCGTCGCTTGTCAGGGAGTCGCCAATCATGAGCGTGCGAGAGGGATGGGATTTGATGAGGTCGAGAGCCGTTTGAAAGATTTTTGGATGGGGCTTGGCCACGCCGCACTCTTCCGATACGACCATGATTTGGGAGTAGCGGGAAAGACCCAGCTTTTTTTGCTTATCGCGCTGCAGATGGGTAAATCCATTCGTGATGAAGGCTACGGGGACCTTGCGGGTTTTCAAAGTGTCTAAGAGCTCCTCGGCGCCTTCATTCCAATGGGAGTTTAAAATGAGTTGCCCCTCATAATATTGGACGATCTCAGGCAGAAAGGGGATCTGATAAAGATCGGCAAGCTGTAGAAAACGGAGATCTGCGATCGCGGACGTAGGGATTTTTCCTTCCTCAGCGAGATTCCATAGGGCTCGGTTGATCGACGCATAATGAACGTAAAAGGCGTCCCACGAGACGAGATGGTGGAAATACTTTGCGTAGCATTTGCGGAGCGAGATCCCTTCGCTTCTTTTGAAGTCGATCAACGTATCGTCCAAATCGAATAAGACTGCCTCGTAGTTTTTTTGCATCTAATCGATTTCGTAGGGAGGAGCAGAGAGCCGTTTGCCGTTGAGGGCATTCCAGTAGCTCGTCATCTGCGTCCCATCGGGATTTTGGACGACGATGCTGTAGACGGGTAAGAATATTTCCGTTGTTTTACGGATGGCAAAGTCATTGCCGAAAGCGGCTTGAGAAATCGCCTCAATTTGAGAAGAGCGATACCGTTTCTTGACCCGGATCGCTTTTTTCGTCGGTTTGGTGACGAGCCAATGCTCGAGCTTGGTCTCAGGAATCACCATGAGCCGTGGGTTTTGCAGGTGAAGGCGGTACGTGTTGCCCGCTTGTACAATCAAACTCTTTTTGCGGCAGCTATCGATCCAAGAATCGAGGATGTGGTTCTCGATATTCAAAAACTTGGAAAGGCCGTCGCGGTCCCAAGAGCCGCCGCGAGAGGCGAGAGCGTTCATGATTTTGAACTCTTGGCGGCTGGCGTTCGCGGCGATGCAGTCCGTAAAGCCGTGAGTTCTTTCCCATGTGCTGGTATTCACGACCATTTCCCCGTCGACAAGGCCCCAGAGAATGATCCCCTCTCCGGTTTTTTCGTGAGAGCGGGTGTATTTCACATCCAAGAGAAGGTAGGGAACGAATTTGAGCGTAGGCTCGAGGAAAACATGGGAATTATCCGACAACAGCTCCATACGGTGAGCTTCCATGATGCTCTCCGCGGAGTAGCGGACCTCTAAGGTCTGAAACGTATCCCCGGCAAAAAAATCCTCGACTTTCGTACTGACGCTCGGGAAAAAATTCCAAGCGCAATAGCCGGTGAGTCCAAGAACGGATAATAAAAAGAGAAGCCCGACACGTTGCATACACGCATCCCTCTACCTCCTTTTACCCAAAACCCACTTTTGGCGCAAACTCTATTCTTTCATCGAGAGGAGGAACTCGGCGTTGCTCGCCGTTTTCTTCAGCCGTGCGGTGAGGAGATTCATCGCATCGACCGGCGTCAGGTCGGCAATGCCTTGGCGCAAGAGATAGATCTTTTCGAGCTCGGCTGGGTGGTAGAGGAGCTCTTCTTTCCGTGTGCCGCTCTTGATGAGGTCGATCGCAGGGAACAGGCGTCGGTCGGCAAGGCGTCGGTCGAGGACGAGTTCCATGTTGCCGGTGCCTTTGAACTCTTCGAAGATGACCTCGTCCATCCGGGAGCCGGTATCGATGAGCGCAGTCGCGATGATGGTGAGAGAGCCGCCTTGTTCGACATTGCGGGCCGCGCCGAAAAAGCGTTTCGGTTTGTGGAGCGCGTTCGCGTCGACGCCGCCGGTTAGGATTTTGCCCGAATGGGGCTGTACGGTGTTATAGGCGCGGGCAAGACGGGTGATGTTGTCGAGAAGGATGACGACATCGTAGCCGCATTCGACCAGACGGCGCGCTTTTTCGATCGCCATTTCGGCGATTTGGACGTGGCGCTCGGGCGGTTCGTCGAAAGTGGAGGCGATCACTTCGCCTTTGACGGTGCGGATCATGTCGGTGACTTCTTCAGGTCGCTCGTCGATGAGAAGAACGATGAGGATCACTTCGGGGTTGTTGGTCTCGATGGCATTGGCGATGTTCTGCATCAAGATCGTTTTGCCCGATTTTGGAGGGGCGACGATCAGGGCGCGCTGTCCTTTGCCGATCGGCGCGGCGAGGTCGAGAACGCGGGTTGTGAGCTTGCTCGCGGGTCGTCTCCATGACGAGTCGTTTGTTCGGATAGAGCGGGGTGAGGTTTTCAAAGAGGACGCGGTCGCGGGTCTGTTCGAAGGTTTTGCCGTTGATCCGCTCCACTTTGAGCATGGCAAAGTATTTTTCCTTCTCTTTCGGCGCGCGGATGGAGCCGTAGAGAGTGTCTCCTTTGCGAAGATCGAATCGGCGGATTTGGGCGGGGGAGACGTAGATGTCTTCCGCAGAGGGAAGATAGTTGTAGTTGGGGGAGCGGAGGAATCCAAATCCATCGGGAAGAACTTCGAGAACGCCTTCGCCATAGAGAACTTCGTTGGGCCGCTCGGAGATCGTTTTGACGATTTCGAAGACGACGCTCGATTTGGTGAGAGGAGCCGGTGTGCTTGAGGCCGATGTTGCGTGCATAGGCTTGCAGCTGGTCGATGTTCATCCGCTGCAGGTCGGAGATTTTGGTCACAGTTTCGAAATCTTGGGAGGGCTGGCTGGGTGGTGATATTCTGAGCTATTGTTGCGATTCAGTCTGTTGATCTTGGTTCATGAAAGATTTCCTCTATAGTTTTAAAATGTTGTTCAAAGCGATGACTTGGTTCGTTAAGATCGTCGAGAGATCCATTATTTTGAATGGTATAATCGGCGCGTTCGCGCTTTTTCTGATGGGGGCTCAGTTGCCGGTCTCATGCGTCTTTCGTATTCTTCTCGGTTGAAATCCCGCTCGCTCAAACCTCTGACGGGCAACGGCCTCGATCGGCGAGCACGGCGACGACATCATCGTAAAACGGTTCCCGCTCGAATCTCGAATAGGAAGGGGATTTCCACCACAAAGGCAGGTAGTATGCCTCTGACGAGGCACGCCAGGCTATAGAGCTCCTCGATTTTACGGAGCACGGCAGGATGCAGCAGCTTTTCAAGTTTTGTAAGCTGCCGCGGATCCTTAAATACTTTTTCAGCAATCCTTCTCCGGCTGATTTTCCGTCGGCTAGAATCTCGGGGCCGAATTGCCGGATGACTTGCTGACCGAGATCGGTATTGGGATCAAGAGTTCGTGGACAATCGCGTCGGCGTTGACAACAAAGGCCCCAAGTTCTTGGAAGAACTGGCAAACGGACGTTTTTCCGCTCGCTACCCCACCTGTGATGGCAATTTTCTTTAATTTTAGCATTCCGCCCAATTTTTGCCAACGGCCAAATGAACCTCGATCGGCACATTTAGTTTGAGCACGGTTTCCATTTTTTCTTTCACAATTTTTTCGAAAACGGCCACTTCCTCATCAGGGACCTCAAAAATCAATTCGTCATGGATCTGAAGGATCATTTTCCCTCCAGCTCTTCCTCTCCGATCGTCCGATCGATTTCGATCATGGCCATTTTGATCAGATCGGCGGCCGTTCCTTGAAGGGGCGTATTGACGGCCAGGCGGTCGGCTGCGGCGCGGATAGAGGGGTTTTTATTGTCGATTTCAGGGATCGGCCTTTGTCTGCCTGTCAGGGTTGTGGCTGCCCCGGTTTTGCGGGCAATCGCTTTGCACGACTCGAGAAAGTCGTGCACTTTGGGGTATCTTTCAAAATATTTCTGGATGAACTCCGAGGCTTCCCTCATGGAGATTCCGAGCTGCCTGGAGAGGCCAAAAGGGCCTTGGCCATAGATAATGCCAAAGTTGACGATTTTGGCAAGGTCGCGCATTTCCGGGGTGACCATGGCGGGCGGGACGCCATAGACGAGCGAGGCGGTATGAGTGTGGATATCCTGATGGTCGTGGAAGGCCCGGACAAGTTCAGGGTCTTCGCTGAAGTGCGCGAGGAGCCGAAGTTCGATTTGGGAATAGTCGGCTCCGACGTAGAACCAGTCGCGCTTCTCTGGCCTAAAGCAGGAGCGGATTGCCAGTCCTTCCTTCGAGCGTACGGGAATATTTTGCAGGTTAGGGTCTTGGCAGGAAAGTCGCCCCGTAGCGGCGACCGATTGGCTGAACGTGCAATGGATCCGCCCTGTCTTTGCAATGACCGATTCGGGCAGTGCTTCAACATAGGTGGAGCGGAGTTTTTCCAGGCCGCGGTAATCGAGGATGAGGCGTGCGACCGGATAGTCGGCGGCAAGGGCTTCGAGGACGTCAGCCCCCGTCGAAAATTCCGTCTTTTTGCGGAAAGGCTGTTTCATGCCCAATTTGTCAAAGAGAATCTCGCTGAGCTGCTTGGGAGAGTTGAGATTGAACTCGACTCCTGCCTCATGGAAAATTTTTTTCCTTACGCCTTCCAAATCGCGGGATATGCCTTCACCCAAGTGTTTCAATTTTTCAACATCGAGGTAGATGCCTTTCCGCTCCATCTTGCCTAAAATCGGCAATAAGGGCAGTTCGAGCTCGGTAAGGAGGCGGTCCAGCTTCTTTTCCTCCAGTTCTTCTTCGAAGAGTTCCTTGAGCCGCGCCGTATAGTCGGCATCTTCGCAGCAATATTCGGCCACTTTCTGAATCTCAACATCGCGCATGGAGATCTGGTCTTTTCCCTTGCCGATCAAATTCTCGATGGGAATTTTGATTTTTTTAAATTTTTCGAGCGCCAGTTCATCTAGGTTGTGCCTGCGGCTTTGAGGATTGAGAAGATAAGAGGCGATGAGCGTATCGAAGCAAATATGACGGATACCAATGCCTAGATTTTGGAGGACGTGCCAATCGTATTTGATATTGTGTCCGAAAAAGCCGCATTTGGCATGGGAGAAAAATTCTTTTAGGGCAACGCTTGTTTTTTTGCCCAATTTCCCGTTGCAAGGGACGTACCATGCCTCCCCGGGCTCGACGCAAAAGCCGATGCCGACGAGTTCTGCATTCATTGAGGAGACATCGGTCGTTTCGGTATCGATGCAAACCTCCGACTCCTTTGAGAGCTTCGTTAAGAGCGTATCGAGCTCTTTTTCATCGTCGACTAAGTGGTACTCGCGCCTCTCAGTCAGGCGCCTCTCCGCTTTTTTGGGAAGAGGCTTCTCTCCCATCTCGCGAAGAAGAGAGAGGAATTTCATCTTATGATAAAAACTCTCCAGCTTGCCAAAGTCTGGAACTTTCAGCTGATAGAACTCGGCAACTTTTGGGATCTCGACATCTAGGTCGAGGGTTGCGAGCTTGCGGCTCATCAACGCCCCCTCCTTGTTGAACCGGAGAATTTCCTGCTTCTTTTCTCCTTTTATCTTTTCCGGATGGGCAAGGATCGCATCCAAGGTGCCGAATTCTTTAAGGAGGGTCGTCGCTGTCTTCGGCCCGAACCCTGGAATTCCGGGAATATTGTCTGAGGCGTCGCCTACAATCGAGAGGTAATCGAGCATTTGGTCGGGGCGGACGCCGAACAGCTCCAACACTTTCGATGCATCGACGAGCACATTTTCTTTATGGGCATGGAGCATAAAGATCCGGTCGTTGACGAGCTGCATCAAGTCTTTATCGCTCGAACAAAGGTAGGCCTCGGCTCCCATTTTCGCTGCCCAGACGGCAACCGAGGCCATCGTATCGTCTGCCTCCACTCCTTCTACACAAAGAATCGGGATCCCGGCCATTTCACACCATTCATAGGCCCAATCAAACTGAGGAAAAAGATCTTCTGGCGCCCCTTTGCGATGCATTTTGTATTCCGCATAGACCGCCTGGCGCGATTTCTTGTTATCCGGGCCGTCGAAGACAGCGACGAAATGCTCGGGAGAAAACTCCTTGATCAGTTTTTGCACCGAGCGGATGAATCCAAAGAGAGCGCTCGTCGATTGTCCCGCGCCATTCAACATCGGCCCGATGGCGTAATAGGACCTAAACAAGAAGTTGACCGCGTCGAGAATGTAGATCTTATTCATTCGCAGGCTGATACAAATAGGCAAACTGATCGCGTATTTTCGGCTGCCCTAGGTCGAAGCTATGTTCGATCTTACCGCTCAAGAGGGTGTTTCTCCCTTTAAAGAGTTTGGAGAACCAAGCGTACTGCTGTTCGAGTTTGACGACCTGATAGGGTTTCGCCGGATCGATCTTGGCCTCTTCGAGGAGGGCGAGGAGGGCCTCGTTTCGGCTCGCATTGCCATGATCGATATACCCGTGTTGTTCAGCCTTGACTGGATCAAAAACGCGGGCTCCATATTCGGTGAGCAGCTTATCTTTATCGAGGTTGGGGCGTGCTGAGGTGACGATCTGGACGAACCGGTCGTAAAAATAGTCGATGATCTCCTTATAGGATTGATCTTCCCCTTCCTTCCAGGGACGGAAAGGGCTCATTGCGTCTTTGTCGATCCCTTTTGTGAGGGTTTTTGACTGAACGCCGATTTTCCCCAGCGAGTTATAAACGTTGAAAAATGGGCCGAGGATGACGCCGACCGACCCGATGATCGACGTTGGGCTGGCGTAGATTTTGTCAGCCGAGGAGGAGATGTACATCCCTCCCGATGCGCAAAGGCCGTCGACATAGGCGTAAATCGGCACTTTGTACTTGGCTTTGTATTCCATGAGCATCCGGTAGATGTTATCCGAATCGACGACGGTTCCTCCTGGAGTGTTGAAATGGATCAAGATCCCTTTCACCCGGTTGTTCGCAAGGACGCCGGTTCTGGACTCGATCAGGATATTTTCAACGACCTCTGAATCGAGGCCGGGCTCTCCAATGACCCCATTGATGTTCAGTTGGAGGATCGCCGGCGCCGTGATCGAGACCGCTTCCCGCTTATTCTGAGCATCGGGAGCGACCTCCAACGTCGTCTTCGAGTCGACGGTGACCGTCTCCGAACAAAGACTGTAGAGCAGCGCGCACAGGAACGCGGCGACGACAATGGCGACAACGCCAAAAAACATTTTGCTGAAGGTGCGCAAAGCTGAGACAAAGACCGATTCGCGGGAGATTTCCATGGAAAAACCTTAAGGATGCATCTCAATGGTTATACGCCTTGGGAGAATTGCAAAGCAAGATATGTCCAAGCCAAGGGGGGTGGAACAATGAGCCTATCCCAGTAATTTGCTATACTACTCCCGCCCAAAAAGTGTGAATCTGCCGGCGCCCTACCCCAAAGATGATGCATCTTTGGGGACCCCTCGGACAGCCACTGAATTTGAGACCCGTCTGCACCCCACCCCAAAGACGATGCGTCTTCGGGGACCCCGGCGCTAAACTTTTCAAGTTTAGCTGCTTCGACACCGGCTTCGCCTGGCTCAAATTCAGGGCGCTGCTTCGCATAAAAAAGGTCCATTCAAGGACCTTTTTTATGATTTCGCAGTGGCATTTTTCACTCTTTTTGAACGGTCGCAGTATATCCAAACAGTTATCAATCTATTTGTCTAGGTGGTGTGATCATCAGCCATTGCGTGTCAGTCAGTCCGTCAAACCTTCCTTTTATCATCGGATCCTCCTCAGAAAGAGCAGGCAGTCTACAGAATGTCAAGTAAAAATTCTATTAGGGGCTGTTAAAGAATAAAGTAAACTGTTTTGCGGTTCTTAGAGTGGCCCAGATGTCTGCGGCAGCGACAAGGTCAATGTTCGAGCAATATAACCGAGTCGCTGCCGTCTGACAGATGGGCCGCTATAATGGCCGGGAAATGGTTTAACTTATTTTTTAACAGCCCCTTACTTGGATTGGCTCATTTATCTGAGTTATTTTTTCTTGCATAGTTTTGTTTTTAAATTAGTTTGTTGAATAATAATTACAGTTATTGTAAAATAGTAATACGATGTTAATAATTTTAACAAGGGTAATATGCTTCTTTTGAATGATTTTCAGGACCGTTACAGGGTACAAATCACAACAACTTCTATAAGAGATTTAGAAAAATGTTTTGAGAATAATAGCGAAGAAAAAACAATAGAATTTTTGAATAAATATTTTCAAAATCAAAAGAGCGAAGATTTTATCCCAATTTTATCTTCGGCCCTTGGTGCGGAATATTATGAGTTTTTTTCTGCTCTTTTAGATCATATCCCTGAGGCGCGAAGACATGTGGAACTAAACGTACTCGCAAATGCACTGATCTCTCATTCTCTTCCTCTCGCGCTTTGCAAGAAATTAGATCATTGCGGATGGGATCCGTCTTATTTCAATACGCGCGATGAATATGGGGTAACTCTCCTAGCAAAGCTCGCCAAATCAGGAAATGGCGACGCGCTGTTTTTTCGTTCGATTGTCGATCGGATCGGGATAGAAAATATCGATGTTTTTGCCAGCCCAAATTTTGACAAAACAGAATTGAACCGATGTCTTCATCCGCAAGGAGAGCAGCTATTAGCGACGCTTAAATCTTCTTCGAGAGAATCTCTCCCAATGATCGCCCATCACGGTTGCACAATCACAATCCCTCAAAATGATGGCTCTATGCTTCAACTTCATGGCCTCACGGTCCAAAATGTGATTCGCTATTTACGAGGAGATCAGTCTGCAGATTCCCAGGGGCGCGCTTGGAACCTCATTAAACAAACATCTCGCCCAGTTTATGAGTTTCAGGATGTTGAGTGTGCTCAGGATCTGATCAAAAAATCCTCGAGCCAAAAAAGTTCGCAAGGGTTGGGGGCTGGGTTGGAGGTGTGGAAGCTGTTTAGGGCCGATGCCGGTTTTGAGCCTCCGCACGAAGAAGTGGAGAACACTCAAGATCTGACTGGTTTTGAGGAATGGGAATCGTCCAGGTTTGACACAGCCTCTCCAGATTATGAGCCTCAGGATGTTGAGTGTGCTCAGGATCTGATCAAAAAATCCTCGAGTCAAAAAAGTTCGCAAGAATTGGGAGCCGGGTTGGAGGGGTGGAAGCCATCTAGGGCCGATGCCGGTTTTGAGCCTCCGCACGAAGAAGTGGAGAACACTCAGGATCCTATCAAAAAATCCTCGAGCCAAAAAAGTTCGCAAGGATGGCGAACCAGTTTTGAGGAATGGGAATCGTCCAGGTTTGACACAGCCTCTCCAGATTATGAGCCTCAGGATGTTGAGTGTGCTCAGGATCTTATCAAAACATCCTCGAGCCAAAAAAGTTCGCAAGGGTTGGGAGCCGGGTTGGAGGGGTGGAAGCTGTCTAGGGCCGATGCCGGTTTTGAGCTTCCACACGAAGAAGTGGAGAACACTCAGGATCTGATCAAAAAATCCTCAAACCAAAAAAGTTCGCAAGGGTGGCGAGCCGGTTTGGAAGGGTGGAAGCCATTCGGAGCCGACGCCGCTTTTGGGTCTCAGCAAGAAGAGGTGAGCGCCTGGGATCTCATCAAAGAATCCTCCGGTCAAAGAAGTTCGCAGAATAGCCAGACCCACTTGGAGGGATCAAAATCTTCTTCCGAATGGTCGATGTCGCCCGCAGCTTTTGTGTCTTCGCAAAAAGAAACACAGGTTGGAGGTCAACCCAATGCAGTGCCAGGCCCGATTTGGATCCCTCCTTCTCCGCAAACGCCTAGGGAGACATGCCCGCTGCGATCTCATGTCTGGTTTCGCACGCACGTGGCACCCAATCATGGAGCCCTATCCATCCAAAATCCAAACACAGGAAAATTTCACGTAATCGGCTTATACCCAGCAAAAAACGATCATTCATATTGGGAATTGCTAAAAGGCGTACCTTGCCGAGTGATGGATGATACTCGTTTCCTTCAGAAAATGCAGAGATTGAATGCGGATATCACTACCCAGTTTCTCATCCCCTACGATAAAGCTGAAAATATTGTTAAATATGCGGAAGCAGCAAAAAATGACTGCGAGAGCGGCGCAAGAAATTATATGACAATAGGGGGCAATTGTTTGGATTTCGTACAATCTGCCTATAAAAACGGTAATTTATCTAGCGTAGAACATTATGGAAAATTTATTCAGGCAAGTGATTTTGGGCGGTTTGTCTCTTTGAACTGGAGAATGCTCCCTATTCAGTATACATTGCTTAGATCTCACGGCGTTATCTCTACTATCGCAGAGAATCTTCTTCACTCGCGTTAAGAAGATTTTGCCTCGTGGGGGCGGGCTGGGGCGAGCTGGAAAAGTTCGAGGAAGGCAAGCCACCCAAAAGCCACAAAGGCGGCAAACACGATCCAGGAAAAAGAAATGTGGTAGACAAGCCCCGCCAAAACGATGAATTGCAGCGCGGTCGTGATTTTGCCCCATCGGACTGAGCGGAAGATAATCGATTTTGTGCGCCGTGTGGCGAGCATAAGGAGCCCGTACAGGCAGAGGAAGAAATCGCGCGACGCAACCGCGGCGATCTGCCAAGAGTCGATCCGCCCTTCATGATAGAGCGCAGCGAGGGCGAAATAGACAAAAAACTTATCCATTGCCGGATCGAGAACCGCGCCGAAGCGGCTGGCCGATTGGGTGCGGCGGGCTAAGTAGCCGTCAATACAATCGGTCAATGCAGCTAGTAAGATCGCAAGCAAGCGAAGAGCCGCATTTTCCTGAAGGAATAACAGGGCAAGCGGCGCCCGGACAAAGGAAAGGCTGTTCGAAATCGTAATCATTTAAAATGAGATTGGTGTCATGCGTAGTTTTTATACCAGATCCTCTGATTTAGGATCATGTACCTTTGATTAGGACGTGCGACTTTACACCCCTTCCTTCATCAGCTGGGATTGGGGGTGGGAAGAGGGAGGGTCAGGGATATTGAGCTTGGCGTCGCGGGCTGCGAGAGCATCGAATTGCTTCCCTAAAGAAACAACAGCGAAGATCCAGGCAAGAATCACGATGAGGAAAATCGCTCCTACATAAGGAGTGCTGGCAGAGACCGTCGTCAGCATGAGGAGGAGGCCTTGGTGGATGACGGAACCGCCTGATTTGCCGATGCGGGATCCGACGCCGTCGATCGCAGCCTTCCCCTTAAGCCTCGATTCGGAGCCCAGGGGGATAAAAGCGATTTCTTTCGTCGCGTCGAAAAGGGTGTATTTGCAGGCTCTGGCCGTCGCTTGGTGGAAGAAACCGCAGGTGACGCTGAGCATGAGCGGGGTCGTGCCGAAGAGGGCCCCGATCCACTGAATGCCCAATTGTTCGGATAAGGTGAAGAAAAAAAAGGCGATGCCCATCACAAGGACGGTGATGGCCGGAATGAGCGCGGCCGCGGTCCAAGAGCGGCGGATAAAACTGTTGGTGAAAAAGATCGAGACGACGGTCGCGATGATCCCCATTACGGTCATCACGTCTCCCATATAAGCAGTGTAATCGCCGGGGTTCGGGTAGACCTGCTTGATCTGGTTCTTCCAGACAACCTCGATCAAGTTCATCGCAACATTGTAGGCGACGACGATGGACGCGATGCAAATTAAATACTTGGACCTGGCAAGGTAAGCAAAATTTTTCCGCATCGACATCTTGATTTTTTCAGGCTGATGGAAGGGCTTAGCGAGTTCGTCGGGGCGGATTACGTTTTTATTGAGCCAACGAAAGATCGCGATCGTCGCGAATCCGGAAAGAATGACCGTGTTGCTGAGAAAGAAAACCGACTGGTCCCAAACTGTGTGCCCATAAGGGATCCAGGGGATATAGAGATGAGTGGCAAAATTGCTGGCCGCCTGGCCCGCACCGATCCCGGCGAGGTTGCCGCCGATCATCAATAGCCCATAATAGCGTCTGGCTTCTTTCACTGACGTCACTTCGTTGGCAAACCCCCAGAATAGGACGGATAGGATCGCCGTGCTCCAAAGTTCCGACATGACATAGAACAAGGTGAACGTCCAATTGCGGAACAAGGCAATTAAACCTTTGAACCCTGCGGGAAGGATGGCTTGGAGCCGATCGGCTAGCGCATTGGGATGAAGATGGTATTGCAGTGGGAAAAGGACGAAAGTGAAAATAAAGAAGAACGAGAGGAAAAGGAGCATCATGATATAGAACACCTTTTCCTTGGAATAGCGGTTTGCGAGCCGCGTAAAAATAAAAGTCAGCAGAATGGCGCTGGGGAGGATCGCCCAGACTTTAATGAACGGGATGACCTCTGCTCCGGAATTTTCGGCCGTGACCACCATCGAGTCTTTGTAGGCCCGCAGTAGGTTATAATTGAAAGCGATGAGGGAGAACATGAAAAAGAGTGGGAGGAATTTCCTTAACTCCCATCGGTGAATCGGCCAAAAATAGGAGCGCCACTTCCCGAAACCGGCAGCGTTATCCGAGCTCATATCTCATGGTGTTGCCAATGCCCGTAATCATGGCATACCCATCCATTTAATGACACGAAAGATTCGCGTTTTTCTCGAGGAAACGGCTCCTTGAATGTGGATTTTTTGCTTACTTAAATAAATTATTTATTCTAATTAGAGGGTGTCTACAAAGTGAGGGAACGCCCGAGTTTTTGGATTATTTTGGCCGCTTTTCGACTTCAAAGCTTGGGGGGGCCATATACTGCTGTCGATATTGCCCCCCAAGTCTTGAATCGAAAATCGGCTCAAAAGAACCGAAAAATCGACAGAACCTCACTTTGCAGACACCCTCTTACTTTGAAGGAGAAAGGGCGTCGATCCCTGGCAGGTGTCCGAATTCAAGAAATTCCAGCGCTGCGCCCCCCCCAGTTGAGAGGTGAGCGAATTTTTCTCCGAGTCCCATTTGCTGGATGGCGGCGACCGAATCTCCGCCGCCGATAACGACTTCCGCCGCCGAATTGGCGAGCGCAGTTGCGATCTCAAAAGTTCCTTTAGCAAAATGGGGCATTTCGAAGACTCCGAGCGGCCCATTCCAAAACACCGTAGCGGCTTTTTGAAGGAGCTTGGACCATTCCTGGATGGTTTCAGGGCCGATGTCCATCCCTTGCCACCCTTGAGGGATGCCCTCTTTGGATTTGATCACTTTTCGGTTCGCGTCATTGGAGAAGGCGTCGGCGATCACGAGGTCGGAGGGAAGATGGATCGATTTAGCAGTTTCAAGGATTTCTGACGCCGCCTTCTGTTCCTCTTCTTCAAAGAGGGACGATCCGATCTCGATCCCCTCGGCTTTGAGAAAGGTAAAGGTCATTCCTCCTCCCAAAAAAAGCGAGTCGACTTTTTTAAGCAGGTTATGGATCACGCCAGCCTTTGTCGAGACCTTCGCGCCGCCGATGATCGCATAGAAGGGATGGCGGGGGCTTTGGAGAAGGGGGGTCAGATATGAGATTTCCTTTTCCATGAGAAAGCCTGCCGCTGCCTTTCCGGGGAAATGCTTAGCGATGAGGGCAGTGGAAGCATGAGCTCGATGGGCGGCGCCGAAAGCGTCATTTACATAGAGATCTCCCAGTTCAGCGAGGCTGTCGACAAACGATGGGTCTTTCTCTGGCTCTTCTTCGCCTAGATGGAAACGGACATTTTCGAGCATGAGGACTTGCCTCGGTCGAAGAGCTTTGGCCATTTTTTCTACTTCGGGCCCGATACAATCAGGAGCCAAGGGGACGGGCTTATCCAAAAGCTCTGAGAGGCGTTTGGCGACCTTCTCTAGAGAAAATTGGGGATCTGGTTTGGCTTTTGGACGGCCCAAGTGGCTCATGAGGATCAAAGAGGCGCCATGCGCCAAAATATATTCGATCGAGGGAAGCGCGGCGACAATCCGGGAATCGTCTGTGATTGTCCCGTCTTTCGATAGCGGGACGTTAAAATCGACGCGCATCAAGACGCGTTTGCCTTTGAGGGAAAGGTCTTTTAAAGCCAGCTTGTCCACTCTCCCCAAACTACTTGAAAACTTGTGAATTTGACAAGGATCTGCTCAAAATTTACACCAAATGAAAACCAGTTGTCTTCCATCAATGGTAGGAGTACAATCCTTTAAACGAATCGAGACGCTCACAAATAACCCAGATCAGGCTGCTAGGACGTCGGTAAAAAACATGTAGTAAAAATAGTCGCCTGAATTTTCTCAGTCGCTACAATCGGTGGGCCTGCGACAAAATTTTAGAAAAACTTGGGATTGTCGACTGTTTTGTAATCTAACTGCTATTGCACTGCCTGTTTTTAATATAAATAATGTAGGAAAGAGATCAGATGCAAGTAGCCCAAGCTTCCTCTTGCGCAACAAGACTTTTTTCACAGCCTCAAGTTCAAAATCATCAGCAAAAACCAGGCTGGAAAACGGTTGTTTTTGATTTTTTCAAACAACTCCCGAATAGCGGTTATCAGCGCTTGCCTTCCTTTAAAATGCCTAGCATCGTAGTTATACCTCGACAAGGACTACAAACCTTAGGTGCTCAAGCAAGTTCCTTCACCTCCTGGCTACCTTCTTGTAAACTCTTCACCAACAGAGCCTCCTCTGCCCTCCCCCAAGATCTCGCTCTCAAAATAAAACGGCTGGACAATGGTTTGACATACTACGTGCGTAACAATCATTATCCCTTGCCAGGAAAAGCCTATTTTCATCTTGTGATCCGTGCCGGTATGCTCAATGAAACCGAGCGAGAAAAGGGGATTGCCCATTTAGTCGAACACATCGCTCAAACCGAAACGGCCCATTTTTCTAAACATGAAATCACAGAATACCTGCACTCGAAAGGAGTCCGTTGGGGAAGAGACGCCAACGCCCATACGGCTCCTCAAGAGACTGTGTACAAACTAGCCATTCCATTGGATGATCCTGATACTCTGGAAAAAGCCATTTTTATTCTCAGCGAAGTGGCCTCCAAGGCCACCTTGTCCGACGAGATCATAGAAAATGAAAGAGAAATCGTCATAGACGAACTCAAGCTACGCGAGAGCGTTTCCCTCCGCTATACCAAGGAGAAATTACGGATTGCATCTGAAGGGACTCCTTATGCTACGCTAATCGACAGAGCTAAGGAAATCAAATCGGTCAAGGAATGTCCCGCGGATACGATCCGGGCTTTCTATAAACGATGGTATCAGCCCGAAAATATCGCTCTGATCGCCGTTGGCGATTTTGATCCAAATCAGACAAGCAAGTTAATCGAGAAATATTTTGGTAATATCCCAACCTTCAAAAGCCCCCTTTCGAAATACAACTATTGCATCAAGGAAAAGAGAGCCTCTCGAATTCTCTGTTTTTCCGACCCTGAAATGACTAAATCCAAGGTCGAAATCCACTATCAGCTTCCTCCGCTGAAGTATCATGGGATCGTCGATAGGAAAGTGGTAGAGCGAAATCTTACAGCCTTTCTTTTCAAAACCATTTTCAATCAGCGCTTAGCCGAATGCGCCGAAGAAGAAAAATTTCCATTTGTCCGTGCCGCCTGTAATCTAGGCGAAACAATCCCAGATTGGCCTTCTTTCGAACTCTCTGCCCAAGCCAAGGAAGGCCAAATTCCCCTTGCATTCAAACAATTGCTGCTCGAAATCAAGCGGATCAAAGCATTTGGATTTTTGCAAAGCGAATTCGATCGGGCCAAAAAATCTCTCCTCGCAGGGTACGATCATTTAATTTTGGAAAAAGGGAAGACCTCAACCAATACATTCATCGGCCAATATCAATCCCATTTCATCCACAATCAGCCGCTGCCAGATATCGACGAAATGATCCTGCTGAAAAGGGAGATTCTCGGGCAAATCAACTTAGATGCTGTCAATGCCATGACTTCCTATCTTCTGCCCAACCATTGTCTCATCCTTACTGCTGAGCCAAAAAAAACCGGCTTATCCCCTGTTACGCCAGAAATCTTAAAAAGAGAGATCTCAAACGCAGCAAAGGAAAAAATCTTACCTCCGACCGCAGAACCGCTCGATCAGCCCCTTCTCAAACACCCGCCTATCCCTGAAGAAATCGATATCACTCGATTTCACAAAAAAATCAATGTCACAGAATACACCTTAAAAAACGGGCTGAGGGTGTTGGTAAAGCCAACAACTTTTGAAAACAACCGAGTTGTCTTGAAAGCCTATTCTCCCCGAGGGATTCGCGATGCAAAACTCCAAGAACTCGTCTCCGCTAAATTCAGTGAAGATTTCTTCGATGCTTGCGGTATTGGCGACTTCGACCGCAAGACCCTTAGGAAAATCCTCCAAGAGAAACAAATCACTTACGGCACCTCTATCCATCCTTATCGGACAAGCATTCATGCAACTGCAGTGCCTAAAGACTTAGAATCTATTTTCCAGCTCTCTCATCTCTTGTTCACAAATCCAGGTTATGATCGAACGGCTTTTGAAAGAGCTTTGGAAAAGAAAAAAGAGAATCTCCGAAATCAACGCAATGATCCAGACGCCATCTATCATCGCGAATACCTCGCCATAAACACGCAAAACCATCCTGAACTCAAATCGCTTACCCTTGATGATCTGAAACTCATTGACTACGAAGTTTGTAAGAATTTCCATCGAAAGCTGCACTTGAATCCTGCCGATTTTACCATCATCATCACAGGTGCTGTTCAAGAGCAAAAATTGAAGCAACTGATCGAATGCTACTTGGCAACCATTCCCAAAATCGGCAAAAAAGATCCAAGGCGCGATTATCCACCTGTCCCCCTACCTCCAGGCATCACTCGGAAAGATGTGGTGACTGGTAAGACTAACTCCCTCTCTATTTTGACCTTCCCTGCCCCGATTCGCGACACATTTAAGGAAACATGCTTATCGAAATGGTGCTGCGCTCTTCTCGAATGGCGCCTCAATAAAATACTCCGATTTGAAATGGGCAAGACCTACATGCAACGGTGCAGCTTTATCCAAGAAGCCCGCGGCCTCAACCCAGGAAATCCTTCTCAAGTCAGGATCCTTCTCACTGGAGATCCAGATATGCTCCAATCACTCGAAATAAAGGCACTCGAACAAATCCGCGATCTCCAAATCAATGGCCCCACAGATACAGAAGTGAGCTCTTTAAAAAAACAACTTTTGCAGGACCATTCCAATAACATGAAAACAAATACTGGATGGATCGAGGTCATTCGCACGAATTGCGAATGGAAATCAGAACAAGATGATTTTGATGAGATAGTGGACAAAAAGCTCAAATGGCTGACCCCGCTTGCTGCTAAAGAGCATTTTAAAACCATCTTTCCCCTCAACCAGTACACAGTCGTCACCAAAATTCCTAAAAATAGTGCTGCATGAATTTTTTTTGTCCAGTGCAGAGAGCCTTGGCTAAAGAAAGAACAGTTTCAAGGAAAGCAGTGGGCGCGAAGCCCCAGCGGTCTACTTTCTCTTAAAATTTTAATGAAGCTGCCCTGTTAAATTTCTATTTGGGGCAAGAGTTTTTGCCGAGGAAGTAATAGAGGATGCACCATCCTGCAAGGCTTTCGTAGAGCACAAAGAGGCCGGCCGCTGCGAGGATCCAACTGGCTTTATAGTAGGCTAGGCCAAAAAGGGCGATTGCGATCGCCAACCTAAAGAGACGATCGGGTGTGCCTATATTTTTTCTCATAAATTACCAAAAGGGTTTCCCGCCTGCTCGAAACCTCCTCCTTTTTTCCGGTTTCGGAGCTCGGAGCGGATGGAAAAGAGAAGATCCTGGTCAAAATCCTTTCTTTCGGCCCAAAGAAGATATTCGAGAGGGATTTCATCGAACCGGCGTCCTTTATGCTTGCCAAGAGGCATAGTTTTCAAACGGATCGGTTTTTGGAGGACTTGAAAGAGCTCGTCGGTTGTTTGATAAGTCCTCGTAAGCTGCTTGAAGACTTCGATGTTGACGATCACATCGCTCATAGCCCGGTGGGCCCCTTCGGGTTCAATATTGAAATGCTGGCGTAGCTGCTGCAAAGAGTTGATGGGACTTTCCCCATAGAGGCGCGCCAACCGGAGAGTGTCCAGATAGGGCTGATTTTCGATTTGGCATGGAATCCGATGCCTCTTCGCCTCAGCGGCAATCAAAGCGATATCGAACCCAATGCCGTGCCCGACTAAAATATGCCCATCGATCATCTTGAGCACTTGAGGCAGGATCTCGGCAATCTTGGGTTTGCCTTCGATCATCTCCTTCGAAATTTTATGGATGTCTTGCGAGGTTTCGGGGATATCGCACTCTGGGTCGACGAGCGTTTCGCATTCCTCTAGGACTCGATCGTACGTAAATCGAGCCGCCGCGATTTCGATGATCCGGTCTTTGTCGGCCAAAAGGCCTGTCGATTCGCAATCAAGGCAGACAAAAATTTCTTTGCGGATCAATCCCATGCGGCCAGTAAGTTTATCAGGTCGGGTTCAAAGGCGGAAGAGAGATCTACATTTCTGCCGGACCCGGAATATGAAAAATGAAGGGAGACGGCCTGCAAGGGGAGGGCGGCGCCGAGACGCTCCGGCCACTCGATCGCGGCGATGCCGGTTGTGTTAAAATACTCTTCGAATCCCATGGCAAAAAAATCGGAAGCGTCTTTCATTCGATACAAGTCGAAGTGGTAGAGGCATAGCCTCCCTTCAACGTACAGATGGAGATAGGTGAAGGTGGGGCTTTGGATTGGCGAGGCAATGCCCAGCCCCAGCCCCAAGCCTTGGACAAATGAGGTTTTCCCGGCTCCGAGAGGCCCAGACAAGGCGAGAATTGACCCCTTTGCGAGCACCCGAGCGGCATGCCGTCCAAAGAGAACCGTCTTTTCCAGAGAATTTAGTTTGATTACTCTGTTTCTTCCACCCATTTTTCTAGATAGGGCTGGAATTCAGAATGTTCGTTGAGCGCTTCGACGAATTGAGCGATCTTATCTTCCGTTAAATGTTTTTGGATGAAAACGAGGAAATGTTCTTCGATCTGATAGCGGTTTTGGTTTTGGACTTCATGGAATGTAAGGAGCTTGATGTGGTTTTTCTTAAAATCGTCGATCACGGCGGCTTTGCTGTTGAAGAGCTTGCCAGTGATCGCAGAAGAATAAACGACTTTTTTGATCGACGCCTTCCGCTCGCTGATGTAGTTCTTGATCACTTCAGGGTCTTCCGAAACGAAAAACCGCTTGACCGGCAGGCCGCCAGCCCGCTCTTTATTTTCAGGGCATTTCGCAACCCAGTCGTAAATCGCATCTTGGGGGTTCGGATGGGTGTTGTCAGCAAAGACTTTCCCAGTAAAAGGGCAAATATAAATTTTCTTTGTTTCCTCATTGACGCTTTGCTGGCCGAATTGGATCACAATTTCGGTTTCGCGCCAAAGCTTTCCCTGAGATTCCAGACGGGAGATCAGATCCTCCGTGCTTTGGTAGATAGTCTTTTCTCTAGGGAACAAGACCGGCTTCAGCTTGTATTTCTCTTCGACGAAGGTGAGATACGCCGTCACGAGGTCTGCGTTGCGATTCTTTTTTAGAAATTTCAATAATTCATTTTTTTGTTCAGCGCTTATGCTGAGAGTGGCAGTCATGTCGTCCTCAAATTAGACCAAGAGGATAGCTCAAATAGAAAATAAGTTTCAACTGTTGATTTGTGAAGCTTCCTTGTGGTATAGTTCTATCACAAATTTCCCACCTATGAGGATTTTTAATGCCCAACCAACTTCTTGAAAAACCCTCTCGGAAAAGAGCGTTCCCCACCGCCGGCGCCGCCATCGGGGTCTCCGAAGACGCATCGTCTTTGGGGTGGGGCATCGCTCCCGCCTCATCGCTGCAATTCGAGAAAATACAGGTCGATGGTTACGAGCAAGTGGTGAAGGTGACTGAAAGGAGTGCCGGGCTTACTGCCATCATCGCCATCCATAACAACTTTTTAGGCCCTGCCTTGGGCGGGATCAGGATTTATCCTTACGCCTCCTTCAACGAAGCCCTGGAAGACGTTCTTCGGCTGTCTAAGGGGATGACTTATAAATCGGCGATCGCCGAAACGGGATTCGGAGGCGGTAAAAGCGTCATTATCGCCGACCCGAAGAAGCACAAGACCCCCGAGCTTCTATTGGCCTTCGGGGCCGCCGTTGAACAGTTTGGCGGCAAGTATATTTGCGCTGAAGATGCCGGCTGCACGGTCGAAGATGTGAAAATCATTCGGCGGGCGACGAAGTACGTCGTAGGTTTGCCGAACGCAAAAAGCAGCGGCGATCCAGGCGTGTTCACTGCGTGGGGCGTCTACCGAGGCATCCAGTCGATTGCGAAAAAACTCTTCGGAACCGAGTCTTTGGAGGGGCGATCGATCGCCATTCAAGGCTTGGGCAGCGTAGGCTCCCGTCTTGCAGAGATCCTTTTTTGGGCGGGCGCCGAACTCATGCTTTGCGACATCGATATGATCAAGACCGAGCGGATGGCTCATCGATATAAAGCGAGGATCTCCCCGGCCGATCGGATCTTAAAGACCGAATGCGACATCCTTGTCCCTTGCGCCTTTGGCGGCATCATCAACGACCAGACGATCCCCTTTTTCCGCTGCCGAGGCATCGCGGGGGCAACGAACAATCAATTGCTCCGAGATTCCCATGCGGCTCTCTTGCAGGCGCGGGGTATTCTCTACGCTCCCGATTTTGTCATCAATGCAGGAGGGCTCTTGAATGCGACCTCCGAGCTTGAGGATGCCGGGTATAATCCTGCGGTTCCCCGAACCAAAACGAACCATATTTACGACACCCTTCTCGCGATTTATGAAATCGCTGAAAAGAACCGGGAATCCACCCATGCCGCGGCGCTAGCTCTGGCCAATTACCGGATCAAGTACGGCATCGGAAAAAGGACGACGCTGCCGGTCTTCCACCATAAAGCTGAATAGATGGAAACACTTCTTTCCATGTTTCGACGGAAAGTATCCGAGGCGATCTCGCTTGCATTGGATCTTCCCTTGGAAGAATCGCAGGCCGATATGTCCCCCTCTACTCAGGAAGAATTCGGTCACTACCAATGCAATAGCGCTTTGAGGCTCGCTAAGTCGCTAAAGCAAAATCCACGGGCCATTGCCCAAAAGATCGTCGATCGGTTCGAGGCTTCCTTTTGTTTGAAGATCGAGATTGCCGGCCCGGGCTTTATCAATTTTACGCTTTCACCTGATTTTCTCTCCCATGAGTTGCAGGAGCAGCTTCACGACCGCCTCTATGGCGCCTCTCTTCCTCAAAAAAGACAACGAATCATCGTCGAATTTTCATCGCCGAATGTCGCAAAAGAGCTCCATGTCGGCCACATCCGCTCCACCATCATCGGAGACTGCTTGGCTCGCCTCTTTGAATTTTTGGAGCAAGACGTCGTCCGGCTCAATCACATCGGCGATTGGGGCACTCAATTCGGCATGCTCATCGCTTATATGAAAGAAGCCGCTTCGGAGGCTTTGGAAGTTTTGAAGGGCAAAAAAGAAGCGGAGCTCGAAACGTTGATGCAATGGTACCGCGCTGCAAAAAAACGGTTCGATGAGGAGCCCAAATTTAAAAAAAGAGCCCAGTTGGAAGTAGTCCGCCTACAATCGGGGGATAAGGAATCGATATTTGCTTGGAAGTCCATCTGCGACATTTCGCGCGCGGCCTTCCAGGAGATCTATGATCTTCTCGGGGTTAACATTACCGAGCGGGGAGAGTCTTTTTACAACCCATTCCTCAAGGACACTGTCCAGGAGTTCGAAAGAGCCGGACTCGTAACTGTGTCGGACGGCGCCAAGTGCGTTTATCTCGAAGGATTCAAGAACCGGGAAGGAGAACCGCTTCCCCTCATGATCCAAAAGTCGGACGGCGGATATAATTATGACACGACCGACCTTGCCGCGATCCGTCATCGGATCTTCGTTGAAAAAGCCGACCGGATCATCATCATCACCGATTCGGGGCAGTCGCTCCACTTTCAAATGATTTTTGCCGCCGCCCGAAAAATCGGCTGGCTCGATCCCAAAAAGACCGAAGTGGACCACGTCGGATTCGGCCTTGTCCTTGGAGCTGATGGAAAAAAATTCAAGACCCGCTCCGGAGAGACCGAAAAGCTGATCGATCTTTTGACGGAAGCGGTCGATCGAGCCAGGGTCATGGTCCAAGAGCGGCTTCCCGAGGCTCCAAAGCAGGAGATCGAACATCTGGCCATTGTGCTTGGGATCGGGGCCGTAAAATACTCCGATCTTTCGATCCATCGGACCAAGGATTACACCTTCAGTTACGACAAGATGCTCCGCTTCGAAGGCAACACAGCCGTTTTTCTCCTTTACGCCTATGTGAGGATCAACGGGATCAAAAGGAAAACGAATGCCGATATTGGCATGCTTCTGAAGCAGCATAAAATGAATGTTCAGCACCCTTCTGAGATCTCTCTTGGCGTCCATCTTCGCCGCTTCGGGGAAATCCTGGAATCGGTTTCTCGGGATCTTTTGCCGAATCGCCTAACTGACTACCTTTATGAGCTTGCCGAAAAGTTCAATGCCTTTTTCCGCGATTGCCGTGTCGAGGGGAGCCCCGAAGAGGGGAGCCGCCTTCTCCTTTGTGAACTGACTGCAAAGGTGTTACAAAAAGGGCTCCATATCCTCGGCCTGCAGACCGTCGACCGGATGTAGCGAAAAGCTGTGAAGGGATAGAAGGAAACCCGTGGTTTTTTATAGAGAATTGATTTGGGGGTCATAGATGTTGGCATTTGCCCCGCTTTTGACCAGCGCATTGAAGGTTTCTTGCGTCACAAGAGCGGGATTGGAGCTGTGCAGGCGAGTGAGCGCCCGGGCTACGTGGTAGCCATTTGCCCCGTTTTGGACCAGCGCGTTGCGGTTTTCTTGCGTCATAAGAGCAGGATTGGATCTGTGCAGGTAAAAGAGCTCATTGGCTACCTTGTATGCATTGGCTCCGCTTTGGACGAGCGCATTGCGGTTTTCTTGCGTCATGAGAGCGGGATTGGATCCGTGCAGGTAATCAAGCGCCCGGGCTACTTCGTTGGCATTTGCCCCGCTTTGGACGAGCGCATTGCGGTTTTCTTGCGTCACGAGAGCGGGATTGGAGCTGTGCAGGTAACGGAGCGCCTTTGCTACGAAGTTGGCATTTGCCCCGCTTTGGACGAGCGCATTGCGGTTTTCTTGCGTCACGAGAGCGGGATTGGAGCTGTGCAGGTAACGGAGCGCCAGGGCAACAACAGGAGGGGCAGCTAGCAACATGCCATAATACTGGATTTGCTGCGATGCCGTTGTTATGCCATTTGCAAATAAGTGCGATATATTTGTGGTGCTCATTTAATCTCCTCGATATATTTTTTAGTATACTAATGATTATACTAAATAATTCAATTTAATTATATTGAAAAATATCCCGAAATATAATTGGGCTTTTTTAGACGTAAGTTACTTATTAACAAAAAGATAGGATAGATAAATAATGAGTGAAAAAAGGCTTTGCGGGATTAAAAATTTTGAGAGGGTTCGTTTCTTCCTTCTTCTGAAGAACGGGCCAACTGCTGAGCAGCCTGTAGGAGACTCTCTAGAGAAAGCCTCTGAAGCACTTTTTCATTTGGACCGTCGCTTGTTAACACTATCCCTGCGACCATGCGTGGGCCTTGCCCTTGTTCTTAGCAGCAGCTTGCGACTCGGGATGCCATTTTGCAGTCATCAATGCCTTCCTCCAGTCCTTCAAGGACTCTTGAGTGAGCGGGACTGGAAGTGTACGATCCGGGACTGGACATTCTGGCGTTGATAAAGGAACATTGTCCCATCCGATGTTTTCGGGATAAAGGATAGGCTTCCCATTGCTTTTATTTAACGAGCGCCAGTTGAAAAGTTTATCGAAGTTCTGTTCTGTCAATAGGAGAGGCTCTATTTTCCCAGAAATTTCATCTTTATCAAAAAGAAGCTTAAAGTTGCTATCGTTCAAGAGGTTTGCGTTATGTAACTCACGAAGGCCTTGAAGAATCTCGTTGATATTTTCTCCGCTTTGGACCAGCGCGTCGAAGTTTTCTTGCGTCACGAGAGCGAGATCGGAGCTATACAGGGCCACGAGCGCCCTTGCTACACGGCAGGCGCTTGGCCCGCTTTGGAGCAGCGCATCGAGGTTTTTTTGGGTCACGAGAGCGGGATCGGAGCTGTACAGGTCCGCGAGCACCTGGGCTACGAAGTCGGCATTTGCCCCGCTTTGGAGCAGCGCATCGAGGTTTTTTTGAGTCACGAGAGCGGGATCGGAGCGGTGCAGGAGAGAGAGCACCCAGCTTACGAAGCTGGCATTCGCCCCGCTTTGGACTAGCGCATCGAGGTTTTTTTGAGTCACGAGAGCGCGATTAGAGCTGTGCAGGTAAACGAGCACCGCGGCTACGAAGTCGGCATTCGCTCCGCTTTGGACTAGCGCATCGCGGTTTTCTTGGGTCATGAGAGCGAGATTGGAGTGCTGCAGGCGAGCAAGCGCCTTTACTACGGTGTTGGCATTTGCCCCGCTTTGGACCAGTGCATTGCGGTTTTCTTGAATCACGAGAGTGGGATCTTTGTGCAGGTCCGCGAGCGCCTCGGCTACGCCGTAGGCATTTGCCTCGCTTTGGAGCAGCGCATTAAGGTGTTCTTGTGTCACGAGCATGAGCGCGGGATTGAAGTTGTGCAGGTAATGAAGCGCCCTGGCTATGAATTCGGCATTCGCCCCGCTTTGGACCAGCGCATCGCGGTTTTCTTGCGTCATGAGAGCGAGATTGGAGTGCTGCAGGTGAGCGAGCGCACCGGCTACTTCGTAGGCATTCGCCCCGCTTTGGACCAGCGCATCGCGGTTTTCTTGCGTCACGAAAGTGGGATTGAAGCGGTGCAGGTCAACGAGCGATCTGGCTACGCAGTAGGCATTCCCCTTGCTGCTTTGGACCAGCGCATCGCGGTTTTCTTGCGTCACGAGATTGGAGCGATGCAGCTGAGCGAGTGCCTGGGCTACGTCGTAGATATTTGCCCCGCTTTGGACCAGCGCATTGAAATTTTCTTGCGTCACGAGAGCGGGATAGCGGCGGTGCAGGTCAACGAGCACCTGGGCAACCCCAGGAGGGGCAGCCAGCAACATACCATAATACTGGATTTGCTGCGATGCCCACGGAGCTCCTTTATAGCCGGCGTAAGCAAGCGCACCTATTGCGATCGCTGGTATAGTGCTTGCTAGGCTATTATTCACTCCTAGATTGAAAACGTAAGATGAGGCTGTTGTTATGCCATTTGCAAATAAGTGCGATATATTTGTGGTGCTCATTTAATCTAATCTATATATTATTTAGTATACTAATTATTATACTAAATAATTCAATTTAATTATATTGAAAAATATCCCGAAATATAATTGGGCTGTTTTTAGACGTAAATTGCTGATTAACAAAAAGATAGGATAGATAAACAATGAGTGAAGAAAGCTTGGCGGGATTAAAAATTATGAGGTGGTCCGCTTCTTCCTGCTTCTCTCCGATTGCCATCCCTGCAAAATTCCAAGGCCCACCGGCTGAGTTGATGGAGGTTATCGCGAACGGCGGGATCTTTGATGTGGGGGAACCACTCTTCTTGAGTGATCGAATCGCTGATGGTAAAGAGAGACAGCGTTTGCACCCTTTTCTCTTGGCCAATGGCGTAAAGAGTCGCGGCTTCCATTTCAACCACGCTGCAGCCTAGGCTTTCCACTCTGAGAACATCGGAGAGCGTTTCGCGGAAAATCGCAGAAAAGCTCCAGGCAAAAGCGGGTTTAAAAGGAGGAATGCCTTTTCTTTTGGCAAACTGCTCCCACTCGAGCATCAGTTGCGGATCGGCATCGGCCACCTTTTGCCCTTGAGGAAGGTAAAGGTGGGCGACGCCATCTTCAGCAAGAGCTTTTGGACAGAGGACGAAATCGGCGATTTTGTGGGCGTCCATCAAACTGCCGGCGGTCCCTATTGCGATAAACCGCTTCGCGCCGAGAGCAACGAGCTCTTCCATTTTTATCGAGAGCCCAGGGGCGCCGACGCCCCAATCCGCTAAAATGCCGATTTGGCTGTCCCACTCATAAAAATGGGTGACGGTAGGGGATGGCTGAAATTCCGGATGGTTTGCGAGGAGATACTGCATCGTCGAACGCTGATAACAGAGGAGTACCGTCTCGGGGACTTTCTCGCCAGGATAGCCAGCCCCTCGCCTATGCTCGATGTATTTTTTTGCGCTAACAATGGGTTCAGCAGAACTCGATTGCAGGATCATGCAACAAATAATAATAGAAAGTACTGTTTTTGTCATTAAATATAATTTAAAATATTAATTTATTCGCGCCATTTTCTGCCATCTTCGATCAAAAGCTGGGAGGCCGCGTCAGGACCCCAAGTTCCCGCTTGGTAATTGGGGAACGGTTCTTGAGGAGGGTGGGCTTCCCAATCTTTTAGGATGGGGGTGAGGAGGCGCCAGGCGGCGAACTGTTCTTCTTTTTCGACAAAGAGGTTAGGGTCCCCATTGAGGCAGCCCAAGATGATGGCTTCATACGCTTCCCTCTGATGGCCGATCGACGGATGGATTTCTTTCCCGTTCCAAAAAATGCCGGGATCCGGCTGGATCCGGATCACAAGGGGATTCGGATCGTTTTTGAAAAAGACCGCGGCTTCGGTTCGTTGCTCCGCCAGCCGTTTTCCCGCTCGAATGTAAAAAGGAACCCCTCTCCACCGGTCGTTGTCGATCCATAGTTTGGCGGCGGCGAATGTTTCCACCTTCGAGGCTGCCGGAACGCCAGGCTCCTCCGCGTACCCTAACATATTTTCCGAAGGACCGTATTGCCCCCGGACGATTTCGTTCGATCCTATGGGCCGGATCTCCTGCAGGAGCTTCGCTCTCTCGATAAAGAGATCTTGGTCAGGGAGGTCGATCGCCAAAAGCGACAATACTGTCAGGAGGTGGTTTTGGACGACGTCCCGGAGAAGTCCCGTCTCTTCCCAAAAACGGGCGCGGGTGCCGATCCCTACTCTCTCGCTCATCGTAATTTGAACATGGTCGATGTGCCGGCGATTCCAAAGTGACTCGAAAATCCCTTGCTTACGAAATAAGAGGAGATTTTGCACCCCCTCTTTTCCTAAGTAATGGTCGATCCGGTAGATTTGGCTTGGGCTTAGGGCAAGAGCTAATCGGTTTTGGAGGGTTACCGCCGATTCCAGATCATGGCCGAATGGCTTTTCGATCATCACTCTTGTCCAGTGCTTGTCCTGAGGGTCGGCGATCAGGGAACGGAAAGAGAGCTCTTCGACGATTGGGGCAAAAAATCTGGCTTGGGTCGAAAGAAAATAGATCCGGTTGCTCTTTTTCCCGAAATCGCGGTCGATATCGGCGAGCATCTCCTCTAAATGTTCATACCCCCTCCCATTTTCGAAATCCACTTGGGCGTAGAAGAGATGTTTTGCGATTTCAGAGTCTTTGCAGCGCTTTCGAAAATCCTCATGAGAATATTCTCTTCTCCCGACTCCGACCACGGAGAATTTCTCAGGGAGGCAACTATTTAACGCCAAATTCGAAAGGGCCGGAAGGATTTTTCGGGCCGTCAGGTCTCCCGTCGCACCGAAGATCACGATCGACAAAGGGCGCTCTTCGCCCTTCGCCGGGGTTCCAAAAACTGCTCCGGTCAAGAAGATAAAAATAAGAAATTTCATGCGGAACATGCAGAGATAGTATGCTCCACCCCAGGATTAAAAGAAACAAAGAGAGCCTCAGATCTCTAGAACAAGAGCGTCCGCTCGAGTTTCCTCAGGATGTCCGATGGATCGTCAATCAGTCCTAGGCCGGTCATTTCTTTCCGAATGGCGGGGATTCTTTGACTGAGGGCTATCGTGAGAGAAGCGCGGGTCGTCCGTTGCAAAGATTGGAGGTGGGTTGCCACTCCATCGTAAATCTTTCTCAAATCCTCTGTGCAGGCTGCGAGCTCGCTTCCGACAAATTCAGCATTGGCGTCAATCGCGTGGGCATGATCCAGTCCATTTTTCGCTGTTACATAGATAGATGATCCGACTGCCCCAACGGCTAGGACGCTTAAGCCTGCCAGGGATTTCTTATCGACGCCGTCAAGCAACCCTCGATAATTTTGGTTCGCAAGCTTCGTAAACAAATCTTGCGCTTTTGATGTAGTAGCTGGGAAGCCGTATTGATAAGCGTGGACAAATCCTGCGAGGATTGCCGCGGCGGTAGTCGCAACGGCCAAAGTCCCAATTCCTGATAGGACGGCAGAGGCGTACCCTGCTGCTTGATCTAGAATGCCGATGCGGGAATTCTTCGCAGCAGAAGCGCGATCCCGAATCGAATGAGGAACGGCAATCTCCCGGACCGAATCGATCGACCAACCGGCAATGAGATCTGCGTTCATTTTTTCGTACGATTTCTCAGGATATAACCTACATGCCTGGTCTTGAACGAACCGGATAGCGTCTTTGAATCTTTGCAAAACCCCCTCGATTTCGTGTTTGCCTAATGAAAGCCCTGACAATAGCTTTTCGATCGTCGGGAGCCGCTCTTCGAGGCGGTCCGCAATTCTCTTCAATTCCAAACGCTCGTTTGCATTTTTTGAGCTTGTTGTTACAAACTTTTTTAATTCTTTTGCACAATCATTGTAGACGGCAGACAACTGGTTTAATATTTCTTTATGGCACTCCTTGGTCTCTTTTTCTTTGGCTTGCCAAATCCTTCGATCGTTCTTGGTAGAGGAGTCGGCCGCTCGAACTGCCGTATCTCGGATGGCTAGGGTTAGGAGGGCTTTGATGTTTTGTTCCGGCCTGTATCCGAAGGCGTAGGAAACCACAGCGGTGCTGCAGAGCCCGCCAGCTATCCAGCGGCCGTAGGATGTTGTAGAAGCGGCATAGGCAGTAAGCCCTATAGCTGCTGTAGCGGCCGTTCCGGCGAGCACATAAACGAAGTTCGCTTTGGCCCAGCTCCCCAATCCATCGAAATACCCGGGCCTGAGATCAATAGAGCGCTGGAAATATTGAAGGGCCACCTTCGTGGCTACCTGATCCTTGCCGCCCCGAGGGTCCACTCGCAATAATTTGGACAAATTGTCCTGCGCTTCAGAAGAAGCTGGGACCTGATCTCCGATTCTGGAAGGATACGACAAGCTCATGGTTCCTCATAATAGTAAAATTTTTTGGTTATCGTTTTTGCACCAAAGCAAAAATTGATGTAATTGGCAATAGTTTTACATTACTAGAGCATTAAATTCAAGTGGCCCGGGTGTTCTCGCCCGGGTCCGACTATTGTTTGTTTTTTGTTTTGAACTTCAACATTCTCTTTACAGGTGACTGCTGAGAAGAAGAGGTTGATGAGGTTGACGTAGAAGATGGCGTCAAAGAAGAGGACGAGCTCTGACCGAGCTTCTTTTCTCTGGCGTGGAGGGCGAGGACATAAACGATTTGGGCTAGCCTTTTCCGGTCAACATAGAGGTTCATTGCTCTCTCATCGGATCTGATTCGTTCGTTCTCTGATATCTTTGTTGTGAGCTCCGGAAGAGTTTGAGGGGATTGCTGAATCTGCCCGGAAGGGGTAAAGCGTTGAAAAACCGGCATGCTGCTTGTATCTAGCGCTGGGCTATTTTCTATGTATGCTTGAATTTGCTTTTTCGATTGCGTCACTTTCATCAGTTCTGGAGGCAAGATGTCGATCTCAAAAATCGGCAAGCTGCTTCCGTTTGCTAAAATGGATGTGATGCTGCGAGGCTGGTTTTTTTGATCTTGCTTTGCGTAAAAAGTCAAAAGATCGTCGGCGCCACGCAGATGTCTTTCAATCAAATTTTTTAAATCGAGCAGGGAGAATGTCCCACAATCCAGAGAGAAAGCGTGCTGCCTTTTATTCTTGTAGCTGTAAAGCGCAAGTTGCTGATCGATCGAGTTTGATTTACGAAAGCTTTGGATCAGATCTTCAAGGACAAAGCTCAGTTGCCGCTCAGTTGGGGAAGAGAAAAGATTATGTCCCAGAGAATCGAGGATAAAGACATGGGTTTTGCCCTTTACCTTGAGAGCCAAAACGGGAACGAGATGGGGATCCTCAAGGAATAAATCATTTTCCACGATCCAACCCTGAATCATATCTTGCGATGGAGAATGGATAATCCCCTCAATCAAGCCGGAAAGCTCCGTAACGCCAGCCGCGGCTAACATCCTAACAGGATAGCCGAAATCCGTTTCTTGCATTCTAAGGATCTGATTAATTCCAACGGTGGATAAAACGGGCCCTTCATCAGCTTCATCGAAGGGGATATCTTTAAAATACTGATTGATTTCAGGTGTGACTTTACGCAATTTTTTCAATAGTTCGAAGAAAATTTGTTTGGCGCCGAGAAAATAGTACTGAGATAAGAGCTTTAGGAACATCCTCATTTCGTCAGGATTCTCAGAGGCCATAATTTTCAGAGCCCAGGTGCGAACCTGTTGGATATCCGATGCAACAATTGGCTCTTCTTGATTCCTTTCAGCGAGTTTCTTCAAAAAGCGGTGAACCTCTGCATGCCATTCAGGTTTCGCGTATGGGTCTTTGGATGGCGACGGATGCAAGGGTTGGATTGTGGTTTTGTATTCCTTTTTTGGCGTCAGCGGTTCTTTTTTTATTTGATTCTGGGTAATGGTCGTATTGGCGAGATTTTGGACGATTTCTTGAAGTTGCTCGGCCGCAGATTGTGTCTTCACGCATTCGCACTTTACGGTGTGGTTGCCGGCGCCGGGGTTGGTAATATTGGGCGCTGCCGCGGCTGTCGTTGTTAAAATTTGTTGAGCATTGACAGAAGAATTTGAAACTGTAGTTATAGTCATAAAATCATCCTAAATTAATTTGTGTACAGTTGATTCTAGCGAGAAATAGGATATAATTCTATGTAATTTAGGATTGACTTTGTAATGTAAATTTTTTATTTATGTCAAAATAAAGTGAATTTTAGTGTTTATTTCTTTTTTTTATAAAAAAAGTCCCCCTTCAGAGGGTGTCTACAAAGTGAGGTTCTGTCGATTTTTCGGTTCTTTTGAGCCGATTTTCGATTCAAGAATTGGGGGGCAATATCGACAACAGTATATGGCCCCCCCAAGCTTTGAAGTCGAAAAGCGGCCAAAATAATCCAAAAACTCGGGCGTTCCCTCACTTTGTAGACACCCTCTCAACCGAGGGAAACCTGGAAGCTCTTGACTTCCGGGTACTTAAGAAGAGTTGCTCCAGCAAGAAGAAGGGAAAACCTTAGAGTTCAAAAAAACAGCAAGAGCTTAGATAGGATGATCCATACGATCATCGCCTTTGCGAATGCTGCTGGCGGAAAGGTTCTGATTGGGGCGAAAGATAAGACGAAAGAGATCTTTAGTAACCTGAGTTTTGAGTTCGAAGCTTCTGGTGCTCTAAGAGATAAGTAAAAAATCGTGAAAAAGACCTCTGTCTGATGTAAAGTTTTTGTTTGCAACAACAAACCAAATCAGAAGAGGTCAAAAATGAGCGGACTAGTCGAGCTGTATTGTTCTATCGATGATTTCTGGAAATTTTTCAAAAGTGAATGGGATAAACATCTCATTAATCGCACATGGCCACATGAGCCTATCTCCTGTTGATAAGTAAAGTCTTTATCTGATACAATCCCGCCCTCATACTAAAGGAGTTATAACCTTGGGAAAGTTTGAGGGTCTTACAGACAATGAGTGGGCTGCGATAGAGCTAATAATGCCTCCATATCCTTGGAGCGCAACGAAACACGGGAAGCGCCCCATGAACCTATCCTCCAATTCTTCACGATCCCTTTAAGGCACGCTTTTGGGCGCTTTTCGCGCCTCCGCCCTCGTAAAGATCACCGTCCCGATATTTACTTCGGGCGGTCGACGACGAAAAATCGCCTCAAAATCGACCATAAATGAATCATTAAGAATTGGAGGATAGGTTCATGCATCCCAGAAAAATTCTAAACACTTCGATTTGGATATTAACAACAGGGGCCCGCTGATCAGGGCGAGCGCATCAAAAAAACAGCATTTTTCTAGTCCGTACCTCCCTACTTTATTGACTGTTGAGTAAAAATTTTACGATCATAGACGCCTTTTTCAGGAGGCACTATGATTCAAGCAACCAACATTAGCATTTACATCGAGATGATTCCCGATCCACGAACCTGTCGGTTGGACCACGACTTCGTTGGTATTGTGACGATTGCGTTACTGGCCAAGATTTGTGGCGCTGAGGGATGGGAAGATATGGAGGAATTTGGGTTAAGCCGTATCGATTGGCTCCAATCCTTCCTCGAGTTACGAGCTGGTATCCCATCACCAGACACCTTTCGGCGGGTTATTTGCCACATTGATCCGACCGCATTTCTAGAGGCATTCTTGGAATGGATTAAAGCGGTACAGAACATCGTTCCTGAATTGATAAATATAGATGGGAAGACTCTCCGATCTGCGTCAAAACGAGGAGAACACTCCCTCCATATTGTCTCTGCCTGGTGTGATAAAAACCATATGGTTTTGGGACAGCTTCGCAATGATTCCAAGTCCAATGAGGTCAAGGCGATCCCCGAGTTGCTCAAGCAACTGGTGTTGCCGGAAGGTAGCATCGTCACGATAGACGCAGCAGGCACACAGAAAAATATCGCCAGTCAGATACGCGATATGGGAGCGGATTATGTATTAGCCCTGAAGGCAAATCAACCCACCCTTCAGGATGAAGTGGCGAATTATTTCGACCAGGCAGCAGAGGCCGGAGATGAATATGCACCGTTGAACATTTTTCAAACGGAGGAGAGAGGTCATGGACGAATGGAGTTCAGAAAGATTTATGCGACGGATGATTTGGACTGGTTGCCTCAGAAGAACGAGTGGGTGGGCCTACGGTCTATCATCAAATTAGACTCGGTGAGATGGGCAGAGGGCAAAAGACAACAGGAAATCAAGTATTACATCAGCAGTTTACCACCCGAAGCGGAAACCCTCTCTCGTGTGATTAGAGGGCATTGGAGCATTGAGAGCAGATGTCATTGGGTATTGGATGTGGTATTCGCCGAAGATCGCAATCCGATAGTAGAAGGGCACGCTCCAGAAAATCTGAGGGCTGTAGTGCTGGAGAGATATCGCTGGAAGGTTGAACGTGGGATCTCTTGGCTGCAGAGAAAGTACCGTCTTGTAGTTGTTCGGTGGGAGCGACGGATGAGGTATTGGGAAGGATTTTTAACGCTCGGAATTTTGCTATACTGGGTTCGGCAACTGGTTATATGTGGGTTCTATTAAAAAACTGGGGATAGGCTCATGCTAATAATTAAATTATTTTAGAATAATTCCGGAGGGCCTAGATAGGTTGAGCTAGCTTGCACTTCAATCCACTCGAGAACAGCTAAATTTCTGATTGCCTCCGCTACTTTATGGAAAGATAAGGGGGGGCTTTTCTTTTGCTTCCATTCCATTACATAATTCAACACTTCTTGTTCCGTTGGCTTTTTGTCTAATACAAGCTTTAACTGATCTGCCGCAAAAATTACAGTGGCTATAATTTCAGCCTGTTCGGTATTTAATCTCATAAACAAATCGACTATTTTATCAATTATTGGTTTCCATTCCTCGAGTTTTTGTGCATAGGCTTTTCTGGCATCTAAAAATGTGGGACCCGATTTTATTGAATGCATTTTACCTAGACACTCTTCTTCAACTAACCCATTATTGATGAGTCGACTCAAAACATTTTTCTGAAGCTCGCTAGAAAATGGTCCGTAACTTCCCTTCTCAAATTTTAGCTGAGTATCAATACCTGCTTTTGTTGTGGTAAATGCTATTTTTTGAAAAATGGTTTTCCCAATCGGGCCTTTGTGATACGGCTCGTCCTCAAGGCGTTTCAATATTTCAACAAACACAATCCATCCTGCCGGAATCCATTTTGGATCTGGCATATGTGCTCGACTATCTATATTTTCGGACAAAAACTGAATTTGCAACTCCTCATGAGGAGTGTTATACGGAGCATAGAGTTCCACAGGAATGTCCATCTTTTTCAAATAACGATACAGAGTCGGACCAATAACGCGCCATTCCAACTGTCCTTCACCACATCCAAGAGGGGGCATTGCCAATGACCGAATACCCCATTCCTTATAGTGATCTAAAAGAAATTGGACTCCTTCAATGATACTTCCGAGTTGTGCCAAAGAACGCCAATGATCTTTGGTGGGAAAGTTGAGAATCCATTTATCTGAACCAGGCCGATTGTCCTCATTGGGAAGAAATGAGCATTGATTACTATTTTTTAGAAGAGATCCGTGAGGTTTATAGAGATAAGGGCGACCTAGAATCACCTCTCCTCGCTTGCAACGTTGTTCATAATCACGAAACATCTCGGGAAAGCGCTTCTTAAATTCCAATGCAATACCCTTTCCCATGATACCAACACAGTTGACTGTATTGACTAGAGTTTGAGTTTGAGATTCAAATAAATTGCCAATTAAAACTTTAATCATTTTCGAAAAAACAATTCAGGGTTAAAATAAAATCGAATATTTGGAAATAAGACTTTCAGTTTTTCCATAGTTTTGTTACAGGATACATATGCTCCCAAAATTAAAGAAGAGGGAACTCGATTTGGAACTAGCACTTCTGCGCATTTAGCCACCCTTTTTCTGGCTTCCTCGATAGGATCCGGGTCTGTCCAATATTGCGCAAAGACCAATTCTTTGTTCAAGTGTTCTACGCCCCTAGGTGAAGGATAAAATGCCACATAGTCGCTCGCTGCGTTTCCAGTAACGATAACTGCCCCCTGGGATTCTAATACCTCAACGCTCACTCTTAGAACGCATATCTCTTCGTGGCTCTCTTTCCTCTTAAAAAGCATTGGATTCCGAGCAGAGAAATAAAGGTTAGCATACTCATGTAATGGCCTTCCTCCGGGTACGAGCTTACAGGCTCGCCTTCCCTGCACTTCGGGCATGTCTATCTTCTTATGAGGCACTTCATTTGCCAAGACATGACTCAAAATGCCTTTTTCAACAATAGAAGTCAGATTGTGAATATCTGTGAGATAGTGGAGTTCGGAAATGTCTGACAGCTTCATGCGCAACTCAAGCCGGAAGAGGTTACCACATGCCGCCGCCTACTGTCATCTCTTGCCTTGCATTCCCCCAAGGCTCCCCCATTCTAAGATATCAGGGGGTAAGGACCTATGGACTTCTTAATCATAAGAAACTGAATATTAGATTGCTCGGAGGGGGACTCGAACCCCCACGGTATTGCTACCAGGGGATTTTAAGTCCCCAGTGTCTACCATTCCACCATCCAAGCGAAAAGCGAAGGGCCGCTAAAGCAGCCCCTAAGGGATCATTCCTCGAAAGGAGGCTCTTCTTCTTCTTTAAAGTCGGTCTTTTCAGGGGAGAGAGGGGGCTCGAAAAAGAGATCGTCCAACTTTTCCTCTTTTTGAAGCCCCTCTTCTTCTATCGGCTCGGCCGTCTTGTAACGGCTCAGCGAATCCTTGATTAGGGTCGGGGGAGGAGGAAAGAGCTTCGAAATAAAAGAGGGAGATTTATGCTCCTCAGGTCGAGCTTCTATGTGGGCCGGAGGCTCGTTGGGCGCTCCTTGAGGCTCTGAGGGCCCTGGCTTCGGAAAGCGCTCTTCGAGAGGAGGCTGCTCGCGCATCTCCTGCAAGGATCCTTCAGGACGGCCTCCGCCGCCGCGGCGGCCACGGCGCCTTTTGTCCCGCTTGCGGTCGCGGTCCATCGGAGGGCGCTGGGGCTCGAGATGTTCCCGCTCTTGGGGCTCGTACGCTTCCGCTTCCGGAGGGGCCTCGCGGGGAGGACGAACAGGCCCTTCGCGGCCTCCGCCGATCTTGATCGATCGCTCAGGGGGCGCGTTTTTGAGAGACATGCGCGTCTCTTTCTGTTCAAGGACTTCATAATCGCTCACAGGGACTAAAAATGATTTAGGCCTCTCTTGGGAACGGAAAAAAAAGGAACGGCCGAAAGAAACTACTTCAATAGAATCTACATAATATTCTTCCTGTCCGCCGCCTTTGCTATTGCGCACAAGGAGTTTGCATCCCTCCCGGGGCGTGATCACGGTTTCGATAATGGGTTCTCGTGTAAAATTCACTGAATATTCCGAATTTTATGTTTTGTTCTTAAAATGGAGTAAAGAGATTGGGGGTTTCATTCTTTCGATGCCATATACTCCAGCAGGTCGACAACTCGTTGGGCATAGCCCATTTCATTGTCGTACCATGCGATTAATTTATAAAAGCGACGATTCAACGCTATTCCCGCCAGTTTATCGAAAATGCAGGAATAGTGACTGCCGATAAAATCTGAAGAGACTAACTGCTCATCGGTCGTCGCGAGGATGCCCTTTAAATGCGTTTTTGCGGCAGCATCCATTGCATTCCCGATCTCCTCATAGGTCGTGTCTCGAGAGAGGCGAACTGTGAGATCGACCACTGAAACATCGATCGTGGGGACTCGAAAAGCCATTCCGGTTAGTTTGCCTTTAAGTTCAGGCAAACAAAGTGTGACTGCTTTCGCAGCGCCCGTGGTTGCCGGGATGATATTATGGCCAGCAGCCCGGCCGCCGCGCCAATCTTTATGCGATGGGCCATCGACTGTGGGTTGGCTAGCAGTAAGGGAATGGACCGTCGTCATCAAGCCCTTCCTCAATGCCAAAGGAATCGAGAAGGACTTTGCAAAGCGGCGCCAAACAATTCGTCGTGCAGGACGCATTGCAGAGGCAAAAATCCTTTTTGGGATCGTACTTCTGATGATTGACTCCCATCACATAGGTCGGCATATCATCTTTGCCAGGAGCTGAAATTACTACCCTTTTCGCTCCTGCAGTCAGATGTTTCCTCGCATCTTCCAGATGAGTAAAGCGTCCGGTCGATTCCACGACATAGTCGACTTGATGGGCTTTCCAAGGGAGCTGGGCCGGATCTTTCT
Source organism: uncultured Chlamydiae bacterium (assembly GCA_963730605.1). Classification (GTDB taxonomy): domain Bacteria; phylum Chlamydiota; class Chlamydiia; order Chlamydiales; family SM23-39; genus CAIPFQ01. The sequence continues at coordinate 211,988 of CAVSSM010000009.1, forward strand.
CAGCAGAAATCGCAATTTTTTTTCCATCGACAATCAGGGCATTAGGTTCGGAAGAAACCGCTTTGGGGTACGTTCCGTGCGCCGTGTCGTGTTTGAATAGGTAAGCTAGGTTATCAGAGGGAACAAGATCATTGACGGCAACGACTTGCATCCCCTTTTGAAGGGCGTTTCGCAAAACCAAACGTCCGATCCTTCCAAATCCATTGATCGCTATCCGCTTGGCCATTCACATAACTCCCATTGCCCACATTTCTCACTAAGAAAGAGAAGTATAGCTGATTTTTTGGACAGAAGTAAACAAAAAACCACTCGCTGAGGGAAGCCGACTTCATACACATGTTTTGCAGCGAGTGGGTAGGGTATGGAATTATTTGAGATATTCGATAAAGCAGGTTGGGGCGTTATCTCCCACTCTGTCTCCTAACCGGATGATCCTGGTATAGCCGCCGTTACGGGCTTCGAATCGCGTCCGAAGTTCGCCAAAAAGTTTATTGATGACGAGGCGGTCGCGAGCATAAGAACCCTTATCGCCAGCTTTCGCTTTGCGCGCTTCTTTCGTTGTCAATGGATTGAAAGAGATTTTCATCTCGGAGATCGCGCTCCGCTTCGAGGCAAGAGTATTTTTCTTTGCCAGAGTAATCATCCGGTCGGCGTGGCGACGGAGCTCTTTCGCCTTAACGACTGTTGTTGCGATCCGCTCCTTCTCAATCAAAGATTTTAGCATGTTAGCTAACATAGCGCGCCGGTGAGAGCCTGTGCGGCCAACTTTAAATGTGTGCTTTCCGTGTCTCATACTTCGACGGGTCCCAATTTTTCTTGTTGATAAGTTTGAATGACTTGGTTAATATTTTCGCGAGTGATCCCGTACTTGCTAAGATCCATTCCCAGACAAAGTCCTAGCTCGTCAAGCTTTTGCTTGATCTCGGTCAGCGATTTCTTGCCAAAATTACGGAATCGCAGCATTTCACATCTCCGGCATGACAACCAATTCCCCAATCGTATCAATATTGGCATTCGCCAAGCAATTCGTGGAACGGACAGACAGTTCGATTTCATTGATTTTGAGGGCGAGTTTCGCGAGAATTTCATCGCGATCTCGATTGACTTGCATCTCTCCTTTATCAAAGAGAATCGAATGCGTCTTCACTTGATCAAAAATTTGGAAATGGAGAATGCCGATCTGGGCAGCAAACGCCAAAGCTTCGACAGGAGAAATTCTTCCATCTGTCGTCATCTCAAGGATCAAACGGTCGTAGTCCGTATCTTGCCCAACCCGCGTATTTTCTACATAATAATTGACCAAGCGAACAGGGGAGAAGGCTGAGTCCATGATGATTTCATCGACTTGGGGCTCGACCGTGCTATGGCGCTCAGACGGAACATAACCTCTTCCGCTCCCGATACGAAGATCGACCCTTTTTGTCATAGGCTTGGTGATCATGAAAAGATGATGATCCGGATTGATCATCTCGTAATCGGTATTTTTCATCAGATCTTTCGACCGTCACCCCATATTCGCCGCCGCCCTTTTCGATCATTTCATCCGTAATATCAAGCACTTTTGACACCATTCGGATTTCTCTCGGATTCGGCTCGTCTCCTGAAGTCAGCCGGCGCAAAAGGACGCCTTTGAGATTCAGAATAATATGAGTCATATCTTGAATGACCCCATCGATCGCCATATATTCATGGGGAACGCCTTCGATACGGACCGAGATGATTGCGGGAGCTTCGAGCGACGCGAGCAAAATTCTACGAAGAGCATTGCCGACCGTATGGCCGAAACCGCGTTCAAAAGGCTCAATGATGAAACGGGCAAACGTCGGGCTTTGAGACGCTTCATCTAATTTGATTTTATCCGGCATTTCAAATTTGCCATACTTTACGGACATGTTCGTCTCTCCAATTTGATTTTTTACACGCGTCTGCGTTTGCGAGGCCTGCAACCATTATGCGGAACAGGAGTCGTATCTCGAATCACACTGATTGCAAGCCCTGCGCTTTGCAAGCCGCGGACTGCCGATTCACGGCCTGCCCCAGGGCCATTCAGATTCACTTCGCACTCTTTCATGCCAAGCATCATCGCATCTCTCGCAGCATTTTGAGCAGCGACTGTCGCTGCAAAAGCCGAAGACTTGCGAGAGCCGGAAAAGTTTGATTTTCCCGCTGAGGACCAGGAGATGACATTCCCGGCCAAGTCGGTAATAGCGATTAGTGTGTTATTAAAAGTTGCTTTAACGTGAGCGATTCCCGAGGGTACATTGCGAACGACTTTTTTCTTCACCCTGACGTTCGCTTTTTTCGGAGGCGCTTTTTGTTCTTGCTTCGCCAATGGATATCTCCTAATTAAATTTTCTTGTTGGCAACAGTTTTGCGTTTGCCTTTACGCGTACGTGAATTCGTTCGAGTTCTTTGGCCGCGAACAGGCAGGCCAAGACGATGTCTCATGCCGCGATAGCAATGGATGCCGATCAGTCGCTTAATGTTGTTTTGAATCTGGCGCCTCAAATCGCCCTCTACGATGTATTCGCTGGAAAGGATGGCGTTCAACCGCGCGATTTGATCTTCATTCAGCTCTCGGGCGCGCATATTCTTATTCAATCCGAGCTTTTCAATCATTTGATTGGAAAGCTTGCGACCGATTCCATAGATGTAGGTCAAGCTCACTTCCAAGCGTTTATTGTCTGGAATATCAATTCCTATAACTCTAGGCATGTCTTTTTCCTTCAAAATAACATACAAACTTGTTAATGTACAATGGGTTATCTTCCCCTGAGACGGCCCTTTGTCATAAAGCCATCATATCTTTTCATAAGTAGATGAGACTCAACCTGTTTAGTTGTGTCGAGAATCACTCCAACGAGGATCAATAGGGAAGTGCCACCAAAAAATTGACTAATATTCGCATCAACCCCCATCAAGCGGCCGACCAAGGTGGGCAAAATCGCAATGATGGCTAGGAAAATGGCTCCGGAAAGTGTGATTCTGCTCATCGTCTGTTCTAGAAAATCTTGAGTGGGTTTTCCTTGGCGAATTCCGGGGATAAAGGCGCCATTTTTCTTCATGTCCGATGCAATTTGTTCTGGTTTGAACTGGGTGGCGGTCCAAAAGTAGGTAAACGCGATAATCAAAAACACATAAATGAACATGTAGACCCAGGAACCCGGGGAAAGGTAGTTAGAGAGCTGACCCATCCAGGTTCCGCGTCCGATGAATTGGCCGAGAGATCGCCAGGAAGATCAAGGAATGAAGAGGCAAAAATGACTGGGATAACTCCAGCATAATTGACTTTAAGCGGGATATGCGAAGTGCCGCCTTGGACTTCATGGCGCCCAACGATGCGCCGTGCATATTGAAGCGGAATTCTTCGCTGCCCCTGAATGACAAGGATTGTACCAATCGTAATTAAAACAAAGAGAGCGCAAAGGACAACAAGGGTCGTGAAAGTCAATTGACCCTGTTCTTGCGACTCTAGATTCAGTTGTTGGATAATGGATCCAATCGTGCTGGGCAGGGAAGAGAGGATTCCGAGCGAGATGATCAAACTAATGCCATTACCCACCCCCTTTTCCGTGATCTGTTCGCCGATCCACATCAGAAACAAAGTCCCGGCTGTCATCGTGACCATGAGAGATACATAGAAAAGCCAAGGTATGCCAAAAACTTGCAAATCAAACAGTTCAGGTACGATGATGCCCGGTGTGGCGCGGTTGATTCCGACTGCGAATTTGGCGAATAACCCGGATTGGACAAGAGCCAAAACCAATGTGGCCAGCCTCGTCCATTTGGAGAGCTTTCTTCTGCCTTGATCAGGACTTTCCCTGATTTCTCTCTGCAAGCTTGGAATGACCGCAATCAAAAGCTGCAGCGCAATCGTGGCGGAAATGTAGGGGAAGACGCCGAGAGCCAAAACGGTCATTTTGGCAAATGCCCCACCGGAAAAGATGTCGAAAAGCTGAAAGAGGTTCTGTCCGCCCCCGGACGCGAATTTAAAAAGGCTGATCGCAACGTCGCCGTTGATTCCGGGCACCGGTATGTAAGCTCCGACCCGGCAAGCAGCCAGAAGAACACACGTCGTAAAAATTTTGACGCGCAGCTCTGGGATCGAAAAGATACGCCGGATCGCCTCTACCATACAGATCTCTTTATTTTACGACCGTAAATGGAATCGCCTTATCTTGAACTTTTTTGAGGGCTGCTTCCGAGATAGCATGAGCCTCAATGCTGACTTTTTTCGTCAGTTCGCCGTTTGCCAGAATTTTGATCCCGCCGGGCAAGCGCCTCGGTATCAAACCTTTTGCGCGCAATGTCGCGACACTGACCGTTTCTCCGTCCTGATAGTGTTCCTCGATCGTAGATAATCCAATCGCGCAAGACGGCTTGACAAATCGTCCACGGGTAAACCCCCGGATGGGCAATTTCCTATAAAGGGGAACTTGTCCGCCTTCGTAGCCAAATCGTTTGCGGTAGCCTTGGCGAGCGCTATCGCCTTTGCCGCCACGGCCGGATGTGGCTCCTCTTTTTGACCCGATGCCGCGTCCCACTCTTTGCACTTTCTTGCGGGGCCGGGATGTGTCTTTCAGTTGAGATAAATCAGTCATGGGGTCTCCTTTCCCTCTGAGCAAGATACTGGCCTCTATTTTGAAGTTTACGCAACGCTTTAAAGGTCGCTTTGACCAAATTCAAAGGGTTGCTCGCTCCAAGGCTTTTCGCGATGACATCCTTCACGCCGCCAAGTTCAAGTACGGATCGTACTTTCGAACCAGCCACGATCCCTGTGCCGGGTCCGGCTGGTTTCAAAAGGATGACGGCTCCATCCCATTCTACGTGAACATCATGGGGAATGGTCGTCCCTTCCATCTCGATGGTATAAATGTTTTTTCGCGCAGACTCAGACCCTTTTCGGATCGCATCCGACACTTCATTTGCCTTCGCATACCCGTAGCCTACGTGTCCTTGTCCATCTCCGACGAGGATTAAAGCAGAGAAACTGAACTTTCTCCCTCCTTTAACGACTTTCGCGCAGCGGTTGATATAAAGGACTTTTTCCTCGAACTCGGTGCCAAAATCTTCTTGGCGTTTTTTATCAAGGGTTTTTGCCATGTTCATTCCTTAGAATTGTAAACCTGCTTCACGGGCGCTTGCGGCCAACTCCGCTACGATGCCGTGAAATTTATATCGGCCGCGGTCAAAAAGGACCTCATTAACGCCGTGCTTTTTCGCAAGTTCCGCGATCTGTTTTCCGATGATTCGGGCAGAATCTTTTGATTTGCGAACCCTTTGGCCCTTGGATTGAGTTCCAATGCCAGCGAGCGTTACACCTTTATCGTCATCAATCAACTGCGCATAAATATGCGCATTCGTTTTCGATACGGAAAGCCTAGGCCTCACGGCTGTGCCGTGAAGTGCTTTACGGACTCTCATCGCCCGTTTTACCCGAGCATTGGCGCGTCTTGACTTTGCATTATCCATAGTTTTTCCTCAAATGAAGGAATCTTCATTTGAGGGCTCCTTTCTTTTAAGGTGTTGTTTTTCCTTTAGCGGCTTTGCCTTCTTTCTTGCGGACGTACTCATTTTCATAGCGGATCCCTTTCCCTTTATAAGGTTCAGGCGGTTTGACCGCTCTTACGGCTGCCGCGAACTGTCCAACTTCTCTCTTATCATTCCCTTTAATGACAATGAGCGTTCCTTTGTCCACGGTGACTGCAATGGACTTTGGGATAAGAATATTCGTTGGATGCGAGAAACCCACGCTTAAGTCAAGTTTATTGCCCTGGACGTTAGCGCGATATCCTACGCCCACCATGCTAAGCCGAATTTCAAAACCTGCGGTAACTCCTTCAATATGATTTTTTACAAGAGATCGGAAGAGTCCATGCAAAGAGTTTTCCGGCATTTTTTTCTCGTCTCGCTCCAGTAGAGCCGACTGGCCGTCAATTTTCATACTTAATCCTTCCGGCAGCTGGAGGGTTAGCGTTCCCTTAGGCCCCTTCACCTGAACCACATGAAGGTCTCCTTCTTTGCTCGATTTGAGCTCGACGCCTTTTGGGATTGTGATCGGCGTCTTTCCAAGTCTCGACATAGTTTAACCTCTTACCAAACCGTGCAAAGGATTTCGCCGCCCACCTTAAGGTTGCGGGCTGTTTCGCCATCAACAATACCTTTAGGGGTCGACATGATACAGATTCCCATCCCATTGAAGACACGCGGAATATCTTTATACCCTACGTATCTACGCATGCCGGAGGTCGATATCCGTTTCAGGTCCTGGATAACCGACTGGCGCTCTTTGTTGTACCTTAAAAAAATGCGAACCTTAAACTGCTCTTCATTGACTAAGAAATTATCGATAAAGCCGTGATTTCTCATCAAATCCAAAATTTTAACTTTGTTTTTGCTGAAGCTCAAATCTACATACCTGTGTTGAGCTCTCTTTGCATTGCGAATCTTTGTTAAAAGCTCTGCAATGGGATCGTTGAATGACATAGTTTCCTTCTCTCCTACTTAAACGGAAATCCCAGCAAAGTGAGCATTTCAATACAATCTGCATCATCTTTTGCGGAGGTGACCAAAGTCACATTCATACCTTGCGTTCTTTTAACTTTATCGAGATTGATCTCGGGAAAAATCTGCTGGTCTGCCAGTCCGAAGCTATAATTGCCCCTTCCATCGCACTTTTTTCCAAACCCCCTAAAGTCTCGGATCCTGGGCGCAACGATGTGGCAAAATCGATCAAAGAACTCATACATTCTTTTCCCACGGATCGTCACCATCAGTCCTACAGGCTGTTCTTCCCGCAGTTTGAAATTCGAAATCGCCTTCTTAGCGCGAGTGACAATCGGCTTTTGACCTGAAAGCAACATGAGCTCTTCACTATGTTCAGAAAGCGCGTTTTTGTCTTTCAGCGCGTCTCCAAGCCCCATGCTGATCACAATTTTCTTTAGGGCGGGAAAAGACATCACATTTCGTTCAGGATGCCGGGCCTTCAGCTCCGGAAGGATCTCTTCCTTAAATTTTTTGTACAATCTTGACATGATTCCTATTCTCTTATGCAGGTTTTTTCACAGCGCGGTAAACGGCGTCTTTAGCGCCGGCCTTATAGACAAGTTCCCGCTGCCCATCCTTCTCCTGTCGGACTCTGACCTTCAAGACACTGCCTTTGTTATCGCAAAGGACAACGTTTGATACATGGATTGGCACTTCCATTTCTACAATCCTAGCACCCTGGCTCCGTTCGGTCCTTCTCAAGTGCTTTTTCCGGATATTCACGCCTTTGATAAGGACACGGTCTTCTTCGCGACCTAATACTTCGCCCGTTTTTCCCTTATCATTGCCGGCGATTACCTTTACTTGGTCGCCTTTTCGAATCCATTTGCTCATCGCTAAATTACCTCTGGTGCCAGTGAACTGATCTTGACGAAACCGCCATCTCTCACTTCACGCGCGATCGGCCCGAAAATACGGGTGCCGCGGGGGTTGTTCTTATCGTCGATAATCACACAGCTATTATCATAAAAGCGCAGGCAGGATCCATCGGGCCTTCGAATATACCCTTTCGTTCTAACGACGACCGCTTTTACGACCTCTCCTTTTTTCACTGTCCCTTTCGGATCCGCTTCTTTAATTGAACAGACAATCGTATCTCCGACATGAGCATATCGCTTGCGGGATCCTCCGAGGACTTTAAAACACCGAACACGCTTAGCCCCAGTGTTGTCGGCTACTTCAAGATCAGTTTCTTGCTGGATCATATCTTTTTCCTACATTGCCTCGACGACGCGCCATCTTTTCAGCTTGGAAAGCGGTCTTGTTTCTACGATGCGTACCTTTTGACCGATCGCAAGTGAATCGCTCTCGTCATGCGCATAGCACTTCTGGGTTCGCTCAAATACTTTTTGATAGCGCGGATGGCGTATCTTACGGGTGACTTCTACTACGATCGTCTTATCCATTTTATTTGAAATGACAATCCCAATGTTTTCTTTTTCTTTTCCCGCGTCGTTTTATTTCTGTCTCCATCTTAGGCTTCCTTGACATTGGTTTGCGACCGCTCTTTCATGGTCAACATGGTTAATATTCTCGCTTTACTTTTCCGCTTTTCTTTCAATCGATGAGGTTTTTCGAGCTTTCGATTCCATGAAAGTTCATTGCGGATTACATAGATTTCGCGATCAAGTTGCGCTGCCGCTTCTTGGAGCGACTTGATCGATTGATCGTTCAGTTCTTTCTTTTTTTTCTTCGTTGCCATGGTTATACCTTTTCAACTCGATCGACGAACTTCGTACGGAGAGGGAGCTTAGCGGCCGCTAAACGGAGAGCAGTTTGGGCTTCTTCGCGTGTAACGCCCCCCACTTCGAAGAGGACTCTTCCCGGCCGGATCGTAGCAACATAATGATCAACGGCTCCTTTTCCAGTTCCCATCCGTGTTTCGGCCGGTTTTTTAGAGACCGGTTTGTCTGGGAAAATACGAATCCAAACTTGACCCTTTCTGCTAAAGGTTCGGCTAATCGTCACTCGGCAAGCTTCAATCTGCTGAGCGGTGACCCAGCATCGATCCAGGGCCTGCATTCCAAAGTCGCCAAATTCCACGAAATTACCGGCTTTAGAGAGCCCTTGCATACTGCCTTTTTGTTGCTTTCTAAATTTTGTTTTCTTTGGTCCTAGCGACATGATTAGCCCCCTACGGCGGTTTTCACTGGGACGAGTACATCTTCGCCGCGATTGATCCAAACTTTTACGCCGATCGACCCGTATGTCGTTTCAGCCCGCCCGTGAGCATAGTCGATATCGGCACGCAAAGTATGCAGGGGGATTCTTCCCTCTTTATACCATTCGACGCGAGCAATCTCGGCTCCGCCGATCCTGCCTGAAATTTGTACTTTGATCCCTGCCGCGCCGGCATCCATAGATGTCTGCATGGCTTTTTTCAAGACGCGTCGGAAGGGGATCCTTCTTTCCAGCTGCTTTGCGATTCCATCCGCGACAAGTTTTGCGTCGAGGTCAGGGCGTTTGATTTCTTCAACCTCAATCCAGACTTCCTTGCCGGTCAAATTCCTCAATTCATTTTTCAAGATATCGATCTCAGCGCCCTTTTTTCCAATCACTAGACCTGGCCGGGCCGTGATGATCGTCACTTCGATTTTCCCGCTCATCCGTTTAATCTGAAAACGAGAAGCGCCTTGGCATGCACTTTTTGGCTGGAGAAATTGACGAATTTTTCTGTCTTCTCCGATCAAGCTCCCGAATTCTTGTTTGTTCGCAAACCAATTCGATAACCAGCTCTTGCGGCGAACTAGTCGAAATCCAATCGGCGATACTTTTTGTCCCATGTCTCCTCTAACTCTCTTTGGATACAACGATTGTAAAATGGCTCGTCCTCTTATTCACAGGGACTGATGAGCCGCGGCTGCGCGGTTTCGCGCGTCTTAAAATCGGGCCTGGATCGACTCTCACTTCCTGTACTTTCAGTTCAGCCCGTCTCGCGTCAAGTTGTGTTTCAGCGTTTGCAACCGCGCTATCGAGCGTCTTTTTCAATAGGCGCCCTCCTCTCAACTTCGAGTAGGCGAGCTGCAATGAAGCATTTTCAACGCTCAAACCGCGGATCAAACCAGCTGCATAACGAGCCTTTCGCGGAGAAATTCGCACATATCTTGTAATCGCTTTCGCCATTTGCATAATTTATCCTCCAGCGGCTGGTGGTTGCGGCGCTGCAGAAGCTGCAGCTGTTTTCTTCGGATGCCCTTTGAATTGGCGAGTCGGAGAAAATTCTCCGAGACGATGGCCAACCATGTTTTCCGACACGTAAACGGAGATGAACTTCTTTCCATTGTGCACATCGAACGTCTGTCCAACCATCTCTGGCAGAATCATCGATCTGCGCGACCAGGTTTTAATGGCTTTTTTTGCGCCTTCTTTTTGGCTTTTTATAACCTTTGCCATCAAGTGATGGTCAACAAAGGGGCCTTTCTTCAGTGATCTTCCCATGATGTTACCTTCGTTCCTTTACGACCCATTTTCTCGTTCTTTTCGGTGAGCGGGTTCTATAACCTTTTGCGAACTGCCCCCATGGCGACTGAGGATGATTTCCCTTGCCTCGGCCCTCGCCGCCGCCGTGAGGGTGATCGACTGGATTCATGTGCACGCCGCGGACGGTCGGCCGAATTCCCATCCAACGGGAACGGCCGGCTTTACCCACAACCCGCAGATTGTGTTCCGCATTCGAAACCGCTCCAAAAGTAGCGCGGCAATTTTCGTTGATCAAGCGAACTTCTCCCGAAGGCATCTTAACAGTTGCATAGCCGTTGCTCCGAGCCAAAAGTTGAGCGGAAAGACCGGCTGATCGAACTAACTTTGCGCCGCGCCCTGGCACCAATTCAAGATTATGGATGACGGATCCGAGAGGCATGAACCGCAATTTCATACACGACCCGATTTGGAAAGGGGGCTCGTCGCTTGTTGAGACTACGTCGCCGACCTTGATCCCTTGGGGCGCTATGATATAACGTTTTTCCCCGTCGCGATAGTGGAGCAGGGCAATGAGAGCCGAACGATTGGGGTCGTACTCAACCGAAGCGATTTTTGCTGGGATGTTTTCCTTATCGCGCTTGAAATCAATGACGCGGAACATTCTCTTGTGCCCTCCGCCTTGATGGCGGACAGTAATGTGCCCGTGGTGATTGCGGCCACTTCCCCGCTTTTTCGCAGTAAGAAGGGCTTTCGGAGCGGGCTTATCTGATGGATCAAGCTCCAAGTGGATGGGTAGGACCAGCTTTCGCTGCCCAGGAGTTACAGGTCGAAAAGTCTTCGGCATAATCGTATTCCTTACACTGTCTCATCAATTGCATCGCCAGGCCGGAACGTGACGATCGCTTTCTTAAATCCTGCGGTCTTGCCAAGGAAGCCCCTGACGCGGCGCGGTTTAGGGCCGACTGTTACAGTATTGACTGCAGTTACTTTTACTTTTTTGTCGGCGTAAATTTGCTCAATCGCCCAAGCGATTTGAGTCTTGTTTGCCTTTGGAGTCACATTGAAGACCGCTTTTGGCGAATTGCATTTGGCCAATGAGGGATTGCTCTTCGCGTGCTGGAGATTTTCAAGCACTCGGCTTTTTTCAGTTACACGCCGAGATTTAATAATGTCGTACGGGTTATTCATTTGGATGCTCCCAAAATCGAGAGGAATTGATCAAGCGCCGATTCCAGAACTATCAGATGCTGGCAGCGCGCAAGGACATAGCCATTGAGTTGAGAGACTGCGACATAATCTTTTTTCGGAATATTCCGCAGGCTCTTAATGAAGTTGATATGGTTCTGCTTGGCAGGTTTTTTGCCTGCTTCTGTTCTTGTTTCTGTTGTGGGCCCTTCTCCCAATACCAAAATGCGCTGAGGTCGAAGTTCAACCTTATCAAGGAAGGCCGCGACTGTTTTGGTTTTTGGAGCTTCCATAGTATCTTTTTGAAGAACATGAATGCGATTTGTCTTGATTTTCTCTGCAATCAGAGCCGCTACCGCTGCGTGGCGCTCTTTCTTATTGATGCGGACATGGAGGTCGAATTTAGGACGGGGCCCGAATACGATTCCGCCACCTTTATAGTGAGGAGCCGCTAAGTCCCCTTGACGGGACCGGCCGCCTCCCTTTTGCGGGTGCGGTTTTTTACCCGTGCGGTTGATCTCGGCGCGCGTCTTCGTGCTTGCCGACCATTGCCGCGCGTTATTGCGGATCGCGACAAGATAATCTTTTACCGACTGAGGATGGGCTTTTACTTCTAAGAGAGCGTCATCTACTTGGACCGAACCGGTCTCTTTTCCAGTAAGATCGTACTTTTTCAGAGTTGCCATGTCACTTTCCCTTCTTCTTTTTCTTTTCCGACTCACGGATGAAGACGGTGCCACTGCGCGCCCCGGGAACCGCTCCTTCCACAAGGAGATGGTTTCCTTTGATCGCCACAACTCGCAAGTTTTGCACAGTCTGCCTGTCGCCGCCCATGCGAGACGCCCGCTTTCCACCGGGAAAGCAGCGGCCTGGGGTGGTTCTCATACCCGTTGACCCCATATGTCTATGGAATCCAGAACCATGCGCGCCAGGGCCGCCAGCCATTTTATGGAGCTTGATGACGCCCTGGAAGCCCTTTCCCTTTGTGACGCCCTCGATGTCGACATAGGCCACGCCCGCAAAGAGGCTAGCATCGATTTTTTGACCTATCTGAAATGCATCGACGTTTTCCATTCTCGATTCGTGGACGACCCGACAAGGCTCGACTTGCACTTTTGCGAATTGCCCCTTTTGAGGCTTCGGCATTTTTTTTGCTTTCGATTCAGAAAGTGGCTGGCCCGCTAACTGCAGTCCGTTGTAACCATGCGTTTCTTTCCGCTTGATCTGAAGAACGGTATTAGGCTCGGCCAAGATTACCGTGCAGACCACGAGCTTCCCTTCTTGATCGAAGACTTGAGCCATTCCTTTCTTTTGGCCTATCAACGTCAGCGACATAGCATTTCCTATTCCCTTTGATGCCTTCTCTTGTCATGCCTTGCGCGGGAACGCAAGGATCAGAATCGAGTAATTCAACTCAATTTTATCCTTTCGCCCCCTCAGACTGAAGACATTGCGACAGTTTTAGCCGCCGCACCCTTCATTGTCGGTGATCGCGCTTAACCCCGGACACTTGGCCTAGGGTGGCATGCGAGAGTGAGGAATCGTTCGTTGGAACGATGTTTTTAATACTGGATCAAGATCATAGAACAAAGGCTGATTTTCAATCAAGTCCTACTCTTGCCGCTTCGCGGCTTTCCTCTTGGAGCTCCTGTTGTTCTTTTTTGGGCACGTAGACAATTTCGCCATTTTTGAGGAGGCGGCGCTTTTTAAAAAATTGGAGGTTTGCGTTCCCGTCGCACTCAATTTTTGGCTTGAGGTCGCAAATGCGGCTGCCCGCCGGAAGCTTAAGTTCGATGGGAACGGCTACCGCTCCCTCTATCCGGACCGAAATTTCAGATAAGCGAGGGATCACCAGCTCCAAGGCCTTTTCTACTGGGCTGTCGAGATCGATTCCCTTTAGATCTGCAAAACGTTTGGGGCGGCTTTTTTTGACCAGATCGCCGATCCGCGTGCCAGGAAGGGCGGAAAAAGCGCCGGGATGGGCTACTTCGCCTGAGATGATAATTTCTACAGGGTGAATCACTTCTCTCGCGTAGGACATCAATTGATTTTTTTTTCTATGCTCGTGGAATCGGGTGATCGTGAAAAGGGATGCGAGGATGAGGATGAGACTGAGAGAAAGAATCCATTCGGAGGCTTCAAGGGATTTTTTCAAAAGAAGACTCTAGAGGAAAAAAGGCTTGCGAAAAAAGAGGTAGGGCGCGGGGCCCTACCTCAGGGCTTTTAGGTTGTGATCAAAGCAATGTGTCTGTTGTCCAAGAAGCTGATCGGCTTGAAGGGGAGGGTGTTTTCATACAGCGTCCGCAATGTGCCGAATGCAGTCGAAGCCAGCGAGCATGTAGCCAGTGCAAGAGCGGGCATTACCGCTACTACTCCCGTTACCAAGGCCAACATTCCGAAAACGAATGGGGCTAATGAAGCGATATCTTTCAGGGCTGAAATCATATCCCGTCTGATCGTGTATTTGACAGCCGATGCAATTTCAGGAGTCGTCTTGGATACGTCGACAGTCAGAGCGTGTGCCATGTTCTCTACGGTCAGGTGTAGGCTGGCTGCATCATGCGCTGCAGTGAAGTTCGCTCCGGAAACAAGGCAAGACGCATTGAGTTTGCTCAGGGAGGGAAACAGGCTGACTATGTTTCCAACGCTGTAAGAATACATCACAGCTGCGTCGGTGACTTCGCGAAGGGCCTTCTCAACTTGATACCGCTTTTGGTTTAAGCCGAGCGTTTTGTCATTCAATGCCTCAGCAGCATCTTGAACATCGGCGATCACTCCCGGCGTCATTGTGATTGCGCGAGGAATGGTCGTCAGCCACGTCCAAGATTGGAATGATCTCTTTGCGCAGTCATCGAGAGGGCGCGATGGAGGCATCCCATACTGTTCCCGAATCGTGTTCACAAAATTGGGTAATCTTTCTCCCAATTGACCAAAGCGGAATAATCCTTCGGCAGTTGTAAGAAATTGAATAACAGCTTTAGCCGGGCTGTTTTGGTTCGCATTCGGTTTTAATGTGATTGTCCGGTTGCCAATTGTTTGTCGTGTTGGAGTTTCTGGAATAAAAATGGCGGGTGTAGAAAGTTTTTCCATGAATAACCTCTGTTTTATAAAGACAGCGGGGAGTTTAGAAGGGGGGCGGATTAATGTAAAGTGCAAAAAAAATTTTTAAAAATGGGGGAGAGTCCGAAACCCTCTCAGCCATTCCGAAGCGGACATAGGTTTTTTTCCTTCCGGTTGTATCTCAATGATTTGTAAAGATCCTGAGCCACATCCTACAATTCCGTCGTGAGCGGCTATTGTTCCGGGAGAGCTCTTCAGGGCAAGGACTGTGCTTCGTAAAATTTTGACTCGTTTTTTTTCTCCATTCGGCGCGTTCACCCAACACCAAGCGCCTGGCTTGGGAGAAAATGCGCGGACTTGATTGTGGATATCGTCGGCCGATCTCTCCCATCGGATTTCCGCTTCCTCAGCAGCGATCTTGGGAGCGTAAGTCGCCAAGGAATGATTTTGCGGCTCCGCCTGAGGAATTCCTTTCTCGAAAAATTGCAAAACGAGGAGAAGGAGAGGCTTTGACAATTCGCAAAGTTCCGTTTCCAGCTCGCCATAAGTCATGTTGGGCAAGATCTCCACTTTAGCCGTAGCGATCACATCTCCCGCATCGAGCTGTTTGACCATTTTTTGGATGGCGACCCCTGTCTCCTTTTCTCCATGGAGCAAGCTCCTTTGGATCGGAGCCGCCCCCCTATACTTGGGAAGCAGGCTCGCATGGATGTTGATGCACCCTTTGGGAGGAATGTCCAAAAGAGATTGGGGCAAAATCTGGCCAAAAGCGACAACGACAAACAGGTCCGCCTGGATCTGTTTCAGCTTTTCGAGAAATCCAGGCTCCGACGCCTTTTCTGGTTGGAATATAGGAAGGCGGTAGCCTCGCTCTATAAGACAAAATTTAACAGGAGGCGGACTTGCTTGAAGGGATCTTCCTTTAGGTCGGTCGGGCTGGGTAACGACTGCAACTACCTCCACTTGGGCGTCCAGGAGATAGGCAAGAATAGACGCCGCAAAATCAGGGGTGCCGAAAAAAACGATCCTACTCTTCGAGATAGACTTCTTCTTCTTCGGCATTATTTCCTTTCGCGACCCCTTCCAATCCGAGGATCCCCCTTTTAGAGGTTTTACAAAAATCAATCCAATGAGCGATTTCCTCTAAAGGCTCTACATTTTTTTCGATTTCCGCGAGCGCCTCTTCTAGATGAAGGCCCGATCGGTAGGTGATCTTGAAAGCTTTGCTGATCGCTACGCGGACTTCCAGGGGAAACTGGTTTCTTTTCAACCCTATGATGTTAATGCCTCCGAACTTATAGGGGAATCCTCCGCCGACCGTATAGGGAGGGATATCTCGAAGCACGCCGCTGAATCCTCCGACCATCGCATAGCAGCCGATCCGGGAAAACTGATGGACGGGCGTCATCCCGCCGATGCGGACGCAATCCTCAACGGTTACATGTCCGGCAAGCATCGCGCAATTGGACATAACGACTTTATTTCCAATTTGGCAATTATGGGCGACATGACAGTAGGCCATCAGCAGGCAATCGTCTCCAATCCGGACCGTCGAGTTCTCTTGGCATGAGGAATTGATGGTCACGTATTCGCGGATTTCACATCGCTTGCCGATCTCGACAAATGTCTTTTCTCCGCGAAACTTCAGATCCTGCGTTTTCGTCCCAATGCTGGCCCCGGGCCATATGACCGTCCCTTCTCCAATGGTCGTATTGCCATCGATATACGCGTGCGACTTGATCACAACGCCGTCTTTCAATTCGACAGTTCCTTTCACGACGGCGAAAGCTTCGATTATGACATTTTTGCCAAGTTTAGCCCCTGGTTCTACAAGGGCGAGTGGGTGGATATTCGTCATGGGAGGTTACCTACAGATGCTCCTTGTCTACGAGGGCAAAGCTCAGTTCCGCTTCTGCGGCGAGCAACTCTCCGATCATGGCCTTCGCGCTGATTTTCCCCCCTGTAGCGCTGATATGAAGCCCTTTGGCTTGCAGTTGGAGGACATCGCCCGGCTGGACAGGTTTGCGAAATTTCGCGTGCGATACATTGAGCAGCACGGCGATTTTTTTTACGTATCCCTTCTGATGGACTAAAATCCCGCCGGTTTGGGCCAACGCTTCCAAAATCAAGACGCCCGGCATGATGGGGATGCCGGGAAAGTGCCCTTGGAAAAAAGGTTCGTTCACAGTGACATTCTTGATGCCAATGATTTCGTTTTCTTCCAAATTGATATGGATGATCCGGTCAACGAGAAGAAATGGATAACGGTGCGGAAGGATGTTTTGAATTTCCTTTGTATTGAAGACGTAAGGGCGACTCTGCTCTGGAGCTTTCATGGATACCGTGACCTCTCATCGAGTTTCAATGTTTTAGAGAGGGTTTTTGCGAACGCCACGTTGCTCGAGTGGCCAGACCGGACGGCGATCACATGGGCAAGAAGCGGCATTCCGATCAAAGCTAGGTCGCCGATCAGATCCAAAATCTTGTGCCTGACCATTTCATCTTCGAATCGCGCCCCTTCCGGATTCAAAATCCTTCCTCCCTGGATCACCAGGGCGTTTTCCAGGCCGCCGCCTTTAATGATCCCCTTTTCGATGAAAGGAACAATTTCTTCGTAGAGGGAGAACGTGCGGCATGGGGCGATTTCCGCTTTGTAGCGGAGCGGCTGCATGGCTAATGAATAATACTGAGAGCGGAGAAGCGGGGAGTGGGGGTAGTGCATCGTATAGCTCAAGCGGAATTCCTGCGCTGGGAGCGCGACCAGATGGACGTCGCCTTCCGACCAGTAAATGGGCTGAGAAATTTGGACGAATTTGCGGGAAGCGTTCTGGATGGCCAGCCCTGTTTTTTCGATCATGTCGACGAAGATCTTGGCGCTCCCATCTCCGGCCGGCAATTCAGGACCCTCGACCTCGATGCGCGCATTGTCGATGCCAAACGCGTAAAGAGCCGACAAGAGATGTTCGACCATGAAGATGCTCGTTTTTTCGGAGGCAAGCCGAGTGCATCTCGGCGCTTCGCTCACAAAAGAAAGCAGGGCGGGAATTTCCGGTTTTCCCGGAAGATCCGTCCGTTGGAAAACAATGCCGCTATTTGGCTGGGAAGGGCAAATTTTTAAAGAAACTTTTTCTCCGGTAAATAGGCCGATTCCAGAAGTAAAAGCTTCACGCTGAATGGTTTTTTGCATCTCGGCGGGGGGGGATCGGGTCAAACACGTACCTCGTGAAAGCCAGGGAAGAACATCTTCAAGTTCATCGACTATTACAGGGCTATTAGAACAAAAAGAAATTAACGCAGCGGCCCATTTAGGGGCAACTTTTTCTTCGTTTCTTAGAGAAGGTCATTTTAAGTCTGGGAATGCACAAGAAAATCAAAAAGGTCAAGCCGCTGATGAAGAGAATGGCCTCATTGCCCAAAAAGAAAAAAGGGTCGGATAAGAAAAAATGGGAATCGAAAGATAGACGGCGCCCGGTTTTTCTAAGGATGGGATCCCAATGGGCTTTCCAAAACAATCGACTCCGCCCGTGACTCCCATATTACTGGAGCGGAGGAAGTAGACTCCGTTTTCCACAGCCCGGATCCTGCTGTGGTCGAAATGCTGCCTAGCCAAACGGGAGCTGGGGAACCATACGTCGTTCGACAACCCCACGAGAAGCTCCGCCCCCTGTTTCCTCAAATCTCTCACAAGGCCGCTGTAAAGTTCTTCGAGGCAAATCGGCACTCCGATCGGGGTATGGGACTGAAAGACTTTCGTTTCTTTCCCTGCATCGAATGATTCGTAGATTCCGAATTGCCGGGCAATGAAATCAGAAAACCATCGGATCTTTTGGAGAGGAACATATTCTGCAACAGGGGCGAGAATCCTTTTGTCGTATCTTTGAGGGCTTTTGTGAGGGCGGAATAAAAACGCGGCGTTGGTCCGCTTTTCGACTCCATCGTCGTAATCGAAGCCTACGATCAGGTCGGCCTGAAAATGGTTGGCTAGAGTTTGCGCGGCAAAAGCGTTCGTCACCATCCAATAGGACTTCCCCTCCCAATCAAATGGAGCGACGTACAAGGGCTTCAAGGGTGGAAAATCCTCAACGCCCGCGTCATTAAAATGGAATTTCCACCTTTCCTTGAACACTTCCAACGGGCAAAATGGCCGATCGGTCCCGTAGGGAAACGCCGCTTCGGGTAGCACGATCAGATCCGGCCGCCGATCTTTCTCGAGATAGGTCCAGACTCTTTCCCATTGCTCCAGCGGCGGGATAAAAGATCGGGGGCTTGCTCGATCGCGATTTTTCTCCTCGACCTTTAAGCCCGTATCGATCAGCGCCGCGGTCATATATTTTTTAGGGGAAAAACAGCTTTTCACCCAAGTTTCATGGCCTATGCCGAACCCATAAGGGAATAAGACCAAAGCCGCCCAAACCGCGGCTCCTTTCCCTGTTGGTTTTTGCATGAAGGCCAGCGCCGCCAAATTGGTCCAAATGACCCAGAAAGAGAGTCCGTAGATTCCAAAAAGGGCAGCCAACTGGATCGCATAGCGGCTGCCCCCAAGCCCTAAGCCGGCAGGGTTCCAGGTAAACCCCGTCAAAAAATAAAGCCGCATCCATTCTAGTAAAACGAACCCGCCGGCCAAGGCCATGCATTGCAATTGCGAAACCCGTTTTTGGGGATCCAAAAAGAGCGAAAACAGTCCAAATTGCACGCCAAGGCCCAAAAGTAAAAAAGCATAGACCCCGATAATGAGCGGTCCCATGTAGTGAGTGGAGGTCATCCAGGATAGCTGGACTGCATGGACGGCCATGAACCAGATGGCGGCTAAGAAAAATCTCGCGAGAAGCTTTGGCCATTGCAGCATGGCCTTCCAAAAAAGCGCATAACCGAAGGCCGCCGCTAGGAGCCCAGCTTCTGGAATCCATGCCGTCTGGCCGAATCCTACAAGAAATAAACTTAAAGCCAAGTACAAGTAAATGAAGCGGCTCATGACATTTTCGAGAAGGAGTCTTCTTTAGGTCCCGCAACTTGGCCGTGGGCTCCATGGAGGATCACGACAAAAAGGCCGCCCAGGATCGCGATATCCCTCAAAAATAGGGAAAGTTGCAGCTCCCTCTCGCTGCCTTCAACAAACCAAAACTGATGCATGAGGATCGTAGTAGGGATAAGAATGATGGCTAAAAGGAGGGCCCCCAATTTTTCCCTGATCCCGAACAAGAGGAGAAGAGCGCCTAGCATTTCAAGAAACGTGGCGGCCATCAGGAGCAGCGGCGCCCAGACCACGGCGGCGCTAAAAAAAAATTGAAGGCCCTCTATTGAGACGGTGTATGTTTGCCAATCGCCGAGAACGTTCAGCAGCCGTTTTTCCACTTCTTTCCAATAAATAATTTTATTGATCCCCGAAGCGAGAAAAAACACGCTGAGGAACAACCTGGCCAAACCGGCTAATGACGCTCTTAGGACTCTCATAACCTTAGAATTGCAGATCAGAGACTATTTTTCTAGCGAAGAGCCCACCCGGAGTGTAAACTATAGAGGTCATGGCCATTCCATACTGCGACTATCATATTGCCTCTTTTTTTTCTCACTATACCCTGGGCAAGCTCCCCTTGGATGCCGCATTGGCCGGGTATTTTAAAACTCATGCGAGCCTTGGCTCCCATGATCGGAGAACTATCGGCGATGCAGTTTACGGCATGATCCGTTGGAAAAGCCTCCTCGATCATCTCTGTCCCAATGCCGAGCCGATAGAGCGCTACCGAGTCTATAAAAATCTCGACAACTCTCTTCTTTCCGATCCAAGGGTGCCTGTTGCGGCCCGCCTTGGAATGCCCGAACTGCTTCTCGATTGGTTTGAGAAGGATTTCGGCAAGGCGCTGGCGCGCCGCCTCTCTCAAATTCTCAATACGGCGGCCCCGATCACCGTTCGGGCGAACTTATTAAAGACGACCCGGGAAAATTTGCTCTGCCTATGGTCCGAATATCAGGCAACTCCCTGTCCGCAGGCGCCTTTCGGGATCCGCTTTCCAAAACGGCTGCCACTTTTTTCATTTCCTGAATTCAAGGAGGGGCTTTTCGAGGTTCAGGACGAGGGGAGTCAGATCGTCGCCTCCCTCGTCAATGCCCGACCTGGGGATTCGGTCCTCGATTTCTGCAGCGGATCGGGCGGCAAGGCGCTCGCTATCGCCCCTGGGATGGAAGGAAAAGGGCAGATCTACCTTCACGACATCAGGCCAAAGGCTCTTTTAGAAGCAAAAAAAAGGTTGAAGCGGGCAGGGGTCCAAAATGCGCAATTTCTTCCGCCTGGCCACAGTCAGCTCTCCCGTCTTAAAGGCAAGTGCGATTGGGTGCTCATCGACGTTCCCTGCAGCGGCACCGGGACGCTCAGGCGCAATCCCGATCAAAAATGGAATCTCGATGCCGCTATGCTCCAGCGCTTAGTGGCGGAGCAAAAGGCCATCGCCGAAGAAGCGCTCCCTTACCTGAAACCGAGCGGCAGGCTCGTTTATGCGACTTGCAGCATCCTGACTGAAGAGAACCAAGCCCAAGTCGATACCCTTCTCGCCGCCCACCCCATTGTCCTTGAGGAGGCGCCCCTCTTCCTTCCGCCACAAGAAGGAGGGATGGACGGCTTCTTCGCAGCAGTCTTCAAAAAAATGCCTCCTATGATATAATCTCGACTTTGTACGATTTTGTGACGGCATCTCCGAGAGAATCGCTGGCCCTTTTTTCTTTTTTTGCTCATAAATAGTGCCTTCGGCTATGAATTTCGCAAAAAAAGAAAAAATTGCAGAGCGCTTCCTCTGGATCTGCTCGCCAAAAATTGTACAGAGTCGAGATAATGGTTGCCGCTATGGTTAAGTTATTCTTCCTCGCCGCCTTCCCTTTGCTTGCTCAAATGCCCCCTGTCGATTTTCAAGACAGCGGAAAAAAGATCGCCGTCCAAAACTCCATTCTTGCCAAAGTGAACGGAACGACGATCTCTATGTTGGATGTGAAGAAAAAGATGGACATGCTGTTTTACCAGCATTACGCCAACTTAAGCCATTCCAATACCGCACGCTATCAATTCTACGAGAAGAGCTGGCGTCCTATCCTGATGGAAATGATCGATCACGAACTGATCTTAGCCGACGCCCAAGAAAAGGAAATCAAACTCACCGATTCTGAAATTCGCGAGGGCCTGGAATCTCGTTTCGGCCCCAACGTCTTGTCCACCCTTGATAAAATTGGTTTGACCTATGAAGAAGCGTGGAAAATGTTGAAAAATGAACTCCTTGTCCAACGGATGAGTTGGTGGTTTGTCCAATATAAAGCGATCCAGAGCGTCACGCCGCAGGCGATCCGGGATGCCTACCAAAGCTATCTTAAGGAAAACCCTCCCTATCAGGAGTTGAAATATCGGATCGTATCGATCCGCGGCGATGAATTGGCGACCAAAGCGGAGAAAGTGCTCCAAGTTTTAATCGAAAAAGGGATGAGTCCCGAGCTTCTTGTCGAGGCCCTCATAGAGACCGATCCTTCGATCCAAGTTTCCACAGAATACACCGCTTCAGACTTAGAGATTTCGGAATCCCACCGATCGGCGCTGGCCTCGATGGCGCCCGGAAGCTATAGCCTCCCTGTGATCCAAAAAAGCCGCTCTGACAATAAATCGATCGCCAGGATTTTTTATCTCGCGGCTAAAACCGACCATTCCGCCCCCGCTTTTCAAGAACTCTCTTCCTCTCTACGCGACGGTCTTGTCAACAAAGCGATTGCAGAGTACTCTAAAAACTATGTCGCCAAGCTCAGGAGGCATTTCGGATTCGACACCGAATTTATCCAAGAGAAACTGCCTGAAGATCTACATCCCTTCTCTCTCCAGTGAATCTTTCGGAACTCCTTTTATTTTTGCGGCAGATCGGCCGTCGGCCGAACCGGGGACTTTCCCAAAATTTTCTCGTCGATAAAAACGTCGCCTTGAAAATCGTTCGCACCGCCGCCGTCTCTGCTGGCGATCATGTTTTGGAAATCGGTCCCGGTCCTGGCGCTCTTACCTCTTGTCTACTGGACGCGGGAGCGAAAGTATTTGCCATCGAAAAAGATCCTGTTTTTGTCAATGAGCTTTGCCGCCTCGCTCGGGATGATCGGCTCGTTTCGATTTCGGCCGATTTTCTCAAATTCTCTCTTTCGAGATTGCCATCTCCTCTGAAGGTCGTCGCTAACATTCCCTACCACATTACTACGCCCATACTCGAGAAACTCTTCCAACATAGAGAGCTTTTTTCGACCTTGACGCTCCTGGTTCAAAAGGAACTGGCTGACAGGATGTCAGCCTCTCATGGATCGAAAGGCTTTAGCTCTCTTGCCCTTTTTCTCCAATTCCATGCGACCATCGCCGCCTCGTTCAACGTCGCCGCTTCCTGTTTTTATCCGAAACCGAATGTCGACTCGAAAGTGGTGCAGCTTGCCTTGCGCCCCGTTCCTCTCGAAAAGAGCAGCCTCTTCTTCAACCTTGTCCGGCGGGGGTTCCGGCAGCGGCGCAAAATGCTACGCGCCACTCTCCGACCCAACTTTTCACCGGATCTTTTGCAAGAGGCTCTACGGGCCGCGTGTGCAAAGAGCGATGCCCGCCCTGAAGCTCTCTCGCTTGACCAGTGGCTTACATTCTACAGGGTCTTATCGAAAGAAGCGGCTCACAGTATCTTTTAAGACGAAAAGGAGGGTCCCTTTTACTTCAGCCTTAGCAAAAAGATCCCCTTCGGCCAGGAGTTCCCCCTTTCCTCCCAGGATCCGTACAACGCCCACCCTTTGCCCCTTCTTAATCGGAAGACGAGGCTCTTCCCAGTAGACGAAAGCGCGGACAGTCGGCTCTTCGGAGGGAAAATAAGAGATGAGGAGTTCGCGATCCAGTGTCGCTGTCAATTCCATTTTTGCTCCCGGAACGGGCCTTGAGAAGCTATTTTCTGGACCAAAGAGGTGGCGGATTTCTTTTGTCTCACTGAAAGCCGTTTCGAAGAGGCGGACTGCATCAGCGTACCGATCTGCCGGAGTTTCGGTCCCCATGACTGCAGCAATGAGAGTTCTTCCTTCGTGAACCGCTGCAGCGACCAGCGTATTTTGGGCGTCAAGGTGGAATCCCGTCTTGACCCCGATCGCCTTTGGATAATGGAATCTCCCGGGTCTTAAAAGCTGATTCATCTGCTTCAATTCAACGGGACCTTGTTTATTGGTCTTTGGCGCCATATAGGAAACTTTGGAGACAAGCTCCCGGAATTTTGGAATCTTCAGAGCCACTTTGGTCATCAAACAAAGGTCATAGGCGGTCGTTATATGCTCAGGATGGTGGCAGCCATGAGGGTTCAAATACTGGGTTCCGCTGCATCCGATTTTTCTTAAGTAGAGGTTCATCTCTTCAACGAACGCAGGCACGCTGCCACATAACCCTTCCGCCATGACGTTTGCGGCGTCATTGCCCGAAGCAAGCATAAGCCCATGGAGAAGTGTATCCACAGTGAGGATTTCCCCTTCCCTTAAGCCCATGCGCGTCCCGTCTGCGTACCACCAATGAGGAGGATAATTTCCTTGTTTGTTCACCGGCCTCTTCCTGAGACTCTCTGGCGATACCTTCATCATCTGATCAAGGCTGGGCTGCTTTTCGCTCAAGACAAAAAGGGCAGTTGCGATCTTTGTCGTACTCGCTGGATAGATCGGTGTAAAAGGGTGCTTCTCAAAAAGGAGCGCCTCTGTATCGGCGTTCATCAGCACCGCCGAACCTGCTTTCACCTCTACAGGAAGGGGCTTTGATGCCAGGGCAAAACACCAAAGCAAAAGAACAAAAAAATGCATAACAACAGTTTAATTCAGGTCCTCCGAACAATCAAACCGTTTTTCTCGGACTTGACAACCTATTTCCAATCTCATACAATGAAGGAACGGTGGGATCCCTACCAAAAGGAGGAGTCATGTTGAATCCGATGCAGATCGAAGAAACATATCGGCAATTCACGAGCGACCTGCCTCATTGGGCTCATGACGGCATCCTGACCATCGGCCTCCAAACTCTTTACGATCAAGGACTCCTTGAATGCCTTCAGGAAGAAACCGGCGAACCTGATGATTTGACGCAATATTTTCATGTCGTAGAGAGCGTCGAAAAAGTGACCCTCTTCAATGAGCAGTTCATTGTATGGATCGTGCCAAAAATGGAAAGCGAACAGCCTATGACGATTGTTATGATTGCGCTCAACCACCACGAAAAAGCCACGCTTGAAATCGTTTTCACGACCCGCGGCGTCTACAACACCCCTCGCTACGTCCTTAAAGTGTTACAGCACTTCCTCCTCGACATGCTGGAGACGGAAGCGACCCTTACTTCTTTTGAGAAAAATGCTTGATCATCGTCAATACGTTCTCATCTTTTTCTCTTTTGTAGATGAGCTCGTCCATGACATGGCGCATCAGATGGATCCCCAAGCCGCCGATTTCCCTCTCTTCTAGGGTAGCATCTAGATTCACATTCGACGCATTCGAGAGAGGATCGAATGGAGGCCCCCAGTCCCGGATGACGATTTCGACATGCCCGGGGCCCCATTTCAATCCGATTTCGACTTTTCCCTTTCGCCCTGCATAGCTGTGGGTAACGACATTGACGAACGCCTCTTCGGAAGCAAGCTCCATCTTGCGGATCGCGCCCGTCTCGAGCCCTCCCTTAGCAAGCCGAATGCGCACCCATTCGCGAATCCGGTGAAGTTCTTGAATTTCAGCGGAAAAGAGAGCTTTCTCCATCATTTGGATGATATCCAAGCTGCGAAAATGGAGTCGACGATTTTCTTGGCGATCTGGACATAAAGAGGTCTCATGGCCGCCTCTTCCGCCGCTTCACTCGATTCGAGTTGACCTAAAGAAAAAGGCAACGCCACTTGGCTTATGCCCTTGGGCCCGATAAAAACGAGATCTTGGATCGAATCGCCGTCGACGTAGTCGAAATCGGCATATCCCTCGATCCGGAAGGGGCCGAGAAACAGCTTATTTGATTCGGATTCTACGACCGCCGCTTTGACAGCGATGGTTTTTCTCCGCTCCGACGCTACGAGGTTTTTCTGGCTCTCTCCGCTGATCTCTTGCCGGTCGCGCCGATAGCCGATCGTTTGCCCTTCCGCCCCTGCGATTGAGACCTGCAGCCGGTATCGAGCGCCCCATTGCTGCACCTTTCCGAATCCTGACACGGCGAGCGCCCGAACGATTTCCGCCGTTAAAGATCCATCGGCATCGCCCAAAACATAAGGAACCGAGATTGTGGGCCCCCCTTCATCATGAGAAGTTTCGGGCTGCCAGCGGTAGCCGCAGCCAGTCAAGACAAGGAATAGGAAAAACCAACGCATCTGAAGTCGTCAAGGATATCCCACATCTTTGAAAAAAGCGAGTAGAGCTAACGAATATCGCTTGTCCCTAACGATTGGAAAATATAACATTATTTTATGTTCCGCTCTGCCAGAAACTACCGTACCTTCTTAACGATCGTTTTGACTTATGCGCTTGATCTTGTAGGGTTTTCGATCGTCTTCCCCGTGCTGGCGCCGCTCCTCCTCAATCCGGAGCTCCATTTTTTCGCCGCAGGCACTCCAGAGGCGGAAAAAACGACGGTTCTCGGCGTCCTTTTCGCTTTTTTCGGGATCGCTCAATTTTTCGGCGCCCCCGTGGCGGGAGTTTTGGCCGACCATTACGGGCGTTACAAGGCTTTTTTAGCTACGATCGGGCTCAGCATTTTTGGGTACGCCATCATGGCTGTTAGTCTTTATTTACAAGATTTGAACCTCCTTTTTGCGGGGAGGATCTTGACCGGTTTTTGCTCAGGGAATTTTGCGCTCGCGCAATCGGCCACAGCCGATTTGACCGATGAGGCTCATCGCCCCCGCGCTTTTGGAATTTTGATCGGAGTCGGGGGGCTGGGGTTCGTAGCGGGACCTTGGATTGGGGGCAAGTTGGCGAACCCTCACTGGCTTTCCGGATCGGGCGCTTTCATTTTTGCCGCCATTGCCGCTCTCATCAACCTTGCAGCGGTCTTCTTTTTCTTTGAAGAGACCTGGGTCCGAAAAGGGGAGCACGCCAAGAGCACCCTGCTTAAAACCTTTAAAGATATCCGGCTCGTATTCCATCAAAAAAATTTACGGAAAATCCTCACTGCCTATCTCATTTTTTCCATCGGCTGGGCTTTCTTCCTCATTTTTTCTCCCACGTTTCTCGTCCAAAAATTCTCTCGGCCCAGACAAGATTGGGGATATTTATGCTTACATGGCCCTCATTTGGTTTTTTATTTCCATGTTCGTCAACAAGGAGCTTATCGGTGCTTTTTCCCTCCGAACCTTGATTCTCGCAGGGACCATCTTTTCCTCGATCGGGGTCGCCGCCTTCGTAGGGCCCTCCCAACTTTGGCTCTATTGGATCATCATTCCCGTTGCCTTGACCGGGGGCGCATTGACATGGGTCAATCTCGGATCGATTCTTTCGCTGCGCGCTTCCTCCCACATGCAAGGCAGGGCGATGGGTGCGTCTGGATCGCTCTGGGCGATCGGCCAAATCGTCGCGCCGCTGGTTGCCGGACCCCTCTCTGGCTGGAACATTTATGCGCCTCTTTTATTGGGGGCGGCCATCATCGCCATCACCTTTTTTTACTTTCTCTCGTATCGCGAGTAACGCTTCAGCCACTCTCAAGTCCAATTGGGTAGTGATCTTCAAATTCTCTTCGCTTCCCTTCACCACCGCGACTTTTTCTCCCATGGCGATGACCAGGCCGCAGTCGTCCGTAAGATTTAATCCTCTCTCCATTGCCCTTGCATGGGCCTTGACGATCAGATCGTAGCGGAATGTTTGAGGGGTTTGTCCGCGCAGGAACTCTTCCCTTTTCGGGACCGCATGGACCCAGTCCCCCTGGGGGGCAATCACAAGCGTATCCGTCGTGGGGATGCAGGTATTGGCGGCTCCGCAGGCAATGGCGGCATCCAAGTTCCCCAGGATCATCGCCTTTGTCACAAAGGGACGCACCGCATCGTGGATAAGGACCAGATCGGGCGCCTGCGAGAAAGCGTTAAGTCCCGCTCTCGAAGACTCCTGGCGGGTCGCCCCGCCCGAGGTCGCTCTCAAAATCGGGGATGTCGCTATTATCCCTTTCCAGTTGGGGGGGCAGACGAGGATGATCTCATCGAATACCTTTGACTCAAGAAATGTTTCCAACCCATGGCAATAGAGGGGCTTGCCGCCCAAAAGGGAGAATTGTTTTGGGGTGGGACTCCCAAAGCGGACTCCGGAGCCACCCATCATGAAGACGCCGCCGATTCGATACCCTTGATACATAGGGATCTCATTGTACCAAATCAGTTGAGAGAAAAAATAGTACCTGAAATACCCTAGATGGCATTTCCTGCCTGAATAGCTCAGTTGGTAGAGCAGCGCATTCGTAATGCGAAGGTGGTCGGTTCGATTCCGGCTTCAGGCATTCTTATTTTCAAATATTTACGTTCAATTCATCCCTCTTTTATGCCTTTTAAAGTTGCATAATCGTTGCAAATACCCACAACACGTCGCCACATTTTGCTTATGCATTCTTTCCTTCAATGCAACTTTTTTGCAACTTTACGCGATTTTTATTCCGTCATGCGCTGTTTTTCATAGAGCAGTTATCGTTACATACATCGCATTGCATATGCGAAGTTGTTCTGAATCGCCAGCTTTGGTAAGCTGTTTTGCTTTGTTTTGGAGGTATTTATGAGTAAAGGGTCAAGAGATGGAATTTATGAACGCAAAACTAAGAATGGAAGTATTCGGCATTGTTTCCAAATTAGGAAAAAGGGTTTTCCCCCCGTTTTTCAATCCTGCAAAAGGAAAACCGATGCGATTAAGGAGAGGAATAAAATTTTGACTGCTATGGAGGATGGGAAATTTCTCCATGCAACAGAAGCCAGGAAGCACACTTTGAAGGAACTGATTGAACGATATGCAAAAGGGCACCAAGAAAAGATTGTCACGGCGAAGCAAACGGCCGAGATTCGATGGTGGAAAGAACAGCTGGGTGACCGACGTTTATCTGATCTGACGCCTGTTCTGATTACTGAATACAGAGATCGGTTGCAACAAGAAATCACTGTGAGAGGAAAAGCACGGTCTAATGGATCGGTTAGAAGATATCTGGCTGTATTAAGCCATGTATTCAGCGTTGCGATCAAAGAGTTTGGATGGTTGCAAGACAATCCAATGGCCAGCGGCAAGGTGAATAAACCCAAAGAGCCAAAGGGGAGGGTGAGATTTTTATCCGATGAAGAGAGGGCGAGGTTGCTTGCTGTATGCGAAAACTCCTCTAATAAGCTGTTATACCCAATCGTTGTCTTGGCTCTCAGCACGGGGATGCGTCTAGGCGAACTCATCAACCTTCGTTGGCAGGATCTAGATTTGCAAAGAGAGCGAATCACCCTTCACGACACAAAGAATGGAGAAAGACGCAGCGTTCCCATCAAGGGGTTGGCGTTGCAGCTCATCATCAAATTGAAAGAAACCCGCTCTCGAGTCACAGACTTACTTTTCCCTGGTATTTCCCCATACAAACCAATAGATCCCAGATTTTCCTGGGAAGTGGCTCTTAAAACGGCCGGTATCGAAAATTTTCGCTTCCACGATCTCCGGCATTCGTTCGCTAGTTATCTCGCCATGAATGGAGCAACTTTACTTGAAATAGCTGAGGCTTTAGGACATAAGACTCTTGCTTGCGTCAAGATTTACGCCCATCTTTGCGATAGCCATAAAGACAAGGTCGTCTCTCAAATGAATGCAAAGATCTTCGGAGGGGCGTAAATGAATGCGGTCCCTGTTCCTCGAATTGACTTCTTGCTACAGCATAGGTTTTGGGAACTTCATGAAGCGGCATTTATTCTAGTCGATCGATGGCCGCGAGATTTGTGTTACCGTGCAACGCCTCGACTTCAGTGGGCTAACGAAAGAAATATGTTTTTAGCTCCGCAAACTGAAAACGGGTACTGCCCTAAAGAGCTAGGGCCGGAATATCAGAAAGCTTTGGCCTTGCTAGAGAGGGGAATTCTTTCAGGCAGATTGCTGAACGTTCCAGGTAATCTTTATTTATCTTGTTACGGGGCTAATCAGACATTTCTCATTCCGCCTATTGAGGCGATCACCTTGGGATTGTCAAACGACCTGACCTTGTCTCAGGTACTGGCAAAACACCTGGAAATAGAGCAAATCAAGGAATCGAGGAAGCAGAGAAACCTATTGAAATTTACAGTCGATCAAACGATCGCGCAATTCATTTTGAATCGTGATGGGGCTGTTTCAATTTCTGCCTTGTGCCGCCACGCTTTGATGGAGCGGTTTGGCTCTGCAAAAAAGTCATGTGATGCCGAACGGAAAAGCATTCGCCGCTCCCTTACTTCTTTATTTGGAACAGGGAAAAATTTCAAAAATTCTCTAACCCCAATCAAGGCTATCAAGATGGGCCGAGCCTTTCGCTTCTCTCTCTACTCAAGGAAGTAATAAAAACGATTACCCTCCTCGTAATGGAATCTATCGGCCCTGACCAGATGGGAAATTATACGGAAGGAGAAATGATTCAGGCCGCGTTATCGAATCCTGTTTTGGCAATGTATCTCCATGACGTTTCTAATTTCACAAGAATACTCGCTAGACGCTGGTGTTTGGAGAATCTTTTCAATTGCTACAGCCATGAGAAAATACTGGAGATCCCAGCTGTTACGAGAAGGGACATGAAAATCGACGAACTCAGGTACATAAACATCAGACTGATCATGAAAGATATGCGGGTTGAGACATTTTCCCCATCAGAAAAGGAGACGATTGCTCCGTTGTTAAATGATGCAGAAAAGCTCGAGCGGCGAGTAGATCCAACTCGTTTGCCTTTTGTGCAGAATTTTTTCCTAGAAGGCAATCAACACTAGGGGGCAGTTGGTGTTATTTCTTTAGGTAAAGAACCGAGTGGTTCTGAGCAACACCTAACGAGGAGATACGATGTCACATGTAAAGGATACCCCCGATGACCAACTCAAGGTACGGGAGGGGACGAAGTTTATACCGCTTGTAGATTGGCCCAAATATCATCCTTGGCCTCCGATCGGAGGACTTAGGCATCTTGCTTTTTTTCGCAAGACGAACGGATTTCACAATGTCTTTGTCAAAATTGGACGGCGAATTTTAGTCGATGAAGCTGAGTTTCTGAAACAGATTCGGACTCAGACAGGAACAGCTGCCGTACAAGAGCAAAAATAACCGGAGGGCTCCGAAAAAGAGCCCTCAAAATAACGAAATTTCATAGAGGCAGTTGCTGATCTGATCATCGGCGACTGCAAATGACAAAGGACTACAAGATGTCGCGTATTTTACCAACCAATATCATTCCTATCGAGGAAAAACAATCGGACTTTTCCAATGCCCAGAAACAAGCTGAAGCGTTAGAGAGTAAATTTGTCGAGAAGCAAAAAAGTATTGAGCCCCTCCCTCTCCAAAGAGAGGTTCCTCCTCCTGAGCCCTTTCCCATTTGGGCATTGGGAAGATTCATGGAAAGAGCAGCGCAAAGCATCATTCACTCATCAAAAGTTGCCGATTCGATCTGCGGAGGCTCATTCTTATCTACCGCGTCTCTTTGCGTTCAGGGTCACAGAGACGTGGTCATTGACGGAAGAACCCATCCTCTGTCGGAGTTTTTCTTGACGGTTGCCACAAGTGGAGATCGAAAGAGCTCCGCAGATAAGCAGGCACTAAAATCGATCCATGCTTACCAACGAGAGGTTCTGGAATCAGAATTTACAACTGAAATGGAGAGAGCAATACGTAAAGTCGTGTCCAAGTAGAGGTGAAGAAACATAAAA
>CAVSSM010000010.1:0-83770 GCA_963730605.1 uncultured Chlamydiae bacterium
CTAAGGACGGAGGCGAAACAGAAATTGAGCCGCTTCACCCCTGGCAATTTAGGACAGGCGTCTCGCATCTCAGGCATGACTCCTGCCGATCTTTCGATCTTGATGATTGCGCTCCAAAAGAGGGATGAATATTGTTAAGCTCATGAACACATTAAAATCCCCGACTCTTCTCGTTATCACCGACAATCCGTCGGTCCGCTTTTGGATTAAGAAACATCTTGATGTTGACTTTTTCATCGTCGACGCTGCCAAAAAATATACCGCCCTTGCGGCAGCTCAGACAACATCATTCGATTTTGTCGTTATCGATTCTGAGCTCGAAGATTGCGATCCGATCGAGCTCTCATCCGAATTAAAACAGATCCTCCGCACTCTCACACCCATCTTGTTGATCACTGGGCGCCTCAAGCGTAGCTACCTCGATGCGGCAAAAAAAGCTGGCGTCACCGACTTTTTGAACCATCAGCTAGACCTGGAAGAATTCCGGGCTAAAATCGAGAGCATCCGAAAAGGGTATTCTTTGAGAGAAAAAACGCAGGAAGCCTCTAGCGCGATGGCCAAAACAAAAAAAGTCCCCGCCAGCGACGATTTAAAAAATCGGGTCCAGCTCCAAACGGCAGCCATGAAAGAGCTTGAAAGTGCGCAAAAAGAAGGGGTCCCCATCTCCACCCTGATCATCTCCATAGACCGCTTCAATGAGCTTCGGAATCAGTTCGGCCCCTCGATATCGGAAGAGATCGTTATTCCTTTCACGAACCTCCTGAATGGTTTCCTTGAGCGCGGAAGCCGCCTAATCCCCTCCTCGGAAGGGCGCTTTATCGTCCTTTTGAAAAATACAGCTCCTGAAATCGGGCGGGCAGTTGCGGAGAAGATCAAAAAAGAAATTTCGAAGACGCCCTTTCAAACGAAACGCGGCTCCATTCCCTTGACGGCCTCGATCGCCGTCTCTGCTTTGGAAGGAGATGCTCGCAATTTCAATTTACTGCTCGACAGCTCGCTCAAAGCGTTAAAAAAAGCCCAAGACCTGATCATTTCCATCGAACCGGAGACCCCATGAACTATTGTATAACGCTCGCCGCTTTGCTCTTAGCGGCAAACGAGCCTCTCGTCCCTGAAAAGCCCGCCCCAATAGCGGCGTCAGCAGCCACTGCGGCAGCCATCCAGGAAGCCTATAGCTCAATGATCATCGACCCAAAAGCAAGGGCCCAAGACTACCGGGAAGCGTTCGAACTGCTCCGCAGGGAAAAACCCTCCCTTAAAATCAATATCCAGACCTCGAGCGGCCCCCTCGCAAACGTCTCTGAGCTCTCCTCTGCCGGAAACGGCACCTTGATGCTTGTTAAAATTCCTTTCAGCCAAGGGACAAAGTACCTGATCGTCCCCATTGAAGAGATCAAGGAGATCGCCTATTCGCCCTGACCTTCATTGGATTCTCCTCGATCAAGTCCCCATCTTCGAGCAGCTCCAGCTCGAAGAGGCGCTCCTTCGCACCGAGACCCGAAATTTTTGCATCGTCAATTTCGGCTCCCCGAGGGCGGTTGTCATGGGCATCTCAGGACAGCCAGGCCAGCTTCTCCATCTTTCGAAAATCAAAGAAAATAACATCCCAGTAATCAAACGATTCAGCGGAGGGGGAACCGTCATCGTCGATGAAAACACCCTCTTCATCTCCTTCATCATGGCAAAAACGGATATCGATGCGGCGCCTTTCCCGGAACCGATCCTCAGGTGGTCTCTTGACCTCTACGCTCTAGCCTGGAATATCCGCGGCTTCCAGTTGCGGGAAAACGACTATTGCATCGGAGACAAAAAATGTGGCGGCAATGCCCAGTATATGCGGAAAGACCGGTGGATCCACCACACTTCTTTCCTTTGGGATTATAAGCCGGAGAATATGGATGCCCTCCTCTTGCCCCCGAAACGCCCAGCCTATCGGCAGGACCGCTCGCACGATGATTTCCTATGCCGCCTCGGATCGTTAGGCGCCGATCCAAAAACACGGATTGCAGAGCTCAAAAGAGAGCTTGTAAAGCGGTTTTACATTCAAGACTTCGATCCAAAGACTTTGGAAAAGAAGCCGCATCGGCAGGCCACCGCGTTCATGGAACTTGATCTATTTTGATCTTTCCGAAAGAGCAAGCTATTTTCAGGGTCGGCCAACATAAACCGCTAAGTTCGTTAGCAGGGCGCATTCCCATTTTCTGGATGGCCTTTCTCGGTGAGAAACGGCCATCTCTTGCCCTTTGTTCCTCACAAAGGGAGACGCCGCGCCATTTGTTCGTCGCAAATGGTAAGACCTAGCGCGGTTTTCCCTCGAGAAATCCCTACCCAGAAAATGGGAATGCGCCCGATGTGGAAACAATGACCGAGAATTTTTGGGCTAAAACACATCAGTGCGGAAAAACCAGTCTCCACATTCTTGGTGTGGACGATTCACGAAACATTGTTCAAAAAGATTTTTCAAATCGGGAAAATTCAGAGCGTGTGCCTGCCTACAAATAGCTTCGCTCACATACTTTTTAAAACATGACTCTACATTTGCTGACATTTTAGAAAGCCCTCCGCAATCCGGACCGCCCAATTTTGCGAGAAGCCTATGATCATCTGAGGAAACGTATCTATGATGAACATCTTTAATCTGATCTTGAACGGCATACTCCAAACTTACGCATCCCACAAAGGCAGGGATTGCAGTCCATCCACCGCCAAACGCTCCCGTTGCTATAGCTATATCAGTACAGACAGTTCCTGGCATGATTGGATTAGCCAAAGATACGTAACCAGAAGAATAAAAAGGACTCCCATTAACACAATACAATCCAAATGACATAAGCTTTTCCTCAAGGACCTGTTGCCTTGCCAAATTTAAACCCCATTGGCGAGCCTGTCTGGCAGTACCAAAGAGTTGGGTCAGTTTTGCACATATTAATTGGACTAGGAGAACCAGCCCAATAGGCAATGTTAAATCCAATGAATACAATGGCCACGAAGAAACCTTTACAATATTTGACCAATTCCTCTGTCCATTCTCTATAACTTTGTGGGATTGGTAAAAGCTCAAAATCACAGCGGGGCCAACCCTGTCGCGCTGTTGGTATCCAGATTGATCAGCATAGAGTATCTTGACCCATGTCTCTCATGCCTACTAATACACCTGCCATCGCAATTCCAAGAGCAGACTGTTGCATTCTGTCATTTACCACATTCATTTTTGGCTCCTTAGAATACGTTTTCGCCCATCCAGCTACACCGAGAGTTCCTTGCGTCCGGCGAAGCACTCTTGAAAGCGGTTGTAGAGAGGGATGTAGTTTGAATTTGCGATGGTTCTGTGAATGGCTTTACTAACATATTGTCTATAACATCCTTCAATATTTGCCGGCATTTGAGATAACCCACCACACTCCGCCGCGCCAAGCTTCAACAACAATCTGTGGTCATCCTTTTGATCATACCTATCATATGCGGTTGTGGCTAGCCAATATGCAGCAGACGCCACAAGAACTGTTTGACTTGCTGTCGCTAATTTGCTCGCTGTATTGACTCCAGATGAAATAGTTGGGGCAAAAGTATTCTTAACCGTATTCCCGTATGCTGTTGCATGGTTTCTAAGCCGAGCCTGAAAAATTCCTTTTGCTGCCTGTAGACCAGCTCCTAGCATTCCCGTTGCACTCATTCTTTTCCTCCCATGAGCCTATCCCCTACTCATTAACCTAATCCAAACAAAACACATTCTCTCACCCAGTAAAGTAATACGCCGAGCATCAAAAAACCTTCCCAATATCTCATTCTTCTTTCCCATCGCACAACCAATCGTCGGTATTTTCGTTGTAACCACGAGATTCCTCGCTCCACTTTCCATCGGTGGTTTTCTAGGACTTTCGTTTGTTGTTCCGCGTTGTCCCGTCCCATTCTTCGGTGAGGGATATAAGGAAATAACTTCATCGCCAAAATTTGCAACCGCAATTCTTCCGCATCATACCCCTTATCTGCTTCCACGATCGGTGTTATTCCGCGTGCTACGAGAGGCTTTAGCCACCCGCTGATTTTTTTTTATCAGGGGAATCACCTCCTTTCGTTCATCACCGGCAGCCCCGTACTTGTGGTCCTAGAGGTTGACCTAAACCGTCGACAAGCAGGTGAGTGGTAACGCCTTTTCCTTTGTAACCATGGTCTACTTTTTCTCCGCCTCCCTTCCCAGCAGAAAAAAAACCATCAATTGCCAATCGGGTTAAATCGATCATTTTCCACTCCAGACAAACTTCCTGCAATGCAGCGAGTAGGCGGCTAGAATTCCATTCTCTTTCCACAATCCCAGATATCGATGTGCACAAGATTTCGACGCCCATTGTTCACCTGTCAGGCACGTCGCACCAACGCGCTCCGGTTGTCGGCGCCCCAAATCAAGGTATTGAGAACTTTCTGGATGCATTGGTTGCGTTCCGCTTACTGCTATTCCCCACGGATAAGGAATCAACGGCTCTATAACAGCCCATTCATGATCGTTAAGTCCTACGAACTTGCCCATCGATACAACTCCTTTAAAATCAGGGCAAATACGGTCTGGCATAAAGAATTTATTTAACAAGGAGGGATAGGCTCATATTTTTAAGAGCCTGTTCGAATATAAAAAATCTCCGCTGAAAGGGGGCTGGCGCGAGCTCGGTCAACCTGGTTTAGAGGTCGTAGCTTCCCGAAAGGAGCTCGAGGGCTCGTTTTCGGCGTCGTGATCCCTAAACAAGGCAATCGTTGAAGGGCATCATGGCAGCCAGCGTATCCCTAACAGCAGAGAAGAGACGTTTTTCCCTTTTTGACCCATTTCATGCCAACTCTAATTTATTTAGACTGTTCGTTTTTGGGGATCGTAGGGGGGCGGTTGATCAAGGAATCGAACTGCTCCTTAGTGGAATAGAGCGAATAGACGGATACGATTCTCGCTACGAGAATCGCGATATAAAATTGCCCGATGACCCCCTCGATCACGCAGAAAGTTTGGGCTAGGCTGCTCAGAGGGGCGATGTCCCCGTATCCCACCGTTAAGAGGGTGATGAAGCTGTAATAGAGCATTTGGGAGAGGAAGTAATCGACATTGGGGAATACGGGCACCTGGGCTCCGCGGATCGATACGGAATTGGGAAAATAGGACTCCACAAGGAGATAGAGATACGCAAAAATAAATCCGAAAAGTACATAAACGCAGACAACCCCTCGCAAAGTCTCAAGGGTTACCCTGGCCCCTAAAATGACATCGTATAAAATGCCAATCGTGCAAATGAGCATAAAAAGGACGGTAGAGACCGCGATGCAGAGAACGATCGCTTCATTTATGTAAAAGAGGCTCACCCACGTAAAGCCCAAGGCGGGGATGGCTAAGAGAGTCGCCATCACATGGATATAGGGCTTAAAATTGATGTTGAGAAGGGCCATTAAAAGTGTGAAGACAAGCCAAACCTTCCAAAGCGCAATCCAGACAATGGTTTGAGTAGAAGGACGAAAGATGAACAAAATCGCAAGGGTGATCAAGAGGGCGTTATAGTAGCCGGGAATCAGCCGATGAAACGCGGCCGATACCTTTTTCATGAAGTCGAGCATTCTCTACCTACTTTTTCACATCAGGGAGGCTGAAAAAATCGCGAAAAGCCTGCTTGGTCGCCTCGCGGCCGATGAGGGCGATCGATTCGGTGAGAGGAATTTTTTTAGGGCAAACGCGGACGCAGTTCTGCGCATTGCCGCAACCGGCGATGCCATCTTCGCGAAAGGGCATTCAGGCGGTCCGACTTCTCAAATCGCCGTAGGATTGGAATCGAACAAACGTACTTGGGAGATCGCCGCGGGTCCCATGAAACGATTTGGTGTTCACCTGGGGACGGCTTCCTGCAGCAGCCGCAAGTCATACAAGTGGAAAGGGATACATCGCCTCTTGCACTTCTGGGCTGACAGGCGGGCCGATAATAGCCTATATCGTTGACGCTATCGACAGAGACCCAAGCGCGTACTTTTTTGAGTGCTTCAAACATCCATGTGCGATCGACACAGATCGCGAACCAGAGGAAATTTCGTAAAAGGGGCAAGCAGATCGTCGCTACCCCGTCACTTCAATGAAGGTTCGATCAACCCGGTGCACGCTGCCGCGGTTTTCCATTGACGAGCATCGTGCAAGAACCGCAGACCTCTTCCAAGCACCCCTGTTCCCAAGCGACAGGCGTCTTTTTCTCTTTTTTCGATTGACTGGGATTTTTTTGCACTTCCATCAGAGACGGAGATGACGTTGTAATGCGGCTTGAGCTCGAGTTCAAATTCTTCCCAGTATTGCTTTCCCAGAACTCCTCGAAAAATTCTCAAAATGAACTGTTTCACTGATTCTCCTAAATGGGCAAAGGGATGTTCGCGGCATATTTTCCAAATGGGGCAACACCTTTTTCGCTTTGCTATAATCGCTGTGGATCGGCTTCATGATCGCAAGTCGACAGGCTCATAGCTGATCACAGGCTCATCTAAATTCGATCATAGTCGCAATGGTGGTTTTCAGCCAATGTTCATCGTCGCGTTCTGGAAATTCGGGTTTGTAGTGCGCGCCGCGGAATTCATCGCGAAGGAGCGCACCTTTGGTGATGACGAGAGCGAGCTCGAGCATCGAATCAAATTGATTAGCAAATGTATAAGTTTGATTGACGCCTCGTTCCTTTATCGTCGAGATGGATATGCTCATAACGCTCTTGGATCTCTTTGATCACATGGAGAGTCTTTTTTAAATCCGCATTGTTGCGTTTGACCGTGACATACTGAATCATGAATCGGACAATTCGTCATGCAGGCTTGATGCACATTCTCTGGACCCTCGCGCGTCATCAGATCGTGTTTGAACGACTCTTCTTGAGCAAGCGCATCGGAGAAGGTGCGAGAAGGAAGATTGCCGTAGCTTGCTTTCAAGGTTTCGAGATAGCGAGGGACCTCAATGCCGGCGATAAGTCCGCCGAAAATGCACGAGAGAAGAGAATTGGCTCCTAAGCGGTTTGCCCCATGATACTGGAAGTCCGATTCGCCCACATTGAAGCATCCCGGAAAGTTTGTCATTTGGCGGAAACGGGTCCAACGATCAGGATCTTCGGCTGCAGGCCAATCGACCCAAGCTCCCCCATCGAATAGTGGACGGCGGGGAAGATTTTCATCGGCACTTTATGCGGATCTTCGCCTGTAAACTTGCGGTAGATATCGAGGACCGATTCGATTTTGTGCAGCGTTTTTGGCGGAAGATGGGAGACGTCGAGATACACTTGAATTTTTCCTTCGACCCCTAAGTCCCAGTTCGCAGATGCGCAGCACTTCGCGAGCGCCGATGTCACGCGGGACGAGATTGCCGAATGCGGGGTACATTTCCTCGAGGAAATACCATTTTTCGCCCGTCTTGCCGCAGGGCATTGTCTTGCCATCGGGCGTGACAATTGTCTTCGACGAATCGCCATAAACCCACATTCTGCCGCCCTTCGCCGCGGAAGATTCAGAAATGAGCCGCAATTTGTCTTCAGCCAGGAATGGCAGTCGGATGAATCTGGATGAATTCGCCATTGGCGTATTTCATCCCCTGTTTGAACAGCCGGCCATTAGCTGCACCGGTGCAGAATGTCGAGTTAGTCGATTTCTTAAAAATGAGTCCAGGCCCGCCCGTGCCGAATATCACGGCATCTGCCTTCAAGACGTCCAACTTTAAGTTGTACAGGTCCATGATGACGATCCCGCGCGCGCATCCTTCTTCATCAAGGATCAGGCGCATGAACTCATGGTTTTCGTATTTTTCCACTTTTCCTTCAGCTTCATAGCGGCGGACTTGCTCATCAAGAGCGTAAAGAAGTTGCTGACCCGTCGAAGCTCCGCAAAAGGCCGTGCGGTGATAGAGCGTTCCACCGAATCTTCGGAAGTCGAGATTGCCCTCGGGAGTCCGGTTAAAAGGACAACCGAATCGGTCCATCATCCGGATGATTCCCGGAGCAGCATAGACACATTTCAGAACAGGGGGCTGATCAGCGAGAAAGTCTCCCCCTTTGATCGTGTCATAGGCGTGGATGAGAGGAGAATCATCTTCGTCTTTTCAAATTCATCGCGGCATTGATGCCACCTTGAGCGCAGACAGAATGGGAGCTTTTGACTTTCGTGACCGAGACGATCTTGACATGACACCCTTTCTCAGCCAACTTCATCGCTGCAGCAAGCCCTGCGAGGCCTCCGCCAACGACAATTACTTCTTTTTCTTTATCCATCTTTACACCGCAGGTTGATCCAATAGCTGCCCCAAATCGCGCCAAGCCCAAAAAAGCTAGCAAGAAATCGCCCATCCCGACACTCACCGGAAGCATCGCCTTCTGAGACCGGTAAGATAAGATCATTCCCCAAGTGATCAAGAGTCCAGAAATCCATTGAACGCATGAAACGCCGCCGCAGACAAAGATCGTATACAGGACCGCCATCACAGGACTTTTAAACGTATCCCGCACCATCAGCAAGAACGCCTCCCCGGCATTTTCGCTACTGCGACCACTGATTATACTTCAGCTTGAAAGACCCAGCATCTCCAGCCATGCTTTTCCTCCTGGGCTTTCTGCACCATCATGCGGGCCGAGTCCTCATCCGCGATTATGCCCCGTCCCCAAGCAACATCCCGGGCGCACCCATCCTCTTTACTTCTGCTGCCGCGCTCGCCGCATCCTCCGCAGTGAATAGACTTACATGGAGCCTTGCCGCCAAAGTATAGAGCCCCTGGTCGAAATCCAATTTCACGAAATATTGCTCTCCCTCGGGGCCCATGGCCTTCTTAGGGGCGCATAGGAAACCGCATCTGCGCCACATGTCCGATCATGCCCACAAGCAAATCCACGACGAGAGCCGCTGCCACGTAAAGGCCCTGTTCCTCTCATACTTCAAACCGGGCCGGCTCCCATCGCTTCTCCCAGAATTTGTCCGAGAGTCAAGGCACGCTTCACACCCCACGCCCCATGTAGAGCCAAGGGAATTCCGATTAGCACCGTCTCCACGACCTGTAGATAAGGGAGCGTTTCCAGCGCATTGACCATTTTGACAAAGCCGCTCCCATCGTCGCCGCAACCAGAGCGCCGCCTGCGAGTTCGTGATGAGATGGATGATTAAATACAACACCAGCCACAAGCCCATCAACGAATGACCGCCGCCAAATGAACGTACTGGAAACAGAAGAAGTCGGGACGCTCATGAACCCACCGTAAGATTTTTTTAATTCTTACGCGTCAATATAGCAAGACAAAAAGCTTCCCAGAAAGGGGTCTGTTCGATCCGGTTTTACTACCCCGCTATTCAAACAGGTGACAAATGGCGGGCTGCGGCTTTGTCATATCGATGCTCGCTCGGAAGCCTTCCTATTCAAGAATGTTCCCTCCGGGCGGGTTCACTTCGTTCACCTGCTCCGCACTCCGAAGGTCCACTGGAACTTCTCCGTGTTTCCGCAGCCTCGCTCGAAGCGCTTCGCTTCGATCTGGCTTTCACACCCCTTCCGACGATGCGTCGGCGGGGACTCCGTGTGCCTCGCAGCGCCATTTGTTGCCACCTATTTGCGTAGCGGGGTAGTAAGCATGTGCTTCAGCAGGCAATCGGATGTAATTCGATCTTTTGACTGGAAAAAACTCCGCGATCGCATTAAAATTTTCATCTCACATCCTAACAATATCTCCGGAGATATGCTCTATGGATCAATCTGATAATCACCTGCCCTCATCGCCAAACCTATCCTTTGAATCTCTGAAAAAGTATAACCAGCATGGCGCTGAATACTGGAGCGCCCGAGATCTACAGCCATGCCTGGGATATACAGAGTGGAGAAAAGTTTGAAAATGCCATTAAGAAGGCTGTCCAGTCCTGTAAACAATCTGGGAATAACCCGAACTATCACTTTGTCGGCGCCGACAAACCGATCCTTTTGAGAAAAAAAGATTGATAGATATGACTGTTTCTTGATAGATTTTTCCGCTTTTCGAGAGGCATAATGCTTTTCGTTGTGTGGGCTCTGTGGGATTTTGGTCCTTTTTCTATCTGCGATTATTCATTGCAAGGCAAATGAGTACGAAACATTTATTCCGTACTCATTTGCCTTGCAATGAATAATCGCAGATAGAAAAAGGACCAAAATCCCACAGAGCGCCACACAACGAAACACCATTATACCTCTCGAAAAGCGGAAAAATCTATCAAGAAACAGTCATATCTATCAATCTTTTTTTCTCAAAAGGATCGGTTTGTCGGCGCCGA
This sequence comes from uncultured Chlamydiae bacterium, assembly GCA_963730605.1. Taxonomy (GTDB): domain Bacteria; phylum Chlamydiota; class Chlamydiia; order Chlamydiales; family SM23-39; genus CAIPFQ01. Next base: position 10,267 of record CAVSSM010000010.1, read on the forward strand.
CAAAGTGATAGTTCGGGTTATTCCCAGATTGTTTACAGGACTGGACAGCCTTCTTAATGGCATTTTCAAACTTTCTCCACTCTGTGTATCCCAGGCATGGCTGTAGATCTCGGGCGCTCCAGTATTCAGCGCCATGCTGGTTATACTTTTTCAGAGATTCAAAGGATAGGTTTGGCGATGAGGGCAGGTGATTATCAGATTGATCCATAGAGCATATCTCCGGAGATATTGTTAGGATGTGAGATGAAAATTTTAATGCGATCGCGGAGTTTTTTCCAGTCAAAAGATCGAATTACATCCGATTGCCTGCTGAAGCACATGCTTACTACCCCGCTACGCAAATAGGTGGCAACAAATGGCGCTGCGAGGCACACGGGGTCCCCGCCGACGCATCGTCGGAAGGGGTGTGAAAGCCAGATCGAAGCGAAGCGCTTCGAGCGAGGCTGCGGAAACACGGAGAAGGTCCAGTGGACCTTCGGAGTGCGGAGCAGGTGAACGAAGTGAACCGGCCCGGAGGGAACATTCTTGAATAGGAAGGCTTCCGAGCGAGCATCGATATGACAAAGCCGCAGCCCGCCATTTGTCACCTGTTTGAATAGCGGGGTAGTAAAACCGGATCGAACAGACCCCCTTCTGGGAAGCTTTTTGTCTTGCTATATTGACGCGTAAGAATTAAAAAAAATCTTACGGTGGGTTCATGAGCGTCCCGATTTCTTCTGTTTCCAGTACGTTCATTTGGCGGCGGGTCCATTCGTTGATGGGCTTGTGGCTGGTGTTGTATTTAATCATCCATCTCATCACGAACTCGCAGGCGGCGCTCTGGTTCGGCGACGATGGGAGCGGCTTTGTCAAAATGGTCAATGCGCTGGAAACGCTCCCTTATCTGCAGGTCGTGGAGACGGTGCTAATCGGAATTCCCTTGGCTCTACATGGGGCGTGGGGTGTGAAGCGTGCCTTGACTGCTCGGACAAATTCTGGGAGAAGCGATGGGAGCCGGCCCGGTTTGAAGTATGAGAGGAACAGGGCCTTTACGTGGCAGCGGCTCTCGTCGTGGATTTTGCTCGTGGGCCTGATCGGACATGTGGCGCAGATGCGGTTCCTGGACGCCCCTAAGAAGGCCATGGGCCCCGAGGGAGAGCGGTATTTCGTGAAATTGGATTTCGACCAGGGGCTCTATACTTTGGCGGCAAGGCTCCATGTAAGTCTATTCACTGCGGAGGATGCGGCGAGCGCGGGCAGGGAAGCAAAGAGGATGGGTGGCGTCCCGAGGATGTTGCTTGGGGACGGGGCATACAGCGCGGATGAGGACTCGGCCCGCATGATGGTGCAGAGAGCCCAGGAGGAAAAGGCATGGCTGGAGATGCTGGGGTCTTTCAAGCTGAAGTGTAATCAGGTGGTCGCGGTAGCGAAAATGCCGGGAGAGGCGTTCTTGCTGATGGTGCGGGATACCTTCAAAAGCCCTGTGATGGCGGTCCTCTATACGGTCTTTTTGTTCGCGGCGGCGTTCCACGCGTTCAATGGGTTTTGGACCTTCTTGATCACCTGGGGAATGATTTTGTCCTACAGGTCTCAGAGGGCGATGCTGCCGGTGAGCGTGATGGGGATGTCGGCTTAAGCTTCCTTGGGCTTGCCGCGATCTGGTGCAGCTATTGGGTCAACTTGCGGTATTAAAGATGGGTAAGCAAAAAAGAGGTGATCGTCGTCGGCGGCGGGCTCGCGGGTCTTTCGACGGCGATGAAGCTCGCGGAGAAGGATTGCCGCATCAAGTTGGTATCGCTCACGAAGGCGCGAAGGTCCCATTCGGTATGCGCCCAAGGAGGGATCAACACCGCCGTCAATTTGAAGGGCGAAGAGGACTCTCCCATCATCCATGCCTATGACACGATCAAAGGGGGAGATTTTCTGGCCAACCAACCCCCTATTTTGGAGATGTGTCTGGCGGGCCGGCATCTTCCGGATGCTGGATCGGATCGGATGCCCTTTTAATCGACTCTGAAAGGCAATGTCGATTTCCGGCGGTTCGGCGGAACCTCTATCAACCGGACAGCCTTTTGCGGCGCCTCCACCGGCCAGCAGCTACTCTATGCGCTCGATGAACAGGTGCGCCGCTATGAGGCTAAGGGCAAGGTCGAAAAGTTTGAAAATCATGAGTTTCATGCGGCTCATCCTAGATGGAGAAGGTGCGCGCGCGGGCATTGTCATGCATCGATCTTTTCAACCTGAAGCTGGACGGTCTTAAAGGCCGACGCTGTCGTGATGGCGACGGGAGGGCTGGGGCTCATGTTCAAAAAGTCGACGAATTCGACGTTTTGCACCGGAGCGGCAAACGGCCGCTTTACATGCAGGGGATGAAATACGCCAATGGCGAGTTCATCCAGATCCACCCCACAGCCATCCCGGCAGGACAAGATGCGGCTCATGTCCGAATCGATCCGGGGCGAAGGGGGGCGGATCTGGGTCTAGGGCGACTCGTCGAAGCAGATTACGCATTCCCGGGCAAGACCATGCGGCCTTGCGGAAAGACGGGAGAGCCTTGGTATTTTTTAGAGGAGATGTATCCGGCGTTCGGCAATCTGGTGCCGCGGGATATCGGCTCCAGGGAAGTGACTGCGGGTCTGCGAGGCTGGGGCTTGGCATTGACGGAAAAATGCAGGTGTATCTTGGATGTGACGCATCTTCCTCAAGAAAAACAGCATAAGCTCGAGTCGGTCTTGGAGATCTACCAGAAATTTACCGGTGACGATCCGCAGAAAAAAGCCGATGAAGATTTTCCCGGCCGTCCACTATTCGATGGGAGGAGCGTGGGTCGATTGGCCTGCGGCCGACGACCCAGACCGGCTGACTCGGTTCCGGCAGATGACGAACTTCCGTAGGTTGTTTCAACGTGGGCGAATCGGAATATCAATACCACGGAGCTAACCGGCTAGGGGCGAATTCTCTTCTTGGCGTGCATTTTTGGCGGACTCGTCACGGGTGTCGAGGTGCCGCGCTATCTTGGAGATGAAACGAGTTTTGAGGGATTGCCGGAATCGATCTTCTATGATGCGCTTGATCGAGGAAAAGAAGCAGAGCGAATTCTTGAAAAGAAGCGGCCCTGAAAATGTGTTCAAGCTACACGATGAGCTTTCCGATTGGATGGTCCGTTTTGCGAGCGTCAAGCGGGATAATCCCGACTTGGAAAAAACGGCGGCCAAGATCAAAGAAATCCGGAAAAGATATCAGAAGATCGGGTTGGACGACCAAGGAACGAGTCTAAACCAAACGTATGTCTTCGCGCGCCAGTTCGAGCCGATGATAGAGCTCGCCTTGGTGATCGCGAAGGGAGCGCTCCTTCGGAATGAATTCCGAGGCGCGCACTACAAACCTGATTTTCCGGATCGGGACGACAAGAATTGGCTGAAGACGACGATCGCGATGTATAACGAAAAGAAGAGCCGGTCATTACTTACGAACCGGTTGACATTCGGCACCTCGACCCGATACAGAGGGATTATACGCAAGCGAAAAAGGTCAAGCCGCATTTGAAAAACATCCCAGACAATATCCAGCTGCCCATTTAGAATGGAAAATTCGTACACGTTAAAGGTTTATCGCGGGGTTAAGGAAAACCAGTATTGGGAAGAATTCGAACTTCCGCGTTTCCCACAGGCAAACGTGATCTCGTCTTTGATGGAGATCCAAAAAAACCCAGTCAATAAGAAGGGCGAGAAAACGACCCCGGTGGCCTGGGAACAGGGGTGTTTGGAAGAGGTGTGCGGCTCTTGCTCGATGCTGGTCAACGGGAAGCCCCGCCAAGCGTGTACCGCGCTCATCGAGTCCTACATCCAAGAGACAGGCTCTACGACGATCGCGCTCGCCCCTTTCACGAAATTCCCCTTGATCCGGGATCTCTATGTGAACCGGACAAGAATGTTCGAATCGCTCAAAAAAGTGCGGGCGTGGGTAACCATTGACAGCGTCAACGATATCGGCTCTTTCGGCCCTCCTGTCAGCCCAGAGGTGCAGGAAGCCCTGTATGTCCTTTCCACCTGCATGACTTGCGGCTGCTGCACGGAAAGCTGTCCTCAGGTGAACGATAAATCGCCTTTCATGGGCCCGGCTGCGATATCGCAAATCCGCCTGTTCAACTCCAATCCTACAGGAGCCATGCAAAAATCGGAGCGGCTAAAGGCCGCTTTGGACGAGGATGGAATCGCAGGGTGCGGCAATGCGCAAAATTGCGTGAAAGTCTGCCCGAAAGAGATTCCCTTGACGGAATCGCTGGCCCTCATCGGACGGGAAGCGACCAAGCAGGCTTTTCGCGATTTTTTCAGCCTCCCTGATGTGAAAAAGTAGGTAGAGAATGCTCGACTTCATGAAAAAGGTATCGGCCGCGTTTCATCGGCTGATTCCCGGCTACTATAACGCCCTCTTGATCACCCTTGCGATTTTGTTCATCTTTCGTCCTTCTACTCAAACCATTGTCTGGATTGCGCTTTGGAAGGTTTGGCTTGTCTTCACACTTTTAATGGCCCTTCTCAACATCAATTTTAAGCCCTATATCCATGTGATGGCGACTCTCTTAGCCATCCCCGCCTTGGGCTTTACGTGGGTGAGCCTCTTTTACATAAATGAAGCGATCGTTCTCTGCATCGCGGTCTCTACCGTCCTTTTTATGCTCATTTGCACGATTGGCATTTTATACGATGTCATTTTAGGGGCCAGGGTAACCCTTGAGACTTTGCGAGGGGTTGTCTGCGTTTATGTACTTTTCGGATTTATTTTTGCGTATCTCTATCTCCTTGTGGAGTCCTATTTTCCCAATTCCGTATCGATCCGCGGAGCCCAGGTGCCCGTATTCCCCAATGTCGATTACTTCCTCTCCCAAATGCTCTATTACAGCTTCATCACCCTCTTAACGGTGGGATACGGGGACATCGCCCCTCTGAGCAGCCTAGCCCAAACTTTCTGCGTGATCGAGGGGGTCATCGGGCAATTTTATATCGCGATTCTCGTAGCGAGAATCGTATCCGTCTATTCGCTCTATTCCACTAAGGAGCAGTTCGATTCCTTGATCAACCGCCCCCCTACGATCCCCAAAAACGAACAGTCTAAATAAATTAGAGTTGGCATGAAATGGGTCAAAAGGGAAAAACGTCTCTTCTCTGCTGTTAGGGATACGCTGGCTGCCATGATGCCCTTCAACGATTGCCTTGTTTAGGGATCACGACGCCGAAAACGAGCCCTCGAGCTCCTTTCGGGAAGCGACCCCACCTCTAAACCAGGTTGACCGAGCTCGCGCCAGCCCCCTTTCAGCGGAGATTTTTTATATTGAAACAGGCTCTTAAAAATATGAGCCTATCCCTCCTTGTTAAATAAATTCTTTATGTGATACCGTATTTGCCCTGATTTTAAAGGAGTTGTATCGATGGGCAAGTTCGTAGGACTTAACGATCATGAATGGGCTGTTATAGAGCCGTTGATTCCTTATCCGTGGGGAATAGCAGTAAGCGGAACGCAACCAATGCATCCAAGAAAAGTTCTCAATACCTTGATTTGGGTGCTGACAACCGGAGCGCGTTGGTGCGACGTGCCGACCGGTGAACAATGGGCGTCGAAATCTTGTGCACATCGATATCTGGGATTGTGGAAAGAGAATGGAATTCTAGAGCGCGTACTCGCTGCATTGCAGGAAGTTTGTCTGGAGTGGAAAATGATCGATTTAACCCGATTGGCAATTGATGGTTTTTTTTCTGCTGGGAAGGGAGGCGGAGAAAAAGTAGACCATGGTTACAAAGGAAAAGGCGTTACCACTCACCTGCTTGTCGACGGTTTAGGTCAACCTCTTAGGACCACAAGTACGGGGGCTGCCGGTGATGAACGAAAGGAGGTGATTCCCCTGATAAAAAAAAATCAGCGGGTGGCTAAAGCCTCTCGTAGCACGCGGAATAACACCGATCGTGGAAGCAGATAAGGGGTATGATGCGGAAGAATTGCGGTTGCAAATTTTGGCGATGAAGTTATTTCCGTATATCCCTCACCGAAGAATGGGACGGGACAACGCGGAACAACAAACGAAAGTCCTAGAAAACCACCGATGGAAAGTGGAGCGAGGAATCTCGTGGTTACAACGAAAATACCGACGATTGGTTGTGCGATGGGAAAGAAGAATGAGATATTGGGAAGGTTTTTTGATGCTCGGCGTATTACTTTACTGGGTGAGAGAATGTGTTTTGTTTGGATTAGGTTAATGAGTAGGGGATAGGCTCATGGAGGAAAAGAATGAGTGCAACGGGAATGCTAGGAGCTGGTCTACAGGCAGCAAAAGGAATTTTAGGCTCCGGCCCGACAAGTCATGCAACAGCATACGGGAATACGGTTAAGAATACTTTTGCCCCAACTATTTCATCTGGAGTCAATACAGCGAGCAAATTAGCGACAGCAAGTCAAACAGTTCTTGTGGCGTCTGCTGCATATTGGCTAGCCACAACCGCATATGATAGGTATGATCAAAAGGATGACCACAGATTGTTGTTGAAGCTTGGCGCGGCGGAGTGTGGTGGGTTATCTCAAATGCCGGCAAATATTGAAGGATGTTATAGACAATATGTTAGTAAAGCCATTCACAGAACCATCGCAAATTCAAACTACATCCCTCTCTACAACCGCTTTCAAGAGTGCTTCGCCGGACGCAAGGAACTCTCGTGTAGCTGGATGGGCGAAAACGTATTCTAAGGAGCCAAAAATGAATGTGGTAAATGACAGAATGCAACAGTCTGCTCTTGGAATTGCGATGGCAGGTGTATTAGTAGGCATGAGAGACATGGCAAACAAGACTCCATGGAGTTATCAATCTGGAATACCAACAGCGCTAGGGTCGGCCGCTGTGATTTTGAGCTTTTACCAATCCCACAAAGTTATAGAGAATGGACAGAGGAATTGGTCAAATATTGTAAAGGTTTCTCTCGTGGCCATTGTATTCATTGGATTTAACATTGCCTATTGGGCTGGTTCTCCTAGTCCAATTAATATGTGCAAAACTGACCCAACTCTTTGGTACTGCCAGACAGGCTCGCCAATGGGGTTTAAATTTGGCAAGGCAACAGGTCCTTGAGGAAAAGCTTATGTCATTTGGATTGTATTGTGTTAATGGGAGTCCTTTTTATTCTTCTGGTTACGTATCTTTGGCTAATCCAATCATGCCAGGAACTGTCTGTACTGATATAGCTATAGCAACGGGAGCGTTTGGCGGTGGATGGACTGCAATCCCTGCCTTTGTGGGATGCGTAAGTTTGGAGTATGCCGTTCAAGATCAGATTAAAGATGTTCATCATAGATACGTTTCCTCAGATGATCATAGGCTTCTCGCAAAATTGGGCGGTCCGGATTGCGGAGGGCTTTCTAAAATGTCAGCAAATGTAGAGTCATGTTTTAAAAAGTATGTGAGCGAAGCTATTTGTAGGCAGGCACACGCTCTGAATTTTCCCGATTTGAAAAATCTTTTTGAACAATGTTTCGTGAATCGTCCACACCAAGAATGTGGAGACTGGTTTTTCCGCACTGATGTGTTTTAGCCCAAAAATTCTCGGTCATTGTTTCCACATCGGGCGCATTCCCATTTTCTGGGTAGGGATTTCTCGAGGGAAAACCGCGCTAGGTCTTACCATTTGCGACGAACAAATGGCGCGGCGTCTCCCTTTGTGAGGAACAAAGGGCAAGAGATGGCCGTTTCTCACCGAGAAAGGCCATCCAGAAAATGGGAATGCGCCCTGCTAACGAACTTAGCGGTTTATGTTGGCCGACCCTGAAAATAGCTTGCTCTTTCGGAAAGATCAAAATAGATCAAGTTCCATGAACGCGGTGGCCTGCCGATGCGGCTTCTTTTCCAAAGTCTTTGGATCGAAGTCTTGAATGTAAAACCGCTTTACAAGCTCTCTTTTGAGCTCTGCAATCCGTGTTTTTGGATCGGCGCCTAACGATCCGAGGCGGCATAGGAAATCATCGTGCGAGCGGTCCTGCCGATAGGCTGGGCGTTTCGGGGGCAAGAGGAGGGCATCCATATTCTCCGGCTTATAATCCCAAAGGAAAGAAGTGTGGTGGATCCACCGGTCTTTCCGCATATACTGGGCATTGCCGCCACATTTTTTGTCTCCGATGCAATAGTCGTTTTCCCGCAACTGGAAGCCGCGGATATTCCAGGCTAGAGCGTAGAGGTCAAGAGACCACCTGAGGATCGGTTCCGGGAAAGGCGCCGCATCGATATCCGTTTTTGCCATGATGAAGGAGATGAAGAGGGTGTTTTCATCGACGATGACGGTTCCCCCTCCGCTGAATCGTTTGATTACTGGGATGTTATTTTCTTTGATTTTCGAAAGATGGAGAAGCTGGCCTGGCTGTCCTGAGATGCCCATGACAACCGCCCTCGGGGAGCCGAAATTGACGATGCAAAAATTTCGGGTCTCGGTGCGAAGGAGCGCCTCTTCGAGCTGGAGCTGCTCGAAGATGGGGACTTGATCGAGGAGAATCCAATGAAGGTCAGGGCGAATAGGCGATCTCCTTGATCTCTTCAATGGGGACGATCAGGTACTTTGTCCCTTGGCTGAAAGGAATTTTAACAAGCATCAAGGTGCCGTTTCCGGCAGAGGAGAGCTCAGAGACGTTTGCGAGGGGGCCGCTCGAGGTCTGGATATTGATTTTAAGGGAGGGTTTTTCCCTGCGGAGCAGTTCGAACGCTTCCCGGTAGTCTTGGGCCCTTGCTTTTGGGTCGATGATCATTGAGCTATAGGCTTCCTGGATGGCTGCCGCAGTGGCTGCTGACGCCGCTATTGGGGCGGGCTTTTCAGGGACGAGAGGCTCGTTTGCCGCTAAGAGCAAAGCGGCGAGCGTTATACAATAGTTCATGGGGTCTCCGGTTCGATGGAAATGATCAGGTCTTGGGCTTTTTTTAACGCTTTGAGCGAGCTGTCGAGCAGTAAATTGAAATTGCGAGCATCTCCTTCCAAAGCAGAGACGGCGATCGAGGCCGTCAAGGGAATGGAGCCGCGTTTCGTTTGAAAGGGCGTCTTCGAAATTTCTTTTTTGATCTTCTCCGCAACTGCCCGCCCGATTTCAGGAGCTGTATTTTTCAAAAGGACGATAAAGCGCCCTTCCGAGGAGGGGATTAGGCGGCTTCCGCGCTCAAGGAAACCATTCAGGAGGTTCGTGAAAGGAATAACGATCTCTTCCGATATCGAGGGGCCGAACTGATTCCGAAGCTCATTGAAGCGGTCTATGGAGATGATCAGGGTGGAGATGGGGACCCCTTCTTTTTGCGCACTTTCAAGCTCTTTCATGGCTGCCGTTTGGAGCTGGACCCGATTTTTTAAATCGTCGCTGGCGGGGACTTTTTTTGTTTTGGCCATCGCGCTAGAGGCTTCCTGCGTTTTTTCTCTCAAAGAATACCCTTTTCGGATGCTCTCGATTTTAGCCCGGAATTCTTCCAGGTCTAGCTGATGGTTCAAAAAGTCGGTGACGCCAGCTTTTTTTGCCGCATCGAGGTAGCTACGCTTGAGGCGCCCAGTGATCAACAAGATGGGTGTGAGAGTGCGGAGGATCTGTTTTAATTCGGATGAGAGCTCGATCGGATCGCAATCTTCGAGCTCAGAATCGATAACGACAAAATCGAATGATGTTGTCTGAGCTGCCGCAAGGGCGGTATATTTTTTGGCAGCGTCGACGATGAAAAAGTCAACATCAAGATGTTTCTTAATCCAAAAGCGGACCGACGGATTGTCGGTGATAACGAGAAGAGTCGGGGATTTTAATGTGTTCATGAGCTTAACAATATTCATCCCTCTTTTGGAGCGCAATCATCAAGATCGAAAGATCGGCAGGAGTCATGCCTGAGATGCGAGACGCCTGTCCTAAATTGCCAGGGGTGAAGCGGCTCAATTTCTGTTTCGCCTCCGTCCTTAGGCCGACGACTTTGCTATAGTCAAATTCTTTGGGGATGTTGATAACATCCAGTGTTTCGAGTTTGGCCACTTCCTTTTTTTGCCTTTCGATATAGCCTGCAAATTTGATCTCCATCTCGATCTGCTCATTGAGATCTTTCCCATGGTCTTCCATCTGCCCGGGATAGGCGGTAAGCGCAGCAGCATAGGACCATTCGGGACGAGACATGAGCTGCGCAAGACTGACGCTTTTCCCGTCGATCGACTTGAACACTTTCTGCAGGCGGGCTATTTCTTTCGAGATGGTTTCGATTTTTCGAGCCGCTTTTTTCTGTTGCATCTCTGTAATCATCCCGTACTGGTAAGCGATGGGCCTAAGGCGGATGTCGGCGTTGTCTTGCCTGAGCAGGAGCCGGTGCTCGGCGCGGCTTGTGAACATCCGGTAAGGCTCTGAAAGATCGAACCGGATCAGATCATCGATCATGACGCCGAGATAGGCGTCGCTTCTTTTGAGAATGAAAGGATCCTTGCCCAAAACTTTCGCGGCTGCATTAATCCCTGCAATCAGCCCCTGTCCTGCTGCTTCTTCATAACCGGTCGTACCGTTGACCTGCCCGGCTAAAAAGAGGCCCTCGACCCGTTTGGTCTCCAGTGTGGAATAGATCTGATCGCTTTTCACAAAATCGTACTCGATCGCATAGGCTGGGCGCATCACTTCGGCTTTTTCGAGGCCGATGACGGTTTGGATCATGGCGAGCTGGACGTCGAACGGCAAAGACGAAGAAATGCCGTTGACGTAGACTTCATCGGTCATAAGCCCTTCGGGTTCGAGGAAAATCTGATGCCGGTCTTTGTCCGCGAACCGGACGACTTTGTCTTCGATCGAAGGGCAGTAGCGGGGGCCGATCCCTTTGATCGTCCCGGCATAGAGGGGCGAGCGGTGGAGGTTATCCCGGATGATGGCGTGCGTATCCGTTGTGGTATAAGTGATATGGCAGGCGATTTGCGGCATCCGCTCTTCCGGCTCGTCGTACGAAAAATAGACGCCATCCTCTCCCGGTTGCTCTTCGCATTTCGCAAAATCGATGCTTCTTTTGTTGATCCGGGGCGGAGTGCCGGTTTTGAGCCTGCCTAAATGGAATCCCAAGCTCTCTAAGCAGGGCGATAGGCCCATTGCAGCCTTATCTCCTCCCCGCCCTCCCGAAAAATTCGTCTGTCCGATATGAAGAAGTCCGCGCATAAATGTCCCCGAAGAGAGGATGACTGTTTTTGCCTGGTATTGGATCCCTTCCTGCGTAACAACTCCGACGATTTTCCCATTTTCGATCACGAGCGATTCGGAGGTGCCTTGCTGCATTTCCAAATTCGGCGTCCTTTCCAAACGGTGCTTCATTTCCAGGGCGTATGCAGCTTTGTCGGCTTGGGAGCGGGGCGAGCGGACTGCAGGGCCTTTCGATGCGTTGAGCATCCGGAACTGGATGCTTCTTCGGTCCGCGATTTTTCCCATGAGGCCGCCCAGGGCGTCGATTTCGCGGACGATGTGCCCTTTCGCAGTCCCTCCGACGGAAGGGTTGCAGCTCATTTTTCCGACCGTGTCGAGGTTCATGGTCAAAAGAAGCGTACTCGCACCCATGCGGGCAGCCGCATGAGCCGCTTCGCAGCCCGCATGACCTGCGCCTACGACCAGTACATCGAAAATTTTAGGATACTGCCACATAATAGAAAAACCCCTATCAAATCAACTTTTCAATAGGGGTTTTTATAAGTAGAATCTACTTTTACTTCTTCTTGTGTCGGTCGCGGCGGCGGCGTTTTTTCCGCTTGTGGCGGGCGATTTTCGCTCGGCGCTTCTTTTTCACTGATGCCATTGGTTCCCCTGCATTCGAAAAGACTATGGGTAGTCTACCCTAACGCCCCCGAAAATGTAAAGGAAGATAGATTTTAAAAAATATTTATTATAACTGGGAGAGCGGGTACTCTCTCGCTAGAGAAAGACAGCCAGAGAAAGCAGTATGATGCCCATCATTTTGTTTATTTTATCTGCGGTTCTCGCCGTAATCCACTGCTACTGCAGAAGAAATTTGCATTTTTCCAAAATCTCCGAATTGTTGTTTCGTTATGTCTTATTTTTCAATGTAGGCGTCTATTCCCTTTTCTCTGCTTATGGGCATGTTTTTATGGGACCCCAGATCGCCAATGAAATCAGCTGGCCGGCAGGGAGTCCATTCCAATTTGAAATTGGAATCGCAAACTTATCTTATGGTGTTCTTGGAATTTTATCTTTGTGGCTGAGAGATCGGTTTTGGCAGGCTACTGTTTTTGGATGGAGCATTTTTCTCCTAGGAGCTTTTGTTGGCCACATGATTCAAGCATATACCACAGGGAATAAAGCCCCTTATAATTTTGGCATTTTTGTGTGGTTCAACGATCTCTTCCTCCCTGTACTTATGCTATCTCTTCTTTCTCTTGTAAGGGCGCATCGAAAAAAGTAGTAGATATGAGAATTGCTATCTCTTCAGACGAATATGATCCCTTGATCGAGGTTCTTCATGCCGAAATCGAGCGGAGGGGGCATTCTCTCATCTATTTTGGCCCGAAAGCTGGTGAAAAGGGGCACGATTGGCCCGAGGTGACCCTAGAGATCCTGGTCATGAGCTGACCCGTTTTGTGGTCATCGTAAAATTTGAAGGAGAGTCTTTGGTAATGTTCGAATAATTCGCTTCGCATATCTCTTTCCATCAATGCGCCCATGATCTCGACTTTGTACAATATGTAGATGTGATGGAGAGCATCCTCCGAACCAACTGTTAGCAAATTCGTTGTGATATATCGGACACATAAGGGGATAGCGAGCAAAGCTGCAGAAGCAACGGTTGCGCAAACCATGTCTGCGATGAAGAGTCCAAGATAAGGCTTATAGTAAGAAAAAAACTTTCTAACTCGAAAATTCACGGTGTTCAATCACGAAGTATAGGTTCAATCGTCCGGTGAAAATGCAGAGAAGGCCTCTTTATTGGCTTTAGCGATCTCTGCCCCAGAATTGATCGGAGTGTAGTTTGCAAACTGCGCGATTTCTTTTCGGAACGCCAAGTTGACGCTGCCGATGGCTCCATGCCGGTTTTTCGCCACGATCACTTCCGCTAAGCCCGGCTTGTCGTAAGGGTCATAGTATTCGCGGCGCAGTAAAAACATCACGACGTCAGAGTCTTGTTCAAGACTATTGTGCACTACAATATCATTGGCAACAAAGTTATGTACGCCAGGGACAGTGGCATCATAGACATCTTCTTCGCCTATTTCAGTAATTGTAGCGATTTCATCCCAGTAGACATCTGATTCGGCCAAGTTTTGTAAAGTTGGATCTTTGAGAAATTGATTCAGGGATCTCATGCGTTCCCTAGAAATTCCTGATTTAAAAAGAGTTGTGCCACAATAAGCGGCGTTTAGGCCTTTGCAGACATCTCTCCATCCTATTTGACAACGATCTTTTGCTTCTTTGACAAAAGTTTTCCAAACAGTTTTTGGAATAACATCATTGTTCGGGTTTGTCTTGATCCGATCTAGATCGTCTAAGAGAGAAGGGATTATTTTGGCCCTCTCTCCTACACATCCAACTTGTGTTAGAAACCGTTGTTGATTAGGTTTTCCTTCTACATGCACATGATACATGGTTCTATATTGAGGCTTAGAATTATTGGATCTTAAGGAGCTTTGGATTCCCACACTTAATAGAAGATGTTGCACTTGGCTTGCTAATGTATAGCTGGATGATGCGTAGTAGATGTTGCCTGCGGGTTTGCGTCCTTGAAGTTTCTTAGAACTTATATTCCCATCCGTGGCCCAAAGATGTCTTAAGAAGAGCAAGCGATCTTGAGTTGGGCTAGAAAAGACTGCAGAAGGAATTTTCTTCTCATAGGACCGAACTCGATCAATTCCGAGTTTCTGAAACCATTCGGTGATAGGGTGGAATTTCTTGTGGGTAAGGTGGTAAGGAGAGGGAAAATATACATGAAACCAGTTTTTCTGTGGAACAACCCTAGCATTGATGGAAAATAATTTTTGCGATGCATCTTTAACATATTGAATATTTTCTCGGTCAGCGCTGGTATAGTGATAGGGTTGGCTTGGCAAAATGCAACCATCTCCAAGCAAATGACCAATAAAAATAAACTCATCAGATGCAAGGGGTCGGAGGTTCGAATCCGTATTCAGCGATCTAGGAATGGCTAGATGAGATCCGATAGGTAATTCATCGAGTCGTTTCCAGCCTTCTACAGTACGAAAACGATGGTTTGCGGATGCTTTGATTGTACGCCCGCTTCGCAATTTCATTTCGTAGACCGTTTTTCTTCCTGAATAGAAAACTTTAGTCATCTTGTGAGAGCCAAGTGTCAGATTCTCATCGATCGCAAAGACTTGGATGGGTTTTTGAATTTTCCGTTCTGCAAGTTCTTTGATCGTATAGAGATGGCCGGTTTCAGCATCTTTGATCAGGGTATCGCCTGAAAGACACCCCGACTCCCTCAAGTCGCTCATCATGGGGCGGTGGCCTTGCCGCTCTTCGACTTTGCGGGAGAGCTGCGCGGCGCAGAGGATGGGGATGTTCAGCTCGCGGGCGAGGTTTTTCAGCATGCGGGAGATCTCTGAAATCTCGACTTGCCGGTTTTCCATGGAGCGCATATTGCCGGAGCCGGAGATGAGCTGCAGGTAGTCGATCACCATAAAGCCGATGTTGTAGGCCTCGCGCAGGCGGCGGGCGCGGGCGCGGAGGTCGGTGATTTTCAGGCCGGGCTGGTCGTCGATGATCATGAGATGTTTCTGCATCATGTTGACAGCGCCGACGATCCGCTGATACTCCGAACCGTTGAGCGAACCGGTTTGGATTTTTTCCGATTCGACCTCTGCCTGAGAGCAGACCATACGGTGGAGCAGCTGGCTCGCGCTCATCTCAAGGGAGAAGATGGCGACGGGAATCTTGTTTTTGAAGCAGATATTTTCCGCAATCGAGGTCAGAAGAGCCGTTTTTCCCATGGCGGGACGGGCCGCGAGAATCATGAGGTTGGAAGGGTTGAAGCCGTTGAGAAGACGGTCAAGGTCGATGAAGTGGGTGGGAACGCCTGTAACGGAGGGCTCATTCGGGTCTCTTTCGAGGAATTTTTGCTGGCGCTCCTGGAGCTCTTTCAGGAAGGGGAGTTTCGATTCGGCTTTCAGGCCGGTGAGCAGGTCTTTGATCGCAACGCCGATGCTATGTTGGTTGGCTTGCGAGATATTGAAAAAATAGGTCTGGGCTTCATCGAGGGTGCCCATGACATCGCCCGGGTCATCGAGGGCGCTCTTTTCGATTTTTTGCGAGGCGTTAATCATCTGGCGAAGGATCGATTTTTCGCGGATGAGGTTTACGTACTCTTCGATGTAGGCGGAAGTGCCCGCGTATTGGGCAAGCGTTGTCAAATAGCTGATCCCGCCGACGGCGTCGAGTTTGTTTTGCCTTTTGAGCTCTTCGCTGATCAAATGGATGTCGGCCGGTTTGTCCAAGCAGTAGGCGGTTTTGAGAGCGGAAAAAACGGTCTGGTGCTCGTTGTAATAAAAATCGGAGTCGAGCAGCGTGTCTGCGGCGATATTGAGGCCGTTTACGCTCGTCAGCATGCACCCAAGCACCATCATTTCCGACTCTTTGGAGTTGGGGGGAACGCGCGTCTTTTTTTCTGCTTCAGCCATGGGTGCCTTGAAGTTAGTCGTTGCATGCAACAATAGCAAGTTGCCAAATTCAGATATACCGGGAGGGATTCAAAAATCGGAATATGGCACGGCGAAATCACAAAAAAGGTTCTTGAATGGACACCTTCGATCCATAATGCTTCATCTCCTGCAGCAACCGTGCGCTTTTCAATTGGCAGGACGATTGCCGAAAAGGTTATGAAGCCCCATCATCGGTGGCGATCAAATCCCAAAAGCTAGGATTTTATTTAATTATCTAATATTCAATAACTTATAAAAGTTTCCTTTCCAGAAGGAAACTTTTGTGGTATTCTTTCCTTATGGGAAGGAAACTATGAGCGAACTCTCCGTCCTCCAGATCCTTTTGGGGGAATTTTATGCAAAAATCGATCATCTCAAAGGAAATTTAGTCCCTCGCGACGCCAAGTTTCCTGAAGCTCCAGGAAAGATCAAAGTCGCCATGGGGATGCGTAGGACAGGCAAGACCTATTTTCTCTATCAAGAGATCTTAGGGATCATCGACAAAGGGGGAGACCTTCGTTCGATCCTCTACTTGAACTTCGAAGATGATCGACTCCTCCCTTTGAATGAGCAGAAACTCGCAAAATTGGTCGACGCCTATTATTCGCTCTATCCAGAAAACCACGATAGAAAATGCATTCTATTTTTCGATGAAATCCAGAATGTTGAAAATTGGCCGATTGTCATTAGACGGCTCCATGATACGAAAAATGTCGAGATCTTTTTGACTGGGTCGTCAGCCAAGCTCCTCAGCAAAGAAATTGCAACCAATTTGCGTGGCCGATCGCTCGCAATCGAGATATGGCCCTATAGTTTTCCCGAATTCATCAGAGCAAAGCGCCTCCAGTTTGATTCCGAAATTCTGGATAAGAAAAAGCAAGATCAATTGACAAAATCATTCAACGATTACCTATCGGAGGGAGGATTTCCTGAAATCGTTTCCTTCGACTTGGACGTGAAACAGAGGACCTTACAAGAATATCTCGATGTTGTCATTTATAGAGACATTATTGAAAGGCATGAAATCAAAAATCCTGCCTTGATCAAATACTTGATCCTATCGATGATTTATAATGTTGGAAAACCATTTTCAGTGAATAAGTTTTACAATGATGCTAAAAGTCGTGGTTATCAAATTGGAAAAGATCTCCTTTATGACTATGCCGATTATATCGAAGACGCGTATCTAGCGTTTTTTACTCCCCTTTACGATCATTCGATCCGAAAGGCTATCGTGAATCCTAAAAAACTCTACGCGATTGACCCGGGACTCGTCAGGGCTTTGACTCTCGATTACGAAAAGGACTTAGGCAGATTATTCGAGAACATTGTTTATCTCGATCTGAGAAGGCGTGACCTTACAGTGAGCTACTATCTGACCTCAGAGCGGTATGAAATCGATTTTATTGCCCAAACCCCGCGAGGCGAGAAAAAGCTGTATCAGGTTGTGTGGAATATGGAAGATCTCGTTACATTGGAGCGGGAAACTCGAGCGCTCGAAGCAGGGATGAAGGAATTAAAAATCGATGGGGAGATCATCACCCTTGATTCGTATTTGCGGCAATAGATCGAATTGTATACTGCGACCGTTCAAAAAGAGTGAAAAATGCCACTGCGGAATCACAAAAAATGTCTGGGAGACATTTTTTGTGCGAAGCAGCGCCCTGAATTTGAGCCGGGCGAAGCCGGCGTCGAAGCAGCGAAACTCCTGTCAGAAATGAATCTACCGAGCTTCGCTCGCGGGACGCACTCGAAAATCCCTCGCGCATTAAATGGCCAAAGTCCAGTTCAAGCCGTTTCAAATATTCTGGGTGCTTTTTCAAGTAGGAAAAGATACCCAAACAAACCGCTCGGAAAGAGAGGGATTTCCCTCGGGCGGGCAGCAAGCTGTCCCGTCCACTCGGGGCCGCCTCGTGCGGTTTTTTCCAAAGGAAAAAACATCGCACTTCGGTTCAAATCCCCTACGCCGATGCGCGCAGGCGCATCGGCTTTTTTCCTCGCTTCGCTCGGAAAGAGAGGGATTTGAACCCTCGATACCTCTTTAAAGGAGGTATGCGTCCTTAGCAGGGACGTGCCTTCAGCCGCTCAGCCATCTTTCCTTAAGAGTGAAAATGTTAAGCGAAATAGCCCTTTTGGGCAAGAATCAAAAAACTCATTGAAAAGAAGGAGTTTTATTTTTATTGGAGGGTTAGAGGGTGTTAGCAAAAGGGGATTGTTATGTTTTCATTTAATCTTAAGGTGCTCATTATCGGCGCCATTCTAATCGCTGGCCCATTATGCGCGGCCGTCGTATCGCTCAATTCGAAAAATTTTCAGACGGAGGTTATCGATTCCAAAGTTCCCGTGATTTTGGACGCCTATACCGATTGGTGCCACTACTGCAAAGGGGTAGCCCCCGTTTTTGCGGAACTAAGCAATGAGATGGCAGGCAAGGTGAAGTTTGCCAAGCTCAACATCGAGGCGGAGCCTTCTATCGCAGGCGGCTTAGAGATCGACGCTTTGCCGACGTTCCTCTTCTACAAGAATGGAAAAATCGTCGACCGCCAAGCAGGCGCCCTTGACAAAGAGGGATTTAAGGCCAGGTTCGCCAAGATATTCGGGAACTAACGGCTCTTCCAGAAGCTAGGGAGGAAGAGGAGCAGGACGACGTAAAACTCAAGGCGGCCGAGCAGCATCCAGAACGTCGAGAGCAGTTTCGAAAAGTCGGAGAGGAAGAGGCAAGAGCCCGTCGGCCCAGCGGCGCGGAATGCCGCCCCGACGTTGTTCATGAAGCAGGCGATGAGCCCAAGAGAGGTCTCCGGGTCGAGTCCGTCGAGGATGAGAAATACGGTGCCGAGCACTGTAAAAAAAGCGACGATGCAAAAAAACGATAGGACGGTCAGCGCGTTCTTGTCATCGACCTCGGCGGCTCCGATGCGAAGTTTCCGCACACTATCGGGACGGTAGAGCGATTCGAGCCGGTGGTTCACGATTTTGTAGAGAATATAAAAGCGGGAGGTCTTGATCCCTCCCGCGGTCGAGCCCGACATTCCCCCGATGAACATGAGAAGCAGCATGAACATCTGAGAAGCGAAGGGCCAAAGGTCGTAATCGGCAATCGTAAACCCTGTCGTCGTCTGCATCGAAAGGGCTTGGAACGACCCTAGACGAAAGGCCTCGCCGACCGGATACGTGCCGACAAGAAAAAGCGATACGGCAATGCACCCCAAGGCGGCGATCATGAGGAAGAGAAAAAAATCGGGGACGTAGGTCCTAAAAAATTTGAAGCGCATCGCGTGGAAAAAAAGGGAGAAGTTAATGCTTCCGATCACCATGAATGCGATCACGATGGCCACCGTGGCGCTGTTTTGGTAGCTGGCGATGCTGTGGTTTCGGACCGAAAACCCTCCTGTTGAGATGGTGGAGAGCGAGGTGCATAAGGCGTCGAAAAAGGGCATTTCACGATTCGTGATCAAGAGGAGGAAAACCTCCAGCAGGGTAAAAAAGAGATAGAGCTTCCAGATCCGCGAGGCCGTGTCCCGGACACGGGGGGTTAGCCCTTCTTTGATCGGGCCGGTCATTTCAATTTGATAGAGAAATTTTCCGCCCACTCCCAAAGCGGGAAGGACGGTGAGGAAGATGACGATGATCCCGATGCCGCCCATCCACTGGATCAGGCTGCGCCATAAGAGAAGAGCCTTGCTGACTGCCTCAACGCCTGTGTAGAGGATGAGGCCGTCAGGGTCCCGGATCGGGGCCACGGTCCCCCAGTAGGTGTAGGTTTTTCCCGGGACTTGAGGGTCGGTGATATGGATGGGAATCTCGTCGCCCCTAGCATCGTATGCTTTCGGAGCGATCATGGTCATCCCGGTCGTCGTCAGCCCTGAAATGGCTTCGAAATAGGCGTCTACGGGCCTCGAGAGTGTCCGGCTGAAATAAAATGGCAGGGCGCTGACGACGCCTGTGACGATCCAGATGAGGACGACGATCAGGATGCTCTCCCGCCGGTAGAGCGGCTGGTCGGCTGTTTTTCGGCCGAGAAAATGCAAGAGTTGAGAGAGGACAAGGCAGATGAATAGGGCGAGAAGAAAGGCATGAGTGCTATGCGGCTGGGGATGCAGGGCCGGATCTGCGATATATTGAAAATAGGCGGCAACGACCAAAGGCAAGCAAAGGGCGATCGAGAGGTAAATGAGATACTTTCCAAGGACCTGGCAGATTTTTCCAAAACCCATTAGTGGAAGAAACTCGGCAGTTGGGGGATGCGCTGTGGGTGGCAGATCACGATGACCGTGTCATCGGGAGAGAGGATCCGGTTGCCCCGGCCGACCATTACTCTTCCTCGGCTCTCGATCACTGCGATCAGAAGGTCTCTCGGCAGTTTCAGGTCGGAAAGAGGGATGCCGATGAGGGGCGAGGAGGGCGGCACCTTCAACTCTACGATTTTTGCTTGATCTTGGCTCAAAGAGGAGACGGAAAGGATGGTTTCTTCATGGAGAATGGAAAGGATCCGATTGGCGACATTGACTTGCACGGACAAGACCGGAATCACTCCGGCTTTTTCCAAGATGTTGGCATAACTTGTGTCCCTGATCAAAGAGATGGCTTTTTTGCAGCCCAGTTCCTTAGCCAATGCGGCAATGAGGAAATTCGTGCCGTCGTGATGGGTGCAGCTTAGCACCGCGTCGGCGTCCTGGATCCGCTCCGAAAGGAGGACTTTCGCATCACAGCCATCCCGGTTGATAAGGGTCAGAGCAGGTAGTCGCTCTGCAAGCTCATCGCATCGCTTTTCATCCGTGTCGAAGATCCGGACTGCGATTTTGTGGGAGGCTAAAGCATGGGCGAGATTTTCTGCAACCGCTGTCCCTCCCACGATTACGATTGACCGGATCCGCCGCTGAGAAAACCCGAAGACCTCGTGGAGTCGGTGCATCACGCCCGCTTCTCCGACGAACGTGACCTCGTCTCCGGGAAGGATATGGTCCTCGCCATGAGGGAAAACGATCTTTTCCCCCTCGGCCATTTTCCGCCGGATAAGGCCTACGATCAGATCATGAGGCAGTTTCAAATCGCGGATGCAGGTCCCTCCTTGATCCCAACGCTCAGGGATAGGGAGGGTGCGCATTTCGATCTCCCCGTGGGCGAAATGCTCCGCGGCCGAGTCTCCCGAATGGATCAGCAATTGGAACATGCCTTGGGCCGCCAGGAGTTCAGCGCAGATGAAATAATCGGCAAAAAATAGGCGGTTGAAATCGAGCCGGGAATGGTTGAGATAGCTCCTGGATTTCACCCGGGCGATCGTTTTCGGGAAGCCAAGGTTTTTGGCCACTGAGCAAGCCACTAGATTGGTTTCGTCGTCTCCCGTGGCGGCAAAGAAGAGATGGGGGCTGTTTTCAAGGAAATCTTCGAAGAGCTGCCAATCAGGAATGGTCGCATGGAGAGTGGCGATATCGCTCTCTCGGCTCGCCTTTTCTAAAACTTTGGCGTCTTTGTCTACAAGGACGACATTATGCCCTTCCTGCGAGAGGACTGACGCGACATAAGAGCCCGTTTTTCCCGCTCCTAGGACGACTATATGCATATCGTGATCATAACTGAAAAACCAGAAAGATGCTATCCTCTCGCTATCGTCATGAAAAAGCATCCCATTGGAACGGTCGTCAATTTCTGTACTAATGAGACCCGGTTTATTTCGGCCTGCTTGAAAGCGGCTCTCCAATTTTCCACCCAGGTCGTCGTGCCGGTCGCCAGCCATTTTTTCGACGGGACCCCGGAGAAGTATGAGATCCTCGAAGAGATCTATGCGTCTTTTCCCGAATGCCTCTTCGTGGAATACCCCTTCATCCCCGATGAGATTCCAGCGTCCCTTTTCAAAGCGGTGCGGCCAGAATCCTTTTGGCATTGCCTCTCCCGGCTGATCGGAGCCTGGACCCTGGACGGTTCGATCGAAACAGTCCTTTTCCTCGATGCCGACGAAGTCGCAGACGGTGGGGCTATGGTTGAATGGCTCGATTGCAGCGATTACGAGCAGCATACGGTACTCAAGCTTGCCAATTATTGGTATTTCCGCGAGCCCATTTACCAAGCGGAAACTCTCGAAGACTCGATCGTCCTGGTTCAGAGAAAAGCCCTCACCCCCGACATGCTGCTTCATAACGAAGAGCGGAATGCCGTCTACAATTCGCTGCCTGGCCCAAAGCGGAGAATGGTCCTTGGAACGAGCGGCCAGCCGCTCTTCCACCACTATAGCTGGGTGAGGAGCAAAGAGGAGATGTTGAAAAAGGTTCGGACTTGGAGCCACCGCAACGACCGGAATTGGGAAGATCTGGTTCATCGCGAATTCTCCGGCCCTTTCCAGGGGACAGACTTTGCCCACGGTTACCGTTTCCGCACGGTCGAGTCGACGCTCGAGCCCGCCCCTCTTTTTCAGACGAGGGGGGAAAAGAAAGTCCTCCGTCTGTCCAAGCGGGAGGTCGTGGACTTTGCGAAACTGAAAAAAGTGCCATTCTGGCGCAGGTTCCTGCAAAAACCTTGATTTTTAGGAGAGACCTTAGGATGATGGCTAGCCATGCACTGGTAGCTCATTTGGATAGAGTACCTGGCTACGAACCAGGGGGTAAGAGGTTCGAATCCTCTCCAGTGCGACATGCTTCTCTTTAAATTCGCTTGCGGCCCTCTGGAAACCAACGCCATCCTCTTCGGGGACGAAGGCAAAGGCGCCGCCATTGACCCTTCCCTCGGGTCCGCTGAAAAAATCATCGCCCAAGCCAAGAAAAGCGGCCTTGCAATAGAAAAAATTTTGCTCACCCATTCCCATTGGGATCATATCGCCGACGTCCAGGCTCTTAAAGAGAAGACGGGAGCGCTTCTGTACGTTCATCCTCTGGACGCCAAGAATATCGAAGAGCCCGGCTCTGACGGCCTTCCTCTCTATTTCCCCATTTCTCCAGCCATTGCAGACCATCTGCTCCAGGATGGAGAGATCATAACGGTCGGCCCATTGCAGCTCGAAACGATCCATACCCCTGGCCACACTCCCGGAGGCGTCTGCTTTTATCTGGCAAGCCAAGGAATCCTTTTTGCCGGAGACACGCTCTTTTGCGGCGGGATGGGCCGGCTCGACCTTCCCACCGGAAACGCCCAAAGCATGTGGACCTCTTTGCGGAAATTGGCCAAACTCCCTCCAAAAACTCGTGTGATTTCAGGCCACGGCCAAGAGACGGAGATCGGCAACGAAGCCTGGATGGTCAAAGGTTAGTTAGGCGCTTCCTCGCTGAATATAACGAGTTTTGCCATCAGCGCGAGCAAGCCGTCGATCCCCTCCTCGGTGATGCAATCGCACCGTTCTACATTGAGGTGAACGAGATTTGGCAAATGCCTTAGGTGCATGAGCCCTTCATCGGTGATCTTATGGCACCAGCTCAGTTCAAGGTTCATGAGATTGAACAAAATTGCAAGGAATCGAAGCCCGTCATCGGAGATCTCAATGCACCCTTTCAGATTCAGGCTCTTGAGATTGAACAAAGTTGCGAAGTGTGTAAGCCCGATATCGGAGATCTGGTCGCACCAGGACAGGTCGAGGTTCTCGAGATGGTCCAGCTTTGAGATGTATTGGAGCCCATCGTTGGTGATCTGGTTGCAACGCGAGAGGTTGAGGGTCTTGAGGTCTATCAATTTAACGAGGTGATTGAGCCCGATATCGGTGATTGCATAGCAATTTGCTAATTTCAGGCTCGTAAGAGTTTTCAAATTTCCGAGGATTTGAAGCCCGTTATCGGGGATTGTGAAGCACCCTGTCAGGTTAATTCTCTTGAGATTCCCCAACTTTGAGAGGTGTTTAAGTCTCTCGTCTGTGATCTGGTTGCACCCTGTTAGGTTCAGACTCTTGAGGAGTGCCAATTTCGAAAAGCATTTCAGCGCGTCGTTGGTAAGACGGCAACAGTTTGTTGCATTAATTTAAATAAGTATAGACAAAATATCATTTTTTGTAAATAAGCAGTTTGTGTGATTCGTGTTTTTATTTTGAATTGCGCTATCATCCCGTTAACAGAGTGATTCAGGGATGCCGGGAGTGATTGAAAAAACGGGAATTGGCTCCTCAGATTTTTCAGCTGGAGCGAATCCCCTGGGGTGGGGCGTCGCACCAATGCCGATTCTTCAGTCATGAGCGGTATGCATCAAAAATTCCTTCATGTGGTATGATCTCTCTAAATCGAACCTATCCCGACAAGCAGTTCTGATGGAGATGGGTTCTTGGAGGCAAAAAATGTCGCTCGTTGGAAGAAAAGCGCCTGACTTTAAGGCCAAAGCCGTTGTGAAAGACAAATTCTACGATGATTTCTGTTTGTCGGATTTCATCGGTAAATACATTGTGTTTTTCTTTTATCCTCTCGATTTCACCTTTGTCTGCCCGACGGAGATACACGCCTTTCAGGAAAAGCTGAAGGAATTCGAGAAACGAAATACCCAAGTCGTCGGCTGTTCCGTCGATAGCTGTTTTTCACACCACGCCTGGCTCTCTATGCCGAAGGCAAAGGGGGGCATCCAAGGAGTCGCCTATCCGATCGTCTCCGACCTGAACAAATCGATCGCTCGGAATTTTCACGTCTTGAAAGAAGAGGACGGAATCGCTTACCGCGGCCTCTTCCTGATCGATAAAGAAGGGGTGATCCGCCATCAACTCGTCAATGACCTGCCGCTCGGCCGCTCCGTGGATGAAGTGCTCCGGATGGTCGACGCCTTGATCTTCCATGAAGAGCATGGGGAGGTCTGTCCCGCGAATTGGAAGATCGGCGCTAAAGCCATGAAACCCACCGAACAGGGGCTGGCCGAATACTTCAAGTAAGATCTTCTGTCCCGCTTCTCTAGAAGCTTAAATCGGTTTTTAGACGGTCGATCTCTTTGGACCAATAGTCCATGGAGAGTTTTTCCAGATTGAATGTTTGTTCTGAAAACTCTTTATACTTTTTATCGAGGAACTCTTCTGTTACATCGGACCATTGCTGGACGATCAAGACCGGCAACCCTGCGTAGAGACAGTCCAGGGAGGAGGTTTTGACGATGGGGATGGTTCCTAGATAGAGGCTTTCCCAAAGCCGGTGGGTATCCAGCCCGTTTCCGCGCGGAGCCACCTCAAATTTAGACGAGGCAACATCGGTAAGAAATCTCATGAACGGCTTGCCTTCGGGATGATAGCACGAGGGCATGGAACAAAAATGGGTATACACAAAGCCTCGCTCTTGGGGAAACGTTCCAATGGAAATATTCATATGAACGAGATGCTTCTTTGCATGTCTCTGTTCTTTGACCATCCGGACCGTTTCAGCATGGCCATGCGGCCAACAGTAGTTGGCGATCCCAATAGGGATGGGATGGAGTTTCAGGTGGGGAGTGCCATCGTAGTTTTGCCCAAACCACGCGATGATCTTCGGGTCATCGGCAAAATGGCTGTGCTGATCCGGCATAGGAGCGTCGGCATTGTGTGTGATCAGGACGTAAGGGTGGGGAATCAGAGGGTGGACAGCGTGAAAAAACCGATCGAGGAGATCCGGTTTGACAAAGATCGAGCTTTGCGGCTTGACGCTTTGGGGGTTCAGCGAACTGTCCACCTCATCGAAGACGTAATCGGCGATCGCCCTAAATCCGTCGCCGGAAACAAAGGGGGCCTTCGAGGGGCGGTTCGGCGGGTTAAGGACCGCAAAGGAGGCTAGCGGGATGAGCAGCCAGAGAATCCACTTCATTTACATCTCCAGGGAGGAATATTTTTTTAAATCTTTGCAATGGATGTGCAAGTTGACGATCTTGATTTTTTCACCATTATAAATCGCGTAGGGGACTTTCCGCCCTTCGGAGTCTTTGATCCATTCATAATCGAAAAAGGAGGGGTTAACGACGCATGATTCATTGATGAATCCTGGTCGAACGGGTCCATGGATGGGATCGATCCCTCCCAGATATTGCCCCATTGCCGCAGCATCGAAAATGGCATGGAACTCATCGTAATGGTTGGAGTAGAGTTCAGGGAGCAGCCCCTGATGGCCATGGGGACTGATCAGAGCGTGGCCCTCGGCGTAGCAAGGGGTTGTGATCGGTAAATGATCGATATGCACGCCTTTTTGCCGGTTTTTAAATCGCGCGAGCTGCTCCATATCATTTTGGCTGGGTTGCTGCAGGATGGAATTCAGAAATTGCTCAAGAGGCTCTAAAGTTGAAATGTACATGATGCCAGCAATGCCGCGCCCATCATGGTCGAAAGTCGCTCCGAGCTGGTTGGTATAATATTTTTTAAAGACCGGCAAGAGCTCTTCCAAACTCGCATAGAGAAGATTGTCGTTTTCCAGATGGATGACATCGCAAAGCTGATATTTTTTCATGAGCTCGAAAAGATAAAAAAACCGCTCTGTCGTATACCGCCAAAAGCCTCGATTGCCGCAAACTCTTACGTAGAATTCATGATTTTTTTCTCTAGGAAGAGATTCGGACTCAACGCAAATCGCCGGAAGTTCGGGCGCGCTTTGCAACGCCGTCCTGTCCCCAACAAAGTAAATGGGGATAGTTGGATTGAATAATCGCGCTTGTTTTACCGCGTCGATCGCATAAGAAGGAATCATTGGACCGATATGGATAAATACGATTGCCTGGCTGAAAAGCCATTGAGCAGAGAGCAGAACAAAGAGCAGTATGGATTTCATTTTATTGCCTTGAAGGTGCAGGCGATGTTTTTTCGCTTTCCCCAGGCTGCGGTGAAGTCGAAGAGAGAATAGGAAACGGCCGTTGACTTATCTGTGGGAAAATAGGGGTCTATGCAGTGCACTCTTTGAGTCGAGGGATCGTAGCCGATGACGCACAGGGCGTGTTCCCGGTAGTGTGGTCTTGGGCCTCCGCCCAATGTTCCCTTGATTCCGACAACGACGGGGCATCCTTTGGCAAGATAGGAGTAAAGGGCGCCAAAGTCGGGAAGCTTCTGGATTTGAACCAGGTAGTTGCCTTCAAGGGCCGCGGAAGCTTGAGCGGCGCTTAAATTCCAATGGTCATAAGCGTCAAACTCCTGGTCATAGCTTAGCGTGGCAAAAGCGACAGGATCGATTTTTTTCTCTTGATAGAGAGTGTTCACCGCGATGGAAACGGCCGTTGTCACATAGAGGTCCGAATAGCGTAGCTGACGGAGGGTGATCAAACTTTGCTTGTCGGGATTTTTGAGGAGAACGGGGGCGAGGGATTCTTTTCCGGAAGAAGAAATGGCCGGCTCATTGATAAAAACTGAGAGAGCGCCGATCGGATGGGCGGATTGGACAGAGACGATAAATCCATCGCAATGACCGGATTTAGGAGAAACAACTCCCCGAAACGCCGAAGCAAAAGAATCCTCTGGCGTATCTCGAAAGAGGAGCTGACCCCAAGAACCCCACTGGCCGTAGTATAACTGGGGGGACCATTCACCATTTTGTCTGACGCTGACAAAGAAAAAATGACCGTCTTTCTCAGGGCGCAAGCCATTCCATGTCAAGATGAGCTCGTTGAACGGGGCTGTATCGGCAACCTCCCAATAAAATGAGGATTCGTTTGCATCGGGAAAATGCTCATATATTTTCGAAGAGCCAATCGAGGAGGCGGCAAGAAATAAGGTGTAAAAAAACCATTTCATGATGTAGGATCTTAAGCCGAATGAAAAGAATGTTCAATCTTTTTCTATATTTTTTAGAGAAGCCAAAATCTGCCAACAAGATAAAAAATCTTATTTTTTGTGATGAGGAGTAAAACATGTTTGTAATGAGCTGTCTTTGTCTAGCAGCAACGATTGCAAGGCCGACAAGTTGTAGTGATACCCATTCTTACAATTCGTTTTGTCAAAACGCTTCAGAAAACTCAGAAATTTTCTCAAATTTTCGAACGAATGAAGTCTATCGGGGGATTTTAGAGCATGTAAATATGGAGCAAGGGAGAGACTACTTAAATGTGATTCTGCAGCAAGATCCTGAAATCCTTACTCACCTGCAAGCATTTAAGAAAAATGACTCACTCGGCAATCCTCTTCTCTGTTCGTATGATAAAACAGGGTTGATTTCTCCAACTACATTGCGATACATCAAAGTTGCATCAAATCTTATGCAACTTTTTGGTTCTTCATTAGATGGAGGGTCCATCATCGAAATAGGCGGGGGTTATGGAGGGCAGTGCAGAATTCTTTCAGAACTGGTTAAATATAAAAATTATACAATAGTCGATCTTCCCGGCCCTTTAGCCTTAACAAAAAAATATCTCGAAACTCTGAACGTGCCAAATGTGACATTCAAAACTTTTGATGAAGATCTAAACGAAGATTTCTATGATCTAGTCATTAGTAATTATGCATACACAGAATGCACGCAAGAAATGCAAGAAAAATATGATCGTGAGATTCTCTCTCGTTCCAAAAACGGATATTTCACGTGCGCAGACCAGGGATCTTCAAAACCTGATTTCCTAGGACGTATCCAAAAGTTCGGCATCCAATATGAAATCATGGATGAAAATCCAAAAACGGGAGCGAGCAACTACTGCCTAATCTGGAAAGACAAATGGTGAGCTTCACATCTGTCGAATAAAATGGAAAGGGGGGGTCTTAGGAAGCTTAAGCCATCCGGATGGGATCGTATCGTTTTCAAACAAATCTCCCCAAGTATCTGCAACAATGACTATTTTATTCGGATTGCGATTCAGCCACGCAGCCCACCAAGAGAAAGTAGATTCGGGAGACACAATGATGTGATCGCATAAAGACATGAGATAAAAATCAATATGAGGCGGATTTCCTTCAACGAAGGTAACGTTCCTACCTCTACTCGGAAAGTTATTTTTTGTCCATGCTATCGAGTCTGAAAAAACAAGAAAATGAGTGTCTTCAGGGAAATAGTCCATTGAGGCAATAAAATATCCCCAAGTCGCTCCTCCTATATTATTATTCGGGTTTCTGCCGTCAGGAATATAAGTTCTTACATGAACTGCCACGGGATGACTTTGCAATAAGCTTCCATATTTAGCGTGGATTTCTTGGAGGATTTCGGGAGTTGGCGAAAATAGTTCTCGAAGTATCTCCGAATGCTTTTCGAAATATTTGGTGCTTTCAAAATGGCCATCTAAAACAAGATTCACATTTGCTTCATAAGGGATAGCTTCATACTTATGCGAGTGGGTCTCCGAAAATTTTACGAAATTTTCACTACACGCAGACACATTGAATCGATGGAAAATGGTTCTATAATTTTCTTCTCCATTGATCGCATTTTTCAGCGTTGGAAAAATGGCTTCACAATCATGCTCTAATGCATACCCAATGACTGCGGCGGCAGTCCACATTTGATTACATAATTGCCCTCGAAAATCACATGTCACATATTGGGTGCACTGGCCAAGTGTACAAATAAAAAACAATAGGTATTTCATAGGAGCCTGTCTTTCGTTGGAGAAGAACCTTACATCGACAAAAAAATACATAAATCGTGCTTTAGAATCGATTAAAATTCTTCCTTCGTCTATAAATATTTCTAGCAGGCCGACTTATGAGATTTTTGATTTTTTTGCTCATCTTTGATCTTCACTCCCAGGTTGTGCTGAAAACATTGCCTGGACAATTCGGGAATAACCTTTATCAATTTGCAGCTGCCATTTCACTAGCAAAGAAAAATAACTGCCAGATACATTTACCTTTGTTCCACTCTCGCATTGAGGACGGAACGGCATATTTTCCTTATCCCGAAAGGTCTGCAGCTCACGATTATTACAAAACCGTCTATCACAGAATTTCACAGCATGTGCCTCTCTGCCAAACTCATACTCGATACGTCTATCGTGATAAGCCAACGTATTCTCCAATTCCTTATGTGCCTGGAATAGAATTGGACGGGTATTTCCAAAATGAGAATTACTTCAAAGATCACAGAGATTTAATCAGGAGTATCTTTTCAATTACAGAACCAATAAAAAATCACGTAGAGAAAAATTTTAGTGAGGTTCTGAACCATCCCAAAACCGTAGGCATTCACGTTCGAACTTATTATATTGATTGGCTAAAAAGTGGGATGAGCCCAAACTTTTATGAAAGCTGGCTAGCTCCAGATCTCGAATTCTATAAACAAGCCATGGCGATGTTTGATGACGATTCTCTCTTCATCGTATGTTCGGATCATCCAGATTGGTGCAAAAAAAATCTTCCTAGCAACTGCATCGTTATAGAAAACCAGGAATTCATCTATGACTTTTTTCTTCTCGCCAAATGTAAAGGGATGATCATATCCGCATCTACTTTCGGTTGGTGGACAGCCTATTTAAATGAGCATATTGATTGCAAGGTAGTATATCGCAACCCATTTTATCACTATTCCTTAAACCATGCGCATAGTAAAAATTTCATCAATGAAAAATGGATTGCTTTGGACATGCCAGGCGTTCCAATTCCCATTCCATCGTTCGACTAGCGGTTATTCTGAGTCAGAGGCCTGTTGGCTTGTTCGGCAAGTTTTAGAGCAGCCATTGGATCGATTAGGCGCCAAAAATTATCGGCCACGTAAAGTTCAAGCTTTTTCTCTTCAGCAAATGCTTCTACAGCTGCTGCAACGCTCGGCCAAGACCAATCATCTCCGCATAAAATGCCGTGGTCTCTAACAAACGGATACCAAGCGTGTAAATCATCTAACACGTCTTCTGTCTTATGACTCGCATCGAGATAGATAAGATCAGGTTTGACACCTGTTAAGTAGATGGAGGCATCTAAACTACTCATTCTAACTGGCACAATCTTGTCGGTCAATTTCGTATGAATGATGTTGGATAAAAATTGCTGGTAGAGGAGAGGTAGCCTCGAATCGCCAATATGTTCTTTGGATCCCATGAAATGATCGACAGCGTATACCTTGCCATCTGCAGGAACCTGATTGGCCAAATGCCTTGTTGAACAACCAGTCCAACATCCTATCTCAATGACCGTGCGGATATTGTATTTCGCAAACAGGTTTTCGATTTGGCGCGAATTGCCATACAAAGTGGCATCGTCTTTGAATGGAAGTATCTCGATACTGTTGTATGGGGCTGGAAGAAGATTCTCCTGGGCGATAATGGCACTACACAAAAATAGAAAGTTCCAGAGTAAGATCAAGGCATACCTTTTCATTTTTCCTCTTTATCTATTCGTTTTAAAATTGTAAACCCGTGGCAATTCAAATGACGTTCCTGAAGAGTCCATTCAGAATGCCGATTTAGAAAATCCTCCACAGCGGGCCAGAGTCCTCTCTTACTTCGATTGTAATGTGCAGGATACTCGGAATAGTTTCCTCTATATTCATCATCATTTCGATTTCCCCATGGTTCGCTGGTATCGTGCATAGCTATAAATTTTCGAACTTTGGGCGAAAAGGTCTCTAATTCAAAGGTTAAATGGCAGTAAGTGTGCATGGAATCGATAAACAGGAGATCTGTGGGTTCAATGTCGATATATAAATCGTTTGCACGCTGAAATCGAAATGAGATCCCATTTTTCTCCGCTCCTGACTGGGCTAAGGCCATATTGTCAATTGGAGGCTGAGCTATATCAATGCCTAAATAGGATCGATGGGAGCCTGGGTTTTCTATAAGCCCCTGAAGGATAGCCCAAGTTGAGATGACAAGACCCAACCCAATTTCTGTGACACGCGGACATTCATAGGCAAGCTCCTTCAACAGAGGAAAGTGCTCGCCAATATCACAATCCCTGGGAGTCAATCCAGAATAGTAGTCATATATTTTTTTTATGCTTGGATCATGGATTTTATCGAGCAACTCCGATGGAAAAAGCGATAAACATGAAATTAATAATGTTATACTGATCCCGATCAAAAAGTGTGAATCTGCCGACGTCGGACAGCCGCTGAATTTGAGACCCGCTTCCATCGCTAAACTTTTCAAGTTTAGCTGCTTCAGCGCCGACTTCGTCTGGCTCAAATTCATGGCGCTGCTTCGCACAAAAAAATGTCTCCCAGACATTTTTTGTGATTCCGCAGTGGCATTTTTCACTCTTTTTGAACGGTCGCAGTATATTATTTTCATCTACCACTCCTTAACGTCTTTCTCACCCACCGTAAAAAAAATCCGAGCTAGACAATGTAGATCTGTAATTTTTGTTCTAAGATTGTTATTTTGAATAAATTCAGCAAATATTTTTTCGATTGCAACGTGTTCTTTTTCAGCCCATTCCAGATCTAGTTCATTGATCAGTTTTTTTAAATACTTCCATCTCATGGCAAAGCAGCCCGTAAAAATATGATCTGGGTCGACGAAATGCTTTCCAAAACAAACATAGGCGTCATAATTATTTTGCGTACTTTGAATGAGATTGATCAGGTGCCTATCGTATAGATAGTAACGTCCGGTCATCTTAATAACGATATCCTCATCGTCAAATGGAAGATAGGGAACGCTCGCTCTGATTGAGTTGGTTTCATTAGCTCCCTTATTTCTCCAGGCATTGTTGTTGATCTGGGGATAGAGAACCTGATGTGTCATTTCATCAAAAAATGAAGAATCAGAGAGAGCTTCAACGATCCACGGCTCATATCCATAGGCTCTAAGAGAGTGAAAGGACTTTAAGTACTCTTCTTTCCTCCATTCAAATTGGAGCGGGATCATAGCGCTTGTTAACAGAAATTGTATTTGGCAATGCGCTTGAAAGACCACGAGTAAAAAAAAGAGGAATTTCACTGCTGGGCTCCTTTGTATGAATCCATTTGACGGAAGTAGAAATCGGCAGACAATTTATCCATGGAATATGTGGTTTCTTTCATTTCTTCATATTTTTGGTTTAAGAACTCTTCGCTAAGTTCGCTCCAGTCTTGAAGAATAACTACAGGCAACCCTTCTAAGAGTGGGTCTAACGATGAAGTTTTTGTTACCGGAATAGAACCTGCATAGAGAGCTTCCCATAAGCGGTGGGTGTCTAGACCATTTCCCCGAGGCGCGATCACAAATTTTGAAGACGCCAAATCCCTGGCAAATGAATCGAAATCTTTCCAGGTTGAGCAGAAACAATAAGAAGAAGTGGAGCAAATTTGAAAAACAAGATTCCTTTCTGCTGGGTAGGTTTGGGAAGTAAAATTGCAGTATGCAAGATGAATTTTGGGCAAATTCATGGCTCGGTACTTGGTTAATATTTCCTTATTTTGGGGTTCCCAGCTCCGATTTCTTACCCCAATAGGCAATGGATGCAATTTAGGGTGGACAGTTCCATCCGGGTTTTGCGTAAACCATGCTAAAAGCTTTTCATCATCAAGAACATATGCAAACTTATCGGGAAGGGGATAATCGGTATTGTGAGAAACCAGAATATATTTTGAGCGAATTTGAGAATGGATTGAAGTGAAAAACTGTTCTGCAAAATCCCCATTGATAAAGATGATATCGCCATTACGGATCTGCATCGGGTTCAGCCTAGCCAGCTCATCATAGGCGTGATCACAATGGTATCGGAAAGTGTCGCCGTTGATGAATGGAATAATCGGCTCGCGACGGGGAGGATAGGCTACGCCAAATAGGAGAATCGGCAGCGCCAGGAAGAGGTTAATTCGTAGATAAAAAGTCATAAATTCTCGACTTGTTCGTGAGATGCAAATTGTTTATTTTCCACTTTTTTCCGCCATATTCCATGTAAGGAACTTTGCGGCTAAAGCAATCAACTTCCCATAGAATTTTCACATGAGAAGAGTTAAAAACACAGAGGGAAGTGACTGTCCCTGGATGACACTCTGCGTGATATCGGCTGTCCCATCCAGCTAAGTAGATTCCTAAGGCAGCTGCGTCAAAAATTGAATTGAATTGATCTAGGTTGTTGTAATAATTTGTGACGTCTTTGGCCTTTTTAGTATCATAATTGTGAGATAAAAAATATTCTGGTACAATAATAGGAAGAAAATCAATCCAGACATTTCGATAATTGTCTTTAAACTTAGCCAGCACTTCCATATCAGTATTATTGATGTTAGCAGTGCCATTAAAATGACGAACTAATACTTGCATTGGTTTGGAATTGCTAATATACATAAAACTGGGGACGCATCGAGTATCCGATTCAAAAGGTGCTGCAATCATATTTTCATAATTTTTTTTCATGACTGGCAATAAATTTTCTAAATTCTCGTACAACAAAACATCATTTTCTAGATGAAAGACATCTTCTAAATCCAGTTTGGTCATTAGCTCTTCCAAATAGAAAAACCGCTCTGACGTATATACCCAAAACCCTTGCGTCCCCCAGTCATGGAATCTATTATCCTTAAAGACTCTATGAGGATCTGATGGGTCTAGAGATTCGCAAGCTACAAATGTGACGTTTATATTCTCGAGCGCACAAAACTCAGCTACGCATCTGATCTTATTCTTCTCATTCGTAATCAAGTAAATGGGACAATCATTGAAAACCCTAGCCTGAGATAGCGTATGAAGTAAAAAGGATGGAATTCCATCGCCTATATGTACAAATACGATCGAATAAGAAAAGCAGATCAAAGGGAAAAATAATAATGTGAATATTTTTACCATTTATTGCCTGGGGAGCGATTCAAATTCTCTCAAGAAAAGGTGGGGCAGATTAGCAAATGGACATGTATGAGCATCTTCTCCGCACAAATAAAGGATCTGATCGGGATTGTAGAATGCTTGGACAAGGGAATGGAATGGAAGACCCCTATGCACTGAGCCATAGATGATGAGATCGAATTCTTTTCGTCTGATTCGCATCTCGATGTTTTCTCGGTCGACTGGGAGATCATCTACCACTTTTGTATAGGTAAAGCCTTTTCCATACAAATTTTTAATGTCATTTGGATAGCTCTTATAAATATGGGTGACCTTGGGATAATCTACGATTCTATCTTGAAGCAATTCCTTAAAACCCAGGAGCATTGCGCATCGCATGTAATCAGGTTCCATATTTTGTGAAAGATATAATATCTTTCCAGTGCCCACGTAATTCATTGTTTTTAAAACGTAGTCAGCCATGCTTTTAGATGTCAGGTGCTTTCTAGTATGTTCTAAAAGCTTCTCGAGAATTTCATAATACTTGGCTTTATCGAAAAGTCTGTGATCGATGCAGCCTTTTTTTGTATGTTCGTCGAAATAGACACCGGGCAAACGCATGGCTTCCATGATCAACTCTTTGGGCAGAAAATACATCGTATTGGGATTTGCGTTTGCTAGATCCACAAAATACGGAATGCACCCATTCGCCAAGATCTCATAGTGTCTCATGCAGTCCCATCCGCCCTTTTTCCAGGTTAAGGCGAAGTAGGATCTTTGGTAATCTTTATAGTAATCGTCTTCTTCCGTGAAAATATAGGTGGATAACTCGCCGGGGATAAGGTGGGCGAAATCTTTGTCCTTATACGGAATTTCTTTTACGATCTTTGTGTCGGATAGGGAGAACTGCAGAGGATAGACGTTTGCGTAGGAATGGAGAGCAGCAAGAACCAAGACAAGAAAATATTTCATAAGCAGGAAACATATCAAGAGTGTGAATTACACTCAAGCAAGTAATCCGCTTTGAAGAGGCGATCGTTGCAGCGCCGAAAAAAAGAGTGGTAAAAAATTCTTTCGTGGGTAGAATTCTAGGGCGCATGAAAAGAATAATCCGTCTTTTTTTTGTCGTTCTTCCCCTCTTATGTTTCGGTCTGGAAAAAAGAGCTACTCCGCTTCATTTAAAACCATCGGTGATCATCCCCTGCCATCCGGATCACTTCCCTCTTCTAGATCGGCTGCTCACTTCCTACAAAGATCAGACAAGACGCCCGGATGAAGTGATCGTGTCTCTTTCGGAATCGGTTTTCGTGAGTGCGAACCAAATAGACGCATTGGAAGGCAAGGATTGGGGATTTGTATTTAAGATCGTGAAGCATAAGGGAAGGGTTGTTCCCGGCGGCAATCGCAATGCGGCGTGCCAGGCGTCTATAGGAGACCTGATCATATGCCAGGATGCCGATGACTTGCCCCATCCTCAACGGGTCGAAATAATCGCCTTTTTGTTTGAAAACTATCAGCTCGATCATTTGCTCCATCAGTGGATCCCCTCCTCGAAATCGTTCCAACCGATTTCCATGGATAGCGTGGAAGATTCGGCTTGTGCTTTTCAGTACTATTCAAAGATCGATATCGTGGACATCCACAATGGGAGCGTTTCTTTTTTGCGAGACGTCTTTTCAAAAGTTCATTGGAAGCCGATCGCATTCATCAGCGAAGATGTGATGTTCAATCAACACGCTTATGCGTTTTGCAAAAATAAGGCTGTCTTGAAGCTTCCTCTCATTCAATATCGGTTTGAACTTTCAACATTTGACTTGGAGGACTATAAGTGAGATATCTTTTAATTTTTTGTGTAACTATTTTATGGGCAGCCGAACCTCCAACAATTACTACCTATTCATTTTCCAACGAGCCGATCGATGTAGTGATTCCCTGCATCCGGAAAGATCTCTATACCTTGGAAAAGTGCATTGGAGGGATAAAGAAAAATGGTAAAAATGTTCGGCGCGTTATCATCGTATCTCCAGAGCGTCTCAGTGATTCTGCGGAGTGGTTTGACGATCATCTTTTCCCCTTTTCTAAAAAAGACCTGGCTGTAGAGATCTTTCATGGAGATGAGAGAGAGGCCCTTGCATTTTTGCAAACGCCACGATGCAGGATCGGATGGATTTTTCAGCAATTCTTAAAGTTTTACGCCCCTTTTGTGATTCCCGATATTTCGTCGAATGTGCTGATCTTGGATGCCGATGTAGTTTTTCTCAATCCCACGGAATTTCAAAATGAATTTGGGGGGCCCAATTTTATTCCAGCATCAGAATATTGCGAGGCCTATTTTCACCATGCCGCCCGTCTTTTGCCCTGGTTGAGGCGTGTGGCCAATTCTCTTTCCGGAGTTTCCCACCATATGCTCTTCCAAAGACCGATTCTCGAAGATCTTTTTTCTTGGATAAACTTTGAACATGGCATTGAGCCCTGGAAAGCGATGTGCAGATGCATCGATCCTGCCGAATTATACCCATCGTGCATGTCTGAATATGAAATCTACTTCAATTTTGCCTTTCTCCGGACTCATCAGGCGACTCTTAATCATGCCAAATGGGCTAATATTGGCAATCTTGAGTGCTCGTTTGTTTATCAAAATATGGGTTACCTCTTTATTGCTTGTCACGAATGGATGAGGTGAAATTTTATGCAATTCTTTAGAGGGATTTTTCTCATTGCTGCTCTTTCAGCCCAAGCGGCGGCGATCACTTATGAGTTCAGCGGCGGCAGATTTGGAGACAACCTCATTTCATATCTTCATGCGAAATGGATTTCGTACCAATACGACCTGCCCCTTTTATATCGGCCTTTTCCTTATTCCTCCGCACTGATGATGGAAGAAAAAGAATTGAAACAGGTTCCGTATTCAGGACCCGCAATGCCTTTACGCCATCTTGGAATTCTCAAAAAGGATCAATCTGTTCTCTATTCCATCGCATATTTCCCTGAAAATCCTGGAGAAAGGCCGTTTAACTACATTCCTTTTACCGTGAATTGGGAGGATCCTCAGTTTCGAAAGATAGCAAGAGAGATGATTGCTCCTAGGGGAGCTCTTCCTCTTACAAAACCGCCAGAATCCACGGTCAACATCGCTATCCATGTCCGGGAAGGGGGCGGATTTGATAATGATCATACTCGCACACATGACCCGTTGAAATTGCCGCCGATCGCATTTTATGTCGAGGGGCTGCTAAAAATCCTTCCCCTTTTCGAGGGAAAAGCCATCTATTGCCATCTTTTCACCGATGCGGTGGATGTTCAGTCCCTAGCGAACGTGTTCATTCAGGCAGCCCCTCATGTACTGTTCGGATATCGAAAGACTCAGAACTTTCATACGCTCAATGTCCTGGAAGATTTTTTTTCCCTTTTTGAATTCGATATTTTGATTCATCCGCAATCCAATTATAGCCTTGTTCCGGCCCTTCTTTGCGATTATGCGGTTGACTACGCGCCGATTCGCGCTTCGAATATCAACGGCCAGATTAAAATTGAAGAAGTAGCCTTCAAGAAAAATCAAAAAATTTTGAATGCGGTAACCCAGAGGTAAGTATGCGGTTCATTTTTTTATTTTTGATCCAAACTCTTTTCGCTTCGCTTTTCGCTGAAGAGAAATTTGTTATTGGCAACTGTCCTAAAGAAGGCTTTTTCTCCTCTTTGTGCAGTGCATTGAATAATATTATGTGGGCCGAAAAGAACGGCAAAGTTCCTGTCATGCACTGGGATGAAACATTTTGCCATTATCAAAAGGAAGGATGGAGGGGAAGCCTTCAGCCTTGGGAATATTATTTCGAACCGGTGTCCCATCTCTCTTATGAGTCGACGGATTCGGTTTATCGCGTCTATGGAGCGCCGGATAACTTCAATCTGCCTATGGTTTTTGTTCGAGACCAGGCAAAGTTTGATGAACTGCGGATGGATGCAAAAAATGCGATCGATAAATACATTAAGGTCCGACCTGAAATTTTAGAAAAAGTGGACTTGTTCTATCAGACCCACATGGCGAACGCCGTCAATATCGGGATCCATATGCGGGGAACGGACCGGGCGGCAAAGAACAAATGGGCCTTGCCAGAGGATATGATCGAAGAGGCGAAAAAATTGGCTGCCGAGCTTCCTGGAAAGATCCAATTTTTCATTGCGACCGATGAGGAATGCTATTTGGATCTGGCCAAGAAGAGCCTCAAAGGGATAGTCTATTCCGATTCGACAAGGTCGCAAGATGGAAGTCCGCTCCATTTTTCCAGTCCCCAAAAAGGATTATTGGCGCAATTGGGCGAAGAGGTTTTGATCGAAGGTTTACTGCTTGCAAAATGTGATTATTTGCTTCACAGCATGTCCGCTGTCCCTCTCGCGGTTATGATGATGAATCCCTCGATCAAAAGCGTCTATTTCAATCCCTACACCTATCTCTATGGGAACCCATGAGCTTTTTCCAGTATTCCATGGAGAGTTTTTCAAAATTGTAGGTCTGGTTGCTCATCTCGATTTCTTTTTGGCGGAGGAACTCATCGGTCACTTCCTTCCAATCCTTGATGATGAGGACGGGAAGTCCTGAGTAGAGTTCGTCGAGGGGGGATGTTCGGACGATGGGGATGGTGCCGATATAGAGGCTCTCCCAAAGGCGATAGGTATCCCAGGCAATGCCCCGGGGAGCGATTTCAAAGGCGGAAGAGGCGACATCGGTCAGGTATCCTTCGTACATTTTTCTTACGGTCCGGAAGCAGTAGGGGGCGTTGCAGAGTTGTTTAAAGATGGGCCATCTTTCGTTATAATTCGTCTGGATGGTTAAACCCATATGGAGGAGGTGCTGTTTGGGGGGGCGCTTCTCCTGCACATTTTTCAAGTATTTCTGATTGCCGTTCGGCCAATTGAAGTTGGCGCATCCCATGGGAATTGGAATGAGTTTGGGGTGTTTTTTTTCGGCATTTTCGCCGAACCAGGCAATGATCTTTAGATCGTCTAAATAGGAACTGAAGGATCCTGGAATCGAATCGTCTGAATTGTGGG
Organism: uncultured Chlamydiae bacterium; assembly: GCA_963730605.1. Lineage (GTDB taxonomy): Bacteria > Chlamydiota > Chlamydiia > Chlamydiales > SM23-39 > CAIPFQ01. The sequence goes on from CAVSSM010000010.1 coordinate 49,461, forward strand.
TGATGAGGATATAACGATTTGGGATCTGGGGATGCATTTCTTCGAAAAACTTTTTCAAATAATCGGTTTTGACGAAAACGGCGTGCCCTTCCATGACCATTGTTGGAATCAGGGAATCATCGAGTTCATCAAAGGCGTGATCGGCAAAAGCCCGAAACGCATCGCCTGTAACGATATCATCGAAAATAGGCCGATGGGCTGGGGTGGGAACTCCGAAGCAAAGGAAAGGAATGATGATAAGAGGCAGTTGCAAAACCCCACACCTGTGAAAAATTGATGATTTTGGCGACCTGCGACGAGACCATACTTGAGAAAGTAGGCGAGTCGCTGCTGCGACGAGGGGCGCCAAAAGGGCGGTTTTGCGCGGTGAAGAGTTTTGCAATTGGCTCGTAGGGATGATTTTCATTCAAAAAGTCTCCTGTAGAGGGGTTCGTTTATTTTCGTGCCGTAAGGGGTATGGACGATGGCAAAGTCATGAAGAAGGGATGGGATGATGCTGAAATTGGATTGGGGGCGGATCAGGATGTCGAACTGGAATAGCGAAAAGAAATCTTCAAGGACGTTCCGGTCGTGGCTGTTGAATCCTTGGCGGCAGCCAAACTTGATGGTTGGAAAAACAGCTTTGAACGATTCGAGGATGAGTTGCGGGACGCGAGCGTCGGTGAAGATATGGCAGTAGATGGGTTTGCCCGGCAGGAGCTTCAACACAGCGGCGAGGCCGGTTCTGTAAAATTCGAGCGGCGGGAGCTTTCTTGGAAATTTTTGTTTCATGTCGTCATGATCGAATCCTCCCCCTTCCCGGACGTGGATGGCGATATTGATGGCGTTTTCCTGAAGTTTTGTGAGCTTGAGGCTGCTTTTAGGGGCGATTAACTCGAGGCATTGGGCGCGGAAATGCTCGTTTTCCCAATCGAGCTCAAAATAGAAGTACTCTGGCTTTTCAATTTCATCTTCCGGAAAGTAGGGGCAAATGTAGAGATAGGATCTGTTAGGATCAATCCCCTGCCCGATATGGCGCCTTGTTCTTCCCTGGCCATGGGTATAGGGCGCTTCTATGTCATGGAGGGAAAGTTCGCTGGAGAGGGGGAACGATTTGTAGAGGACGGGGATTTGATGAGTATAAGAAATCCACTTGGCATGGAGATAGGAGAGAAGATTATCGCCGAACCGTCCTCCGCTGAATTCATAAGTGACGGCGGAGTCAACACCAAAAAGAGAAGTAGAAATCAAGAGCAAGAGCAATTTCATTTTTTTGGCGAGATTTTAACGTGTAAAGATTTTTTTTGCAAAAAATCTGGAAATATAAAGTCTCTTCATTTATCAGCGAGTTGTGAGAACGATGAAGTATTTCTTGGTATTTCTCTGCTTTGGGTGGGGGCTCTACCCGGATGAGGATGTCTACCCTCCAAAGCCGCTCCACAAAGATGAGGAGATAAACTATTATACCGAATATCCGGAAGATGCTTGTCCATTACCCGAAAAGCCGAAGGTTCTTATTCATTGTGCTAGGGGGCTGGTCATTACCAGTGCGGAGGAGTGCCTGGATCCCAGTCAGGTATCGTGGGTTGTTTTTTCGGAGATCGATATTCCCGGGGACCGCGAGCGGTTGAGAGCGTGCCTGGCTCATCTGGTCATTGATCGGCAAATCACGATGGCTACGGTCGAGGAGATCAAAAGAGAGATCCATCAGCATTACCAAAGTGAAGGGTATCCATTCGTGCAGGTGTTCCTGCCGAAGCAGGATGTGACCGATAGCGTTTTCCAAATGGTTGTCGTGGAGAGCAGATTAGGGAAGATAGAGGCTCGGGAGAACCGTTGGTACAAAAGCGCCATGTTGGAAGAGACGATCTCGGTAGAACCGGATGAAATCATCGATCTCAACTGGATCATGAGGGACTTGAATTTTCTCAATCGGAGTCCGTTCATGCGGGTCGATGCGATCTATACCCCAGGATGCGAGCCCAATACTACTGACATTATATTAAAGGTGAAAGACATTTGCCCTTTCCGGGTTTACGGCGGGGTGGATAATGCGGGGCTTGTAGCGACCAATCGAGGGCGCGGATATGCTGGGATCGAATATGGAAAGGTGTGGGGGTTGAACCACACCTTGAATTTAGGATTCATCAGTTCGCTCGATTCTTCGAGATTCCGAGGGTACACGGCGGAATATGTCGCGTTCCTCACTTGGCATCATATATTGACGGCGTTCGGAGGATATTCTCATGTGCAGCATGTCAATGTGGAACTCCCTAACATGAAAAACCACGGCAATAGCTACCAGGGATCAGTACGTTATGCCATTCCGATCAAGCCCATAGGACGGCTCAACCAAGAAGTAAACTTTGGAGCCGATTGGAAGCGGACCAACAACACGATTGAATTCAGCGCGCTGTTTGAAAGGTTCGGAAAGAACGCCAATTTAACCCAGGCTGTGTTTGGATATTATGCGAATTTCGAGATACCGCTATTCCGGCTTGATTGGAGCGCGGATCTTTACTGGTCGCCCGGAAGAATTGTCGCCGACCAGACCAATGCGGATTATGACAGTCTGCGGCCCGGAGCGGTAAACAAGTATATATATGGTGCAGGATCGATCCGTTTATTGCAGTGGATGCCGAAAGATTTTTCGATCGTATTTTGGCTGAGGGGACAAGTGGCTTCCAACAACCTTCTTCCCAGCGAACAGATAGGCATCGGAGGCTTTTCTACGGTGCGAGGCTATGAAGAAAGGCAGCTCAACACCGATGCCGGCTTCATTTTTAATGCGGAGATCCGGACGCCCTTTCTTCCTTGTTTCCCTAAGAGTTGGGGGCGCAAGGGATATTCCGAAGGCCTTCAGTTCCTGGTCTTTATGGATTATGGGTATGGCCGGAATCATACACCGATCCCCGCAGAGGGAAAATCTGAATTTCTCCTTGGAGCAGGACCGGGCGCTCGGTACAATATCGACCCTTGGATTTATGCGCGCATCGATTGGGGCTTCAAATGGCATTCGACCGATATATTCGGATTCGGAGGAAGCATGGTTCACTTCGGGGTTAACATAAGTCTTTGAGGACGGCCAGGTAAGTAGTTTTATGGTTCGATTTTGGAAATCTCTCTTACTCGTGATTGGGGTGAGTGGCCATTTGCACGCAGAGCCGCAAGGATTTGACTGCAAAGCGGGGGACGCTCATCTCCTCTCGCAGCAAGCTGGCAAATGGACCATTCAAAGCCAGAGCGATTCGATCATCCATTGGGATAGCTTCTCCATCGAGCTAGGCGAAGTTGTCCATTTTGAGCAGGGCGGTTCTCATTCAGCCATATTAAATCGGGTGGTCGGAGATTCCAAAAGCCAGCTTTTGGGGCATCTGAGCTCCAACGGCAAAGTTTTTCTCTTGAATCCAAATGGAGTCTTGATCGGGCCGAATGGCAGGATCGAGACCGCAGGCTTCATCGCGTCCAGCTTCGATATGATGGATGAAGAGTTCCTAAACGCCAAAGAAATGCTCTTTAGGGGTTTGAGTAAAGAGTCTGTAGTTAATTTGGGGACGATCCAATGCCAAACAGGCGATGTCGCGCTGATTGGGCTGAACGTCCAGAATGAAGGAACCATAGAAGCTCCGAATGGGGTCGTCTCGCTTGCGGCGGGGCTGGAAATTCTCCTGAAACCGGAAGGAACTCAGAGGGTTTTTATCAAAGTGGAAGGGACGGAAGAGTCGATCGAGCACACGGGCTCGATTCAGGCTCTGGCCGCCGAAATGCGCACGGCCAGCCCTTATGCAAAGGCGATACGGAGCTCGGGGTCGATCGAGGCATGCGCCGTTGAAGAAAACGGGGGCCGGATCTATCTCGTGGCAGAGAAGGGAACGATCGAGCTGCAGGGCAGCAAGCTCAAAGGAAATACGGTCCATGTCCTCGGCGAAGAAATCCGGATTGAGAAGAGCGAGATCGATGTTTCGGGAGAAAATGAGGGAGGAACGATCCTCGTCGGCGGCGATTATCAAGGAAGCGTTGCTTACGCGGAGCGTGTGTTTGTCGATGCGGACACCATTTTTAGCGCGGATGCATTGACACAGGGCAATGGCGGCAAGGTCATTTGCTGGTCGGATGGTCAGATGGCCCATTTCGGGAAAGTGAACGCCCGGGGAGGGGCTGAGGGCGGCGATGGGGGATTGGTCGAGATTTCGGGAAAACAGAACCTTGTTTTCGAAGGACTCGTCGATACGACGGCCCCTTTTGGCAAAATAGGAACTCTTCTTCTCGATCCTACTTCGATTACGATCTCTACTGGAATTGATACTGGATCTTACGATGCGGCGACGGGCACCTGGCAGTTTATGCCGCTATCATTCACCAACAACGTCGTCAATACTACGACGCTGCAAAGTCAGCTCGATTTGACAAACGTCACGATCATGACGCCTGACCTAACCAACGATGTGGCGGATTCTTACATTACTGTAGCGGATCCGATCACTTGGACAGCTCCGACAACGCTGACTTTGTCTGCAGCCAGCATCGCCATCAATGCTGGTGCTGCGATCACAAATAACACGGGCGGCTCGGGGCTGACTCTGACGGGTTATGGCGACACGACTCCCAATAATACAATGACGGTTATCGGCGTCACTGTCTCTGCGAATTTGTCATTTCCTCTAGGAACGGTTACTTTTCAAAGTTGCGTGGGAGGGACTGGAACGGGCGGCAACAACCATGGTGTATATATTCCAACCGGAGTGACTGTCAATGCGTATAACATTCTTGCAACGGACTGCTATGGCGGCCCGGGCGGAACGGGTGTCAATATCGGATTTTTTGTACAAGGAACAGTAGGATCAACGACCGCGCAAAATATCTATATCACTGGAGGAAGTCTTGGAAACGTAACGCATGAATATGGAATCCACGTCTTTGGCGGCACTGTACAAGTCGGCGATGGCGGCACGATCTCTCTGATGGGTGCGGGAGGCGGGCTATATAGCGGAACTGGGAGCAACAGTTACGGGACCTATTTAAGTACCGCGACTCTTATCGCAGGCAATGGGGGAAGCGCTCCCGTCACGGTTATTCTTGGGGGGACAGGAGGCGCAGGATCAGGCGGCAGGAACCATGGCGTTAAGCTTGATATTGAGAGCACATGCACCCTCAATTCTACGAATCCGGCAAGCGCAATCAATTTTGTTAATAGCAACGGCGGAACTGGCGGAAGCTCCGGTAACCTCGGGGTCGAATATTTAACAGATATGATCATGATTGGCGTTGGATCTGTGAACTTCCAAAGCGTGACAGGTGGATCGGGTGGAAGCGGAGACACCGCTCACATCGGGGCGTATCTTGATCCCGCCACATCTCTCAGCGCTCCCGTAATCACAGCAGGTGATTGCTTTGGCGGCCCGGGAACTGGAAAGGATATAGGTTTTCACATACATGGAGCAACGCTTGGCTCCTCGAGCACAAATCTGATTTCTCTAGTAGCGGGTAGTTTGGGAACCGGCGAAGGCGAAGTTGGAATTCAAGTCGATACGGGCGGCCAAATCATCGTCGGCAATGGCGGCAAGATTTCCCTGCTTGGCACCGGAGGAAGCATCTACAACAATTCCTTAGGCGGCGACAATTATGGCGTCTACCTCAGTGGATGCACATTGACTGCGGGCAATGGAGGAAGCGCGCCGGTTGCGATCGATATCACAGGGATTGGCGGGGTTGGCTATGGGAGTTCAGCAACGGTCGACAATTCCCATGGAGTCAATATCGACACCTCAATAGCTATGAATCTCAACTCTACAAGTTCGGCAAATTCCCTCAACTTCCTCAATTGCCTCGGGGGCAGCGGCGGGGTATCCAATTACGGGGTCAATTTCGCTACGTCGCTTAGCTTAGCCAACGGCTCATTGAACTTTCAAAATATTACGGGCGGATCGGGTGGAAGCGGAACCACTAATCAACACGGGGTAATGATCAATAGCGGGGTTACAGTCACTGCCCCATCGATCATTGCATTGGATTGCAATGGCGGCCCGGGAACTGGATCCGACATTGGTTTTTACGTAAATGGAGGAACGCTTGGCTCCTCGATCACCCACCAGATTTCTGTAATAGGCGGCAGTTTGGGAACCGGCTCCCTTGAGGTAGGGATTGAAGTCGATACGAGCGGTCACATCATCGTCGGCAATGGCGGTACGATCACTCTGTTTGGCGCCGGGGGAGGCGCTTACAATGGGGCGGGTCTCAACAATATCGGGATTTACTTCAATGGATGCACATTGACTGCCGGCAATGGCGGAAGCCAGGCGACCGCAATCAACATTGCAGGGATCGGCGGGAGCGGATCGGGCGGCACTCACTATGGCGTAGACATCACTGGTTCTTTTGCTGTCAACCTCGACGACACAAATCCGGCGAGCGCTCTCAATTTCATAAACAGTGTAGGGGGCAGCGGCGGGGTATCCAATTACGGGGTCAATTTCGCTACGTCGCTTAGCTTAGCCAACGGCTCATTGAACTTCCAAAATATTACGGGCGGATCGGGTGGAAGCGGAACCACTAATCAACACGGGGTAATGATCAATAGCGGGGTTACAGTCACTGCCCCATCGATCATTGCATTGGATTGCAATGGCGGCCCGGGAACTGGAAGCGATTACGGCTTCGACCTTACTGGAACAGTGGGTTCCATAGCTACGAATCAGATCTCCATTACCGCCGGAAGTTTGGGAAGCGGGGGCAGTGAATATGGAATTAATGCGGGCGGCGCCATTCTGGTAGGCGATGGCGGAACGATCTCATTAAGCGGCTCCGGCGGCGGGCTCTATAACGGAGGCGGTACACAAAATTTTGGGATTAATTTCACGGCGGCTCTTACCGCAGGCAATGGGGGAACCCCTGCCGTCACGGTCAATATTACAGGGATGGGCGGCACAGGATCGGGAGGCGGGAATTACGGTGTTAAGATTGGCCCTGGAAGCGCGTTCAATCTCAATTCTCAGAATCCGGCAAGCGCAATCAATTTTGTTCATTGCATCGGGGGGAATGGCGGCGCCAGTAACTACGGGGTCAATTACGTGACATCGACGACTCTTGTCAATGGATCCATGAACTTCCAAAACATTACGGGGGGATCGGGTGGAAGCGGAATCACCAATCACCATGGAGTTTTGATTAATACCGGGTTTACTTTGAGCGCTCCCGTAATCACAGCGGCCGATTGCTTTGCAGGGCCGGGAACTGGAAACGACATTGGTTTTTACGTAAATAATGGATCAACGCTTGGCTCATCGAGCACAAATCTGATTTCTATAATAGGCGGTAGTTTGGGAACCGGCAGCAGCGAAATTGGAATTCAAGTCAATACGAGCAGCCAAATCATCGTCGGCAATGGCGGAACGATCACCCTGCTTGGCACCGGCGGAGGCCTCTACAACAACATCTTAGGCGGTAACAATTATGGCGTCTACCTCAATGGATGCACATTGACTGCGGGCAACGGAGGAAGCGCGCCAGTTGCGATCGGGATCACAGGGATTGGCGGCACCGGCTATGGAGGCTCCTCGACAACGGTCGACCATTCCCATGGAGTCAACATCGGCACCTCAATAGCTGTGAATCTCAACTCTACAAGTCCGGCAAATTCCCTCACCTTCCATAATTGCCTCGGAGGCAGCGGCGGGGTAGCCAATTACGGGGTCAATTTCGCTACGTCGCTTAACTTAGCCAACGGCTCATTGAACTTCGAGAATATTACGGGCGGATCGGGTGGAAGCGGAACCACCAATCATCACGGAGTTGTGATCAATAGCGGGGTTACAGTAACAGCTCCTACGATCATAGCAACAGATTGCCTTGGCGGCCCGGGCACTGGCACCGACATTGGTTTTTACGTAACGGGAGGAACGCTTGGCTCCTCGATCACCAACCAGATTTCTATAACAGGCGGCAGTTTAGGAACCGGCAGCAACGAAATTGGAATTCAAGTCGATACGAGCGGTCACATCATCGTCGGCAATGGCGGAACGATCTCCCTCTTTGGCACCGGCGGAGGCGTTTACAATGGGTCGGGTCTCAACAATACCGGCGTCCTGCTCGATAATTGCACGTTGACTGCCGGCAATGGAGGAAGCCAGGCAACCACAATCAATGTTACAGGGATCGGCGGGAGTGGATCGGGTGGCACTAACTATGGCGTAGACCTCACTGGTTTTTTTGATGTCAATCTCAACAACACAAATCCGGCGAGTTCTCTCAATTTCATAAACTCTGTAGGGGGGAGCGGCGGGACAACCAATTGCGGTATCAATTTCTTTGCGCCGCTCAACTTAGTCAATGGGACATTGAACTTCAAGAATGTAACGGGCGGATCGGGCGGAAGCGGAGCCACCACTAATCACCACGGAGTGATCCAAAATAACGTTCCAATCATTGCCCCGGCGATTATCGCATTGGAGTGCTTTGCCGGCCCGGGAACCGGAAATGATTACGGCTTCTTCATTGAAGATCAAACATTGGGCTCGCCAGCTACGCATGAGATCTTCATTACCGGAGGAAGTTTGGGAACGGGGAGCAATGAATACGGAATTAATGTGATCTCCGCAAACGTGGTGGTAGGCGATGGCGGAACGATGACATTCATCGGCTCCGGCGGTGGGCTCTATAATGGGAGCGGCAGCAACAACTATGGGATTCGTTTCAGCGCAGTGACCCTTACCGCGGGCAATGGGGGAAGCGCAGCAACCACAATCAATATTTCAGGATTCGGCGGGTATGGATCGGGGGGTGATCACTATGGCGTAAATACGGTTACTCAGTTTGCCGTCAATCTCAATAATACAAATCCGGCGAGCACTCTCAATTACATAAACTCTATTGGGGGTAACGGCGGGGGAGTCAATAATTTCGGGGTCAATTTCTCAACGTCGCTTAATTTAGCCAACGGGTCATTGAACTTCCGCAATATTACGGGAGGATCAGGTGGAAGCGGAACTACCAGTCACCACGGAGTTATAACCAGCGTGCTTACAGTCATCACTGCCCCAGCGATTATCGCATCGGAATGCTTTGGCGGCCCGGGAACTGGAGGTGATTTCGGCTTCGAGATTGGTGGAACGCTAGGATCTTCCGGTACGAATGTGATCTCCATTACAGCTGGAAGTTTGGGAACGGGAAGCAATGAAAAGGGAATTTACGTGTCCGGTACCGTGCAGGTAGGCGATGGCGGAACGATATCATTAACCGGCTGCTCCGGCGGCGGGCTCTATAACGGGAGCGGTACGAATAACTATGGAGTCGAGCTCTTTGGAGGGACCCTTATCGCGGGCAATGGGGGAAGCGCAGCGACCACGATCAATATTTCAGGAATGGGCGGGAGCGGATCTGGCGGTGTGCACTATGGCGTACAGATAATGAATGCTCCTGTTGCTGTCAGTCTCAACAACACAAATCCGGCGAGCTCTCTCAATTTCATAAACTGTACTGGAGGCAGCGGCGGGGAAACCAATTACGGGGTCCATTTCGCTGTATCGCTTAACTTAGCCAACGGCTCATTGAACTTTCAAAATATTACGGGCGGATCGGGTGGAAGCGGAACTACCAGTCACCACGGAGTTATGATCAATAGCGGGGCTACAGTCGCCGCTCCAGTGATTATCGCATTGGATTGCTTTGGCGGCCCGGGAACTGGAACCGATGTCGGTTTCAACATTCCTGGAACGTTAGGATCTTCCGCCACGTATAGGGTCTCCATTAATGGGGGAAGTTTGGGAACGGGAGGCAGTGAATACGGAATTCAAGTGTCCTCCGGTGCCGTTCTGGTAGGCAATGGCGGAACGATATCCTTAATCGGCTCCGGCGGCGGGCTCTACAACAATGCCTTAGGCGGCGACAATTATGGCGTCTACCTCAGTGGATGCACATTGACTGCGGGCAATGGAGGAAGCGCGCCAGTTGCGATCAATATCACAGGGATTGGCGGCACCGGTTATGGGAGCTTCTCGACGGTGGTCGACAATTCCCATGGAGTCAATATCGACACCTCGATAGCTGTGAATCTCAACTCTACAAGTTCGGCAAATTCCCTCACCTTTCTCCATTGCCTCGGAGGCAGCGGCGGGGTATCCAATCACGGGGTCCATTTCGCTACGTCGCTTAACTTAGCCAACGGCTCATTGAACTTCGAGAATATTACGGGCGGATCGGGTGGAAGCGGAACCACTCGTCACCACGGAGTTATAATCGCTAGCGGGGTTACAGTCACCGCCCCATCGATCATTGCATTAGATTGCTTTGGCGGCCCGGGAACTGGAACCGACATCGGCTTCGATATTGACGGAACGTTAGGATCTTCTGCTACGAATGTGATCGCCATTGCAGCCGGAAGTTTGGGAACGAGAGACAGTGAATACGGAATTCAAGTAACTGGTACCGTAGCTGTAGGATCAGGCGCTACAATGACGCTGATGGGCACTGGCGGAGGGACATACAGTGGCTCAGGCACCCTGAACCATGGCATTTACCTTAATGGCGCTACATTGACGAGCAGCGGCGCTGGCGCGACGGTCATGACGCTTACAGGTTTCGGCGGCCAAGGCAGCGGCGGTGTCAATGCGGGCGTCTATATCGATATGATCGGTTTAACGGTTAATTTTGGAACGAACGCAAGCAACCAACTGAACTTCTTGAACTGTATCGGCGGGTTTGTTGGATCCAACAACTATGGGGTGTACGTTGGCGGATCAGTTACGACAATTGGGACGGGATTGACCCAGTTCTTGAATGCAACTGGCGGCGGCAATGGAGTGGGAACTAATAACAACGGCCTCCATTTTGCCGCCAATTACAGCGCACCTGACATCATCGCCGAAGCAAACGGCGGATTTGGCCTTGGCAGCGACGCTTCGAACGGAAACTACGGCGTCTATGTCGGATCCGGAATCACGTTAGGGGGTACGGGCGCGAATCAAATCCGGCTGACCGGCTCGAGCTTAGGCACTGGAAGTTACGAGTTCGGAATTAAAGTCGATACATCTGGGACGATCCAAGTTGGCAATGGCGGCAGCTTAATCCTGAAAGGTTCGGGCGGAGGCCTTTATAACAGTTCCGCAAGCAATAACTATGGGATAGAGCTAGTCACGGCAACCCTTCAGGCCGGCAATGGCGGATCGACTCTCGATACGATCAGCGTAACCGGTTTCGGCGGCGCAGGCTCGGGAGGCAGCCACTACGGCGTAGATATCTCTTCCGCATTGACCATTACGTTGGACGGCACCAATCCCAATAACGTTTGCACCTTTCTCGATTGCATTGGCGGACCTGGAGGCAATAACAACTACGGCATCAATATCAGCTCTTCGGTCACAGCCGCTACCGGCACGGTTCAATTCTTGAACATTGCCGGCGGGGGAAGCGGTGCTGCAACTGCAAACTACGGGATCAATTTGACAGGCAGCGTCAGCGCGCCTGCGATCATTGGCCGCGATATTTTTGGAGGCCCTACGGCCGGAACCAGCAATACGGGCCTCTTCTTGTCAGGTGTATTGGGCAGCGGATCAACCCAGGTCGTTTGGGTACAAGCCGGAAGCCTTGGATCGGGGACCAATCAGTACGGAATCGATATTGAAAGCGGACATGCGACGGTCGGCAACGGAGGCGTCCTCACATTGACCGGCACCGGCGGCGGAACCTACAACTCAAGCGGCAGCGGCAACCACGGCATCAACATCGATACAGCCACTTTCACCGCGGGGACCTCCGGCGCCTTGCTTCAAACGATCATTTTGTCTGGAATGGGCGGCCAGGGAACCGGAGGCGGCCATGATGGCGTCAATATCAATGGCACGCTGATGATCAATTTGGGCGGAACCAATGCAAATAACGCCTTCACATTTCTCAACACCTCGGGCGGCTATGGCGGCAACACTAACGTGGGTGTTAATTTCAACACCGGGGCGACTGTATCCATGGCCTTCGGCACATTAGCCTTCTCCAATGTCAGCGGCGGTAGCGCGGGAGGATTTGGCGGCGCATCCACGGATAACTACGGTGTGTTTATCCCAGCGGGATTCACGTTGAATGTGCCCAACTTATCGACAATCGGCGTTGCAGGGGGACAAGGAACAGGCGACGACATCGGCTTCTATGTGAATGGGGGCGTCATCGAATCTTCGACTACAGCATTGAACATCGAAGCGATCAGCAAAGGCACAGGAACTGGCGAAGTGGGGATCCAAATTGACAATTCTGGGCTGATCATAGGCAGCGGCGCTGTCCCCATAACTCTCACAGGCATTGGATCTGCGGCAGGAACGACAACCTGTCATGGCGTGGTGATCACGGGCGGCGCTCTCGTCGAAACCACCGGCTCGGGCACTATCACGATCAATGGTGTCGCACCTGCTGTAGGAGCCGATTCGAACTATGGCGTTGACATGACCGGAGCCAATGCGGGAACCGACATTGTCTCTGCATCGGGTACCGGGAACATTTCAATCAATGGAACATCGGGCTCATCCATTGCAAGCGTGGGCGCTGGGATCAACATGTCGGCTTGCCGGGTGACCACCGCAGCCGGAAGCATCGCCTTCATAGGGATCCAAAATGCCGATATCCTGCTCGGCAATTGCACGATTGCCGCGACAGGGGGCTCAACAACCGTCACAGGAACTACCCTATTGCAAGCGAGCACAGTCACTGTCAGCGGCACGGGAGTCACATTCAATGGAACTATCGATGGGGACTTTAACCTAACCGCGACAGCAGGGGCCGGCACATTGGCGTTCAATGGCAATGTCGGTTCCAACACAGCCTTGAATGCATTGATTAGTACGAGTACGTTTGCCTATTCCATTGGCGGCAACATCACTCTCCAAGGCGCGGGCAATGGCATTAGCATGGTTACCGGGAATGTCGCACTGACGGCTTCCTCTATCCTGACAACCAGCAATGGTCCGATCGCGCTCGGAGGGACTGTCAATGGAACCTCTCCCAATGTGCAAAACCTGACATTCAATCCGGGAGCGAACTCGATCACAGTCAACGACAATTTAGGAAATAGCGTGCCTTTAGGCAATGTGACGGTGATCACCGCCACAACCACAACTTTTGCAGGATCGCTGAGCGCGTACACACTCAGCCAATTGGCAGGATCGGGCCTCACTACTGTAACCGGAGCTGTCGCCACAACTGGGGCGCTTGGCGTCAATCTGATCGGGAATAGCTTTACGTTTGGCAGTACGATCACGACCACGCCGAGTTCAGGAGACGGCGGACCGCTTTGGATCAATTCCACCGGCGATGTCACGATCACCGGAACAACGACGACGACGGGAGGAGGTGCAAGTTCGAACGGAGGCCATGTCACGCTGATTTCTAAAACGGGAAGCATCACAGTAGGCAATATCGATACAACTTCAGCAGTTAGCGGCGGAAATGTCGATATTTATGCGATCGGCGGCTCTGTCACGATTGAAGATATCGATACGAGCGGAACATCGGGTTCGGGAGGTAATGTGATTCTTCAACCCGATGCGGGTTATAACGGCATCACCGGGTACCCAGCAGGTCTTTTGACCTTGAACGGAACCACCACAATCACGACCACTGGCAGCGGCACTCAAAATGGATTCGTGGCTCTGTCGCTTGCAGGAAGAACGGCTCCTCCTTCTACCCCCCCCGGCGGCGTTGCGACCATTGTGAGCACAAATCTCGGTGGCGTCACGATTTCGACGGGCACGCTTTTGATGGGGCCCTATGAGTGCATGACAGTCTTTGGAAATATCTCGCTCACGATGCAAAATTATTCGGCCCTCTCCGACATTGTTGCTGGCGGACCGGGCGCGACGATAACGATCACGGCTCCCGCAGGATTTGCTCCATCCAATTACATCCTGACACGCAAGCCCTTAATCATCTTGAAATTTGATGGCAGTACCTATACCTCGCTAACAACCCACATTTTAGCGGCTACCGTTACTATCTCAGGCATGTATACGCCTACGATCACGCCCGGCGGCCTCACAGTCCATATTGCAAACGTCCCAATTACGACATCGGAACTCCTGTACATGGGGACCGTTCTGAACTTTGATACGATCGCTGCACCACCACCGCCGCCGCCGCCACCACCACCACCACCACCACCACCGCCACCGCCACCACCGCCACCGCCGCCACCGCCGCCACCGCCGCCACCGCCACCGCCACCGCCGCCACCGCCACCGCCGCCACCGCCACCGCCGCCACCGCCGCCACCGCCGCCACCGCCACCGCCACCGCCGCCACCGCCACCGCCGCCACCGCCACCGCCGCCACCGCCACCGCCGCCACCGCCGCCACCGCCGCCACCGCCGCCGCCGCCAGGGCCTGTCCCTCCGCCAAAGAGATTTCATTTCAATGTGGTAGTATCGGAAGGCTTGTTCTTATCCACGAATCCAACAGTTATCTATCCCCTAGACTATTGGTCCGATTGGCGATGGCCGATCATTCCAGAGCTCTGGCCTGTTAATAGGAGGTTCGGCAATCCTAGGAGAGGTGTATGGCCCTTCTTCCTTCAAATTCTTAACGATGAGTTCGAACCGCAAATGCAATCCGAAGCTACCGTTGCTCTCACAGACGGGGGTGCATCCATGGCACCTGGCGATTACGCAGGGGAATGACAGCTTCCTCTGCCATCGCCTGTCTAGATAAGTGATTATAAGCCATATAGTTGTATGATTACTTCGGAATTACTTCCAAAAATTCCTTGCCTGGGAACCAGAGCCCTGCCTTAGTTTTTCCTCTCACGTGAATGGACTCTTGCGCTCTTAATTCTCTTAAGAGGGACTGAACTTGGTTTTCTGAGAGAGTAGGTAATACCTGACGCAAAGCTGTGGTTCATTCTTTTTTTTTGTGCATTTCCTTAATTTTGAATTCAATTTCATCACAATACCTCTATTGACATAAAGCCCTGGATTTTCTACAGGGAAGATAAACAGTAAATGCTTATGGTTCGCTTTTGGAAATCGCTGCTGCTTGTTCTAGCAGCCAATTTGAGCTATTTGCACGCAGAGCCGCAAGGATTTGACTGCAAAGCGGGGGACGCTCATCTCCTCTCGCAGCAAGCTGGCAAATGGACCATTCAAAGCCAGAGCGATTCGATCATCCATTGGGATAGCTTCTCCATCGAGCTAGGCGAAGTTGTCCATTTTGAGCAGGGCGGTTCTCATTCAGCCATATTAAATCGGGTGGTCGGAGATTCCAAAAGCCAGCTTTTGGGGCATCTGAGCTCCAACGGCAAAGTTTTTCTCTTGAATCCAAATGGAGTCTTGATCGGGCCGAATGGCAGGATCGAGACCGCAGGCTTCATCGCGTCCAGCTTCGATATGATGGATGAAGAGTTCCTAAACGCCAAAGAAATGCTCTTTAGGGGTTTGAGTAAAGAGTCTGTAGTTAATTTGGGGACGATCCAATGCCAAACGGGCGATGTCGCGCTGATTGGGCTGAACGTCCAGAATGAAGGAACCATAGAAGCTCCGAATGGGGTCGTCTCGCTTGCGGCGGGGCTGGAAATTCTCCTGAAACCGGAAGGAACTCAGAGGGTTTTTATCAAAGTGGAAGGGACGGAAGAGTCGATCGAGCACACGGGCTCGATTCAGGCTCTGGCCGCCGAAATGCGCACGGCCAGCCCTTATGCAAAGGCGATACGGAGCTCGGGGTCGATCGAGGCATGCGCCGTTGAAGAAAACGGGGGCCGGATCTATCTCGTGGCAGAGAAGGGAACGATCGAGCTGCAGGGCAGCAAGCTCAAAGGAAATACGGTCCATGTCCTCGGCGAAGAAATCCGGATTGAGAAGAGCGAGATCGATGTTTCGGGAGAAAATGAGGGAGGAACGATCCTCGTCGGCGGCGATTATCAAGGAAGCGTTGCTTACGCGGAGCGTGTGTTTGTCGATGCGGACACTATTTTTAGCGCGGATGCATTGACACAGGGCAATGGCGGCAAGGTCATTTGCTGGTCGGACGATCAGATGGCCCATTTCGGGAAAGTGAACGCCCGGGGAGGGGCTGAGGGCGGCGATGGGGGATTGGTCGAGATTTCGGGAAAACAGAACCTTGTTTTCGAAGGACTCGTCGATACGATGGCGCCTTTTGGCAAACCAGGAACTCTTCTTCTCGACCCTTCTACGATTACGATCTCTACTGGAATTGATACTGGATCTTACGATGCGACGACGGGCACCTGGCAGTTCAATACGAAATTCATCAACAATGTCGTCAATACTACGACACTGCAAAATCAGCTCAATTCGACAAACGTCACGATTATGACGCCCGATCCCACCTACGATGTGGCGGATCCTACCATTACTGTAGCGAATACGATCACTTGGACAGCTCCGACAACGCTGACTTTGGTTGCGAGCAGCGTCTTCATCAATGCCGCAATTATAAACAATGTGGGCGGTTCAGGGCTGACCCTGACAGGTTATGGCAACGCGGCTCCCAATACATCGGCTGCCGGCGTCGCTGTCTCTGCGAATCTATCGTTTCCTCTAGGAACGGTTACTTTTCAAGGTTGCGTGGGAGGGACTGGAACAGGTGGCAACCATGGAGTGGCGATTCCATCCGGAGTAACCGTCAATGCGTATAACATTATTGCAAGAGACTGCTATGGCGGCTTGGGAATGACCACCGATGTCGGGTTTTATCTAGATGGAGGAACATTAGGATCGACGACCACGCAAAATATCTACATCAGTGGTGGAAGTCTCGGATTGGGATCGAATGAATATGGAGTCAAAGTCTTGAGCGGCACTGTACAAGTCGGCAATGGCGGCACGATATCTCTGGTAGGTACGGGAGGCGGGACGTATAACGGAACTGGGAACGAGAATTACGGGGTTCAGTTGAGTTCCGCGACTGTCATCGCGGGCAATGGGGGAAGCGCTGCCGCCACGATCAATATTACAGGGATAGGCGGCACAGGATCGGGCGGCCTCCATCATGGCGTTAAGATTGATACTGGGACCACGTTCAATCTCAATTCCTCAAATCCGGCAAGCGCAATCAATATTGTTAATTGCGTCGGTGGAATTGGCGGCGCCAGTAACACCGCGGTCGAATATGAAGTATCGACGAATCTTGTCAATGGATCTGTGAACTTCCAAAATATTATGGGCGGATCGGGTGGAAGTGGAGGAGCCACCACTTCCAACGGAGTCTATATCCCTAGCGGCAATACTTTGAGCGCTCCCGTAATCACAGCGGCTGATTGCTTTGGCGGCCCGGGAACTGGAAAGGATATCGGTTTTTACGTAAATGGAGCAACGCTTGGCTCCTCGAGCGCAAATCTGATTTCTATAACAGGCGGTAGTGTGGGAATCGGCTTCGGCGAAGTTGGAATTCAAATCGATACGGGCGGCCAAATCATCGTCGGCAATGGCGGAACGATCAACCTGATGGGCACCGGCGGAGGCCTCTACAACAATACCTTAGGCGGCGACAATTACGGCGTCTACCTCAGTGGATGCACATTGACTGCGGGCAATGGAGGAAGCGCGCCGGTTGCGATCGATATCACAGGGATTGGCGGCACCGGCTATGGAGGCTTCACGACAACGGTCGACAATTCTCATGGAATCAATATCGACACCTCGATAGCTGTCAATCTCAACTCTACAAGTCCGGCAAATTCCCTCAACTTCCTCAATTGCCTCGGGGGCAGCGGCGGGACATCCAATTACGGGGTCAATTTCGCTACGTCGCTTAGCTTAGCCAACGGCTCATTGAACTTTCAAAATATTGCGGGCGGATCAGGTGGAAGCGGAACCACCGGTCACCACGGGGTTATGATCAATAGCGGGGTTACAGTCACTGCCCCAGCGATCATTGCATCGGATTGCACTGGCGGCCCGGGAGCTGGATCCGACATTGGTTTTTACGTAAATGGAGGAACGCTTGGCTCCTCGATCGCCAACCAGATTTCTGTAATGGGCGGCAGTTTGGGAGGCGGCAGCAGCGAAGTGGGGATTCAAGTCGATACGAGCGGTCAAATCATCGTCGGCAATAACGGTACGATCGCTCTCTTTGGCACCGGCGGAGGCGTTTACAATGGGTCGGGTAGCAATAATAACGGCGTCTTGTTCAATGGATGCACATTGACTGCCGGCAATGGCGGAAGCCAAGCGACCACAATCAATGTTACAGGGATCGGCGGGAGCGGATCCGGCGGCACTCACTATGGCGTAGACATCACAACAGGTTCTTTTGCTGTCAATCTCGACGACGCAAATCCGGCGAGCTCTCTCAATTTCAAAAACTGTATTGGAGGCAGCGGGGGGACATCCAATTACGGCATCAATTTCAATGCGTCGCTCAACTTAGTCAACGGCTCATTGAACCTCCAAAATATTACTGGCGGATCGGGCGGAAGCGGAACCAGCACCCATCACCACGGTGTTATGATCAATAGCGGGATTACCGTGAGCGCCCCAGCGATTATCGCATCGGAGTGCTTTGCCGGCCCGGGAACTGGATCAGATATCGGCTTCGACCTTACTGGAACATTGGGTTCCATAGCTACGAATCAGATCTCCATTACCGCCGGAAGTTTGGGAAGCGGGGGCGGTGAATATGGCATTAATGCGGGCGGCGCCATTCTGGTAGGCGACAGCGGAACGATCTCATTAAGCGGCTCCGGCGGCGGGCTCTATAACGGAGGCGGTACACAAAATTTTGGGATTAATTTCACGGCGGCTCTTACCGCAGGCAATGGGGGAACCCCTGCCGTCACGGTCAATATTACAGGAATGGGCGGCACAGGATCGGGAGGCGGGAATTACGGTGTTAAGATTGGCCCTGGAAGCGCGTTCAATCTCAATTCTCAGAATCCGGCAAGCGCAATCAATTTTGTTCATTGCATCGGGGGGAATGGCGGCGCCAGTAACTACGGGGTCAATTACGTGACATCGACGACTCTTGTCAATGGATCCATGAACTTCCAAAATATTACGGGGGGATCGGGTGGAAGCGGAATCACCAATCACCATGGAGTTTTGATTAATACCGGGGTTACTTTGAGCGCTCCCGTAATCACAGCGGCCGATTGCTTTGCAGGGCCGGGAACTGGAAACGACATTGGTTTTTACATAAATAATGGATCAACGCTTGGCTCCTCGAGCACAAATCTGATTTCTGTAATAGGCGATAGTTTGGGAACCGGCAGCAGCGAAATTGGAATTCAAGTCAATCCGAGCAGCCAAATCATCGTCGGCAATGGCGGAACGATCACCCTGCTTGGTACCGGCGGAGGCCTCTACAACAACATCTTAGGCGGTAACAATTATGGCGTCTACCTCAATGGATGCACATTGACTGCGGGCAACGGAGGAAGCGCGCCAGTTGCGATCGGGATCACAGGGATTGGCGGCACCGGCTATGGAGGCTCCTCGACAACGGTCGACCATTCCCATGGAGTCAACATCGGCACCTCAATAGCTGTGAATCTCAACTCTACAAGTCCGGCAAATTCCCTCACCTTCCATAATTGCCTCGGAGGCAGCGGCGGGGTAGCCAATTACGGGGTCAATTTCGCTACGTCGCTTAACTTAGCCAACGGCTCATTGAACTTCGAGAATATTACGGGCGGATCGGGTGGAAGCGGAACCACCAATCATCACGGAGTTGTGATCAATAGCGGGGTTACAGTAACTGCTCCTACGATCATAGCAACAGATTGCCTTGGCGGCCCGGGCACTGGCACCGACATTGGTTTTTACGTAACGGGAGGAACGCTTGGCTCCTCGATCACCAACCAGATTTCTATAACAGGCGGCAGTTTAGGAACCGGCAGCAACGAAATTGGAATTCAAGTCGATCCGGGCGGTCAACTCATTGTCGGCAATGG
Source organism: uncultured Chlamydiae bacterium (assembly GCA_963730605.1). Lineage (GTDB taxonomy): Bacteria > Chlamydiota > Chlamydiia > Chlamydiales > SM23-39 > CAIPFQ01. The sequence continues at coordinate 69,316 of CAVSSM010000010.1, forward strand.
CGGAACGATCTCTCTCTTTGGCATCGGCGGAGGCATCTACAATGGAACGGGTAGCAATAATTACGGCGTCAATTTCGCTATATGCACATTGACTGCGGGCAATGGGGAAGCCAAGCGGCTGCAATCAATGTTACAGGGATCGGCGGGAGCGGCTCCGGCGGCGCTAACTATGGCGTAAACATCGCTGGTTCTTTTGCTGTTAATCTCAACAACACCAATCCGGCGAGCTCTCTCAATTTCAAAAACTGTATTGGAGGTAGCGGCGGCAATAGCAACTATGGGGTGAACTTTGGCATCGGATTGACTTTAGTCAATGGCTCATTGAACTTCCTCGATATCGTAGGCGGTGGTACCTCAACTTCTACAACAAATTACGGTTTGAATATCGGCGCAGCAGTCACTGCTCCTGTGATCACAGGACGCGACATTGTAGGCGGTCCAGGAACGAACAACAATTGGGGGCTCTATGTAAACGCCGCATTAGGCAGTGCGGCTACGAATGTCTTAATAATGACCGCCTCCAGCCTTGGGATTGGCAGTAATGAATACGGTATCAACGTTGCGAACACCGTGGCTGTAGGCTCCGGCGCTACAATGACTCTGACGGGTACCGGCGGGGGAGTTTATAACGGTACAGGCACGCTGAACCATGGCATTTACCTAAATGGTTCTACAATAACCAGCAGCGGAACTGGCGCTACAGCCATTACACTCACTGGTTTGGGCGGCCAAGGCAGCGGGGGCACCAATGCGGGCGCCTACATTGGCGCTTCTGGTCTAACTGTTAACTTTGGAACCAGCTCAAGCAATCAATTGAACTTCCTGAACTGTATTGGAGGGTTTGTAGGTAGCACTAACTATGGGGTGTATGTTGGTGGAACAGTCACAACGACAGGAACTGGATTAACTCAGTTCTTGAATGCGACCGGCGGCGGCAATGGGACTGGAACTAATAATAACGGTCTTCATTTTGCTGCGAATTACTCCGCTCCTGCCATCATTGCAGAGGCTACAGGTGGATTTGGTAAAGGTACAACTACTAGCACCGGCAACTACGGCGTCTATATCGGAACCGGAATCACGTTAGGCGGAACAGGCGCGAATCAAATCAGGCTGACTGGCACAAGCTTAGGCACAGGAAGTTTTGAGTTCGGAATTAAGGTCGACTCAACAGGAACAATCCAGGTTGGCAATGGCGGAACATTGAGCCTGAAAGGCTCTGGCGGCGGTTTGTATAACGGAACTGGCGCCAGCAACTATGGCGTAGAGCTGGCCAATGCGACTTTAACTGCCGGCAACGGTGGAACGACCGTCAATACGATCAATGTGTCTGGTGTTGGCGGCACAGGAACGGGAGGTTTGCATTACGGCGTGGATATCGAGACTGTCGGCTTCCACGTTAACCTCAATGGAACGAATGCGGCAAACTCCATCAATTTCGTCAATTGCGTGGGGGGTAGCGGCGGGCTATCCAATATCGGGGTCAATTTCGCTACATCGCTCAGCTTAGTCAACGGATCATTGAACTTCCAAAGCATTTCAGGCGGAGCGGGCGGAAGCGGAACTACCAACCATCATGGGGTGGTGGTCAATCTTGGGACTACAGTCACCGCTCCCGCGATCATAGCGGTAGATTGTTTTTCCGGACTCGGAACAGGAACCGACATTGGTTTTAGCATTGGTGGAACATTGGGCTCCGCAGCTACGAATCAGGTCTCTATCACGGCGGGAAGCGTTGGAACAGCAAGCAATGGATATGGAATCCAAGTGTTCGGCACTGTAACCGTAGGCTCCGGCGCTACGATGACGCTGACGGGTAGCGGCGGGGGTACATACAATGACTCAGGCACACTAAACCACGGCATTTACCTCAACGGCGCGACATTAACGAGCAGCGGCGCTGGCGCGACGGTCATGACGCTCACAGGATTTGGCGGTTCTGGCAGCAATACCCATGGAGGCGCTTACATCGATACGAGCGGCTTAACTGTTAACTTTGGAACCAGCTCAAGCAATCAATTGAACTTCTTGAACTGCATCGGTGGATTTGTAGGTAGCAACAACTATGGAGTTTATGTTGGTGGACCTGTTACGACTACAGGCACAGGATTAACTCAGTTCTTGAATGCCACAGGCGGCGGCAATGGGACTGGAACTAATAATAACGGTCTGCATTTTGCTGCGAACTACTCCGCTCCCGACATCATTGCAGAAGCGACAGGTGGATTTGGTAAAGGTACAACGACCAGCACCGGTAACTACGGCATCTATATTGCTCCAACGATCACATTAGGTGGATCTACTACAAATCAGATCAGGCTGATCGGCTCGAGTTTAGGTACCGGAAGCTTTGAGTTCGGAATTAAGGTCGACTCAACGGGAACGATCCAGGTTGGCGATGGCGGAACATTGAGCCTGAAAGGCTCCGGCGGCGGGTTGTATAACGGAACGGGCGCCAGCAACTATGGCGTAGAGCTGGCGAATGCGACTTTGACAGCGGGCAATGGCGGATCTACCGTCAATACGATCAATGTGTCAGGTTTTGGCGGCATAGGAACTGTCGGAAGCCACTTTGGCGTAGATATCGAGACTGTCGGCTTCAGCGTGAACCTCAATGGCACAAACCCAAGCAACTCCATCAACTTCATCAATTGCGCAGGCGGTTCTGGCGGCAGCAGCAACTACGGCGTGAATTTTAGTGTGGGTCTCACGCTTGTTAACGGCTCATTGAACTTCCTCAATGTAGTCGGCGGCGGTACCTCAACCTCTATAACAAACTATGGTTTAAATATCGGCGGCGTCACAGTCACAGCTCCTGTGATTACCGGCCGAGACATTGTGGGCGGACCCGGATTTGGCAATAACTACGGTTTGAACATCGGTAGCAGTAGCACAACATCTCAATTAGGAACCAGCCTTACCAATGTTCTTACGATATCGGCTACGAGCCTTGGGTTAGGCAGCAACGAATATGGCATCAACATCTTTGGCTCTGGAGGCGCTAGCTCTGTAGTTGTTGGCAATGGCGCTACCCTGACGTTAATGGGTGTAGGCGGGGGAGTCTACAACGGTTCGGGCAGCGATAACCACGGGATCTATCTGAATAACGCTGTATTGACATCCAGCGGCAGCAGCGCTACGACCATGACGTTGACAGGGCTTGGAGGCCAAGGAAGCGGCGGCACCAATGCGGGTACATACATTGCTAGTACGGGTCTAACCGTTAATTTCGGCACGAACGCAAGCAATCAATTGAACTTCCTGAACTGTATCGGTGGTTTTGCCCTGTCCAACAACTACGGAGTATATGTTGGCGGACCCGTAACAACGACCGGCACAGGGCTGACTCAGTTCTTGAATGCGACCGGCGGCGGGAATGGAACGGGAACCAATAATAACGGGTTGCATTTTGCTGCGAATTACTCCGCTCCCGACATCATCGCTGAGGCTACAGGTGGTTTTGGTAAAGGAAGCACCGCAACAAACGGTAATTATGGAGTCTATGTCGGAACAGGAATCACGTTAGGTGGAACGGGCGCGAATCAGATCAGGCTGACCGGTTCAAGCCTGGGCACCGGAAGTTATGAATTCGGAATTGCAGTCTACGGAGGGACGATCCAGGTTGGCGATAGCGGAACATTGAGCCTGAAAGGCTCCGGCGGCGGTTTGTATAACGGAACGGGCAGCCATAACTATGGCGTAGAGCTGGCTAACGCGGCGACTTTAACTGCCGGTAACGGCGGAACGACTGTCAATACAATCGATGTGTCTGGCGTTGGCGGCATAGGAACTGGGGGGGTGCATTACGGCGTAGACATCGAGACTGTCGGCTTCAGCGTGAACCTCAATGGCACAAATGCAGCGAACTCGATCAATTTCATCAGTTGCGCGGGAGGTAGCGGCGGGGCATCCAATTACGGTGTCAATTTCAACATATCGCTCAACTTCAGTCAACGGCTCATTGAACCTCCAAAATATTTCCGGAGGCTCGGGCGGAAGCGGAACTACTCATCATCACGGGGTTGTGATCAATAGCGGGGTTACAGTCGCTGCTCCATCGATCATTGCATCGGATTGCTTTGGGGGCCCGGGAACTGGAAATGATGTCGGCTTCGACATTGCTGGAACGTTAGGATCTTCCGCTACGAATGTAATCTCCATTACTGGAGGAAGTTTGGGAACGGGAGGCACTGAATACGGAATCCAAGTGACCGGTACCCTACGGACGAGCGATGGCAGCGCGATGGCGCTCGTCGGCTCTGGCGGCGGGCTCTATAATGGGAGCGGCAGCAACAACTATGGGGTTTATTGCAGTGGAGCGACCCTTACTGCGGGCAATGGAGGAAGCCCAGCAACCACAATCAATATTTCAGGAATCGGCGGGTATGGATCGGGTGGTGATCACTATGGCATAGACATCACTGGTTCTTTTGCTGTCAATCTCAACAACACAAATCCGGCAAGCGCTCTCAATCTCATAAACTGTATTGGGGGTATCGGCGGGGGAATCAATAATTACGGGGTCAATTTCGCATCGTCGCTTAATTTAGCCAACGGGACATTGAACTTCCGCAATATTACGGGGGGATCGGGTGGAAGCGGAACTACCAGTCACCATGGAATTCTAATCAGCGGGGTGGTCGCTGCTCCATCGATCATTGCATTGGAGTGCTTTGGCGGCCCGGGAACTGGAAGCGATTACGGCTTCGAGCTTAGTGGAACGTTAGGATCTTCCGCTACGAATGTGATCTCCATTACAGCTGGAAGTTTGGGAACGGGAGGCAGTGAAAAGGGAATTTATGTGTCCGGTACCGTGCTGGTAGGCGATGGGGGAACGATGTCATTTGTCGGCTCCGGTGGCGGGCTCTATAACGGGAGTGGTGTGAGTAACTATGGATTCGAGACCTTTGGAGGGACTCTTACCGCAGGCAATGGGGGAAGCCCAGCGACCACGATCAATATTTCAGGAATGGGCGGGAGCGGCTCTGGTGGTGGGCACTATGGCGTACAGATAACTAATACTTCTTTGGCTGTCAATCTCAACAACACAAATCCGGCGAGCTCTCTCAATTTCATAAACTGTAGTGGGGGTAGCGGCGGCGGATCCAATTACGGGGTCGATCTGAATGCGTCGCTTAACTTAGCCAACGGGTCATTGAACTTCAAGGATATTACGGGCGGATCGGGTGGAAGCGGAACCACTCATCACCACGGAGTTCTAATCAGTAGCGGGAATACAGTCGCTGCCCCAGTGATTATCGCATTGGATTGTATTGGCGGCCCGGGAACTGGAAATGATGTCGGTTTCTACATTAATGGTGGAACATTGGGAAGTTCCGCTACGAATGTGATCTCCATTGCTGGAGGAAGTTTAGGAACGGGAGGCAGTGAATACGGAATTGAGGCGTCCTCCTGTACCGTGCGGGTAGGCGATGGTGGAACGATATCCTTAAGCGGCTCCGGCGGCGGACTCTACAACGGAAGTGGAACGGGCAATTATGGGATCGATTTCTTAGGTTCGACCGTTACAGCCGGTAATGGGGGAAGCCCCGCTGTCGCGATCAATATTACGGGGATAGGCGGCACAGGATCGGGCGGCGCGAATTATGGCGTTAACGTTGGTTCTGGAAGCACGTTCAACCTCAATTCTCAGAATCCGGCAAGCGCATTGAATTTTGTCCATTGCTTCGGTGGAAATGGCGGCACCAATAACTACGCGATCAATTATGCAACATCGATCACTCTCGTCAATGGATCCGTGAACTTCCAAAGCATTACGGGGGGGGCGGGCGGAAGCGGAACCACCAATCATCACGGAGTCATGATTAGTGGCGGCAATACTTTGAGCGCTCCTGTGATCACGGCAACCGATTGTTTTGCGGGACCGGGAACTGGAACCGACATCGGCTTCGACATTGCTGGGACGTTAGGATCTTCCGCTACGAATGTGATCACTATTGCAGCCGGAAGTTTAGGGACAGGAAGCAATGAAGTCGGAATTCAAGTAACCGGTACCGTAGCCGTAGGCTCAGGCGCTACGATGACGCTGACTGGCACTGGCGGGGGTACATATAGTGGCTCGGGCACCCTGAACCATGGCATTTACCTCAATGGCGCTACGCTGACCGGCAGCGGTTCCAGTACTTCGATCATGACACTTACCGGGTTAGGCGGCTCTGGCAGCGGAGGCGCCAACGCAGGCGTCTACATTGGCGCTTCTGGTCTAACTGTTAACTTTGGCACGAACTCCAGCAATGAATTGAATTTCTTGAACTGTATCGGCGGTTTTGTCGGGTCTAATAACTACGGAGTGTATGTTGGCGGCACGGTAACAACGACCGGCACAGGGCTCACTCAGTTCTTGAATGCGACCGGCGGCGGCAATGGAACAGGAACCAATAACAACGGTCTCAATTTCGCCGCCAATTACAGCGCTCCTGACATCATTGCCGAGGCTACGGGTGGATTTGGACAAGGTAGTTCCCTTACGAATGGAAACTACGGAGTCTATGTCGGAACAGGAATCACGTTAGGTGGAACGGGCGCGAATCAGATCAGACTGACCGGTTCAAGCCTGGGCACCGGAAGTTATGAATTCGGAATTGCAGTCAACGGAGGGACGATCCAGGTTGGCGATAGCGGAACATTGAGCCTGAGAGGCTCCGGCGGCGGTTTGTATAACGGAACGGGCGCCAGCAATTATGGCGTAGAGCTGGCGAATGCGACTTTGACAGCGGGCAATGGCGGATCTACCGTCAATACGATCAACGTGTCTGGTTTTGGTGGTGTTGGAACGGGCGGAACGCATCATGGCGTGGATATCGAGACTGTCGGCTTCAGCGTCAACCTCAATGGAACAAATGCGGCGAACTCCATCAACTTCATCAATTGCGTTGGTGGTCCTGGCGGCGGCAATAGCAACTATGGCGTGAACTTTAGTGTGGGGCTCACGCTTGTCAACGGCTCATTGAATTTCCTCAACGTCGTAGGCGGCGGCGGAGCAACCTCTACAACGAATTACGGTTTGAATATCGGCGCAGCAGTCACTGCTCCTGTGATCACAGGACGGGATATAGCCGGCGGTCCTGGAACGAATAATAATTGGGGGCTCTATGTAAACGCTGCATTAGGCACTGCCGCGACAAATGTTTTAACAATGACTGCTTCAAGCCTTGGATTGGGCAGTAACGAATACGGCATCAATATTGCGAACACTGTGACCGTGGGCTCCGGCGCTACGATGACGCTGACTGGTACTGGCGGCGGGGTTTATAACGGTATAGGCACCCTGAACCATGGTATTTATCTAAACAGCGCTACGCTAACTAGCAGCGGCGCTAGTGCTACAGCCATTACACTCACCGGTTTGGGCGGCCAAGGCAGCGGGGGCACTAATGCGGGCGTCTACATCGATGTTGGGGGGTTAACCGTTAACTTTGGCACGAATTCCAGCAATAAGTTGAACTTCTTGAACTGTATCGGTGGTTTTGTCGGATCTAACAACTACGGGGTCGGTGTTTTTGGTTCTGTAACCACAAACGGCACAGGGGCAACGCAATTCCTCAACGCCACAGGGGGCGGCAACGGAATCGGGACCAATAACGACGGTCTGCACTTCGCTGCCAATTACAGCGCTCCGGCCATCATTGCAGAAGCTACGGGCGGTTATGGTTTTGGAACATCTCTCACGACAGGCAACGTCGGAATTAATGTCATATCTGGCGTTACATTAGGCGGAGCCAATACAAACCAAATCCATTTGGTCGGTTCAAGCTTAGGTATAAATAGTTATGAGTTTGGAATCGAGATCAATGGGGGAACTGTCCAGGTTAATATTGGTGGATCTGTAACGCTAAGAGGGAATGGCGGCGGCGTATATAACGGCGCCGGCGGCAATAACTACGGCGTTTATAAGAATTCAGCCACTCTCATTGCACCCGGAGGATCCACTGTGTCAGGTTACGGCGGTATGGGATCTGCCGGTATGAACGTGGGCGTATACGGCGACCTGAACGTGACTGGCCCGCTCACCTACGCAAATGTCGTCGGAGGGACGGGCGGTAACAACAACTATGGCGTATGGCTTCCGACTCCAGTGAACGTAGTCAACGGCGGGATGACTTTCCTCAACGTAGCCGGCGGCGGTACAGCCGGCTCTACCAACAACTACGGTGTCTATGTTCAAGCCGCAGTCACAGCTACCTCGATGATCGCGACAGATGTCTTTGGCGGACCCGGATCTAGCACGGATATCGGCTTCTACATATCTGGAGCAGGGGCGTCTCTGGGTGCATCTTTTACGAATGTGCTGACCATAACAGCTGGAAGTTTGGGAACGGGCAGCAATGAAGTGGGCATTCAGGTAGATACGGGCGGCATAATCCAGGTTGGAGATGGCGGTACGATGAATCTGGTCGGTACCGGCGGCGGACTCTATAACGGGGGCGGTACTGGCAATTGGGGGGTCAATTTCAGCGGAGCGACTCTTGCCGCGGGCAATGGAGGAACCCCTGCCGTCACGATCAGTGTTACAGGAATGGGCGGCACAGGATCGGGCGGCACGAATTATGGCGTCAATGTTGGCTCTGGGACCACGTTCAACCTCAACTCCTCGAATCCGGCAAGCGCAATGAATTTTGTTCATTGTTTCGGAGGTAACGGCGGCACCAATAACTACGCGATCAATTACGCAACATCGATGACTCTTGTCAATGGATCGTTGAACTTCCAAAGCTTGACAGGCGGATCTGGTGGAAGCGGAACCACCAATCACCACGGAGTTGTGATTAGCGGCGGCAATACTTTGAGCGCTCCTGTAATCACAGCAGCCGATTGTTTTGCAGGGCCGGGAACAGGAACCGACATCGGCTTTGACATTGCCGGAACATTGGGAACTGCCGCTACGAATGTGATCGCCATTGCAGCCGGAAGCTTGGGAACGGGAAGCCATGAATATGGAATCCAAGTAACCGGCACTGTGACCGTTGGCTCCGGCGCTACGATGACGCTGACTGGCACCGGCGGGGGTACATATAGTGGCTCGGGCACCCTGAACCATGGCATTTACCTCAATGGCGCTACATTAACCAGCAGCGGTTCCGGAGCTACAGCCATCACACTTACCGGTTTGGGCGGTCAAGGCAGCGGGGGCACCAATGCGGGCGTCTACATGGGCGCTTCTGGTCTAACTGTTAACTTTGGCACGAACTCCAGCAATGAATTGAATTTCTTGAACTGTATCGGTGGTTTTGTCGGATCTAACAACTATGGGGTGTATGTTGGCGGCACGGTAGCAACGACCGGCACAGGGCTAACTCAGTTCTTGAACGCGACTGGCGGTGGTAACGGAATCGGAAATAATAATAACGGTCTCAACTTCGCCGCCAATTACAGCGCTCCTGACATCATTGCCGAGGCTACGGGTGGATTTGGACAAGGTAGTTCTCTTACGAACGGCAACTACGGAGTCTATGTCGGAACAGGAATCACGTTAGGTGGAACGGGCGCGAATCAGATCAGACTGACCGGTTCAAGCCTGGGCACGGGAAGCTTTGAATTCGGAATCAAAGTCGACTCAACGGGAACAATCCAGGTTGGCGATGGCGGAACATTGAGCCTTAAAGGTTCCGGCGGAGGTTTGTATAATGGAACTAGCGCCAGCAACTATGGCGTAGAGCTGGCGAATGCGACTTTGACTGCGGGTAACGGCGGAACGACCGTCAATACGATCACTGTGTCAGGTTTTGGCGGCACAGGAACTGGCGGAAGCCACTATGGCGTGGATATCGAGACTGTCGGCTTCCACGTCAACCTCAATGGCACGAATGCGGCGAACTCCATCAACTTCATCGACTGCGCTGGCGGTTCGGGCGGCAATAGCAACTATGGGGTGAACTTTGGCGTTGGTCTTACGCTTGTTAACGGTTCTCTCAATTTCCTTAACGTCGTAGGCGGCGGTACCTCAACCTCTACAACAAATTATGGTTTGAATATCGGCGCAGCAGTTACTGCTCCTGTGATCACTGGCCGCGATATTACAGGCGGGACTGGGACGAATAACAACTGGGGACTCTATGTAAATGCCGCATTAGGCACTGCCGCAACGAATGTGCTCACGATGGCGGCCTCCAGCCTCGGGCTTGGCAGTAACGAGTACGGCATCAATGTCGCGAACACCGTGACTGTAGGCTCCGGCGCAACGCTAACATTGACTGGTTCTGGCGGTGGCGTTTACAGCGGTTCTGGCACTCTGAACCATGGCATTTACTTAAACAGTTCTACAATAACCAGCAGCGGCGCTGGCACGACGGTCATGACACTCACAGGACTCGGCGGTTCTGGCAGCAACACCAATGCAGGTGTCTACATCGATGTTGGCGGTTTAACGGTTAATTTTGGAACGAACGCAAGCAACCAACTGAACTTCTTGAATTGTATCGGGGGATTTATAGGTAGCACTAACTATGGGGTGTATGTTGGCGGAACAGTAACTACGACAGGCACAGGATTAACTCAGTTCTTAAACGCCACCGGCGGCGGCAATGGAATTGGAACCAATAATAACGGTTTGCATTTTGCTGCGAATTACTCCGCTCCCGACATCATTGCAGAAGCTACAGGTGGATTCGGCAAAGGCACAACAACTAGCACCGGCAACTATGGAGTCTATGTCGCTCCAACGATCATATTAGGTGGATCTACTGCAAATCAAATCAGACTGACCGGTTCCAGCTTAGGCACAGGAAGTTTTGAGTTCGGAATCAAAGTCGACTCAACGGGAACAATCCAGGTTGGCGATGGCGGAACATTGAGCCTGAAAGGCTCCGGCGGCGGTTTGTATAACGGAACTAGCGCCAGCAACTATGGCGTAGAGCTGGCGAATGCGACTTTGACTGCGGGTAACGGCGGAACGACCGTCAATACGATCACTGTGTCAGGTTTTGGCGGCACAGGAACTGGCGGAAGCCACTATGGCGTGGATATCGAGACTGTCGGCTTCCATGTCAACCTCAATGGCACGAATGCAGCGAACTCCATCAACTTCATCAATTGCGTGGGAGGCAGCGGCGGAACATCCAATTACGGGGTCAACTTCAATACGTCGCTTAACTTGGTCAACGGATCATTGAACTTTCAAAATATTACGGGTGGAAGCGGCACCACGAGTCAGCACGGGGTTGTGATCGATGGCCCCGTTACAGTAACAGCTCCTGCGATTATAGCGACAGACTGCTTTGCCGGCCCGGGAACTGGAGCAGATTTCGGCTTCGACATTAACGGAACATTGGGCTCTACAACTACGAATCAGATCTCCATTACCGCCGGAAGTTTGGGAAGCGGGGGCAGTGAATATGGAATTAATGCGGGCGGCGCCATTCTGGTAGGCGATGGCGGAACGATCTCATTAAGCGGCTCCGGCGGCGGGCTCTATAACGGAGGCGGTACACAAAATTTTGGGATTAATTTCACGGCGGCTCTTACCGCAGGCAATGGGGGAACCCCTGCCGTCACGGTCAATATTACAGGGATGGGCGGCACAGGATCGGGAGGCGGGAATTACGGTGTTAAGATTGGCCCTGGAAGCGCGTTCAATCTCAATTCTCAGAATCCGGCAAGCGCAATCAATTTTGTTCATTGCATCGGGGGGACTGGCGGCACCAGTAACTATGGGGTCAATTACGCGACATCGACGACTCTTGTCAATGGAGCCATGAACTTCCAAAATATTACGGGCGGATCGGGTGGAAGCGGAACCACCAATCACCATGGAGTTTTGATTAATACCAGCGAGACTTTGAGCGCTCCCGTAATCACAGTAACCGATTGCTTTGCAGGGCCGGGAACTGGAAACGACATTGGTTTTTACATAAATAATGGAGCAACGCTTGGCTCCTCGGGCACAAATCTGATTTCTGTAATAGGCAATAGTTTGGGAACCGGCAGCAGCGAAATTGGAATTCAAGTCAATCCGAGCAGCCAAATCATCGTCGGCAATGGCGGAACGATCACCCTGCTTGGTACCGGCGGAGGCCTCTACAACAACACCTTAGGCGGTAACAATTATGGCGTCTACCTCAATGGATGCACCTTGACTGCGGGCAACGGAGGAAGCGCGCCAGTTGCGATCGGGATCACAGGGATTGGCGGCACCGGCTATGGAGGCTCCTCGACAACGGTCGACCATTCCCATGGAGTCAACATCGGCACCTCAATAGCTGTGAATCTCAACTCTATAAGTCCGGCAAATTCCCTCACTTTCCATAATTGCCTTGGAGGCAGCGGCGGGGTAGCCAATTACGGGGTCAATTTCGCTACCTCGCTCAATTTAGTCAACGGCTCATTGAACTTCCAAGGTATTACTGGCGGATCAGGTGGCACCGGAACTACCAATCACCATGGGGTTGTGATCAATAACGGGGTTACAGTCACTGCCCCATCGATCATTGCATTGGATTGCTTTGGCGGCCTGGGAACTGGCACCGACATCGGCTTCGACATTGCCGGAACGCTGGGATCTTCTGCTATGAATGTGGTCGCCATTGCAGCCGGAAGCTTGGGAACGGGAAGCCATGAATATGGAATTCAAGTGACCGGCACTGTGACTGTAGGCTCCGGCGCCACAATGACGCTGATGGGTACCGGCGGCGGCGCCTACAACGGCGCCGGTACCCTGAATCATGGCATTTACCTCAACGGCGCTACATTAACGAGCAGCGGCGCTGGCGCTACAGCCATTACACTCACCGGTTTGGGCGGGCAAGGCAGCGGCAATATCAATGCGGGCGCTTATATCGATACGAGCGGTTTAACGGTTAATTTTGGAACGAACGCAAGCAACCAATTGAACTTTCTGAACTGCATCGGCGGTTTTGTCGGATCCAACAACTACGGGGTGTACGTTGGCGGAACGGTTACGACCGCAGGCACAGGACTGACTCAGTTCTTGAATGCGACCGGCGGCGGCAACGGGGTAGGACACAATAACAACGGTCTTCATTTTGCTGCCAATTATAACGCCCCCGACATCATTGCAGAAGCGACTGGCGGTTTTGGACAAGGCAGCTCAACCGCTACTGGCAACTACGGCGTCTATGTCGCTCCAACGATCACATTAGGCGGACCTACTGCAAACCAAATCAGGCTGACCGGCTCGAGCTTAGGGACGGGAAGTTTCGAGTTCGGAATCAAGATCGACTCAACGGGAACAATCCAGGTTGGCGATGGCGGAACGTTAAGTCTTAAAGGCTCCGGCGGAGGTTTGTATAACGGAACGGGCAGCCATAACTATGGCGTAGAGCTGGCCAACGCGACTTTGACAGCGGGCAATGGCGGCACGACCATCAATACGATCAATGTGTCAGGTTTTGGCGGCACAGGAACGGGAGGTTTGCATTATGGCGTGGATATCGAGACTGTCGGCTTCAGCGTCAACCTCAATGGAACGAATGCGGCGAACTCCCTCAACTTCATCAATTGCGCTGGCGGTTCGGGCGGCAATAGCAACTATGGCGTGAACTTTAGTGTGGGGTTCACGCTTGTTAACGGCTCTCTCAATTTCCTCAATGTCGTAGGCGGCGGTACCTCAACTTCTACAACAAATTACGGTTTGAATATCGGCGCAGCAGTCACTGCTCCTGTGATCACTGGTCGCGACATTGCAGGCGGGCCTGGGACGAATAACAACTGGGGACTCTATGTAAATGCCGCATTAGGCACTGTCGCAACGAATGTGCTCACGATGGCGGCCTCCAGTCTCGGGCTTGGCAGTAACGAGTACGGCATCAATGTCGCAAACACTATGACGGTAGGCTCCGGCGCTACGATGACGCTGACTGGTACCGGCGGAGGGGTTTACAGTGGCTCAGGCACTCTGAACCATGGCATTTACCTCAACGGCGCTACATTAACCAGCAGCGGTTCCGGAGCTGCAGCCGTTACACTTACCGGTTTGGGCGGCCAAGGCAGCGGCAATACCAATGCGGGCACTTATATCGATACGAGCGGTTTAACGGTTAATTTTGGAACGAACGCAAGCAACCAATTGAACTTTCTGAACTGCATCGGCGGTTTTGCCCTGTCCAACAACTACGGAGTGTATGTTGGCGGAACAGTAACAACGACAGGCGCTGGTTTAACGCAATTCTTGAACGCCACAGGCGGTGGTAACGGAACAGGAACCAATAACAACGGATTCCATCTTGCGAATGGTGTAACTTACACGGTTCCTGACTTCATCGTTGAGGCAACAGGCGGGTTTGGAAGCGGAAGCAATGCAACCAATGGTAACTACGGTATTTACATTGGTCAAGGCTCTACTTTGGGCGGAGCAAGCTCGAACCAGATTCACCTGACCGGTTCAAGCAATGCCGTGGGAAGTTTTGAGTTTGGGATCAAAGTCGACTCGACAGGAACAATCCGGGTTGGCGATGGCGGAACGCTGAGTTTAAAAGGCTCT
>CAVSSM010000011.1:0-131927 GCA_963730605.1 uncultured Chlamydiae bacterium
CGGCGGTTTGTATAATGGAACGGGCGCCAGCAACTATGGCGTAGAACTGGCTAACGCGACTTTAACTGCGGGTAATGGCGGATCTACTGTCAATACAATCAACGTATCTGGTTTTGGTGGCGTTGGAACGGGCGGCACGCATCATGGCGTGGATATCGAGACGATCGGCTTCCATGTCAACCTCAATGGATCGAATCCAGCCAACTCCCTCAACTTCATTAACTGCGCAGGCGGCGGCAGCGCCGGCAATGGCAACTTTGGTGTGAACTTCGGTGTCGGATTGACGATGGTCAACGGTTCCTTGAACTTCCTCAACGTTGTTGGCGGCGGAGCATCGACTTCAACCACAAACTACGGTGTATACGTTGGCGGGGTTACAGTTTCAGCTCCTGCGATCACTGGCCGCGACATTGCGGGCGGACCCGGATTCGGCAGCAATTTCGGCTTATTTGTCGATAGTACAAGTTTGGCTGCCCAATTGGGAAGCAACGCCACCAATGTCCTTACGATGTCTGCAATATCTCTTGGAAGCGGCAGCAATGAGTACGGCCTCAATATATCCGGAACGAATGGATCTTCGGTTGTTGTAGGCAATGGCGCTACCTTGACGCTAACAGGTACGGGCGGTGGCATCTACAACGGTGCAGGCATCAAAAACTACGGTATTTATCTCAACAACGCCATCTTAACCTCAAGCGGAAGCAGCGCTACTGTAATGAACCTGACGGGTCTTGGAGGCCAAGGCAGTGGTGGAACGAATGCCGGTCTCTACATCGATATGAGCGGGTTAACTGTGAACTTTGGTTCCAGCAATAGCAACCAACTCAATTTCCTCAACTGTATCGGCGGTTTTGTCGGATCTAACAATTACGGGGTCGGCGTCTTTGGCGTTGTAACCACGAACGGCACAGGGGCAACGCAATTCCTCAATGCCACAGGCGGCGGCAACGGAACCGGAACCAATAACGACGGCCTCCACTTCGCTGCCAATTACAGCGCTCCCGCCATCATTGCAGAAGCTACGGGCGGTTATGGTTTTGGAACGTCTCTCACGACAGGCAACGTCGGAATTAATGTCATATCTGGCGTTACATTAGGCGGAGCCAATACGAACCAACTCCATTTGGTCGGTTCAAGCCTGGGTACAGGAAGTTATGAGTTTGGAATCGAGATCAATTCGAGCACTGTCCAGGTTAATACTGGCGGATCTTTAACGTTAAGAGGCGTTGGCGGCGGTGTGTATAACAGCGCCGGCGGTAATAACTACGGCGTTTACAAGAGTTCAGCCAATATCATTGCACCCGGAGGATACACTACATCAGCTCTGGGCGGTATGGGAAATGGCGGTATGAACGTTGGCGTATACGGCGACCTGAACGTGAGTGGCCCGAGCATCTTCCAGAACGTCGCCGGAGGGACTGGCGGTAACAATAACTATGGCGTGTGGCTTCCGACTTCAGTGAACGTAATCAACGGCGGGCTGATTTTCCTCAACGTAGCCGGCGGCGGTACAGCCGGCTCTACCAACAACTACGGTGTCTATGTTCAAGCCGCAGTCACAGCTACCTCGGTGATCGCGACAGATGTCTATGGCGGCCCCGGATCGAGCAATGATATCGGCTTCTACATATCAGGAGCAGGGGCGTCTCTGGGTGCATCTTTCACGAATGTGCTTACCATAACAGCTGGTTCATTGGGGACAGGCAGCTTTGAGGTGGGCATTCAGGTAGATACGGGCGGCACAATCCAGGTCGGCGATGGCGGTACGATGACTCTTGTCGGTACCGGCGGCGGACTCTACAACAATACCGTGGGAGGCAACAATTATGGCGTAAACTTCAATGGATGCACATTGACTGCCGGCAATGGCGGGACTCCTGCTGTTTCCATCAATATTACGGGGATTGGCGGCAATGGTTACATGAGCGCGACCGACAATTCCCATGGCGTAAATATCGCGACTTCCTTTGCGGTAAATCTCAATTCCACAAGCGCTGCAAATTCCCTCAACTTCGTCAATTGCATTGGAGGGAGTGGAGGAGGAGTTAACGTTGGGTCCAACTACGGGATCAATTTCAATACGTCGCTCACACTTGCCAATGGGTCCTTGAACTTACGGAACATTACAGGCGGATCTGGCGGAAGCGGATCCACCCATCATCACGGCGTCCTGATCAATACCGGCGTTACGGTCTCGGCTCCTGCGATCATCGCTACCGATTGCCTTGGCGGTCCGGGAACAGGAACCGACATCGGCTTCGACATTGCTGGGACGTTAGGATCTTCCGCTACGAATGTGATCACTATTGCAGCCGGAAGTTTAGGGACAGGAAGCAGTGAATATGGAATCCAAGTAACTGGTACCGTAGCTGTGGGGTCCGGCGCTACAATGACGCTGACGGGCACAGGCGGGGGAGTTTATAACGGTACAGGTACCCTGAACCATGGCATTTACCTCAACGGCGCTACATTAACCAGCAGCGGTTCCGGAGCTACAGCCATTACACTTACCGGTTTGGGCGGTCAAGGCAGCGGGGGCGCCAATGCGGGCGTCTACATGGGCGCTTCTGGTCTAACTGTTAACTTTGGAACCAGCTCAAGCAATCAATTGAACTTCTTGAACTGTATCGGTGGTTTTGTCGGATCTAACAACTATGGGGTGTATGTTGGCGGCACGGTAGCAACGACCGGCACAGGGCTAACTCAGTTCTTGAATGCGACTGGCGGCGGCAACGGAATCGGAAATAATAACAACGGTCTCAATTTCGCCGCCAATTACAGCGCTCCTGACATCATTGCCGAGGCCACGGGTGGATTTGGACAAGGTAGTTCTCTTACGAATGGAAACTACGGAGTCTACGTCGGAACAGGAATCACGTTAGGTGGAACAGGCGCGAATCAGATCAGACTGACCGGTTCAAGCCTGGGCACCGGAAGTTATGAGTTCGGAATCGCAGTCAACGGAGGGACGATCCAGGTTGGCGATAGCGGAACATTGAGCCTGAAAGGCTCCGGCGGAGGTTTGTATAACGGAACGGGCAGCCATAATTATGGCGTAGAGCTGGCCAATGCGACTTTAACTGCTGGCAATGGCGGATCTACCGTCAATACGATCAACGTGTCTGGTTTTGGCGGCACAGGAACTGTCGGAAGCCACTTTGGCGTGGATATCGAGACGACCGCATTCCAGGTTAACCTCAATGGAACGAATGCGGCGAACTCCCTCAACTTCATCAATTGCGCTGGCGGTTCGGGCGGCAATAGCAACTACGGCGTGAACTTTGGCATCGGATTGACTTTAGTCAATGGCTCGTTGAATTTCTTCAATGTCGTAGGCGGCGGTGCCTCAACTTCTACAACAAATTACGGTTTGAATATCGGCGCAGTAGTCACTGCTCCTGTGATCACAGGACGGGATATAGTCGGCGGTCCAGGAACGAACAACAATTGGGGGCTCTATGTAAACGCTGCATTAGGCACTGCCGCGACAAATGTTTTAACAATGACCGCCTCCAGCCTTGGGATTGGCAGCAATGAATACGGTATCAACATTGCGAACACAGTGACTGTAGGCTCCGGCGCTACGATGACGCTAACAGGTACGGGCGGTGGCATCTACAACGGTGCAGGCATCAAAAACTACGGTATTTATCTCAACAACGCCATCTTAACCTCAAGCGGAAGCAGCGCTACTGTAATGAACCTGACGGGTCTTGGAGGCCAAGGCAGTGGTGGAACGAATGCCGGTCTCTACATCGATATGAGCGGGTTAACTGTGAACTTTGGTTCCAGCAATAGCAACCAACTCAATTTCCTCAACTGTATCGGCGGTTTTGTCGGATCTAACAATTACGGGGTCGGCGTCTTTGGCGTTGTAACCACGAACGGCACAGGGGCAACGCAATTCCTCAATGCCACAGGCGGCGGCAACGGAACCGGAACCAATAACGACGGCCTCCACTTCGCTGCCAATTACAGCGCTCCCGCCATCATTGCAGAAGCTACGGGCGGTTATGGTTTTGGAACGTCTCTCACGACAGGCAACGTCGGAATTAATGTCATATCTGGCGTTACATTAGGCGGAGCCAATACGAACCAACTCCATTTGGTCGGTTCAAGCCTGGGTACAGGAAGTTATGAGTTTGGAATCGAGATCAATTCGAGCACTGTCCAGGTTAATACTGGCGGATCTTTAACGTTAAGAGGCGTTGGCGGCGGTGTGTATAACAGCGCCGGCGGTAATAACTACGGCGTTTACAAGAGTTCAGCCAATATCATTGCACCCGGAGGATACACTACATCAGCTCTGGGCGGTATGGGAAATGGCGGTATGAACGTTGGCGTATACGGCGACCTGAACGTGAGTGGCCCGAGCATCTTCCAGAACGTCGCCGGAGGGACTGGCGGTAACAATAACTATGGCGTGTGGCTTCCGACTTCAGTGAACGTAATCAACGGCGGGCTGATTTTCCTCAACGTAGCCGGCGGCGGTACAGCCGGCTCTACCAACAACTACGGTGTCTATGTTCAAGCCGCAGTCACAGCTACCTCGGTGATCGCGACAGATGTCTATGGCGGCCCCGGATCGAGCAATGATATCGGCTTCTACATATCAGGAGCAGGGGCGTCTCTGGGTGCATCTTTCACGAATGTGCTTACCATAACAGCTGGTTCATTGGGGACAGGCAGCTTTGAGGTGGGCATTCAGGTAGATACGGGCGGCACAATCCAGGTCGGCGATGGCGGTACGATGACTCTTGTCGGTACCGGCGGCGGACTCTACAACAATACCGTGGGAGGCAACAATTATGGCGTAAACTTCAATGGATGCACATTGACTGCCGGCAATGGCGGGACTCCTGCTGTTTCCATCAATATTACGGGGATTGGCGGCAATGGTTACATGAGCGCGACCGACAATTCCCATGGCGTAAATATCGCGACTTCCTTTGCGGTAAATCTCAATTCCACAAGCGCTGCAAATTCCCTCAACTTCGTCAATTGCATTGGAGGGAGTGGAGGAGGAGTTAACGTTGGGTCCAACTACGGGATCAATTTCAATACGTCGCTCACACTTGCCAATGGGTCCTTGAACTTACGGAACATTACAGGCGGATCTGGCGGAAGCGGATCCACCCATCATCACGGCGTCCTGATCAATACCGGCGTTACGGTCTCGGCTCCTGCGATCATCGCTACCGATTGCCTTGGCGGTCCGGGAACAGGAACCGACATCGGCTTCGACATTGCTGGGACGTTAGGATCTTCCGCTACGAATGTGATCACTATTGCAGCCGGAAGTTTAGGGACAGGAAGCAGTGAATATGGAATCCAAGTAACTGGTACCGTAGCTGTGGGGTCCGGCGCTACAATGACGCTGACGGGCACAGGCGGGGGAGTTTATAACGGTACAGGTACCCTGAACCATGGCATTTACCTCAACGGCGCTACATTAACCAGCAGCGGTTCCGGAGCTACAGCCATTACACTTACCGGTTTGGGCGGTCAAGGCAGCGGGGGCGCCAATGCGGGCGTCTACATGGGCGCTTCTGGTCTAACTGTTAACTTTGGAACCAGCTCAAGCAATCAATTGAACTTCTTGAACTGTATCGGTGGTTTTGTCGGATCTAACAACTATGGGGTGTATGTTGGCGGCACGGTAGCAACGACCGGCACAGGGCTAACTCAGTTCTTGAATGCGACTGGCGGCGGCAACGGAATCGGAAATAATAACAACGGTCTCAATTTCGCCGCCAATTACAGCGCTCCTGACATCATTGCCGAGGCCACGGGTGGATTTGGACAAGGTAGTTCTCTTACGAATGGAAACTACGGAGTCTACGTCGGAACAGGAATCACGTTAGGTGGAACAGGCGCGAATCAGATCAGACTGACCGGTTCAAGCCTGGGCACCGGAAGTTATGAGTTCGGAATCGCAGTCAACGGAGGGACGATCCAGGTTGGCGATAGCGGAACATTGAGCCTGAAAGGCTCCGGCGGAGGTTTGTATAACGGAACGGGCAGCCATAATTATGGCGTAGAGCTGGCCAATGCGACTTTAACTGCTGGCAATGGCGGATCTACCGTCAATACGATCAACGTGTCTGGTTTTGGCGGCACAGGAACTGTCGGAAGCCACTTTGGCGTGGATATCGAGACGACCGCATTCCAGGTTAACCTCAATGGAACGAATGCGGCGAACTCCCTCAACTTCATCAATTGCGCTGGCGGTTCGGGCGGCAATAGCAACTACGGCGTGAACTTTGGCATCGGATTGACTTTAGTCAATGGCTCGTTGAATTTCTTCAATGTCGTAGGCGGCGGTGCCTCAACTTCTACAACAAATTACGGTTTGAATATCGGCGCAGTAGTCACTGCTCCTGTGATCACAGGACGGGATATAGTCGGCGGTCCAGGAACGAACAACAATTGGGGGCTCTATGTAAACGCTGCATTAGGCACTGCCGCGACAAATGTTTTAACAATGACCGCCTCCAGCCTTGGGATTGGCAGCAATGAATACGGTATCAACATTGCGAACACAGTGACTGTAGGCTCCGGCGCTACGATGACGCTGACGGGTACTGGCGGCGGGGTTTATAACGGCATAGGCACCTTGAACCATGGTATTTATCTAAACAGCGCCACGCTAACTAGCAGCGGTACTGGCGCTACAGCCATTACACTTACCGGTTTAGGTGGTCAAGGCAGTGGCAACACTAATGCAGGTATCTACATCGCTGTTGGCGGTTTAACGGTTAATTTTGGAACGAACGCAAGCAACCAACTGAACTTCTTGAATTGTATCGGCGGTTTTGTCGGATCCAACAACTATGGGGTGTATGTTGGCGGAACAGTTATGACTACAGGCACTGGGTTGACTCAGTTCTTGAATGCAGCCGGCGGCGGCAATGGGACTGGAACCAATAACAACGGGTTGCATTTTGCCGCAAATTACTCTGCTCCCGACATCATTGCAGAGGCTACGGGAGGATTCGGCAAAGGTACAACAACTAGCACCGGCAACTACGGAGTTTATGTTGCGCCAACGATCACATTAGGCGGATCTACTGCAAATCAAATCAGGCTAACTGGCACAAGCTTAGGCACAGGAAGTTTTGAGTTCGGAATCAAAGTCGACTCAACGGGAACAATCCAAGTTGGCGACAGCGGAATATTAAGCCTGAAAGGCTCCGGCGGCGGGTTGTATAACGGAACGGGCAGTAATAACTATGGCGTAGAGCTTGCCAATGCCACGTTGACTGCCGGTAACGGCGGAACAACCGTCAATACGATCAATGTGTCGGGTTTTGGCGGCACAGGAACGGGAGGTTTGCATTACGGTGTAGATATCGAGACTGTCGGCTTCCACGTTAACCTCAATGGCACGAATACCGCCAACTCCATCAACTTCATCAATTGCGCCGGCGGTTCGGGCGGCAATAGCAACTATGGCATAAATGTTGGCGTTGGATTGACTTTAGTCAATGGCTCGTTGAATTTCCTCAACGTCGTAGGCGGCGGTACCTCAACTTCTACAACAAATTACGGTTTGAATATCGGCGCAGCAGTGACAGCTCCTGTGATCACGGGCCGCGACATTGTGGGTGGGCCTGGCACAAATCAAAACTTTGGGCTCTATGTAAATGCCGCATTAGGCAGCGCGGCTACGAATATTTTAACAATGACTGCCTCCAGCCTTGGGTTGGGCAGTAATGAATACGGCATCAATGTCGCGAACACAGTGACTGTAGGCACCGGCGCTACTTTGACGCTGACGGGTACTGGCGGCGGGGTTTATAATGGCACAGGCACCAATAACTACGGGATCTACCTCAACAACGCTATCTTAACCTCAAGCGGCAGCAGCGCTACTGTCATGAATCTGACGGGTCTTGGAGGCCAGGGCAGTGGTGGAACGAATGCCGGTCTCTATATCGATACCAGTGGTTTAACAGTAAACTTCGGGGCTAACAATAACAACGCGCTGAACTTCCTCAACTGTATCGGCGGTTTTGTCGGATCTAATAACTACGGTGTCGGCGTTTTTGGTCCTGTAACCACGAACGGCACAGGGGCAACGCAATTTCTCAACGCCACAGGCGGCGGCAACGGAACCGGAACCAATAACGACGGTCTCTACTTCGCTGCCAATTACAGCGCTCCCGCCATCATTGCAGAAGCTACGGGCGGTTATGGTTTTGGAACGTCTCTTACGACAGGCAATGTCGGCATTAACGTCATATCTGGCGTTACATTGGGCGGACCAAATACGAACCAAATCCATTTAACCGGTTCAAGCTTAGGTACAAATAGTTATGAGTTTGGAGTCGAGATCAATGGGGGAACTGTCCAGGTTGGCACTGGCGGAGCGATCTATTTAAGAGGCAATGGCGGCGGTGTGTATAACGGCGCCGGCGGCAATAACTATGGCGTTTACAAGAGTTCAGCCACTCTCATTGCACCCGGAGGATCCACTGTATCAGGTTACGGCGGTATGGGATCTGCCGGTATGAACGTGGGCGTATACGGCGACCCGAACGTGACTGGCCCGCTCACCTACGAAAATGTCGTCGGGGGTAGTGGCGGTAGCAACAACTATGGCGTGTGGCTTCCGACTCCAGTGAACGTAGTCAACGGCGGGATGACTTTCCTCAACGTAGCCGGCGGCGGTACAGCCGGCTCTACCAACAACTACGGTGTCTATGTTCAAGCCGCAGTCACAGCTACCTCGATGATCGCGAGCGATGTCTTTGGCGGACCCGGATCTAGCACGGATATCGGCTTCTACATATCTGGAGCAGGGGCGTCTCTGGGTGCATCTTTTACGAATGTGCTGACCATAACAGCTGGAAGTTTGGGAACGGGCAGCAATGAAGTGGGCATTCAGGTAGATACGGGCGGCACAATCCAGGTTGGAGATGGCGGTACGATGAATCTTGTTGGTACCGGCGGCGGACTCTACAACGGAACCGGCACGGACAATCATGGCGTCAGTTTAGCTGCTGCAACCCTCACTGCAGGCAATGGTGGCAGCCCTGCAACGGCGATCAATATTTCAGGGATTGGCGGACATGGAAGCGGGGGTATAAACTACGGTGTAAACATTGCCACAACTTTCTCCGTCAATCTCAATAATACAAGTTCGACAAGCGTTCTCAACTTCGTCAATTGCATAGGTGGCACAGGTGGAAATAGCAACATCGGGGTGAGCTTTGGGACGAGTCTAACTCTTGTTAACGGATCTCTCAACTTCCTCAACGTTGTCGGGGGCGGTAAAGCCGGCTCTATCAACAACTATGGAGTCAATGTTGGCGCAGCAGTTACGGCTCCTGTCATTATCGGCAAGGATATTGTCGGCGGACCCGGAACGAATAATAACTGGGGTCTCTATGTAGCTGCTCAATTGGGATCTCCTGCTACGTATGTGCTCACGATGACCGCTTCGAGCTTAGGTATGGGCATGAACGAATATGGCATCAATGTGGGGGCTCCCGTTGTTGTAGGAAGCGGCGCTACGCTGAATCTAACCGGGTTGGGCGGAGGTGTTTACAGCAATTCTTCCGGCACAGACAACCATGGTATCTATCTCAGCGGGTCTACTCTGACCAGCAGCGGTACCGGTGCTACAACGATGGCGCTGACAGGTCTTGGAGGCCAAGGCAGTAGCACCAATGCTGGCATTTACATCGGTGCCGGCGGTTTAACTGTGAATTTTGGATCGAGCACAAACAACCAATTGAACTTCCTCAATTGCATCGGCGGTTTTGTCGGATCTAACAACTACGGGGTCTATGTTGGTGGACCCGTAACAACGACCGGTACAGGACTGACTCAGTTCTTGAACGCCACCGGTGGCGGCAATGGGATTGGAACCAATAACAACGGGTTGCATTTCGCCGCCAATTACACCGCTCCTGACATTATTGCCGAGGCTACAGGCGGATTTGGACAAGGCAGCTCGGCTACGACTGGGAATTACGGCGTCTATGTCGGAATCGGAATCACGTTAGGCGGAACAGGCGTGAATCAAATCAGACTGATCGGATCGAGCCTAGGCACAGGAAGTTATGAGTTCGGAATTAAAGTCGACGGAACAGGAACCATCCAGGTTGGCGATGGCGGAACCTTGAGTTTAAAAGGCTCCGGCGGTGGTTTGTATAATGGAATGGGCGCCAGCAACTATGGCGTAGAGCTGGCGAATGCGACTTTGACCGCAGGTAACGGCGGATCGACTGTCAATACGATCAACATCAGCGGCTACGGCGGTCTTGGTAGCGGCGGAAATCACAATGGCGTGAATACCGACACGACTGCATTCACTGTCAATTTGAACGGCACGAATCCAACGAACTCGATCAACTTCATCAATTGCGCTGGCGGTTCGGGCGGCAACAGCAACATCGGCGTGCAGTTTGGAGTCGGCTTGACACTCGTCAACGGCTCATTGAACTTCCTCAACGTTGTCGGTGGCGGAACATCGACCTCCTCATCCAATTTCGGCTTAAATATCAGCGGCGTCACGGTCACAGCTCCTGTCATTACCGGCCGAGATATAGTGGGCGGACCCGGATCCAGCACCGACTACGGCTTGAATATCGGCAGCAGTATTGCAGCTTCTCAATTGGGAACCAGCATCACCAACGTTCTCACGATCTCTGCCACAAGCCTGGGGTCTGGCAGCAATGAGTATGGCATTAATATTTTTGGCACCGGCGGCACCAGCTCCGTAGTTGTAGGTTCCGGCGCTACTCTGACGCTGATGGGTACCGGCGGTGGAGTCTACAACGGCGCAGGCACCAATAACTACGGAATCTACCTCAACAACGCCATCTTAACTTCCAGTGGAGCAAGCGCTACGACAATGACCTTGACAGGTCTTGGAGGTCAGGGAAGCGGAACTAACGCGGGTGTTTATATAGATGCCAATGTTTCCCCAGCTGCGACTACTTTAACGGTTAATTTTGGATCGAACGCGAATAATCAACTCAATTTCCTCAACTGTATCGGTGGTTTTGTTGGATCTAATAACTACGGTGTCTACGTTGGTGGAGCAATAGCAACGACGGGTACGGGCTTAACACAGTTCTTGAATGCGACCGGCGGTGGCAATGGCGCGGGACATACTAATAACGGGTTCCATCTTGCGAATGGTGTGACCTACAATGTTCCCGATACCAGCATTGAGGCAACAGGCGGGTTTGGAAGCGGAAGCATTGCAACCAATGGTAACTACGGTATTTACATTGGTCAAGGCTCTACTTTGGGCGGAACGACTGCCAACCAGATCCGTCTGATCGGTTCAAGCAATGCCGTGGGAAGTTTTGAGTTTGGGATCAAAGTCGACTTAGCAGGAATAATCCAAGTTGGCGATGGCGGTACGATCAACCTACGAGGTACCGGCGGTGGATTATACGATGGAACCGGCAGCAATAACTATGGAGTAGAGCTGGCCAATGCAATCCTCACGGCAGGTAACGGCGGATCGACTGTCAACACGATCAACATCAGCGGCTACGGCGGTCTTGGCAGTGGCGGGAATCACAATGGCGTGAATATCGACACGACTGCATTCACTGTCAATTTGAACGGCACGAACCCAGCCAACTCGATCAACTTCATCAATTGCGCAGGCGGTTCGGGCGGCAACAGCAACATCGGCGTGCAGTTTGGAATCGGCTTGACACTCGTCAACGGCTCATTGAACTTCCTCAACGTTGTCGGAGGAGGAACATCGACCTCCTCATCCAATTTCGGCTTAAATATCAGCGGCGTCACGGTCACAGCTCCTGTCATTACCGGCCGAGACATTGTAGGCGGACCCGGGTTTGGCAATAATTATGGTTTGAACATCGGCAGCAGTATTGCAGCTTCTCAATTGGGAACCAGCATCACCAGCGTTCTCACGATGTCTGCCACAAGCCTAGGTTCCGGCGGCAACGAATATGGCATCAACATCTTTGGCACCGGCCGTACCAGCTCTGTAGTTGTAGGCAACGGCGCTACTTTGACGCTGATGGGCACTGGCGGTGGTGTCTACAATGGCACAGGCACCAATAACTACGGGATCTACCTCAACAACGCTATCTTAACCTCAAGCGGCAGCAGCGCTACTGTCATGAACCTGACGGGTCTTGGAGGTCAAGGCTCCGCTGGAACGAATGCCGGTCTCTATATCGATGCCCTCGGGTTAACAGTAAACTTCGGGTCTAACAATAACAACGCGCTGAACTTCCTGAACTGTATCGGCGGTTTTGTCGGATCTAATAACTACGGTGTCGGCGTTTTTGGTCCTGTAACCACGAACGGCACAGGGGCAACGCAATTCCTCAACGCCACAGGCGGCGGCAACGGAACCGGAACCAATAACGACGGCCTCCACTTCGCTGCCAATTACAGCGCTCCCGCCATCATTGCAGAAGCTACGGGCGGTTTTGGTTTTGGATCGTCTCCCACGACAGGCAATATCGGAATTAATGTCACGTCTGGCGTTACATTGGGCGGACCAAATACGAACCAAATCCATTTGGTCGGTTCAAGCTTGGGTATAAATAGTTATGAGTTTGGCATCGAGATCAATGGGGGAACTGTCCAGGTTGGCGCTGGCGGAGCGATCTATTTAAGAGGCAATGGCGGCGGCGTATATAACGGCGCCGGCGGCAATAACTATGGTGTTTATAAGAATGCAGCCACTCTAATTGCCCCCGGAGGATCCACTGTGTCGGGTTACGGCGGTATGGGATCTGCCGGTATGAATGTTGGCGTATACGGCGACCCGAACGTGACTGGCCCGCTCACCTACGAAAATGTCGTCGGGGGTAGTGGCGGTAGCAACAACTATGGCGTGTGGTTACCGACTCCAGTGAACGTAATCAACGGCGGGCTGACTTTCCTCAACGTCGCGGGTGGTTCGGGCGGCAGCAACGAGTACGGTGTCTACGTTCAAGCCGCAGTCACAGCCACCTCGATTATCGCGAGCGATGTCTTTGGCGGACCCGGATCGAGCAATGATATCGGCTTCTACATATCTGGAGCAGGGGCGTCTCTGGGTGCATCTTTCACGAATGTGCTTACCATTACAGCTGGTTCATTGGGAACGGGCAGCTTTGAGGTGGGCATTCAGGTAGATACAGGCGGCTCAATCCAGGTCGGCGATGGCGGTACGATGAACCTTGTTGGTACTGGCGGAGGAATTTACACTGGAACGGGGACTAATAATTACGGCGTTAACTTGAATGGAGCAACCATCACCTCCGGCAATGGCGGAAGCCCCGCAACTACGATCAGCGTTACAGGTATTGGCGGGACTGGAAGCGCTGGCTCTAATTTCGGCGTAAATATTGCCACAACTTTCTCCGTCAATCTGAATAATACAAGTCCAACAAGCGCTCTCAATTTCGTCAATTGCATAGGTGGTACAGGAGGAAATAGCAACATCGGGGTGAGCTTTGGGGCGAGTCTGACCCTTGTTAACGGATCTCTCAACTTTCTCAACGTTGTCGGGGGCGGTAAAGCCGGCTCTACCAACAACTACGGAGTCAACGTTGGCGCGGCAGTTACGGCTCCTGTCATTATCGGCAAGGACATTGTCGGCGGACCCGGAACGAATAATAACTGGGGTCTCAATATCGGAGCGCAATTAGGATCTTCCACCACGAATGTACTTACGATGATGGCGTCTAGCATGGGACTTGGCATGAGCGAATATGGCATCAATGTGGGGGCTCCCGTTGTTGTAGGAAGCGGCGCTACGCTGAATCTAACCGGGCTCGGCGGAGGCGTTTACAGCAATTCTTCCGGCACCCACAACCACGGTATCTACCTCAGCGGTTCTACTCTGACAAGCAGCGGTACCGGCGCTACAACGATGGCGCTGACAGGTCTTGGAGGCCAAGGCAGCGGCACCAATGCGGGCGCCTACATCGATACGGGTGGGTTGACGGTGAACTTTGGATCGAGCGCAAACAACCAATTGAACTTCCTCAATTGCATCGGCGGGTTTGTCGGATCGAACAACTACGGAGTGTACGTTGGTGGAACGGTTACGACCACAGGAACAGGACTGACTCAGTTCTTGAATGCCACCGGCGGCGGCAATGGGATTGGAACCAATAACAACGGCCTCCATTTTGCCGCCAATTACAGCGCACCTGACATCATCGCCGAAGCAAACGGCGGATTTGGCCAGGGCAGCGACGCTTCGAACGGCAACTACGGCGTCTATGTCGGATCCGGAATCACGTTAGGGGGTACGGGCGCGAATCAAATCCGGCTGACTGGCACAAGCTTAGGCACAGGAAGTTTTGAGTTCGGAATTGCAGTTGAGGGAGGAACGGTTCAGGTTGGCGATGGCGGAACGCTGAGTTTAAAAGGCTCTGGCGGCGGTTTGTATAATGGAACAGGCGCCAGCAACTATGGCGTTGAGCTTGCCGATGGGACGTTGACTGCCGGCAATGGCGGGTCTAGCGTCAATACGATCAATGTGTCTGGGCTTGGCGGAGTGGGATCCGGCGGAACGCATCACGGCGTGGATATCGAGACGATCGGCTTCCACGTCAACCTCAATGGGTCGAATCCAAGCAACTCCATCAACTTCATCGACTGTACGGGCGGTTCGGGCGGCAATAGCAACTATGGCGTGAACTTTAGCGTAGGAGTGACCTTAGTCAATGGCTCATTGAATTTCCTCAACGTGGCAGGCGGCGGCAGCGGCGCCTCAACGACGAACTACGGACTCAACATTGGCGCGGCAGTGACGGCGCCTGTGATTACTGGCCGCGATATTGCCGGAGGACCTGGGACGAATCAGAACTTTGGGCTGTTCATCAATGCTCTACTCGGCACATCCGCAACGAACGTGTTGACGATGACGGCTTCCAGCATGGGACTTGGCATGAGCGAATATGGCATCAATGTCGCGAATACCGTGACCGTAGGTTCTGGAGCCACTCTTACGCTGACGGGGACTGGCGGCGGCAACTACAACGGCACGGGCACTTTGAACCACGGCATTTACCTAAATGGCGCTACGCTTACGAGCAGCGGCGCTGGCGCGAGCGTCATGACGCTCACAGGTTTGGGCGGCTCCGGCAACAGCGCCAATGCGGGCGCCTACATCGATACGGGCGGGTTAACGGTGAACTTTGGGACCAATGCCAATAACCAGCTCAATTTCCTCAACTGCATCGGCGGGTTTGTCGGATCGAACAACTACGGAGTGTACGTTGGCGGAACGGTTACGACCACAGGAACAGGACTGACTCAGTTCTTGAATGCCACCGGCGGCGGCAATGGGATTGGAACCAATAACAACGGCCTCCATTTCGCCGCCAATTACAGCGCACCTGACATCATCGCCGAAGCAAACGGCGGATTTGGCCAGGGCAGCGACGCTTCGAACGGCAACTACGGCGTCTATGTCGGATCCGGAATCACGTTAGGGGGTACGGGCGCGAATCAAATCTGGCTGACCGGATCGAGCCTAGGCACTGGAAGTTTTGAGTTTGGGATTAAAGTAGATACGTCTGGAATGATCCAGGTTGGCGATGGGGGATCTTTAAGCCTGAAAGGGACCGGCGGCGGTCTTTACAACAGCGCTGCAAGCGATAACTATGGGGTGGAGCTCATTACAGCGACGCTACAGGCCGGCAACGGCGGATCGACTCCCGACACAATCAGTGTAAGCGGGTTCGGCGGCAACGGGTCGGGAGGCAGCAACTACGGCGTGGATATCCCTTCCGCGCTGACCGTCGCCTTGAATGGCACCAGTCCCAATAACGTTTGCACCTTCCTGGATTGCATCGGCGGTCCTGGAGGAAGCAACAATTACGGCATCAATATAGCATCGACGGTTACCGCGGCAAACGCCCAGATCCAATTCTTGAACGTCGCCGGTGGCGGCAGCGCTCTCGCGAATTCGAACTACGGGATCAATTTGACAGGCAGCGTCAGCGCGCCTGCGATCATTGGCCGCGATATTTTTGGAGGCCCTACGGCCGGAACCAGCAATACGGGCCTCTTCTTGTCAGGAACATTGGGCAGCAGTACGACTCAGGTGGTGTCGGTACAAGCCGGAAGCCTTGGGTCAGGCAGCAACCAGTATGGGATCGATATTGAAAGCGGACAAGCGACGGTCGGCAATGGGGGCGCCCTCGCGTTGGCCGGCAGCGGCGGCGGAGCTTACAATTCAACAGGAAGCGCCAATCACGGCATCAATATCAATGGAGCTACTTTAACGGCCGGAAGTTCCGGCGCGCTTCTCCAAACGATCGACTTATCCGGAATGGGCGGTCAGGGATCGGGAGGCGGGCACGATGGCGTCAACGTCGATGGCGCGGTGACCATTTCTTTGGGAGGAACCAACGTAAATAACGCCTTAACGATCCTCAATACCTTAGGCGGATCGGGCGGCAGCGCCAACGTGGGCGTGAATTTCAATACCGGGGCAACTGTCTCTATGGCATCCGGGACCTTGGCCTTCTCCAATGTAAGCGGCGGCAGCCAAGGGGGATTTGGGGGCGCGTCCACGAATAACCACGGAGTATTCATTCCAGCCGGCTTCAGCTTAAGCGTCCCTAACTTAACGACAACGGGCGTCGAAGGAGGACAAGGAATAGGCGACGACATCGGCTTCTATGTGAATGGGGGCTCCGTCACATCCGGTTCCGCTCAATTAAACATCGAAGCCTCCAGCAAAGGCACAGGTACTGGCGAAGTGGGAATCCAGGTCGACAATTTCGGGACGATCTCTACAGGCAACGCCGCATTGACCCTCTCTGGCACTGGATCTGCAGCAGGAACGACAACATGCCATGGCGTTGTCGTTTCGGGGGGAGGGTTGGTCGAAACGACCGGCTCCGGCAGCATCACGATCAACGGGGTCGCAGCGAGCGTGGGCGCCAATGCGAACTATGGGGTCAATCTTACCGGAGCCAACGCGGCAACGAATGTCGTCACGGCCACTGGAACCGGATCGATTTCGATCAACGGGACGTCAGGCTCTTCCATTGCAAGCGTTGGGGCGGGCATCAACATGTCCGCTTGCCAAGTGAGCACAGCGGCGGGAAACATTGCTTTCACAGGGATTCAGAATGCCAATATCCTGCTCGGCAATTGCATGGTTGCCGCTACAGGCGGCTCTTCCACAGCCACAGGGGCCACCCTTTTGACAGCGAACATGGTCACTGTCAGCGGCACGGGTGTCACGTTCAATGGAACGGTCGACGGAAATTTTAACCTTGTCGCAGCGGCAGGGGCCGGCACCTTAGCGTTCAACGGCAATGTCGGTTCCAATATGCCTTTGAACGCATTGACGAGCACGAGCTCGACCGCCTATTCCATTGGCGGCAACATCACTTTACAAGGCGCGGGCAATGCCATAAGCATGGTTGCCGGAAATGTGACGCTGATGACTTCCTCTTTCTTGACGACCAGCAATGGCGCGATCGCATTGGGAGGCACTGTGGACGGGACCTCTTCCAATGCGCAAAATTTGACTCTAAATCCGGGAGCGAACTCGATTGTCGTCTACGGCAATTTAGGAAACGGCGTGCCTTTAGGCAA
Organism: uncultured Chlamydiae bacterium; assembly: GCA_963730605.1. Lineage (GTDB taxonomy): Bacteria > Chlamydiota > Chlamydiia > Chlamydiales > SM23-39 > CAIPFQ01. Next base: position 17,563 of record CAVSSM010000011.1, read on the forward strand.
TGTGACGGTGATTACCGCCACGACGACTACTTTTTCTGGGTCGCTGAGCGCATACACTCTCGGCCAACTAGCAGGGTCGGGCCTCACTACATTCAGCGGAGATGTTACCACAACCGGGGGGTTCGGAATCTTTCTCATCGGAAACAGCTTTTCGTTCGGCAGCGCAATCACGACCACTCCAGGCTCAGGGGATGGCGGACCGCTTTGGATCAACTCTTCGGGCGATGTTACGATCGCGGGAACGACGACGACAACGGGAGCTGCCGCTTCGAACGGTGGCCACGTCATAGTGGATTCCAAACAGGGAAGCATCTCTCTCGGCAACATCAATACAAACTCTCTGGTGAGCGGTGGAAACGTCACCGTCTATGCCATTGGCGGCTCTGTCACGGTTGAAGATATTAATACCGCTGGAATTTCAGGCTCGGGAGGAAACGTGACCCTCCAGCCCAACGCCGGCTATAGCGGCGGATTCCCGGCTGGCCTTCTGACCTTGAACGGAACTACAATCACAACGACCGGAAGCGGCACCCAAAATGGAGTGGTCTCTCTGTCGCCTGCGGGAAGAATGGCTCCTCCCTCTACCCCCCCAGGCGGCGTTGCGACCATCGTCAGCACAAATGGCGATGGCGTCACGATTTCGACGGGCACATTGTTGATGGGACCCTACGAATGTATGACGGTCTTTGGAAATGTCTCGCTCACGATGCAAAATTATTCGGCCCTCTCTGACATTGTTGCTGGCGGAGGGATGGCGACGATTACAATCTCGGCGCCCGCAGGATTCGCTCCGTCCAATTACGTCTTGACACGCGCCCCGTTGATGATTTTGAGAGACGACGGCATGACTTACACCTCCCCAACAAGTCATGTTTTGGCGGCAACCGTTACTGTCAACGGCATGTTTACCCCCACGATCACGCCTGGCGGCCTAACAGTCAATATCGGAAACATACCAGGCGGAATTACGACAGCAGAGCTCACACTCACCGGAAGCAGCCCTCCCAGAATTTTGAATTTCGACACGGCCTCCCTGCCTGCTCCACCGCCGCCACCGCCACCGCCGCCGCCACCGCCGCCACCGCCGCCACCGCCGCCACCGCCGCCACCGCCGCCGCCACCGCCGCCACCGCCGCCACCGCCACCGCCGCCGCCACCGCCGCCACCGCCACCGCCGCCGCCACCGCCGCCACCGCCGCCACCGCCGCCGCCGCCGCCGCCGCCGCCGCCACCATCGCCGTCTCCACCAGGGCCGTCGCCTGCCCCACCGCAAGACAGGTTCGAATTCAACGTGGCCGCATCGGAAGGTTTATTTAAGAACTGGCCCACAGTCGATCTTTGGCCTATCATCCCTGAGCTCTACCCCCTGAATGGAGCGCCTCCCAAACCCCTTGTCGAAAAAACGCGTAAGACAATTTTGAGCAAGCTTTCTAAAACTTTGATGAGGTGGTCTGAGGTCTTAGACTCTTGGTCTGAGTATCGGTGGCAGATGATTCCAGGGCTCTCTTCTGAGAGTCTGGCTGAGCTGCTCCCGACTCTCGTAAAGAAGAGCGAGACGACTTTGAGCGCATTTTTGAAAATCTTGAAGACAAAGTCGAAAGACTTCAGTCCCTTAAGGAAGACGCTGCCCGAGATCGTCGATTGGAGTCGGCCTGAGCGAAAACCCTCTGTCGAAAAAGGGAGCGGCGCCACTTTGAGCGCATTCTTCGACACCTTGAAAACATGGTCGAATCGAATCTGGTCGAAAGGTGTAACCGTTGTAGAAAATGGGCCTGCATATCGAAGGGAAACATTGGCTGAGATCTCCGATTGGAGTTGGCCTGAGCGAAAACCCCATGTCGAAAAAGGGAGCGGCGCCACTTTGAGCGCATTCTTCGACACCTTGAAAACATGGTCGAATCGAATCTGGTCGAAAAGTTTAACCGTTGTAGAAAATGGGCCTGCATATCGAAGGGAAACATTGGCTGAGATCTCCGATTGGAGTTGGCCTGAGCGAAAACCCCATGTCGAAAAAGGGAGCGGCGTCACTTTGAGCGCATTCTTCGACACCTTGAAGACATGGTCGAATCGAATCTGGTCGAAAGGTGTAACCGTTGTAGAAAATGGGCCTGCATATCGAAGGGAAACATTGGCTGAGATCTCCGATTGGAGTTGGCCTCAGCATAAGCCCCTTGCTGAAAAAGGGAACGGGTCCATTTCGAGTCGATTCTTTAAAACCATGAATACATGGTCGCATAAAGTCTGGGACAAGTTAATTTGGCCACTCTATGGCGGCGAAGAAGAGGGCAGAAATGGGCCTCATCGGCGTCGTTCGCCGCAAAGGGCCGCAGATTGACTTTGACACTTAGCTAAAGTATACGCCAGTACATGGGACAATTTCGCCGCGAAACGGACAGCATGGGAGAGGTAGAGGTCCCTGCCGATCGCTACTACGGCGCGCAAACGATGCGCTCGCTGCAGCACTTTTCAATCGGCCGCGACCTGATGCCCCCGGAGCTCATCAAGGCTTTCGGGATCTTGAAGAAAGCGGCTGCGCTGGTCAATTGCGATTTGGGAAAGTTAGATAAAAAACGGTGCGGCCTGATAGTCGAGGCTTGCGAAGAGGTCATTGCAGGCAAGCTCGCATCCCATTTCCCCCTGCATATTTGGCAGACGGGAAGCGGGACGCAGACGAACATGAACGTAAATGAGGTGATCGCGAACCGGGCGATCCAAATCGCCAAAGGCAAGATGGGAAGCAAAGACCCGGTCCATCCCAACGATCATGTCAATATGTCCCAATCGTCGAACGACACATTCCCGACCGCCATGCACATTGCAGGCGCAATGGAAATCCAAGAAGGGCTCCTTCCCGCTTTGAAAAGTTTGAAAGCGGCTTTTGAAAAGAAGGAGATGGAATTTCAAGGGATCGTCAAAATCGGACGGACGCATTTGCAAGATGCGACGCCGCTCATGTTGAGCCAGGAGTTTTCCGGCTACGTCTCGCTTCTTGAGCGGAGCCTAAAAGGGATCGAGCAAGCAGCCGATGGACTATACGATCTTGCGATCGGAGGGACGGCAGTAGGGACAGGTTTAAACACGCACCCTCAATTTGCGGCGAGAGCGTCGAAAAAGATCGCGGAGTTGACGGGCCTTCCTTTCAGATCCCATCCGAACAAATTCGCGGCCCTTTCCTCTCACGATGAAATTGTCTTTGTCAGCGGAGCATTGAAGACTGCGGCTACGGCGCTCATGAAGATCGCCAACGATCTGCGCTGGTTAGGTTCGGGGCCGCGCTGCGGCCTCAACGAGCTTTTCTTGCCTGAAAACGAGCCGGGCTCTTCCATCATGCCGGGCAAGGTGAACCCGACCCAGTGCGAAGCGTTGACGATGGTCGCAGTACAGGTGATGGGCAACGACGCGGCCATCGGCTTTGGAGGGTCGCAAGGCAATTTCGAATTGAACGTCTTCAAACCGGTGATCATCCATAACCTTCTCCATTCGATTTTGATCCTGAAAGACTCTTGCCGGATGTTCGAGAAATATTGCGTTGCCGGACTTAGACCGAATCTGCAGCGGATCGAGGAGTATGTGAAGAGCTCGCTGATGTTGGTTACGGCGCTCAGCCCGGTCATCGGTTATGATAAGAGCGCGAGTGTGGCCCACGCGGCGTATAAGGATGGGACGACGCTGCGCGAAGCCTGCGTCAAATTGGGCTTTTTAAGCGGCGAGGAGTTCGACAACCATGTCGTTCCGGAAGAGATGACCCACCCATGAGCTATTATGAAATCGGCTCCGAGTGGTCCCTGAAGACCCAGCTGAGCGGAAGAGAGGTCTTGGAACATCCGATCTTGAACAAAGGGACGGCATTTTCTCATGAGGAGAGGACAAAATTCAGACTACATGGGCTGATCCCCGCCGCCATCGAGATCCTTGACCAGCAAGTGGCCCGGACCTATCAGGCGTATAAGAAAAAAACAGAAGACATCTCCCGCCATATCTTCTTACGCGAGCTGCAAGATCGCAATGAAACGGTTTTCTACCGCCTTTTGACGGAGCATATCGGCGAAATGCTGCCGATGATCTATACCCCAGTCGTAGGGCTGGCTTGCCAAAGATTCAGCGAAATCTATCGCCGCTCTCGCGGCCTTTTCATCTCGTTTCCAGAACAAGATCGAATGGAAGAGATCATTGCGAACATCGAGCTGCCTGATGTGTCGGTGATTGTCGTGAGCGACGGAGAAAGGATCCTCGGGCTTGGCGACCAAGGGATCGGCGGAATGGGCATCCCCATCGGAAAAATTTCCCTCTACACTGCATGCGGAGGGATCTATCCGGGAATCGCCCTTCCCATCATCCTCGATACGGGGACCGATAACGAAGAGCGGCTGAAAGACTCTTTTTATTTTGGCTGGAGGCATAAACGGGTCAGAGGGAAAGAGTACGACGATTTTGTCGATCGGTTTGTAACCGCGATCCTGAAGCGCTATCCGAACGTTCTTTTGCAATGGGAAGACTTTGCGAAAGAGCATGCAAGAGCCCTCCTCGAGCGGTACCGGGACCGCTGCTGCACGTTCAATGACGATATCCAAGGAACAGCGGCGGTCGCACTTGCCGGGATTTTAGCCGGAGTAGAGATCAATCAAGGCCGGATCACAGAGCAGCAGGTCGTCATTTATGGCGCCGGGTCTGCAGGGACCGGGATTGCCGATGAGATCGCAAGCGAAATGCAGAGGCGCGGCATTGGCGCCAAGGATGCTTGCCACCAAATTTGGATGATCGACCGGCATGGGCTCATCCATACTGGCATGACAGAGCTAAGCCCGGCGCAAAAAACCTATGCCCAAGTCAAGGAAGTCGTATCGAGCATGGGGATGGATCCTACGAAAGACATTTCATTGGAAGAGGTCGTCGAAAAAGCGCGCCCTACGATTTTGATCGGAGTGTCGGGCTGCCCAAAAGTCTTCACCGAAAAAGCGATCCGGGCCATGGCAGAGAACATCGAACGGCCCATCATTTTCCCGCTCTCTAATCCCACCTCTAAATGCGAGGCGGCTCCTGCCGATCTAATAGAGTGGACGGATGGCAAGGCGCTGATTGCCACAGGCACCGCCTATCCGGATGTCGTATGCAAGGGAAAAACCTACAAGATCGCCCAATGCAACAACTACTATATTTTCCCAGCAATGGGACTCGGAGTAGTGGCCTCGAGAGCAAAACGGGTCACGGCCGGGATGTTTATCGCCGCATCGGAAGAGCTGGCGAGCCTCTCTCCCGCTTTGAAAGAGGAAGGGGCTCTCCTCTTTCCCCCGCCAGACGTTGTGCGGGAGATCGCCAAGAAACTAGCAGTCGTCATTGCGAAACAAGCCATGAAGGACAAAGTCGCGCCTGTTTTGAGTGATGAGGCTCTTCGCAAAGCAATCGATGAGACTTTTTGGATCCCAAAATACGCCTCGATCCAAAGTCGTTAAGCCGTCAGATAATCGAACAGGTCTTTTTCCGTCGAAATAATTGGGCTTTTATGGATCTCGCAGAGGCGGCGGGAAGCTTCCAGGATTTCCGCATCTCCGACGCCCGGCAAGGCGAGGGCATGAAGCCGCTTCAAAAGTTCCAGGTGTTTGAATCCGGCCATGTAGTCGCCACGGCTAAATCCTTCTTCCTCAACGCGGAAATAGATGAGCTCTCTCTTATAGAGCAGGGCTTGGATAGCGAAGAACAAACCAAGGCTTCCCGCCGGTGGGTTGCCTAGGAAGTCGATGAGCTGCGGCAATTCGTGGAGAACATAAGGCTTTTTAAACTCTCCCTTTTCCGACTCCCCGAACAAAGCGACTATATGGCGCATCGCTAACCCGCCCTCCAAATAGGTGACAAATGGCTTGCTGCGGCTCCCTGCGGGCCGATTCGCATTCGCTCATCTGCTCCGCGCTGCGAAGGTCCACTGGACCTTCTCGCGTTTCCGCAGCCATATCGATCCCTCCGGGCCGATTCGCATTCGCTCATCTGTTCCGCGCTGCAAAGGTCCATTGGACCTTCTCGCGTTTCCGCAGCCTCGCTTGCCTTAGCTTTAAGCAATGGTCGTCGCTCGTACGGAACGCTTCGCTTCGATCTGGCGTTCACACCCCTTCCGACGATGCGTCGGTGGGGACCCCGTGTGCCTCGCTGAGCCATTTGTTGCCACCTGTTTGAATGCCGGGTTAGTTCTTCCCTCTTTTTTGTTTAGATAGAGGGAAGCGCTAGTTTAATTCAAGCTGGCGGCGTAAATAGCTTTTTTACCAAGTTCTTCTTCGATTTCGAGGAGCCGGTTATACTTTGCAACCCGCTCGGAGCGGCAAAGAGAGCCCGTTTTGATCTGCCCCGCTTGGCAAGCAACGGCAATGTCGGCAATCGTGGTGTCTTCCGTCTCTCCAGATCGATGGGAAATCACGGTCCGGTACTTGTTTTTCTTCGCTAACCCCACGGCTTCGATGGTTTCGGTTAATGTCCCTATTTGGTTCACTTTGATCAGGATGGCATTCCCGACATGCATCGAAATCGCTTTTTGTAAAAACTTAGGGTTCGTGACGAAAATGTCGTCGCCGACAAGTTGCAGTTTCTCCCCTAAGCGTTTAGTGAGAAGGGCCCATCCTTCCCAATCGTTTTGGTCGAGCCCGTCTTCGATGCTGTCGATGGGATATTGGGCTGAGAGCTTGGCGAGATAGTCGATTTGTTGAGCGGCTGTCTTTTTTCGATAGTCCTTTCCCGCTTCCTTTAACTTTTTCTCGATGTAAAGCGGTTTTACATAGAATTCGGAGGCGGCGCAGTCCAAGGCGAGGGAGAAATCGACGGTTGGGCGGTATCCTGCTTTTTCTATGCTCAAAAGGATGAGATCGAGGGCTTCTTCATTGGAAGAAAGAGGGGGCGCGAATCCCCCTTCGTCGCCGACGTTCGTGGAGAGCCCTTTTTGTTTGAGGATCGATTTGAGGGCATGGAAGACCTCTGCGCCTGCGCGAAGGGCTTCTTTGAAAGTGGGGGCCCCGATGGGGCGGATCATGAACTCTTGGAAATCAAGGCCGTTATCGGCATGGACGCCGCCGTTTAGGATATTCATCATGGGACAGGGCAAAAGGAAGGCGTCTTTGCCAAGATAGCGGTAGAGGGGCAATTTTTGGGCTGCCGCTGCACATTTTGCCGAGGCCAAGGAGATGCCGAGAATGGCATTGGCCCCAAACCGGCTTTTATTGGGAGTGCCATCAAGATCGATCATCGCTTTGTCGATCGCTTCTTGATCGAGGACCGACATGCCGAGAAGCCTTTTTTGCAAAGGGCCTCTCACATGGGAGGCCGCTTTCAAGACACCCTTCCCACCGTATCGTTTTGGGTCATTGTCCCTGAGTTCTACCGCCTCATGTTCGCCGGTGGAAGCGCCGGAGGGCACCGCCGCTTTGCCTATGGCCCCATCTTTCGTTATGACGGTGACCTCAAGAGTGGGGTTTCCTCGCGAATCGAGGATTTCGAGAGCATGGCAGGATGCGATTTCGTGCACGTTCAACTCCAGGTTTTTTTGGATTTCGACCCACTCGCAATCTCTTCGAGAAGATTCGCGTAGGATTCGTAGCGCAAAGGGGCTAAGGCGCCGCCTTTTAGAGCTTTTTGCACCGCGCATTCAGGTTCATTAACATGGCTGCAATCGGGATATTTGCATTCTTCGGCTAGGCGAGCGAGATCTGTGAAATGGTCGATCACATCCTCCTTTGTCAGATCCCAGACCCCAAAACTGCGGATGCCGGGAGTGTCGACGCAGTAGCCGCCGCCCGGCAAAGGGATGAGCGATGCGGTCGTGGTCGTGTGCGATCCTTTCGCCGTTTTCGCCGCCAGCTCTCCTGTCCGGAGATCGAACCCGAAACAAGCGTTCAAAAGGGACGATTTTCCAACTCCCGATTGGCCGGAAAAGACCGAAGTTTTGTTTTGGAGGAGCGAGCGGAGGGCGTCAAGGCCGACCCTGGTCTCGCAGCTTAAAGAGAGAATAGGCCATCCTAGAGGCTCATAGGAGGCTAAAAACTCGCGGAAGCGTTCCTGAACAGGCGCCGGCGCCGTTTCGAGAAGATCGATCTTGTTGATGGCGATAATCGGATGGATCCTCCCTTTTTCGGCGGAGATTAAATATCTATCGACAAGAGCCGGTTTCAAAGGAGGGCTGATGAGGGAGACTGTAACGATGACCTGATCGACGTTGACGGCGATGAGCTGCTCCTTTCTTCCGCTGATATCGGCGCGGGCTAAAGTGGAGGTTCTCTCTGCCACCTGTTCGATGGCCCCTTCCTGGGTGCATCCGACCCAGTCGCCGACGGCGATGAGATTTTTAACTTGGGGCCTCTCTTTTTTCATCAGCCCTTTCAAGGAGCAAAGGACTGTCTCGCCTTCGAAGTCGACAAAAGCCCCTTCCCCGGAAATCGCGATGACTCTTCCGCGGCGTAAATGGGGAGCCATTTCCACGATTTTCACTTCGAGATCGGTTTTTTTGAATTTGGAGCGGTCGGTGCTTTGGGCCAGTTTACGCTCTTTCCGGAACTGCTTCCGGTCGCGGGAATGAAATTCCTCTTCGTGATCGAAATGCCTCATGAGGGCCTCATGGCGTAAAGGAGGATCGCTCCCGCCGCGGCAACGTTCAGCGATTCGGCCCCTTGGCGCATTGGGATATGAATTTTTTCATAGCGCTCAGCCCAAGGCGAGACCCCCTGCCCTTCGTTTCCTAAAATTAGGGCGCGGGGGCTTTTGAAAGCGGCGGCTTTGAGGGGTGTGCCCTGAACATCGCCGACATAAAAAGAAAAGTTCCAAGAAGCGATTCGTTCCGGCGATGCAATGGCATAGGGGAGCCTGAAGGTGGCTCCCAGAGCCGCCCGGATGGCTTTATCGTTGAAAAAATCGACAGTGCCCGGGGTCGCAACGACCCCATCCCAGGAAAGGGCGTAAGCGGTGCGAAGGAGCGTCCCCAAATTGCCGGGGTCGGCGATCCGGTCGAGGATCAAGAGGTTTTGGTAAGGCGTAAGGTCCCGGGGAGGGGGAAGCGGCGCTTCGGCGGCAAAGCCGTCGGGGTTTTCCAAACCGGTGATTTTCTTCAAAATGGACTCGCTTACAAGAAAACGTTCGGCAGCCGGGATTTCGGGGTGAGCCTCCAAGGTCATGAGGCATTTGAGAGGGGCGTCTCGAGCAAGCTCCCGGACGAATTTTTCCCCTGAGATGAGGACAGCGCCCGCCTTTTCTCTAAGCGAGCGAGTCTTAAGGAGCTGAGCCCAATGGAGTACCCGGGGATGTTGTAAGCTCGAGATCTTTTTTGCTAGCATGAGCCTAGTATGCAGGATGAGAAGATAAGGTTGAAGCCTCTCCACGCGGTTGGGTCGCTCGCCCAAAGGGCCGTGATTGTCAGCCTCTGTTTGCTCGTCGTCCCCCTATTCCTCCATAGTATTTTCCTCTACCGCGAGGAATATCAACAGACCTTGGCCGACGTTAAAGAAAATCTTTCGATCATGGCCAATGGTCAGAGAGCCATTTTGGAGGAAAGGAACAGCCTAGGATGGCAGGTCCTCGATGCAGCCGCGGCTAAAACCGAACCGGCCTTCATGCAGCAGCTTCACATTTTTGAAATGCCGATGCCGAGCGGACTGCCTGACCATTTCGCCACCTTCAGCTTGCAGGACAATTCGCTCCTTACAGGAAAAAAAATTTCCTCATCGAGCGCCCTTGTGATAGCGACGCCGATCGATACGGTATTCAATCAACTGACCCATTTCGAAAAGAGCTCTTTCTCCCCATCTCTTGCTTTCGTAGACAAGGGAGGGAACCCCTTGATCGGCGCTCACCAGGAGACACCTATTTCGATCCAGCTGCCCGTAGAGAGGGCTGATTTTTTTCTCTACCTCTCAATTCCTGAAGGCGATATAGAGCGGCTCCACAAGGCATGGTATTTTTTCCACTTTTTGACGCTTCTTTTTTTTATCGGGGTCGTCGGAGGATTTATCGTCTGGCTGATCACGCAGCGGATCTCCAAGCCTCTTCGAGAGCTTTGCAAGGCCATGCAGCGGGTCGGAGAAGGGGCGGTTCATGTCCGCTATACGCCGGATAAAATGGGCTTCGAGATCAATGAACTCGGCAAACAGTTCAACCAAACGCTCGACCAGCTTCTTTTGCACAGCCAAGAGGCCGAACGGCAGAGGATCGCCCGGGAGCGGCTCGCGGAAGAATTGAAGATCGGCCATGATATCCAAGCAAGCCTCCTTCCAAAGCATCTGCCTGAATTGAAAGGGATCGAGATTGCCTCGGGCTTCCAGCCGGCAGCAGAAGTCGGAGGCGATTTTTACGATCTCTTCCCAATGGATGATGGCCGGCTGCTCATCGCTATCGCAGATACGGCGGGAAAAGGGGTCTCGGCCTGCCTTTATGCGCTTGGCCTCCGGAGCATGCTCCGGACTCTCGCTTTAGGAAAAGCGGGCCTTTCCGAAATTGTCTTGGGGGCAAACGATCTCTTTTGGCGCGATGCGAGACATTCGGGGATGTTCGTGACCCTTTGGATCGGGATCTATGATCCGGACACAGCAGCTTTGGAGTATTGCAGCCAAGGGCATCCTCCCGCCTATTTGATCCATAGGGGGGAAGCCGAAGATCTATGGACTCCCGGGATCGCGATGGGCGCTCAAGCGTTCGATATGGTTTCTTCCAAAACGCACAAGTTAAAAAAAGGCGATGTGCTCTTTCTCTATACCGATGGGATCATAGAGGCGCATAACCTCGAAGGTCGATTGTTTGGAAAGGAAAGGCTGCAGGAATTCCTTAAGCGCTCAAGCCAGCTTTCCCCTCAAGCGATGGTCGAGCATCTTCTCAAGGAGATCGAGGTTTTTAGCCGAGGAACTCCTCAACACGACGATATCGCGCTTCTCGTGATTCGGATCCATTGAAATAAAATTCTCGATCAGGCAAGGGTAAATTTGTTGCAAGCTAGGAGGAAATTATGGCTGTGCGCAAGAAGAAGAGAAGAAAGACTGCAAAAAGAAGAGTGTTGAAAAGAAAGACTGCGAAGAAATCTGTAAAAAGAAAGAAACGGCGTAAAGCGAGCTCTAGCAAAATGAAAAAAAGCGGAACTTGCGGCGAGAGCTGCAGGGCTTAAAAAATTCTTTTAACCTCGCCGTATCGCATCGAATAGGGACTCGAAGACAAAAACCCCTTTCGATTTTTCGGCGAGGTTTTTCTTTTTTCTTGAAGAGACAGGATGGAGGAACGGATCAACTCTTCCCACTTCGAGATAAAGTTCATAAAGCCGCTTTGCTTGGGCGCTCATTCTTTGAGATCGGACTGTAATCCCTTTTAAGAAATAGAGAATCCAACTCTCCCAGTCGCCGCTTTCGGAAATATCATAGAGTTTCTGAACATACTGAAGCAGGTGGTCTTGGAAATAACTGCTTAAGAATAGAAAGGGCTTGGATAAAAGTTTTTTCTTATAAAGAAAGCATGGGATGTAGTCTCTTGCCACCCGGCCGTTGCCGTCCATGAATGGATGGATGATGAGCAGCTGAGCAAAGAGAAGAGACAGTTGGACGAGAGGTTCTTGGCTCATCTTCTGGTAGCTTACCCAGTCTTTGAGATATTTGGGGACAAGATGAGCTTTCGGCGGAAAAAAGTAGGCCTCCTCGATGGGGCAGGCTTCAGCTCCTATCCAATTTTGCCTCTTCCTGAGGTGCCCGATTTCTTCAGGATTGGGGGCGTCTCTTTTCAAACGCGCGTGAAGTTTACAGAGGAAAGAGGTGCTCAGCGGTTTTTTTAAAGACCAGCCAATCGCAAAATCGAGCCCTTCCTTGGCTCTCAAGATTTTTTGCAGCATCGCCGCCCGTTTTTCCTCCGCTTTTTTCAAAAGCGCGAATTGGAGCACTTCCAAAAGATGGCTCTGGATATTCTGGGACCGGATGGTCTCAATCGAATCTTCCCATTTCAAAATTTCGAGAACTGGAAGTGGGATCAAGCGGAGAGTTTCATCGAAGCGGGCAAGCTCTTCGCGTGAATGCCCCAATGCGGGCGATAGATGCCGCCAATCGAGTTTCGGGGGGAGACGGATCGGGGTGCAGCTTTTCAATAAAGTCATTCAGGGCCAGAGGTCCGATTGCAATAATATGGCGATGATGATTTCCGCATCGAAGATCTGCTGATTGGCGGAGATTCTGTCCGCTTCCTCCAGGAGAGCGCCCATCGCTTTACCTGGCTTTATTCCCGCTTTTATGAGGTCGCCCGATTTGACAACGGGATCGTGCTTGCGGACCCGGTCGATGGAGCGGCTCAAATGCTCGATCCTTTCTTCGTGTTCTTTGAGGAAGGAGGCGTGGCGCCGGGGCTCTAGATGCGCCCCGATGATTTGTAAAGAGAAGGAAGAGAAAGAATTGGCATAGAAATAAGCCCATTCGACCTTTTCGATAGGGCGAGGGGCATGGCAAAGCTCTTTCGCATGGAAAAGAAAGGTCGTAAATTGCTGCTCGAGGTTAGGGATTTTCAGTTTTTTCCCAAGATCGAGCTGCTCGTCAAGGGTAGCTTTGGGAAAAAGGGGCAGAAGAAAAGCGATGAGGGGCGCGTTGTAGGGATAGTCTTTGAGAGGATGGAGGAGGCGGTCGATTTCAGCAAGGTCAACTTTCTCGAGCTCGGGGAAAATGGATGAGAGGAGGCCAAATTCATGGAGTTTGATCAGCATGGGGCGGAGTTTTCCGAAAGCGTGCCCTTTTGCAAGCTCTTGCCAGATCCTTTCGATGGCCACCGCTGGAAAAAGCTCTTTGCTATGAGCGCGGATGGCCTCCGATGTGGCCTCGTCGATCTGGAAACCGAAGCGGCAAGAAAGACGCACGGCGCGGATCATCCGCAGCCGGTCTTCCTTGATCCTTTCATGGGGATTCCCGATAGCCCGGATCACTTTTTTTTCCAGATCTTCCTTGCCGCCGACGAAATCGAGGATTTCGTCTTTGAGGGGGTCGTAGAACATGCCATTGATGGTAAAATCGCGGCGCTTCGCGTCGACGGCCGCCGTTGAGAATTCGACCTTGGAAGGCCTCCTCCCATCTTTGTAATTGAAGTCTTGGCGAAACGTAGCTACTTCGTACTGCCGTCCTTCGATGATCACAAGGACGATCCCGAACGCGATCCCGACGGGCACCGTCCGAGGAAAGAGGGCTTGGATCGTTTCGGGAGGGGCGTTTGTCGCAATGTCGATGTCATCGGAAGCGTGATTGAGGAGAAAGTCGCGCACCCATCCTCCCGCATAATAGGCGACATATCCGGCAGCGCCAAGGGTCTCCACGATAAAGCGGGCTTCCGCGTGCTCTTCCATGTCTTTAAAATACCGCGATCGTAGAAAAAGTATAGGCAAATTCATCGCGAAGCCGTCTCTCGAAGTTGAGATGGAAACGGCCTGTCAGCGATACAGTCAGCCCGAAAAACCAGCCAAGCTTGTAGACGTTGTGGAATTCGATCGGGCCTGTCTCTGGAGTTGATTCGACGTGAAGTTTGGAATTGAGGTAGCTCGCCCCGATGTAAGGAGTTAAAAAAGAGAACCGAGACGATAAGGCGCCGCTGAACTGCCATTCAGACAAGGAAAGATTGTGCTTGGTGAAGTCGATCGGCAATTTAAACCGGTTGAGGAACGTAAAAAACGTTTTATTCGATTCGGGGATGGTGAAATAGGTAAAATCGCAGCTCAAGTAGGTCTTTCCCCATTGGATGAGGACGACCTTGGTCCCAGCGCTCCAGGAGAACTGGTAGGAACTCTCGAAGCCTTCTAGGAGGGAGGGATGGGTGCGCCCTTTAGCTTGTTCTTTCGTTCCCCCGGCGGATCCGAAGATTTCCATCCGTTCGACAAGGATGACCGAAAATGACGCAAACTGGGAATGGAGGCCGAATTCCTTGAAGGTTGCGTTGGGGTCGAAATCGGGGTTTTTCTGGGTTGCCTCATACCGTTTGTTGGAGGTGTAGTCGTAAATATAACCGCTCGTTCCCTTGATGAAAGGATAGCTGAGAGAGAAAAAACCTGTGTTCATGATCGCTGGATTGGCTGGATTGCCCACATAGGCGCTAAAGAGGCAGAGTGGGAACAAAAGGAACAATCGCATCATGGTAAGGAAGTATACGTCCTGGTATAAATTCAGGATATGGTTCAGAAAATCGTCCGCCTATCCGATGAGGTGATCAACAAGATCGCCGCAGGGGAAGTGGTGGAAAACCCCGCTAGCATAGCTAAAGAATTGATCGAAAACAGCCTCGACGCTGGGTCTCTTCGTATCGAAATTTCAATTGTTGGGGGAGGCTGCAAAGAACTGCAAGTCGAGGACGACGGCTGCGGGATGGGGCCGGAGGATGCTCTCCTCTCTTTGGAGAGGCATGCGACCTCGAAGATCCGCTCCGAGCTGGATCTATTTTCTTTGGCAACGATGGGATTTCGAGGGGAGGCCCTTGCGGCGGTAGCTGCGGTCTCGCGGTTTGAGATGCGGACCTCCGAGGGAGGGACGGGAACTCAAATCCAGAGCCAAGGAGGGGCAAATTCGGAGATCCTCCCTTGCGCCCGAAATCGGGGGACTACTGTAGTGGTGCGAGATCTTTTCTTCAACGTGCCCGCCCGAAAAAAATTCTTAAAGTCGGCCTCTGCCAATACCGCTTCTTTGACTCGCACCCTCGAGAGCATAGCTTTGGCCCATCCTAAAGTGTCATTTTCTCTAAAATCGGAGGGAAAAACGGCGCTAGAACTTCCTCAGGAAGAGAAAAAGAACCGAATTATTAGGATTTTGGGCCCGATGCATTGCGAAGTCGACGCGCCTGGATCCTCTTGGGGAGTATGGGGGCTTTTAGCCTCTCCAGAGGAAGCGAAGATCCATCGAAGAGGGCAATATCTTTACATCAATCATCGGCCGATATTCTCTCCTCTCATTTCCCGCGCGGTCAAGGCGGGTTACGGGACAAGGATCGCAGAAAACTCCTATCCTTCTTTTGTCTTATTTCTCGAAATCGCGCCGGGTCTTGTGGATGTCAATGTCCATCCGCAGAAAAAAGAGGTTCGCTTTGCCGACGAGGGGAAAATCTTCCGGATGGTTGAGATGGCCGTATCGGCCGCATTTAAAAGTCCGGCTCCCGTTTTTTCCCGAACCCTCTCATTTCCTCAAGTGCCCTTTTCTTTTTCTGACGACCTTGTCCCAGCGCCTTCCAGGCTCCCCATTCCCCTCTCTTTCGATTTTCCCTCTTCCGAGAGACCGCTTGCTATCGTTGAAGGGTACTTCTTCCTCCAAGCAGAGGGACTACTTCTTGTCGACCTCCGTTTAGCTTACGCGAGGGTCCTCTATGAATCTCTTAAGGAAAAAAAGGGGACGGCCCAAACGCTACTCTGGCCTCTCGAGGCAGAGATCGATGACATTGGGATCGTCGAAGAGCTGCAGGCCTTTGGGATCGAATGCAGGCTCATTGGGAAAAGCCGGCTCGCTGTCGACGCCCTGCCATCTCTTTTGGACCCGGAAGATTTTCCCGAGTTTTTGAATGCTTGGCGCGAAGGAAAAAAACTCGACGCCGCCGCGCTGCGCACTTCAAGGGCCAGCTGCAGAAAATTTAGCATAGAAACTGCCTTCATGCTCTGGCGGCAGCTTCTTCAATGCCCTGAGTCGGTGTACGACCTCGCCGGCCGGCGGATCTGGGATCGGGTGGACGCTTCGATGCTGAAAAAACTTTTGGAGCGTCCATGACAAGGATCGAACGGGCGTGCACACTCCTAGATCAGTTGAAGTTGGAGGGGCTCCTCATCGAAAATCCGTCCGATGTCTTTTACCTGTCAGGACAGTGGTTCTCGTCAGCTCGGCTCCTCCTTAAACCAGAGAGCGCCTCGCTTCTTGTCGACGGCCGTTATTTCGGCCAGGCCAAGGGAAAGGCGCCCTGCGAGGTGATCTTAGCGGAAAAAGAGGCTCTTGTCCATGCAATGAAAGGGCTGAAAAAAGTTGGGTTCGACAGTTCTTTTGTCACGTTCGAAAAAGCCGGCCTCCTCCAAAGTTCAGCCCCTTCCAAAGAGTGGATTCCAGTCCCCAGGCCTTTGAAGGAGATGCGCGTTTGCAAAGACTCGGGAGAAATCGAGGCTCTCAAAGAGGCGGCGCGCGTGACGGCGGTTGGATACGCCGAAGTTTTGAAGAAATTGAGAGAAGGAGTCGAGGAGAGGGAGATCGCGATCGAGTTCGAGTGCCACTCTCGGAGGAAGGGAGCGGAAAAAATGTCCTTCATGCCGATCGTCGCTTTCGGGGAAAATAGCGCCTATCCCCACTATCGGGCAGGGGGCGCGCAGCTGAAAAAGAACCAGATCGCTTTGTTCGACTTCGGCGCCGTAGTCAACAGTTACTCTGGCGACATGACGAGGTGTTTCTTTTTTGGGCAGCCTCAAGAGGAACTCGTCCGGTTTTACGGACTGGTCCGGCAAGCGGCAGCAATGGCCGCGGCGGCGATTCGGCCGGGTGCAAGGCTCGGGCGTCTCGACCAGATTGTACGGGACTTTTTTGCAAAAGAGGGGGTCCTGCCTCTCTATTCCCATAGCCTTGGCCATGGGGTTGGAATCGATGTGCATGAGTATCCGCTGCTCAAGGTAGATGGAGAGGACCGCGATTTAATTTTGCGGGCCGGAATGGTTTTTACGATCGAGCCTGGGCTTTATCTTCCGGGCCTCGGCGGGGTCCGCTATGAAAATACCTATGTCGTCACGGAAAGCGGCTCGGAAAATCTATACATATGTTGAGATTTAGGAAGAAGATGTTTTTTTGCGGAAGCGCGCTTCTTACCGCTTTCATCGCGCTGCTCTTTCTCTTCATCGACAGGTCTCTTGAGTTCTTGTGTAAAACTGGCATGTCGGCCGATCAAGTTTGCTCGTTAAAGAGCCAGTTCAAAACGACAATTCTGTTTCTTGGAGCCGGATTTCTTTTTCTCTATAGCCTATCGACTTGGATTCTCTTCCACCGCCTGAGCCTTCCCTTAAGGAAAATCGCCGATCATATCCTTTCCTACACAGAAGATGGGTTGTTTCCTTCGATTGAAGTGGATGCGGGTCAAAAAGGGGAATTTGCCGAGATCGCCAGGGTATTGAATGCGATGATCGGCAAAATCAAAAAACAAATCAACAACCTTAGCTTAAGCCGCATGGAAACGATAGAGATCATCGAATCTCTCGCCGAAGGTGTCATAGCGGTAGATACAGAAGGAAAAACCACGTTTGCGAACGGATCTGCATGCAAGATTCTGGGAGCGGCCCCGGGGGCTCTATTAAACGGCCATTTGCACAAGGTTCACGCATTGCAAAAAGACTTAAAATTGAAGTGTCATGAAGCGATCCAGGATGTCCTGCAGACCACGGAATTTGTCCGGCGAACATGGACCGATGAGAAATGGGGCCGGGTCCATCTGGAACTGACTGCAACGCCACGCCCTGGGCATAGGGGTGCGATCCTGGTTCTCCAAGACAAAAGTGCTGATTTCAAGATTTTGGAAATGGGTAAAGATTTTATTGCGAACGCCTCCCATGAGCTGAGGACTCCCATCACGATCCTTCGAGGGTTTGCCGAGACTTTGCAGGACCATCCGGAACTCCCTCCCCAGACGCTCAAGAGCATTGCCGGAAAGGTTGTCCGTACGTCACACCGATTGGAAAACCTTGTCAAAAGCCTGCTGACTCTAGCGGATATCGAAAATTATTCTCCGGATCAGATGCAAACAACCGATCTTGTCCAGATTGCAGAAAATTGCAAGCAATTAGCAACGGCCTCGCATCGCACATCTCACATCGCTTTTCAGAGCGATCTGGAGAGCGCGCCGATTTTCGGCGATCCGCACCTTTTGGATCTTGCCATCATGAATTTGATCGAAAACGGCATCAAATATTCAAAGTCTCCTGCAGAGATCGCCCTTTCGATCCGCAAAAGAGAAAGAGAGGTCCAGCTCACTGTCCAGGACAAGGGTATCGGCATTCCAGATGCGGATCTGCCCCACATTTTCGATCGCTTTTACACCGTCGATAAAGCTCACTCCCGCAAATCGGGAGGGACAGGGCTTGGCCTCTCGATCGTCAAGACGATTGTCGAAAAACATAAAGGGACCGTGTCGGTCGCATCTCAACTAGGCGTGAGCAGCGCGTTCATGATTTCTTTCCCGTTAGCGGATCGAAACCACTTTTCTTAAACAGGTCTTGCTGCCGGAGTCTTCTCCGATTAGAGTAGTCTCTTTGACTGCATCGTGGCTTTGAGCGATTTGAAAGAGATCGAAGATCTCGGGGCTCAAAAGGGGAGCGTGGACCTCCTGGCAGATCCGCTCGATGGTCTCTTTTGTCACCGGAGGAGCTTTCGGTGTGTGGATCGCCTCATAGAGTTTAGCCCCCCCTTTGTCCGTAAAAAAAACGGAGAGGAGATTGGGATGGGCGTGCCGAAGACATATTTTTGAAGCGGAAGACTCGATTTTAACGTAATCGAGAAGCGAGGGATAACCAACCCCTTTAAGAACATCGTTTTTTTTCGTTCCCTTCAACATTTTATAATAAATCATCTGAAAATGAGGGTCTTTGAAGGAAACTTTTTCGAGGCCCCCAAATTCTTGATGCGCGATTTGGAGGCGCACAACTTTCAGAAGGGCGTCGAGGAATTTGGTTTCGGCTTGGGCCCTTTCGAAGAGATCATGATAGAAAATGCGAAGAAGTTTGGAGGCGGCTTCATAAAGAGCTCGCTCTTCGAGCTCCTTCTCGATCAATGGAGTTAGGTCTAGCCTAGCGCAGAGAGGGTTGATTGGGGGTGGCGGCGGCAGCCGTTTATTTTGAGGCGCGCTCTCTTTGTCTCCTTTCCTCTTTTCTTCTGAACAAGATTGGGTTTTCAAAGAGGCGTAGAATTCGCTTGTCGTCTGGTCGAGGATTTCACGGCTTGCTGCGATGTGTCCAAGATAGCTCGATCTGAGGCGATGGGCGCTGACTTGTTTTTCTAGGATGAGGCTAGCGCCGAGGGAGAGGACGGCCAAGATGCAAAATACGAATCCGATGACGTTCATCTGTAGCCCCTCTTAAAGTAGGTCACGAGCGGCTCCGGGCTGGAGAAAAAAAAGGCGTAGGAGAGGGGATTCCCATTTTGCTGGATTGTCAGGCGGACCATCGAGGGATTTTCTTTTCTATTTGAGGGCCAGAGGCTCTCCCAAGCAAATTCAGCGTTGACGGGCAGGTCGGGGGCTTTCTTACCGAGAAAGAGGAATTCAAAGGCATCGATGTCAGAAAGAAGGATCTCATTTCGCCAAGGGAGGCTGGTGCCGTTCTTTTTCTTAACAGGATGAGGCCAAATGGCTAAAGAGAGATTGCGATCAACATCTCGGTACACCCGCGCAATCACTTTGCCGCTGAAGGCAGGATCGGGATCGATCCCATTGTCGAAGATGGCAATCAGGCTCTCTTTCTCATCGCCGGGGAGCTTTTTTGTATAAAGGGAGGAATTTTCCGCGCTTAAGAAAAGATCTTGAAGCCGGGTTTGGAGTCGCTGCCTCTCCAGCAGCTCCTTTCTTGCACGATCGATTTTAGTTTCGAACTCTGCGCTCCTTGCGATCGATGTAAAGAGGAATGAGAGGAGGATCGACAGGAGGGAGAGGCTAATCAGGATCTCGAGCAAAAAGAGCGGTCGGTTTACGCCCGCTTTCTTTGGGAGAAATGGGCCAAAAAGCAAGCGAGAAGAATGAAAGCTCCCAAGGTAAATAGGTTGGGCAGCTTGGCCGCTGCGGAGAGCGGGATGACTCCGGCCACGGTCATTAGGGCGATGAGTATGCCGACGCATGCGTCCCCTCCGACCAGGCCTGCTGCGAGAAGGATCCCTCTCTGTTCTGTGCTCTCATCGGCATTTTTGGAATTGACATAGGCTCTCGCTAGACCGCCAACTATTGTAGCGGTGCTTAAAGAAAGAGGCAAATAAATGCCTATGGCCACAGGGAGAATGGGAATCCGAACAATCGCCAACAAGACGCCGATCATGATCCCGATCCCGAAAAGAACATAGGGAAGGTCCCCGCTGATGACCCCTTTGGCGATGAGGGCGAGCAGAGTGGCTTGGGGCGCTGGCATTTGGGGGGAGCCGATATGATACGCGGCGTTCAGGATGTAGACGACATATCCGAGGGAGAGGGCGGGGATGAAGGCTCCCAGGATTTCGGCGATCTGCTGAGACCGGGGGGTAGCGCCCACGATGTAGCCGGTCTTTAAATCCTGCGAGGTCGTGGCGCCGATGCAGACGGCGCAGCAGGCGACGCATCCCATGGTGATCGCGGCAATGAGATAGAGCCTTTCCGTCCACCCCAGAAGGACGAATGTGATGCAGGTAATCAGCAAGGTCACGATCACCATCCCTGACACGGGGTTCGACGATATTCCCACGAGGCCTGTGGTAACCGAAGTGACGGCTACAAAGCAAAAAGCAAGAATGACAAGGAGGACGATCGTTAAGAAATTCATCGGAAGTCCTGGGAAAAGCCACAAGAGCAGGATGATCGCGATCGATCCTAAAATAAGCCATGCCATCGAAATATCGCGGTCTGTCCGCGAAAGGTGCGCTCTAGAGAAAAGAGCGCCGCTAAAAAGCTCTTTGAAGCTCGTGTGGATCGTTCTATGCAGAAGAGGAATGACTTTAAATAGGCTCATGAGACCGCCTACTGAGATCGCTCCGGCCCCGATGTAGCGGATGTAGGAGTTCCAGATTGCGTCGGAGGACATCTCTCCGATCGGACTCTCCGCGGGATAGATCGCGGCATTTCCCGTTCCGAAGACTTTGATAAGGGGGATGATGACCCACCAAGCGAGCAGCCCTCCAGAGAACATGAAGCTGGAAATTCTCGGGCCGATGATGTAGCCGACGCCGAGGAGCGCCGGGGTCGCATCAATGGTAAATTCAGCGTTTCTGAAAAATTTGGCGGTCCAGGTATAGGACTCGTTCCAGATGAAGAGGGCGTTCGAGCATACCTTGTAGACGGCGGAAACGAGGAAGGCCCAGGCAGCCAAAATCGCTCCCTGACCCTTTTCAGCCCCTGCCTTCAAGATTTCAGCGCAGGCCGTCCCTTCGGGGTAGGGCAGTTTTTTATGCTCCTCGACGATCAAGTACCTCCTCATCGGGATCATGAACAAAATGCCTAAAATTCCCCCCAAGGAAGAGAGGAGGAAAATCCTTCCGATCGAGGGCGTATCTCCGAGGATGATGAGCGCGGGGATGGTGAAAACGATGCCTGCAGCCAATCCTTCTCCGACGGTCGCGATGGTTTGGACGATGTTATTCTCTAGTACGGTGGACCCTTTGAAGAAAAATTTCAGGATCGCCATCGAGAGGATGGCGGCGGGGATCGAAGCCGAGACTGTTTGGCCGATTTTCAAGGCGAGGTAGCCGTTTGCGATGGCGAAGAAGAACCCGAAGACAAGGCCTAAAATCGCGGCTCGAGGGGTAAATTCGCGGATCTCTTTGTTTGCGGCGACATAGGGCTTGAAGTCGGACATATAGATTCCCTATACCACAATCTTCCAATTAATCAAGGGATCAGTGAAAATTCCTATATTGCGACCGCTCAAAAAGTGTGAAAAATGCCGAGGAAGCGGTGCAGATTTTTCATGTCTGGAACGAGGGGCGTGTTCATAGACACGGCCCGAAGTGAAGGCCAAAAATATGCTGCCAAGCTGACGCCGGCAGATTCACACTTTTTGGGTGGGAGCAGTATACATGCGCATCTGGGCGATCGCCGATCTACACTTGAGTTTTGGAGTCCCAAACAAGAACATGGACGTGTTCGGTCCTGGATGGGAGAACCATGCCGAGAAAATAAAGGCTCACTGGAGCGCGATGATCGGCCCGGAGGATCTCGTCTTGATCCCGGGAGATATTTCTTGGGCCATGCGGGTCGAAGAAGCGGCGGCCGATCTCGCTTGGATCCACGCGTTGCCGGGAACGAAGGTCATGATCAAGGGCAATCACGATTATTGGTGGGGCTCTTTGAAAAAAGTCTCAGAAATCCTCCCTCCTTCGATTCACCTGATTCAGAACAACGCTTTCCATTGGCGCGGGGTAGCGATCGGCGGGGCCAGGCTTTGGGATACTCCCGAATACAGCTTTGCAAAATTTGTTGAATTTCGGGAAAACCCGCGGGAAAAGCCGGAAAAGCCTAGAGCTGCCCCAAACGCCGAAGCAGCCGTTCAGGAAGAACTTTCCCAAAAGATCTTCGATCGGGAATTACAGCGGCTGCAAGCGAGCCTCAAACAGTTGCAACCCGATGCGAAAATCCGGATCGCAATGACGCACTATCCTCCCATCGGCGCCGATCTATTGCCATCGCGCGCCGCCCAAATCCTCGAGCAAAACCAGATCCAAATCTGCGTCTTTGGCCACCTCCACAATATCAAACCCGACTGTTCCCTTTTCGGCGTTGCGAGAGGAGTTCGATATCTTTTGACCGCTTGCGATTACATCCGCCACCAGCCCATCGCAGTGTTGTGAGAAAAAAAGAAAAGCGGCCCTTCATTTTATTGGAAATCCTCTTGGCCCTGACTCTGGTCAGCCTATGCGCCATTCCGCTCATCGTCAAGCCGATTGCAGCTTATCGTTTCGAGATGAAAGCGCTCGAAGAGGTGGAAGGAGAGAGGCTGGCCGATTGGACTTTTTCAGAGATCAAAGAAGAGATGTTGCAACTCAAGATCCCGTGGGAAAAATTGCCTGCCCTGAGCGAGACGGCCGGCCCCTTTCCTTTAAATCCCGGATCGATCCAAGTTCCCGGCAGACAGCCGAAAAAGATCAAACGCTCTTTCACTTTGTATTGCAAAGGGGAAAAAGAAGGGATGGCTGGGCAGACCTACAGGATGCTCTATATCAAGATCGAATTCAACCCTGTCCTGTCGAAGAAAAAAAAGACCTACACCTATCGCCTGCCTGTTCAGAGGATTACGAGTCCTGCTTAAAATCAGAGTTCCATTAATCTCATGTATTCATTGAGTTCAATCATAAATGCATCTCGATCTACGTCTGGATTACGATCTAGGAATACACCCGCAGCTTGAATGAGTTGAGCGCGACCTGCACCCTTGTTTTCAACTATCAATCCGGCAACGAGCTCATTTGTTGTTTTTCTGACGCCATCCACATTTACACCTTTAAGGCGACCTTGAAGCACAGCTACGATCTGGCGTTGCGTCTGTCCAGGAGGACAAACCCTGCGGCCATGTTCTATCGAGTCGCTCAAAGCCTTAATTATTCCAAAGCGGCAATTTTCTTGTTCTTTTTTCTCAGATTGCTCATTCGCAAAAATCCAGAGTCGAGCAATCAACTCTTCTCCGGAAATGCTAAGACGACCGTTATCGATAGTATAAATAGCATTATTGAGTAAAGGAGCCCAATCCTCGTTCTCGGGTGGGCCATGAAGGGCTTGCTGAGCTGTGTTTTTAATGGCTGAATCACCTGCATAAGCGTTTAAATATTGTTTAAATTCTTCTACAGCTGCACTGATCCTCGTTGGGTTGAGCAGTCCCTGATGCTTTCTTAGTAATTCGATGGCTTCTCTTGTTTTTGCATCGCGGCTACCATGATGCACATCGATTGCATTGTGCCCTTGCGCTGCCAACTCGGCCATCCCAGCGCAAAAGGGTGGAATCGGTTGATTTAGTGGTGTTTCCAATATAACGAGCATTCGATGAAGGATAGCTTCATTTTCTAAACCGTTAGCAAGATCTTGAATCTGATGTAATACTCTTTGCATGCGACCTGCTCTTTCGTTCCCAGCATTTGCAACCGTACCAATTATTAAGCATATCTGTAGGCTATCCATTTGTGGATGAATAAGACGAGATACAAGGTTAATAACTTGTTCGCGTTCATTTGCAGGGATGCTTGCAACCGAACGAATTATAAAGGATATTCCGATGCCATGCATTTGTGGATGAATAAGACGAGATACAAGGTGAGTAACTTGTTCACGTCCATTTACAGGGATGCTTGCGGCCTCTGTAAATATAGCTGATATACTCATGGAAAGCATGTGTGGACGAATAAGACGAGATACAAGGTGAGTAACTTGTTCACGTTCATTTGCAGGGATTCTTGCAATGTCGCTAATTATCTGGAGTATATTGGTGGTGTTACACATTTGTGGGTAACGAGATACAAGGCCAATAACTTGTCCACGTTCATTTACAGGAATTCTTGCAACGGTTTCAATGATTGCATTACGCGTCCGGTCATCCATGTCCGGAATCATAAGGCCGGATGCTTGGGCAGCAATTTGCTCGCGATTATTTGAAACAATCCTACCGCTATTCAAATCTCTTTCTCCCGATGTGTTTCTGCTTGAGGCGATGGCCCACAAACAACCGATCCCTCCGATAGCAGTAAGGGCCAGCCCAATCGCTTCCATTTGATAAGCGACCGCAAGACCTGCCCCTCCTACACACCCAGCCACAAATTTGCAATATCCCATTGTATTCTGGATTCTTATCCCTATTGACATAAATCCCTATATTATTTTAATGTTAATGTTATAATAATTATGCATGTTTAAAATTATTTTGTCAACAAATTAATTAATAAAGATAAATTTTTTTATAGACACTGGTTTCCTGATTAAGGAGATATAGAAAACTATAAACTATACCCCAAAGATGCATCATCTTTGGGGTAGGGCGCCGTCGGATTCACACTTTTTGAGCGGGAGCGGTATAAACTCGACTTTGTACAATTTTGTGACAGCATCTTCGAGAGAATCGCTGGCCTTTTTTCCTTTTTTTGCTCATAAATAGTGCCTTCGGCTATGAATTTCGCAAAAAAAGAAAAAAATTGCAGAGCGCTTCCTCTGGATCTGCTCGCCAAAAATTGTACAAAGTCGAGATAAAATCAGAGTTCCATTAATCTCATGTATTCATTGAGTTCAATCATAAATGCATCTCGATCTACGTCTGGATTACGATCTAGGAATACACCCGCAGCTTGAATGAGTTGAGCGCGACCTGCACCCTTGTTTTCAACTATCAATCCGGCAACGAGCTCATTTGTTGTTTTTCTGACGCCATCCACATTTACACCTTTAAGGCGACCTTGAAGCACAGCTACGACCTGGCGTTGCGTCTGTCCAGGAGGACAAACCCTGCGGCCATGTTCTATCGAGTCGCTCAAAGCCTTAATTATTCCAAAGCGGCAATTTTCTTGTTCTTTTTTCTCAGATTGCTCATTCGCAAAAATCCAGAGTCGAGCAATCAACTCTTCTCCGGAAATGCTAAGACGACCGTTATCGATAGTATAAATAGCATTATTGAGTAAAGGAGCCCAATCCTCGTTCTCGGGTGGGCCATGAAGGGCTTGCTGAGCTGTGTTTTTAATGGCTGAATCACCTGCATAAGCGTTTAAATATTGTTTAAATTCTTCTACAGCTGCACTGATCCTCGTTGGGTTGAGCAGTCCCTGATGCTTTCTTAGTAATTCGATGGCTTCTCTTGTTTTTGCATCGCGGCTACCATGATGCACATCGATTGCATGCGCCAACTCGGCCATCCCAGCGCGAAAGGGTGGAATCGGTGGATTTAGTGGTGTTTCCAATATAACGAGCATTCGATAAAGGATAGCTTCATTTTCTAAACCGTTAGCAAGATCTTGAGGAATCTGATGTAATACTCTTTGCACGCGAGCTTCTCTTTCGTTCCCAGCACGCGCAACTCTCGCAATTATTCTGCTTCTGTCCAAGGCATCCGTTTCTTGATTAATAAGCCTAAATGCCAGAGTAATAGCTTGTTCACGTTCATTTACAGGGATGCTCGCAACTGATTCAATTATAGAGTATGTTGCGATGCTAGGCATTTGTGGATGAATAAGGGGAGATACAAGATTAATAAATTGTACACGTTCATTTGCAGGGATTCTAGCAAAGGTGGCAATTGTAATGCCGAAATTCGCTCTGTCTTGAGTAAAAAGACGAGATGCAAGGTTAATAAATTGTACACGTTCATTTGCAGGGATGCTTGCAACCGCTTTAATTATAAAGTACATTTCAATGCTAGGCATTTGTGGATGAATAAGACGAGATGCAAAATCCATAACTTGTTCACGTTCATTTGCAGGGGTGCTTGCAACTATTTGAATGATGAATGGTGTGGATGGGTCGTCTATTCTAGTAATCTGCAATGCAAGATTCATAACTTGTTCATGTTCATTTGCAGGGGTCCTTGCAAGCGTTTGAATTATCAAGCGTCTCACGGTGATACTCGTTTCTGTATTAATAAGACGAAATGCAAGGTTCATAACTTGTTCGCGGTTATTTGCTGGGATGCTTGCAACTGTTTTAATTATATTATATCTATCGCTGCTAAAAAGCGTTCCTGCTGGAGGCAAAAAACTAAGTGCAAGGTCAATAACTTGCTTGCGATCATGCGCGGGGATTCTTGCAACGGTTTCAATGATTGCATTACGCATCGGGGCATCCATGTCTGGATGTATAAGACCAGATGCTTGGGCAGCAATTTGCTCGCGATTATTTGAAACAATCCTACCGTTATTCAAATCTCTTTCTCCCGATGTGTTTCTGCTTGAGGCGATGGCCCATAAACAACCGATCCCTCCGATAGCAGTAAGGGCCAGCCCAATCGCTCCCATTTGATAAGCGACCGCAAGACCTGCCCCTCCTACACACCCAGCCGCCAATTTGCAATATTCCATTGTATTCTGGATTCTTATCCCTATTGACATAAATCCCTATATTAGTTTTTAATGTTATAATAATTATGAATATTTCAAATTATTTTGTCAACAAATTTAATTAACAAAAACTAGTTTCTTTATAGACACTGGTTTCCCGATTAAGAAGATAAGAGGGTGTCTACAAAGTGAGGGAACGCCCGAGTTTTTGGATTATTTTGGCCGCTTTTCGACTTCAAAGCTTGGGGGGGGGCCCATATACTGTTGTCGATATTGCCCCCCCCCCAAGTCTTGAATCGAAAATGGGCTCAAAAGAACCGAAAAATCGACAGAACCTCACATTGTAGACACCCTCTAAGTTCGACTTTGTACAATTTTTGGCGAATAGTCTCTAAAGTTCGAAGTGGTCGGGGAGGCGGGTGCCGGCAGTGACGATGATGATCCCGTCTCGGATAAAGACCCCTTCGCCGCTGTCATACTGCTCTTTTTTTTCTTTGTTGATCAGCTGCACCCGATTGCCGATCCAGACGTGCTCGTCGATGATCGCTTTTTCAATGAGGCAGTTTTCCCCGATCGCAAAGTCTTTCGGAATCGGCTTCCCTTCAAGGCTCGGAGGCATGTAAAAGTGGTTTCCCATCATGACCGTATCGCGCATGATGGTCCCTTTTTTGATGTGGGACCTTAAGCCGATGATGCAATTTGTGATTTCTTTCGCTTCGATGACGCTCCCTTCGCAGATGATCGAATCTTTGATCACGGTCGATTTGATCTTCGGCCCGGGCAGAAATGTCGGCCGCGTGTAGATGGGGCGCTTTTCATCATAGGTATCGAGTCCTTTTTCGGAGCGATTCAGGATGAGGTTCGCCTCATAATAGGATGCCACGGTCCCGATGTCTTCCCAATAACCATCAAAGACAAACGCCGCTGTTTTCCCTTTTTTGACCGCAGTGTCGATCAAGTGGTAGCCGAAATCGTGGCGCCCGTCTTGGCGCAAAAGCTCAGTCAGCGAGGCCCTTTTGAAAACGTAAATGCCCATTGACCCGAGATAGACAGGGGCATTCGCAGGTTCGAGCTCTCGTTCTTTGAAGAATGCATCCTTGAGGAGAAATTCTTCCAAAATAGCGACCTCTTTAGGTTTTTCGACAAACTCGGTGACTTTGCAATCAAGATCGATCTTGAGAAGCCCCATCCGGCGAGCGTCTTTCTCGTGAACAGGGATGGCAGCGATGGTCAACTCGGCTTTTTTCTCGATTGCGAATGCGACCATGCTCTGAAAATCAATATTGTACAATTGATCGCCGGACAAGATGAGGAAATAGTCGGCGCTCGATTTGAGGAGGGTCTGCAGGTTCTGCCGGACGGCATCGGCAGTCCCGGCGAAGAACATTTTTTCTCCCTTTTCGTTTTCTTGAGGGGTTAAAACGTCGATCGACCCAGGGTTGAAAGCGTCGAAGCGGTAGGTTTGGTTGATGTGATGCTGCAGTTCCCCGGAAAGATACTGAGCGATCACGAAAATCTGGCGGAAATCGGAATTGATCGAGTTCGAGATGGGAATATCGATCAAGCGGTAGCGACCCCCATACGAAACGGCCGGTTTCGAGTGGTGGATCGTCAGGGGATGAAGGCGCGTCCCTTGCCCTCCGGCAAGGATGATCGTTGCGACTTGGAATGACTTGGGCATCTATTTCACACTTTTTGAGCGGTCGCAGTATAACCCGCACCATAGGGAGGGGGGGCTTTTTGATCAACCTTTATACCGAATCGATAGAAAGGCCGGGAGCGAAGAGGCTGGCGTTATAGGAAGAGCGGACAAAGGGGCCTGAGTACATGTGGGGGACGCCGAGAGATCTCCCATAGGCAGCGTACTTTTCGAACTCATCGGGAGTGATGAAGGATTTGACTCTGAGTTTATTGCGGCTTGCCTGGAGATATTGGCCGATCGTGATGATATCGCAGCCGGCCCTCTGAAGATCTTGGATCGTCTTTTCGACCTCCTCTCTCTTTTCCCCAAGCCCGACCATGATCCCCGATTTCACGAAAACGGTTCGCCCTGAATTCTTTGCATGGCGAAGCACATCTAAGGTTCTATCGTACTGAGCGATATGGCGCACGCGAGGAGAGAGGGAGCGGACGGTCTCGATATTGTGGTTGAAGATCTCCGGCTTTTCCGCAAGGACGAGATCGAGAGCTGGCAAATTTCCGGAAAAGTCGGAGGTCAAAAGTTCGATCGTCGTCTTCGGATTCCTATTCCGAACGGCGCTCATGATCTTGGCAATATGGGAGGCGCCGAAATCGGGGAGATCGTCGCGGGCGACCATCGTTATCACCGCGTGCTTGAGCCCCAGCTCTTTGACTGACTCAGCGATCCTCTCCGGTTCATCGGCCTCAGGCGCTTTTGGCTTTTTCGCAAAATCAATATCGCAAAAGCCGCAGTTGCGGGTGCATTCTTTGCCAAGGGCTAAGAAGGTCGCCGTCTTTTTCGTGAAACATTCGAGGCGGTTCGGGCATTTCGCCTCTTCGCAGACCGTATTGAGCCGGTATTTTTCCAAAATCGCATTCGTTTGAAAGATCTCTCCCCCTCTTGGGATCTTGCGATGCAACCACGAAGGGAAACGCCCCGTTATTTTCCCATCTAACTTTTCTTTTTCCGGGTTCTCTGGCAAAATATTCAGCTTGCTCATAACCTCTTTGGGGGGAAGTTGATCGGGCGGTCGGCTGCCAAGAGCGCGGCTTCGAGCCAGCTCTCTCCTAGGGTCGGGTGAGCATGGATCGTCCCAATCACCGACTCTACCGTCAGTTCATTTTGGATGGCAAGGGCCATTTCTGCAATCAGGTTCGACGCTTCGTGGCCGATGACGGTAGCGCCGAGGATTTGCCCTGTTTTTTTGTCCGAGACGATTTGAGAAAACCCTTCAGTCTCAAGCGCGGCTTGGGCCTTGCCGAGCGCCATGAACGGGAGCGTACCGGCGACGGCGTTATACCCTGCGCTTTGCGCTGCCTCCAAGGTCATGCCAACGGTGGCGATCTCAGGCGAGGTGAAGACGACGGCAGGCACTGCCTCGTAATGCATTTTCTCCTCTTGGCCGGCTGCGTTCGTTGCGGCGACGATCCCCTGATGGGAAGCGACGTGGGCGAGCATCCATTTTCCTACGCAATCGCCGATCGCATAGATCCCCTTTACCTCGGTCTCCATGCGGTCGTCTGTTTTGATTTGACCTTTTTCCGACAGCGACAAGCCGGCTTTCTCAAGACGAAGCCCGTCGGTATAGATTTTGCGTCCGACCGAAACCAAACAAAGATCGGCGTCCAAGGTTTGCCCCCCATCGAGCGCGACGCGGGCCTGTTGCCTCGTGTTTTCTACTTTAAGCACCTTGACGCTCGTTTGGATCTCGATCCCCCTGGCAGTAAAAGATTTTGTCATGAATTGGGAAATCTCCCGCCCTTGGGCCGTCAAAATCATTGGCAGCGCTTCTAAGATGGTCACTTTCGCCCCGAGTTCGGCAAAAAGCGTTGCGAACTCGCAGCCAATATATCCGCCGCCAATAATTGCGAGGCTTTTGGGCATTGCGGTGACTTCGAGCATCGATGTCGAATCCAAAATCCGCTTATGGTCGCAAGGAAATGCCGGCACTTCGAGCGGCACGGAGCCTGTCGCGATGATGATCTGGTCCGCGGTAACGAAGACATCGTCTTGACCGATCACTTTTAGCTCCCGGGGCGATTCGAATTGCGCATTTCCTCGCAAGACAGCGATCTTGTTCGATTTGAGCAGTCCTTCGAGGCCTCCCCTGAGTTTTGCGACGACTCCATCTTTGCGCGCCTTCATCTTCTCATAATGGAAGGAGATTGGGCCTGTAGAGATCCCGAACTGCTCCGCCCGTTTCACCTGATGGTAGACGGCCGCATTCGCAAGGAGCGCTTTACTGGGGATGCATCCCACGTTGAGGCACGAGCCTCCTAAGAGCCCCTTTTCGATCAAGGCGACCGATTTGCCAAGTTGGGCCGCCCGAATGGCTGCCGTATATCCCCCTGGCCCCGAACCGATCACCGCGATGTTGAAATTTTTTTTCTCTGCCATGAAATCCTCTTTGGCACTATTTTAGCCTGGGGCGTAAATTCAGAAAATGGCTAAGATAATTGGCATGGACGAAAGGGCGCGAAAGCTGAAAAAGCGGCAAAAACTCTGCCACAACTGTGAAGGGGAAATCGATCTCGATGTGATCGTGTGCCCCTTTTGCGCGGCCGATCTCAGGGAGGAAAAGCCGGAAGCAGGGCGCTACGGCAGCCACGCTGTTCAGAAGCAAGTCCTAGAAGCGCAGACTTCCCAATCTCTCTACCCTCCCCCCTTTCCCATCAAACAACCAGAACCTGTCCCTGAAGCGCCTGCCCGCCATCTTCCAGAGGCGGCCGCTCTCGATGAAGAAACTCCTAATCTCTTTGGCCCCACGATTCTTTTCGCCCTCGGCGTCCATCTTGTCCTGGTTGGGATTCTCATGCTCCTCTTTTCCCATAAGGGCGTCGTTGTCCTGAAATGGAACGCGAACTGGTGGTTTCTCTATTGCCTCGGGGGATCGCCTTTGCTTTATTACGGATATCGGATGCTCTCTAAGCTCTAACCTTGCCATATTCTCGGCCATATTCTCGATTTTTTCGGAGAATCGCCGCAGAAGAGAGCGCGACGTAAAATAAACAGTAGTTTATCCTGTTTGAACGTTTTTAACAAGGAGAATTTTATGGGTGTTCGTTTGAATGTAGCAGCAAACAATCCAGTGGTGCACGCGGGAGCAGGTGGTGGTCTTCGTGTCCTAGCCCCTGACGCTTTGCAACACTTGGCAAACTTGCCCAATTTGGTTGGGCTCAACCTGGGACAGGATCGGATCAACGCTGCCGGCTTGGCTGCTCTCGCCAACCTGCCTCTTCTCGTCAATCTGCAATTAGGGCCGCAGCCATATCAATATTTGCCATAGCACTGAGCATCATTGCAAGTCATTGAGAAATTCGAGAATCGCATCCCCACTTGCCCTACTCGGCAAGTGGCGGCTTTACCCTGTTCTTACACAAGCGGACCTAGGAGAAAGAAAATCAAATAGAGAAGGATCGTTGGACCCGCGGCCATGAGAAAGAGGCTCAAAAATTTGATCCCCCCTTCAAAATGACGCTGCAGGATCGTGTATCCGGCGGGATTCGGAGCATTGGCGATGACCGTCAGCCCGCCTCCGGCAATGACCCCTGTGAATACCGCGTATTTGTATGCGTCGCCCCAATTCGGCACGAGGGTCGAGAGATAGGAGATCGCGGTATTATCGTTGAACCCGGTTAAGAGGATCGCGACCCCCATCACCGAGAGGGGCTTTAGCCCATGAAGCAAGCTCACCACCCACCAGCCTTGCAAGCCGCTGTGAATGACAAGCCCTGCGAGGAAGAGGCCGACCAGCATCGGCTGCGCTAAGCGGATGGGGTATTGGTGGGCTCTTGTCGCTTGGTGGAAACCGATGAAAAAGAGAAAGCTCGCGATGAATATAGCCGTATAATGGGAAACGACGACGATCCAGGCGATGAAAAGGACGTGGACGAAGGTGATCCATTTCGGGATCGGGGTTTCCTTTTCTTTGAGGGGATCGAGAACGTGCGAAGCGGCAAGCCTCGTTTTTTTTTCATCGAGGATTTTAAATTCTTTTCGGAAGAAAAACCAATAGATCGTGTTCGAGAGGATGATGCCGAGCGCGGCCTTCCAGCCGAAAATGAGGAACATGTCGACCGTTGTCCAGTGCCAGCAGTGCGCCAGCACTAACACGGCTGGAGAGGCGAAATCAGTGAGGATTCCTCCAACGGAGACATTGACGAAAAGGAGCGCGATCGTGGCGTAAGCGAGGCTTTTGCTCGGCTGGAACGAATAGAATTGACGGGTGAGAAGGAGCGCGCAAAGGGTCATCGCCCCGGCTTCGGTGATGAGAGACCCGAGCAGCGGGCCGATGGTCAGAAGTGTGAACCACCAGGCCGATAGGGATCCTCCGAGCCATTTGGCGCACCACTGGATCGTAGCTGACGCGATATGGATGATGGGTTTTGTCGCAGCGAGCGACAGGATGACAGCGACAAAAAGCGCTTCGGTATAATCGCGGGTGTTGATGTATTCAAGGCCGATCCTCCATCCATAGGTAAAGATCATCCCTAAAAAAAGGGGGATCGCCCAGAAAGCGAAGATCACCTCTACCTTCGAGAGAAAAAAGAGGAGGTGGACCGGAATGCTTCTTTCCCATCTTTTGCCGCGCCTTTTCGGCGCCTGATGCGCCTCGACAGCCCGCGCCCAGCTATGGACCCGATTAGCTATTAGGGTATGGACGATTGCCAATGCAAATAAAAGAAGCGCAAAGAGATGGAAAGAAGTGAAATGGAGCGACTCGAGTTGAAGGAGGACCGGATGCTTGAGGCAATCGTACCTTTGCGGGTTTTTGACCAATTCGGCAAGGAGAGGGACCATACTTCCTAAGTACTCGATCAAAACTTAAATTTCGAGACCAGAAGCGATTCCAAATTTTTTAATTTTTGTGGGAGATCTTGCCGCCGGTGACGGAGCCGCGGATTTTCGAGCCGGGGTAGAGGAGAACCTCGCCATTGCCCCCTTCGAAGACGACCGGTCCATCCACGATCGTCCCGCTTTTTAACTCAATGACTTGCTTGGCCCTGAATGCGGGGTCGCGCCGGACCGTGATTCCAGAAAGCTTGCATTTTGAAAAGAGGGCCTTTTGCCCCGTAAAGGTAATGGGCTGGCAAAACTCAGAGTCGGACGCTTGCAGCGAACCGATCACGCCGACTGGAGCTTGAAGAGTGGAGCTGTTAAGTTGCACTACCCCTTCCGCTTCGATTTCGTGGAGATGGGCGGAATTGGCGATGAGGTTTCCCGTCACCTTCAAAAGCTTGGAGACGGTCGTCTTGCTGAATTTAACGGTGCCCAACACCTCGAGCGATTCGAGGGTTACCTCGCCATAGGAATCCGAACCGATTTTGACGGGCGCCGCCGCCGTCAAAATCATGGCAAAGAGGGCGGCAATTATTAACCGGAGGGGGAAACAGGTGGCAACAAATGGGTTAGCGAGGCAAAGAGAACTCGGGTTAATTAATGCTGAATGAATTGTTTTTGCCGCTGTACTTTCGAGAGCGCCTCTTGCAATTTTTGCTGGTGGGATTGAGGGACCATCTCGAAGCGGAAGATATCGCGGGCGATCCCCTCCCTCAAGCGGATCGAAAAAGCTTCGAAAAGAGCAAACGATTCGTGTTTGAATTCGAGAAGGGGGTCTTTTTGACCTACGGTGCGCATATGGACATCGGAGCGGAGATGGTCGATGTGGAGGAGATGCTCCTGCCAGAGTTGGTCGATTTTCCGCGCCATTAGGTTGCGGATCACCTCGCCCAGGACATTTTGCGCCTTTTCAGCATCGGGAATGTCGGGACGATAGTGCACCAGCAGCTCGCGCTGAAAAAGGAGCTTTTGGCGGAAGGCGGCGATAACTTTAGCGGCCGCCTTCTCATCCTGGTCGCAGTCGGCGGTTTCCAGGCTCACCGGAAAATGATTCATGAGGGCTGCAGTCAACTGCTCAGGGCTGCCCGTTTTTTCCTGCGGGTGTGATGCGGCCATGTGACTGACGACAGCTTGCAGGATGTCTTCGGCGATCTCGATCGGCTTTTCGGCAAAGAGGAGCTCGTTGCGGAAAGCGTAGACCTCTTTCCTCTGCTTATTCATCACATCGTCGTATTCAAGAGTATGCTTACGGATGGAATAGTTGCGTTGTTCGACCCGCTTTTGCGCCGTTTCGATCGACTTGTTAAGCACTTTCGCCGAGATCGGCTCTCCTTCCGGAGGGCGGAACCTTTGCAGCAGGGAGGTCATCCGGGGGGAGGCGAAGAGGCGCATAAGGGGGTCTTCAAAAGAGACGTAGAATTTGGAGGAGCCGGGGTCGCCGAGACGCCCTCCCCGGCC
The DNA here is from genome assembly GCA_963730605.1 of uncultured Chlamydiae bacterium. GTDB lineage: Bacteria > Chlamydiota > Chlamydiia > Chlamydiales > SM23-39 > CAIPFQ01. The sequence continues at coordinate 52,192 of CAVSSM010000011.1, forward strand.
GCGGAGCTGCCGGTCGATCCTGCGGGAGTGATGGCGGGTCGTGCCGATCACATGGAGGCCGCCGAGCTCGCGCACTCCCTCTTTCAGTTTGATGTCGGTTCCGCGGCCGGCCATATTGGTGGCGAGCGTGATCGCGCCCATCTTGCCCGCATCGGCGATGATTTCGGCCTCTTTTGCGTGGTTCTTTGCATTGAGGATCGTGTGCTCGAGTTTGTTCTGCTTGAGGATGCGAGAGAGCTTTTCCGATGTTTCCACCGATTCGGTGCCGATGAGGATGGGACGCCCCTTTTCGTGGATTTCCTTGATCTCCTTGAGGATCGCGTTATATTTTTCCCGCTCGGTCATATAGATCTCGTCATCTCTATCGATTCTCTGGCAGGAGCGGTAGGTAGGGATTTCGAGAACTTGGAGTTTGTAGATTTCTTTGAATTCATTCGCCTCGGTCATGGCCGTTCCGGTCATGCCCGAGAGCCTTTCGTACATGCGGAAGTAGTTTTGCAGCGTAATCGTGGCATAGGTTTGCGTTTCGCCCTGGATGGCGACGTCTTCTTTCGCTTCGATCGCTTGGTGAAGGCCATCGGAAAAGCGGCGTCCGGGCTGCGGGCCGCCCCGTGTTTTCGTCGATGATGACGATCTTGTGGTCCTGGACGATGTAATCGATGTCTTTTTCCATGAGGAGATGGGCGCGGAGCATCTGCCGTAAGTTGTGGGAGCGCTCTTTGCGCTTGGCGTCGTTTTCGCGTAAACCAATCTTGGCTGTCATTTTTTCTTGTTCATTCAACGAGCCGTTTTGATCGATGACGGCATATTCGTGCCCGAGGTCAAGCATGGTGAAATCATCAGCTCCGGACCCGTTTTGGAATTCGCTCCATGCCTGGATCCCTTTGTCGGTCAGCTCATATTCGTTGTTTCTTTCATCGACGACCATATAGAGCTCAGCGAGAGCGGCGAATTTTTCCTCTTTATTCTGTTCGCCGAAGTAGTAGGTTTCCCAGTTGTCGATCTCTTGCGCGAAGATCGGGGTTTTCCTTGATCCGCTTCAGGATCTTGTTGCGCGGCGTTCCCTTGTTGACGAGCCACAATTTCCGGAAGGCTTCTTTTTTCTTCTCTTCGTCTTCTTTGCCAAGCTTCTGTGGCGCTTCCTGGTTTTCTTCGATGAGATGCAAGCGATTCGAGAATTTTGCGCGCTTCGGTCGCCAGCCGGTTGCATGAGTCTCGCTGGATGCGGACGAGATGGGCCACGCCCTCTTTCAGTTCATCGTACATCTGGCGGCTTTCGGGGACGGGTCCTGAAATGATGAGCGGGGTGCGCGCTTCGTCGATCAGGATCGAATCGATCTCGTCGACCATCGCGAAATAATGCCCCTCGCTGCACTTGCTCGTTTCGATTCATCGACATCGAATTGTCGCGGAGGTAGTCGAACCCGAATTCGGAAGCAGTGCCGTACACGATGTCGCTTGCGTACGTTTCTTTGCGCCGGTGGAGAGGAACATCATTCGTCAAATAGGAAACGGTCATCCCGAGGCTCCGGAAGATCGAGCCGATCCATTCACAGTCGCGCTTGGCGAGATAGTCGTTGACGGTGACAAGGTGGACCGGCTTCCCGGTCAAGGCATGGAGATAGAGTGGCATCGAGGCGGTGAGGGTTTTTCCTTCGCCCGTCTGCATTTCAGCGATCGAGCCATAGAACATCGCGATCGCGCCCAGGATCTGGACGTCGTAGGGAATCATGTCCCACTTTTGCTCATAGCCCGAGACGTGGACGTCAGTGCCGCAAAGGCGCCGGCAGACGTTCTTGACCGCACCGAACGCCTCCGGGAGAAGCGATTCCAAAGGTTCCCCTTTCGCTAACCGCTCCTTGAATTCAACCGTCTTCGCTGCAATTTGGACATCGCTTAAGCTGCGGTATTTTTCTTCCCAAGCGTTCACCTGAGGCACAAGGCGCCAATACCGGTTCAAAAAACGGGATTGGTGTGTTCCGAAGATTTTTTTTAAGAGACCAAACATATACTGCTCCCACCCAAAAAATGTGAATCTGCCGGCGTCAGCTTGGCAGCATATTTTTGGTCTTCACTTCGGGCCGTGTCTATCAACACGTCCCTCGTTCTAGACACAAAAATCTGCGCCGCTTCCTGGGCATTTTTCACACTTTTTGAGCGGTCGCAGTATAGCACCCTAACTTTGAATAAATTTTAGTTGGTGTCCCCATTTCTCACAAGGATTACTTTCTCAATTTTATTAATCAAATTTTTGTTCCTGGTTAATTTGTATAATCTTGATTTTGATTTTAAAGCATATGTGAAAATGTGGGAATTCCATTGAAAAAATTCCTATTCGTACTTATGAGCTGCTTTGTTGCATAATTCTCTGCGGTGCAACATGCTTGCTGTAAATTATTTACCACAGAGATCGACCATAGTTTCCTCTCCGTGGTAATATATTAATACGCAACCTCTTGGTGAAATGCAATTATGCAACAACGCCGCGTAAAATTGTATTTCCATAAATCTCATCGTCACAATAAAATCTGCTCTCCCAATAACCAAGGAGGGTTTTATGGCACATCCAGTGGACCAAGTAGCAAACCGCGACCTAACTGTAAATGATAGAAAAATTGAGTCTAAGAACCTATCCTCCAATTCTTAATGATTCATTTATGGTCGATTTTGAGGCGATTTTTCGTCGTCGACCGCCCGAAGTAAATATCGGGACGGTGATCTTTACGAGGGCGGAGGCGCGAAAAGCGCCCAAAAGCGTGCCGTAAAGGGATCGTGAAGAATTGGAGGATAGGTTCAAAAACGATTCAACTCTCTCGACTGACATAATCACGAATAATGGAGTCCAACAGGAAAATTGGGAGAAGGCTGCTAAGATTTCCAGGAAGAATGATGCTGAGATTTTGAGCTGCCGCCACAAAATGTATATTGAAAAACAGGCAAAAGACACGAATTAATGATCCTAAAGGATGCTCGAATCAAGACGAGTGCACCAAAATACAAGATCCAACGACCTCCGTATCCCTTGCGGGGTGGGCACGCTTCGGATTCAATTGCAAGCGTCGAGCACCCGCAATGTTCGAGTTCAAAAGCCTCAAACAGCGTAGGGGGCCCCCGCCTAACCCGAGTACAACATTTGATGCGCTCGCCCTGCGGGGCACGGAAAGTCGCACATGGCGTAAAATTGTATTTCCATAAATCTCAGCGTCACAGTAAAATCTGCTCTTCTAATAACCAACGAAGGAGGGTTTTATGGCAGGTAGAGTGGATAATAACCGAGCAGCAAACCAGTACCTAGTAACTGATGATAGTGAAACTGTGTCTAAAAACGATTCAACTCTCTCGACTGACAACAGCATAGATGATGAAGTCCAAACGGATATTAACGCACTTATTAAAATAAGAGAGTAAGAGTGGAAGAGGTCTGCTGAGACTTTCAGGAAGAATGCTGCCGAGCTTTCGATCCGCGGCAATTATAGGGAACTGGCAAGAGAGACGCAAAACACGAGTTCATGATCTTAAAGGTTGCTTGACTCAAGACGAGTGACCAAAATACAAGATCCAACGACCCCTGTATCCCTCCTGGGGGTGTGCCCGCTTCGGATTAATTGCAAGCGTCGAGCACCCTCATCACATGAACAATAAGACGACATGCAAATTGAATACGTCGATAGGAAGACCGGAAAAATCGAAAAAGAGAAGATCTATGGGAGGTGGGCTCTTTCCCTTTTATACGGCGAGTCGATAGGAGCCCGGATCTTTTCTTTCATTTTTCTTCCGCTTCTCGCTCGGGCACCCTGGATTTCGGCCCTTTACGGCTATCTGCAAAAACGGCCCTCCAGCGTAAGAAAGGTGGGGCCTTTTATCTCTGCCTTTAACGTCGATGCGTCAGAATTCGAGACGAGGGATTTCCACTCCTTCAATGATTTTTTCACCCGGAAATTAAAACCGGAAAAGCGGCCTATCGATCCAGATCCTAAGCGCGCAGTTGCCCCCGCAGACGGCCGCTATTTCGTCTTTCCTCATTTGAGTATTGCCCTTGGCTTTTATGTAAAAGGTCAAAAGTTCGATCTTGTCTCTTTTCTTCAAGATGCGGGTCTGGTAAAGACTTTTTCGGGCGGTTCGATGGCGATTGCCCGCCTATGCCCGACCGACTATCACCGTTTTCATTTCCCCGCCGCTGGAGTTCCGCGCGCATCCCGCCAGATCGAGGGGGCTCTTTTCTCGGTCAATCCAATCGCTTTGCGCAAACGATTGCCCATTCTCTGGGAGAACAAGCGGATGGTTACGGAGATCGAGACGGAAAAATTCAGCACTCTTCTTTTTGTCGAAGTGGGTGCGACCTGTGTGGGATCGATCCATCAGACTTACGTTGCCGGCCAAAGAGTGGAAAAAGGTGAAGAAAAGGGATTTTTTTCCTTTGGCGGCTCCTGCATCGTCCTTCTTTTTGAAAAAGGACGGATCAAGTTCGATCAGGATCTGGTAGAGTCAACAGAGAGAGGATTGGAGACGAAAGTGCTCTTTGGCAGCTCTCTTGGGACTCTTACTTCTTAGTCTCTTCTATGGTGAGGAATGTATGGCAGAACGGGAAGGCGGCAAAGCTGATCCAGCTTGAAATGATGAAGGATTGGACCGGAGACGGAAAGTTCCTTGTCAGGAAGTAGAGGAGGAAGACTATCAAAACTGTAAACCCAGCGCTTGAGATGCGCATCTTAAGACGGAGGCGCTTAGGTGGATTGAGCTGGAATAGGTGGGAGCCGTAAGCTCCGATGCAAAATCCTAGAAATGAGCCAATCAGGCGGTAGCCTTGATGGCTCGGCACTACAAATGCATAGAGCAAACAGAGGAGAACGCTCAGGAGCACGCAGAAGCTGCCTTTTTGTTCTTTGCAGGATGTTTCGATGTGCTCGATGGAGTAGATAAAGACAAAGAGGATGGCAAGACCTATGCAATACCCTCCCAAAACATCGGTTGGATAATGGACGCCCAAGTAAAGACGAGAAAATCCAATCAGAAGGGCGTAAGGAAGCGCGACAACCCAAGCCCAGGGGCTTTTCCAACCATAGACTAGGAGGCCTCCCAAAAGAGCCGCCGTTTGCGCTGCGCCACTTGGGAATCCTGGATTATGGAAGGGGAGCATGGCCAAATTAGGATTTGCAACGATCGGGCGGGGCGACTGAAAGAACTCTTTCAAATGGAAGTTGATCAGAGCCGATAGGATCAAAAGGAGGGCTACTCGGAGGCCCCAGCGAGGTGAAACGGCGATCCAAACGACCGGGATGACGATCATCAGAAAATAGACGGTGTCGAAATAATTCAGGAAGAGAAAAATCGGATCCAGGAACTCGTTCCGCAGCGAGGCAATAACCTCAAGCCACTCAATTTGGGTGGTGAAGAATGGTATATCCATCAAATACGGTTATACACGAATCCGAAATTTAGTGAAGCAGCGAGCAGATTGGGCATGCTTGTTTAACATGCCCGCGCGCAGGGCAAAATTTTCTAGCAAAATAGATGATCTGCAAATGTACTTTAATCCACGAATCTTTCGGGAAAAGCCTTTTTAGGTCCTTTTCGACGGCGGCGGGTGTTTTGCCTCTGCTGAGCCCCCAGCGCCTTGCGCAGCGGAAAATGTGAGTATCGACGGGAAAAGCGGGGATTTGAAACGCTTGGGCGATCACGACCGATGCCGTCTTGCGCCCGACCCCAGGCAGGCTTAGGAGCGCATCGAAAGATCTTGGGACCTTGCCTCCGTGGCGATCCTGCAAATCTTGGGAGAGTTTCCAAATAGCGCGCGATTTCGTCGGCGCGAGGCCGCAGGGCCGGATGATTTCTTCGATCTTTTTGGGGGTCAGGCGGATCATCTTTTCCGGAGAGTCCGCCAGCTTGAAGAGTTTGGGCGTGATCTGGTTGACGCGCGCGTCGGTGCATTGGGCGGAAAGGAGGACGGCGATCAGGAGCGTATAGGGATCTTTTGCTTTCAGAGGAATCAACGGACGGGGAAAAAGATTGTCGAGAATATCCGCGATGTGTTTGACTTGTTCTCTCATCATTTGCCCAAACAAAATTTAGAGAAAATGGCCGATAATATGTCTTCTGTCACATCTCTGCCGAGGATGAGAGATAGTTCGTTCAAGCATGCGCGTAAATCGGACGCGGCAAATTCCGCTGACACTCCCTTTTTTAAACCGTCGATACAACTTTTAGTCGAGAGGATCGCATGAGAAAGAGCCTGGAAATGGCGATGCTGCGTGAGGATGACCTCTTCTTTTGAAGGGGGGCCGTTTTTCCAAATCAGTCTATAGATCGCTTCTTGCAGAATATCGAGTCCGATCTTCTCTTTTGCGGAAATGCCGATTTGCGAGATCGTAGGATCGAGATGGCCGATATCGATTTTATTCCAGACTACAATTGTCTTTTCCGGCGGGGCGATTTGCATGAGATCTCGATCGCCTGGGCAAAGAGGCCGGCTCGCGTCGAGTAAAAGCAGGATCAAATCGGCCTCAACGCTTGCTTTTTGCGAGCGGCGGATCCCTTCCTTTTCGATCACTTCTTCAGTCTCCCGGATCCCCGCCGTATCGATCAGACGGAAATGGAGATCGCCGAGCCGTAAATCTTCTTGAAGCAAATCTCTTGTGGTTCCTGGAATTTCGGTCACGATCGCTCTTTCTTGCTTAAGAAGTGCGTTCATGAGCGATGATTTACCGACGTTTGGAGAGCCGAGAAGGCAAAGGGATAGCCCTTCATGGAGAGCCTTCCCGTCGTGAAAGGTCGCGGCAAGGCGCTCCATTTTCGCAGTCGTCCGCTCCAAACTTCCGATGATTTCTTCCATCGAGGCGAACTCGAGCCCCTCTTCTGGGAAATCGACCCAGGCGTTTATGATTGCGGCAGTGTCGGTCAATTCGGCCTGGAATTGGGAAACCGCCTTAGAGAGGGCCCCTTCGAGCTGACATCTGGCAGAGTCCAAAGCCTGGTGATTTTTAGCAGAGATGAGCTGCTGGACGGCTTCCGCCTGGGCCAAATCGATTTTCCCATTCAAAAACGCTCTGAGGGAATATTCTCCCGGCTGCGCGGGATGCGCTCCCGCCTCATAGAGCCGCTCTAAAATACGGCGGACGATCAAGCTTCCCCCATGGCACGAAATCTCGACCGTGTCTTCCCCGGTATAGGACTGTGGAGATTTCATGACTAAAAGGAGGACATCGTCGATCGGCGATCCATCTTGGCTTAAGATTTTTCCATAGTGGGCCGTATGGGTGGGAAAAGTAGACACGGGTCCAGTGAACACCGAGCCGGCGATCTCGAACGCCTTTGGCCCAGAGAGGCGGATGACCGCGATCGCCCCCTCGCCTGGCGCTGTGCAGGCGGCGGCGATCGTCTCATTTTTTTGCTTTGATCGATAGACAAAATGCATGGCAAGCATCATATTAACAAACATGGAACTCGGACTTAAAGGAAAGAAAGCTCTTGTCGAAGGGGCCTCCTCAGGCCTCGGGTTTGCTGTGGCGCAAGCCCTCTCTGCTGAGGGGGTTCGGGTCGCCATTGCCTCCAGCAACCACGGCCGGATCCAAAAGGCTGGATCGGAGATCGGCGCCGCCGCCTGTTTTCAAGCGGACTTAGACGAGCCGGGAGCCGGGTCGGCCTTGGTAGAGAAGGCGGTCGCTGCCCTCGGTGGATTAGATATCCTCATTACAAATACAGGAGGTCCAAAAGCCGCCCCCTTTCTGGAGATCAGCTCAAAGGATTGGGAAGAGGGGTTCAGACGCCTCTACTTAAGCGCTGTCGAATCGATCCAGGCGGCCCTTCCCATCATGAAGAAACAAAAATGGGGCCGGATCCTCCTTCTGACCTCATGCGCTGCTAAAGAGCCGATTCCCTCATTGACCGTTTCGAACGGCCTGAGATCCGGCCTTCTTGGGCTCATGAAATCGATCAGCAGCGAAGTGGCCTCCGAAGGAATCACAGTGAATTCGGTGTTGCCGGGTTTTGCCAAGACGGAGCGCCTTTCGCACTTGAATCTGGATGAGGAGAAAATTCTTTCCCAGATTCCGGCCAAGCGGATCGGAGAGCCTGGGGAGGTCGCCGCCCTTTTCGTCTTTCTCGCCTCTGGAGCGGCGAGCTACATCACCGGCCAAGCGATCGCGTGCGACGGCGGGTATCTCAGATCATTTTAAATACGAGTCTCGTCAAACAGACCGCTGCTAGAGCCGCCAAAATTCCCCTAAAGGATCCCTTTTTTCCCCAAAAGTCGATGCGACCTTACAACCAGTGGGTGACACCTTCTTTGCCAAGATTAGGGGTGCGAGCCCTGATTCGGCATAAAGCGGCCGATCCCTGGCAAAGCTCGGATTTAGCCTTTCGCACCGCTTCCGGCGCAGCCTCAGCAACATAGAAAGCGCTCTGATGATATTCGGTAAACTCATGGGATTTATAGGCGCCGAGATTGATAAAGTAGAGCTTCCTAGCAGAATTTACCTCGGTAGCATCTTTCACCAACTCGATTTCATAGCTATCGACATTTTTCAAATGAAGATAGGAATCGATATGGAACCCTTTTAAATTCCCAAACTATTTCTTAGCAAGCAAGGGATAAGTCTCTTCTATACAAGGGCCAACGACGAACACGACATCGTGCAGCTCGATATTACACCGGTCCGCGCGTCCGCCGAGATAAACTGCGAATAGTTTTTGTTCCTGCATAATTAGATCGCCTCCTCGATATGAGGGATGAGTTCTAAGAAGAGCTCATCGGGGTTCTTGTCCGGAGTTTGGCGAGAGAGGAAAAGAACTGATCAAAGAAAAATTTCTAATCACTCGGCAACTCCAAGATTACCTTGCCGTTATGACCGACATGTTATATACCGCGCCCGCTCATTTTGAGTGAATTTTGTTGAGCGCCTTTTGCGCCCCAGTGCTATTAGCTCGATCTTGCTAACATATTAAAGTTTGCGGCGATCTCCGCAACGATTCTTAGAGGAGGAAACTAGGGCAACCTAGTTTCCTTACTCAACTTTCGACTGGAGAAGTTTTTCGCCTTCCAATATGCTTTTTTTGAAGAAAAAGGATTAAATGGTTAAAAATTATTCAAATAGAAAATTTGGCACTATTGAAGGGGTCGTCATACCAAACATTCTCCAAATGATTGGTGTCATATTATTTTTACGAGTTGGCCTCGTTTTAGGACACGTAGGCATTTTTCAAATGTCGATTATCATCACTTTATCTGCCCTCTTGCTCCTGATTACCGGTCTTTCTTTAGCGGGAATTGTCTCAAATATGAAAATGAGCGGAGGCGGCGCGTATTATCTCATCTCCAGATCTTTAGGGATTGAATTCGGTGGGGCGATCGGTATCTTAAGCAGCCTTTCTCAGTTATGCTCCATTTCCCTTTGTGTGACAGGCTTTTCTCTTTCTGTGAATGAATTTTTCCCGAACACCTCTTTGCCCATTGTCAAAGCCCTGACGCTAACTACCCTATTTTTAATCTCTTATATATCAACAAACCTGGCAATTAAAACCCAAATTTTCATTTTCATTACACTAGCGGCATCCATTGGTGCAGTTTTTTTTGGAAATGCAGATCAATTGGCTAACTTACAGCCAAATTCGATCGGGCCTACCCTGACATTTTGGGGCGCATTTGCGATGTTCTTTCCTGGAATGACAGGAATTGAAAGTGGGATGTCGATGTCTGGGGATTTACGCAACCCTTCTCGCTCTATCCCAATAGGAACGCTGTTATCCATCACTGTCGTCTACCTTGTCTATCTTGGGATCTCTTTTTTTCTATCATCCTTCGTTCCTCCTGAGCTACTTAGATCCTATCCCTTCATTCTCTACTACACATCTAAAGCCGGATTCCTAATCATCATGGGGATCTGGGCTGCCACGATTTCGAGCGCTTTGGGTGTAGTTCTAGGAAGTCCTCGGGTCATACAAGCGGTCGCCAAAGATGGAATTTTACCCCGCTTCTTATCAAAAGGGCATGGAGAGACAAACCAGCCAAGAATCGCCACCATTACGGTCTATATCCTCGGGATGATTTTCACCTTAGGAACTGAAATTGACCAAATCATCCCCATGCTGACTATGTCGTGCCTGGTTTCTTATGGACTCATCAATTTTATCGCCTGTTTTGAATCATTAATGAAAAATCCAAGCTGGCGTCCCTCAATTCAAGTTCATTGGCTTATTTCACTGATCGGCACGGCCGGGTGCTTGATCGCTATGTTTATGATTGCCCCTGGGGCTGCATTTATCGTGATTGCAGCCGTTACGGTTGTTTGCTCATGGACAGGCAAAAGACAAATTCAAGCAAATTGGGATGATTTGAAATACAGTATCCTCTCTTTCTTTGTTCATCAAGGGACCATTAAGTTAAGCAACGTAGAAGTGAGCGCAAAAAGCTGGAGACCCCACATTCTTACTCTATTTGAAGAACCGAAAGTGGAAAAAAACCTCGCATATTTTACTCATGCCTTAAATCAAGGTAAAGGCTTTCTCACATTTAGCGCCCATGCGCCTCTCGGCCAAAAAATTAACGAGGTAAGAGACAATCTTAAGATCGATCTAAAGGGATTCAAAATCCCCTCTCATATCCATGTCAATGATGCTTCCCATCCTTCTCTCTCATTTGGACAAATCATCCGAAATTATGGGTTTGGATTATTAAAACCCAATACGATTGTGATGAGGCCTCCGATGAATTATAAAAAGCACTCCTTTGCCCAGCTTTTGTTAGACACCCATTCGCAACACAAAAATATCGTTATTCTCAAAGATGACTCAAATAAGGATTACTTATTTACCGATCCAAGCCGAAAAAACAAACAAATTAATCTTTGGTGGCGAGGCAAGTATCCAGGTAATTTCGAGTTTTGCTTAGCCCTTGCTTATCTACTGCAACAAAGTAAACTTTGGCCTAACTCCAAAATTTGCATTAAGATGCTGGCTAAAGATGAAGCTCATCAAAATAAGCTTCATCAACAGTTTGATATGTACAGCTCTGAACTTCGGATTAAGAATTTAGAATTCTGCCCTATTCTCGATCCTAATGAAAACTTTTTTACGAACTTCGAAGCACATTCTCAAAATGCTGACCTGACTTTTTTGGGGCTTAAAAAACCGGAAGAAAATACGACGGCTGAAGAGTATGAAGAGTATTACCAAAACCTATCGCAAAACACCAAAGGGGTGAACAATATCGCTTTTGTTATTTGTGGTGAAAAATTCGAATTCCGCAACATTTTCAGAGACTAATGAGCTATCCATTAATTCAACTAATAATCGTAATTTTATTTACAGCATCTTTGGTTTTTGTAAAAAAAACGATCACCCACTGCATCTAAACCAAAATGGGGGCAAGCCATAATATTTGGGGTAAAGCTTTTCTCCATTCTGTACGCAAGCCGTTCCACTTTTTCATCTGGCTTACCGTTTTAGTATTTGTCATTCGACTTCTCCAACAGATGTTTATCCAAGATGAAATAATAAAGGCCTTATCTTCCTCCTTTTATAGAGGCGGGGTGCTCCTCCTATCGCCCAGGAGCTGAAATTTATCTCCTCGACGACAAGTTCCAAATGGTGCCAAAAGGAGAGATCTTTATCTCTGCGATGGGCTCGCTTTAGGGTATTTGAACCAGCCCGATTTAACAAAAGAGAGATTTTTCTCCCTTCCTCTTCAAGGAAAATCAATCCGGATCTACAGAACCGGAGATTATGCGCGCCTCTTGCCAGAGGGAGAGCTTGAATATTTGGGACGAATTGATACCCAAGTCAAAATCCGGGGATTCCGGATTGAACTTGGCGAGGTCGAAGAGAGTCTGAAACAGTACGATTCAATCCATGAGGTTGCGGCTCTTATCAAAGAAAAGCAGTTATACCGAATAATCGCCTATTATACGGGAGATCGAGAAATTGAACCGGGGAAATTGAAAAGAGTTTCTCTCTCTTTGGTTCCCCTCTGCAGCTGTTCCTTCCCATTTTGTTTATCTGGAGAGGTTCTCGAGGACGCCAAATGGAAAAATAGACAGGTCTACTCTTCCCGCTCTATTCCCCCCTTCTTCTGCAGAGTCTGATCTTCCTCAAGGAGAGACGGAAACGTCGATCGCTCTCATTTGGAACAAGGTTCTAGAAAAGAATGTCGGAGTGAATAAAAATTTCTTCGAGGCAGGAGGCGATTCAATGAGTTTGGCCGCCTTACAAACGGCGTTGTCTCTCCAACTGCAAATCAATATTTCGATGATCGACCTATTGCAGTATCCCACGGTCCGAAGGTTTGCAGCGCATCTCGATGAACCAGAAAAAATGGCTTTGCCTCAGGACAAGAGAAAAACAGTTTCTCTATTTAGAGCAAGGTTCAAGAAATGACCGATCAAGCCTCTGCCTTTAGGTAGGGGTGGTTGACCTCCTTGAACTTTTAGATGGGAAGCCTCTCAAAGAAGAAGATCTATCAGACTCGAGGCTGATCAAGAGTTTCCATTTCGAAAATCTACCCCTTAATATCTCTTGATCTGCAGAGCGCTAAATTGCTAACCCTCTCTAAGGGGCTGTTAAAGAATAAAGTAAACTGTTGTGCGGTTCTTAGAGTGGCCCAGATGTCTGCGGCAGCGACAAGGTCAATGTTCGAGCAATATAACCGAGTCGCTGCCGTCTGACAGATGGGCCGCTATAATGGCCTGGAAATGGTTTAACTTATTTTTTAACAGCCCCTAAGCGGGCGCGGTATAACTTTGGCTTAGTCGAGCCAGAAGTTGGTTTGGGCTTGGGCTTGGTTGAGGAACATCTCTTCCCCGTGGACGATGCGGCAGCCAAGGCGTTGGGCTTCTTTTAAGAAAGACGTTTCTTTCGGGGCAATGACAATATCCATCACTAGAGAAGTAGAGGGAATGTCGATGGGCATGGGATCGGGCGAGCAATTGATCAAGATGTCGGCATCCAGAGGGATATCTTCAAGGCCGCCGGAGGCCCCGCCGACTGCGGCGGCAAGTTCTTCCGCACGAGAGCGCGTCCGGTTCAAGATGAGGACGTGGGCCCCGCGCGCGGTTGCTTCGAAGGCGATGCCGCGAGCTGCGCCGCCGGCTCCGATCAGGACGACTTTCTTGCCTTTTACTTTTAGTTGTTTTTCGATCGCGTCGAGAGCGCCGGTGCCGTCGGTATTCGTCCCATAGATGCGCCCTCCTTTGAAAAGAAGCGTGTTCACCGCGAGAGTGGCGCGTGTTTTGGCGTCCATTTCATCGACGAAGGGGAGGATTTTTTCTTTGAGAGGGATCGTGACGCTCAGGCCCCGGATTCCTAGTTCCTTGGCATAGCGGATAAAGGTTTCCAGCTCTTCCGGGTTGACGATCATTTTAATGTAAACCGCATTTACATTGCGTTTCTGGAAGACGCCGTTATGGTAAATGTGCCCCGGGCTTTTGGCTACGGGATTCCCGATGAGGCCATAAATATCCGTGTGGGTATTCAGGGAGGGATAGCGGTAGATATCGACGAGGTCTTGGATAGAAATCTGCCCGGGGGCTGTAGGCTGATCGCCTTTGAGTACAGCATAGTCTAGAAGGTTGCCTGCGACTTTGCCGAGTACGCGGGCGAACTTTCCTTTTTCCCCCATGCAGATCGCGCTTGCCCCGGGGTGCTTTTTCGCGAAAAGGAGCATCCGGAGCGCGTCGTTTGCGGAAGTAGCCATGACGGCGATTTTGCAGGTAAAGGGGGAGTGCCGAGATAAGGTTGTATAGATCTCGTGGAGGTTTTCGGGCGTTTTTTCAAAATCGTGATGGGAGAGGACGAAACGGGTTTTGGGATGAGACTGTGTGGCTTTGAGCAGAAATGCGGGCCTCATATCTCCTTCGAGATCGAAAAAGGGGGGCGAGAAGGCAAGCAGCCGCTCGATGAGGCCTTCCCGCTCCTCTTCCGTCCCATGGAACTTCCCGCCCTGGGAGGGTTTACGCAAGGTGAGCATTACAGGAAGTGGGGAGGCGCTAAGAAACTTTTTAATCTCTTCCAGGTCGATCTTGGGGCAAAGATCCAGGCGTAGCTCAAGTCCCTCTACAGCAGGAGGCAGATCCTTGGGAATATCGGGATTAGAGAGGGATGTAAAAAGCATGGACATCGATCCTTCAAATGTGATACAATCTAGTTTATCATGAGCAAGAACGCAAGGATCACATCCTCGACCAGATTAGTTTTGGGCACTCAGCTTGCTCCCGCTTATTCATTCTATTTCTTCTATTTTGGCGCATAGCGCCAAATTCATTTGTTTTTTCTATCAGATTCTTAACCCAAAAAACAAACTAGAGGAAATAGTACTATGCTTATCAAAATTAAAAAATCAGCTCATGCTGACGATATCCAGATCATTCGCCAATTGTTGGACCGCCACAATTTAGGACATCGCGTCATTGGAGAGACACTCATTGGAGTGGAGTCGAATCCATCCGAGGAAGTCACGCGCGAACTCAATACTCTGCGTGCTGTCGAAAACGCAACGCCGATCGCCTCGCCCTATAAATTGGCGAGCCTTGCGGCCCATCCGGAAAAAACAGTGATCCGCATCGGCGATGTCGAAATAGGCGGCAAGGCTGTCGTCTTGATGGCCGGGCCTTGCGCTATCGAAAGCCAGGAGCAGCTCGAAGCGGTGGCCGAAGGGTTGAAAGGAACCGGCGTTTCGGTCCTGCGCGCCTCCGCGTACAAACCGCGCACTTCTCCCTACAGTTTCCAAGGGATGGGTGAAGAGGGATTGAAGCTCCATGCAAAAGCAAAGTCCAAGCACGGCCTTCTCATCGAAACGGAAGTGATGGATATAAGAGACGTGGCTCTTGTGGCCTCCCACGTAGATATCATCCGGATCGGGGCGCGAAACATGCAGAATTTCGATCTTTTGAAAGCGGTCGGAAAATGTGGAAAGCCGGTCATTTTGAAGCGGGGCATGTCGGCCACGATCGAAGAGTGGCTCATGAGCGCCGAGTACATCATCGCCCACGGCAATCCCGATGTGATTTTGTGCGAGCGGGGCATCCGGACCTTCGAGAACGCAACGCGAAGCACCTTGGATCTCAGCAGCATTCCGGTTTTGAAGAGCCTCACCCACTTGCCTGTGATCGTAGATCCGAGCCACGCCGCAGGGCGCAAGGATTTGATCCCGGCGCTCTCTTGCGCGGCGATCGCCGCTGGGGCGGACGGGCTTCTCGTCGAGGTTCATGCGAATCCGAAAAAAGCCAAATGCGATGGAAAACAGGCCCTTTTACCGTATGAATGGGCCGAGCTAGTTGCGCAACTTAGAAAAGTCGCGATTGCAATGGGGAGGTCGATGTGAAACTCGACGATTTGAGAAAAGAGATCGATGCGCTCAACCGCGAGCTCGTAGAGCTGTTAGGGAAAAGGATCGAGGTGGCCCGCAAGGTTGTCAGGATCAAAAAGGAAGGGCAGCTTCCCATCTTGGATGTAGATCGGGAACAGGAGATTAAGGATGAGATGCGCCAGCTTGCAAGGGCAAGCCGGATCAGCGCATCTTTTATCGAAGAGATTTTCGATTTGCTTCTCGAATACACCCGTCTTGAAATGGAAATGGAGGCGGCAAAATGATGAAGATCGGCATCATCGGATCGGGACTCATGGGAGGGTCTCTTCAAAAAGGGATCGCCAATGGAATCGCCAAGGGAATCGATGGGGTTTTGCTCGAGGGCGATTGGATCGAAAAGATCGAAGAGATCGACATTTTGATTTTGGCTACTCCGATCACCGCCATTTTGGAAATCGCTGAAAAAATTGCAAAGCGGCGAGCTCGAAAAAAACTTCTTGTCCTCGATATCGGAAGCGTCAAGAAGAGGATTACGGAAACATTCGAAAAACTGACAGACGGCTTTGTTAAATTTCTTGGGAGCCATCCAATGGCAGGCACAGAAAAAAGCGGATACGAAAACAGCGACCCCAAGATTTTTCAGGGAGCCGTCTGGGTGATCACGCCTCATAACAAGAACACTGAAGGCTCAATGACAGTGGCCGAAGAGTTGATCCGCAGCCTTGGCGCAAAGCCGATGCGGATGGATGCGGCGGAGCACGACCGGCGGGCCGCGATCATCTCTCAACTCCCTTATCTCATTTCAAAGACGCTTTTCGATTTTGTCGATCCCGAAAGCCTTGCAATGGCGGGGCCGGGGTTCAAGTCAATGATTCGGCTCGCCGCCGATAATTTGGAAATGCGAAGAGAACTCGGCCGCTACAACCGAGAGAATATTGCACATTGCCTGAAACAGTATATTGACTCATTAACAAATTTGCTAGGATCTGAAATGCAGGAAGCGAAGCGAACGGAATGCGATCCTGCTTCAGGATCGCCAAAGAACTACAGTTTCCGGAGGAATCCTATGAAGAAAATCGCATATCAAGGGGTCCCAGGATCATATAGCCATATGACGGCGCTTCGCCTCTTTGGGACCGAGGCTGCTTTCTTGGGGCTTTCCCAATTTTCGGACGTGATCGAAGCCGTTGAAAAGGGATCTGCAGACGCCGCCCTTCTTGCCATCGAGAACACGCTCATCGGGCCGATCTATGAGGTGCTGGATTTAATTGGGGAAAGCACGTTGGAGATCAATGGGGAGACGCCGACGCGGATCGAACATTGCCTTCTGACTCTTCCGGATGCGGAGATCGAAGAGATCCGAACCGTTTATTCTCATCCGAAGGCGTTGGGGCAATGCCTGAAGTTTTTCCGCAAACACCCTAACCTCCTCCCTGAAGCCTATGTCGATACGGCAGCCGCTGCCGGCTTTGTCGCGAAAAAGAAAGATCCAAGTGCGGCCGCGATCGCAAGCAGGATGGCGGGATCGATCCATGGGCTCAAAGTGTGCTTGGCGAACATCGAAGACAACCCCGAAAATTTCACCCGCTTTCTCTTGCTTTCGACAAAACCCTCAGAGGGTCCGAAATGCACGATCCGGATCACTTTGGAACATAAGCCCGGAAAGCTCGCGGAGATCCTTTCGGTCATTTCCAAGGAGGGGGTCAATGTCACCTCCATCATCTCTCGCCCCCTCATCGGCCGTCCGTTCGAATACGCTTTTTACCTCGATCTCGAAACGCCGAGCGTGTCCCTCCTCGAAGAGATCAAGGGAAAATCCAAAACCTTCCGGAACTTAGGCCGCTACGGTGCATTATGAGAACGTTCAATCCATCCGCGACAAACGCGGTCAACGCCGAGATGAACCGCTTGCGCAAATCGGGGGTGCGTATCTACAATTTCGGGTCGGGCGATCCGGTCGTTCCGAACCATCCGGCTGTCTTGAAAGAGGTCGAAAAAGCGGTTAAGGAACAGATAAGCCCTTATGCTCCTGTCGGAGGCCTTCTCGAGCTCCGCGAGGCGGCGGCGGAATGGATGAATTGCCGTTACGGCAGCCATTTCGGGGTCGATCAGACGATCGTTACCTGCGGAGGGAAATTCGCTCTCTTTGCCGCCCTCGAGGTACTCTTGAATCCGGGAGAAGAGGTTCTGTTCGCGGCGCCTTACTGGCCCTCCTACCCTGACATCGTACGGCTTGCCGGAGGCATTCCAAAGCCGATCGTCCTCGACGAAAAAACAGATTGGAAAATCACTCCGGAGGATATAAAGCGTCATGCTGGAAAAAAAACAGCCGTGTTTCTTTTCAATAATGGATGCAATCCGACCGGCGCTCTCTATTCAAAAGAGGAGGTCGCCGCCCTTCTCAAAGCCGCTAATCAGGCGGGGCTTTATGTGGTCGCAGATGAGGTCTACAGCGAAATGGTTTACGATGGCGCGAAATATGTTTCATGCGCCGCCTTTGCCGAATATGGCTCTCGCACCGTGATCATCGAAAGCTGTTCGAAGAATTTCGCGATGGCCGGATACAGAGTGGGTTTTGCGTTCGCAGGCCACGAGATCATTAAGAACATGATCGCCGTCCAAAGCCAGTCGACGACCGGAACTTCCCACATCAGCCAACGGGCGGCGCTCGCTGCTCTTCGCCACTCAAGAGAGGCCGCGGCGCTTGTGCAGGGTGCGATGGACCGGAGGCGGAAGCTCTTTTTCCGCACCTATAACGAGCTTTTCGGCACCTCGTATAAGCCCCCCGCATCCACCCTCTATTTCTTCGTGAAAATCAAGGGGACCTGCGAGGAGATTCTCAAAAGGGCCCATGTCGCCTTAGTGCCGGGC
Source organism: uncultured Chlamydiae bacterium (assembly GCA_963730605.1). GTDB lineage: Bacteria > Chlamydiota > Chlamydiia > Chlamydiales > SM23-39 > CAIPFQ01. The sequence continues at coordinate 70,355 of CAVSSM010000011.1, forward strand.
AGCGCGTTCGGGCTCGATGGCTATGCCCGCTTTGCCTTTTCGGAGAGCGAAGAGGATATCGTTCTTGGACTGAAAGCGTTTAAAGCTTTTGAAGAGCGAGCGTAATCAGCGGGCCTAAATCGATTTTGTCTTGTCTTTCTTGCAAAGTCGCATGGACCGCTTTTTGGGCATCCAGCGGATTGTAGCCGAGATTGAGGAGCGCGCTGACGGCATCAGAGGCCAAATCGCCGCCCTTGACCCCTAAAGAAATCGACGCATCTTTCCCTTTGCCTTTGATCTTGTCCCGCATTTCGATGACGAGCCGCTCCGCCGTTTTTTTCCCGATGCCCGGAATTTTGCTCAAGATCCGGATGTCTGCGGCTGCGACGGCCCTCTGGAATGCCTCCAGTTCTATGTGACCGATGATCGCCGCGGCCGTTTTGGGGCCGATTCCCGATAGGCCGATGAGCGTCTCGAAGAGGTCGCGCTCTTCTTTGATGAGGAAAGCGTAGAGCGTATGGGCATCCTCGCGGACGACGTGAGAGAGGAAAAGATGGACGGCCGATTCTGGAGTGGGGAGTCGCATGTAGGTGCTAAGCGGGATGGCGAGGCGATACGATATTCCGGCCGCCTCGACAACCGCTTTCAGCGGCTCTTTTTCTAATAAAACGCCTCGGATCGCTTCGTACATGACTCATCCTTTACTTAAATAATTTCCGCAACAAATGGCGAGCGCTAGGGCATCGGCTGCGTCTTCTGGCTCGGGAGGAGCGGGAAGCCGGAGGAGGCTTTGGATCATCCGCTGCACCTGGAACTTGCTCGCCTGGCCTTTGCCTACGACGGCTAACTTCGCTTTTTTAGGAGCATACTCGTAAACGGGAATTTTTGCTCGCGCTCCGGCAAGAAGGACCATCCCTTTGGCCATGCCGAGCTTGATGGCGCTTCCCGCATTTTTCATAACAAATTGGGATTCGACGGCGATCGCCGTCGGTTTATGCTGCTCGATGAGGCTCTCGAGCGCATCGAAGAGGAGGCGGTAGCGCTCCTCAAGGCAAAGCTTCGGGGGAGGCCTAATGCAGCCGAAATCGATGGGCTCCATCGGGAGCCGGATGATCCCATATCCTGTGATTCTAGTTCCGGGATCGATGCCGAGGATGATGTGCTGCATACTGCCAAAGGTAGAGGTCTTGCAGAAAATAATCAAGGTATAGACAGCTCCTCAACTCGTCCGCTATACTGGGCTCTCTTATGCCCCAAGAGATGCAAAATATCTTAGTTCGAATGCCCAACTGGATCGGGGATCTCGTCATGGGAACGCCGGTCTTGACCGACCTACGCGCCGCTTTCCCAAAAGCATCCATTACCGCCATGTGCAGGACGCCGATCTCTGAGCTTTTGGTGAAAGACGCTGCGATCGATGAGCTCTTTTGTTTCACTCCCCCGGCCAACAAATTCCTCCGCCGCGAAGAGCAGCGCAATATCATCGCGAAGATCCTAACGGGAAAATTCGATACGGCCATCCTGCTCACGAATTCGTTTTCCTCGGCCTGGTGGTGTTGGCAGGGAAAAGTAGCAAGGAGGATCGGCTATTCGGCCCATTTGCGGAGGATTTTTCTCACCGACCCCATCCGTTGGCCAAAACAAAAAATGCATCAGGTCGACCTCTATAAAAGGCTCCTTGAGCCGCTTGGGATCCCTCGTTCCGACACTGCGCCGCGGCTCTATGTCACAAAAGAGGAAGTCGATGGATCCAAGCAGCTCCTTTTCCAAAGAGGTTACATGGCAGGAAAAAGGCTGATCGGGATCAACCCGGGCGCATCTTACGGCTCGGCCAAATGCTGGCCGCCTGAGAGGTTTCGCGCGCTCGCATTGGAGCTCTTAAAGGAAGGCTATGTCGTCTTTTTCGGCGACGCGTCGACATTTACGCTCGTACGCGAGATTTGCCAGAGGCTTCCCGAACAGACAATCAACTTGGCCGGCATCACGTCGCTTCGAGAGCTCGCGTGCATCATCAAAGATTGCGATCTTCTCGTGACAAACGATAGCGGTCCGATGCATATCGCTGCGGCGTTCGATACTCCACTTATCGCCCTGTTCGGGTCAACGGATGAGGAAGCGACCGGCCCCTATGGGAAACCGGACGCCGTGATCAATAAGCATGCGGACTGCGCCCCTTGTTTCAAGCGGACCTGCCCGATCGATTTCCGCTGCATGAAGAAGATCACCGTGGAAGAGGTGGCTGAAAAAGCGCGGGAACTATTGCGTGTTTAGGACGCTTACCCGCCGCATTTTTCCCAACCCTCTTGATTGGATGCTCAAGAGAGCGGCGAAAAAAAAGAGCAAAAGTTTCCTTCTTGGGTGGAACCGGGGCCTTGGCGATATAGCCCTCGGCTTATACGCGATTGTCCATCGGATCCGCGAACGAATCCCCAATGCGGAAATCACTTTCTTGACTCGAGAGAATTTGCTAGACGGTTTCACGATGCTAGGGGATGTCCGCATCTTAGCGGCTCCTGACTGGAAGCGAGGCAAAGTGCAATCGATTCGAGAGACGCTCAAGAAGATGGGCATCGACCCGAAGAGTTTCGATCTGATCATAGAGTGGCCAAGCCCCACCGATTGGGTCGCATGGCAAGAGGGAACCTCATCCCGAAACTGAAATGGGACCCCCTCCATGACGATCTTTGGAAATCGTTCGATTTGCCAGACAGCTATACGTATATCTGCGTTCAGCCTGTCACCGAAACCAACTACGGCCTTTGGCGCAATTGGCCGCTTGCAAGGTGGCAGGATCTCTTCGAGCGGCTCGAGAAGATAGGAAGCGTCAAGGTGCTCCTTTTCGGATTCGGCGCGGGTCCAGACTTTCCTTATAAGAATGTGATCGATCTGAGAGGAAAGACAACTCTTTTTCAACTCCTCTCGATTGTTAAAAACCGATGCAAAGCTGCGATCCTGCCCGATTCAGGGATTCTCTCGATGATCTACTATCTCGATGCTCCCTTTCCCATCCAAATCGTCTCCCTTTGGGCCGATCCCAATCACGGCATCTTGAAGCAGGGCGTCCCGTCTCCCAACAGAAAGCTGCAGCATTTCCCCCTGATCGGGGGAGAACCGGGATCTCTTATCCCTATCCGCAAAAAAAGTGCTCGACTGCATTTTTCCGGCAAGGCCCCTTCAAACATGTCCAAATGCCGAGAGGTTTACTCTTAAACCGATCCAAAAAGTCGGAATCATTCTTCTCGCAGGCGGACAAGGGAGCCGTCTTAGGCTGACAGGACCTAAGGGGGCGTTTCAAATCCACAACAAAAGTTTATTCCAATGGTCTCTTGAGAAAGTGCCGGCTCATATTCCCGTGGCGCTCATGACCTCGCCTTTAAACCACGACGAGACGGTCGGTTTGTTTGAAAAGCATAAGTCCTTTGGCCGCGAGGTTTACTTTTTTGAGCAGGAAATGCTTCCTATGCTCGATGCAAAGAAGAAGATCTTAAAAATTTTGGCCCCGAGCGGCAATGGAAGCGTTTTCAAATCGTTTGCCGAATCGGGAACCTTAGCCCTCTTTGAAGAGCGTGAAATCGATCTTGTCTCGATCATCCCTATAGAAAATCTCTTAGCCGATCCGGCCGATCCCGCTTTTCTATCTTACATGAGGGAAAAAGATGCCGATGCCGGAATCAAGTGCGTCGAGAGAAAGGCTGGCGATGCCATGGGCGCCGTTGTAGAGAGGGAAGGGCGTCTTGAAATTGTCGAATATACCGAGGCCGATCCGTCTTTACACTACCCATATTCCTACACCGGGATGATGGCGATGAAACTGACGTTCATGAAGCGGATGGCAAAAGTCGATCTTCCCCTCCATTGGGTTTGGAAGAGGGCAGGCGATCGATTTGGGTGGAAGGAGAGCGCTTCATCTTCGATGCGCTTCCCTTAGCCGATCAGGCTGTATCGCTCTCTTACCCCCGAGCGCACATCTATGCGCCCCTGAAGAGCGAGGAAAACCTAGAAGAGATTCTGAAGGTGATGAGTACGAGCCTATTTTCAAGAACTTAATATAATCTTTATAAAATATTTTCATTCATTGCAAGAGCCGAACCACGATTCATTGGAAGGAGGTCATGGAAAAACAGGAGAAATGGTATCATACTCTCATGCAAAAAAAGATTGGATATTTAGGAGCGGGAACGTGGGGATTTGCTCTTTCGGCCTTGCTCGGCATGAAAGGTCATGAGGTAACGGTGTGGACGCGGGATGCGGCATTGGCCGCCAAGCTGCAAAGGACCCGCGCTCATCCCAAGCTTGCCGGAGTTCTTGCGCCCGAGACGGTTCGCTTTACGAGCCAGATCCAGGAGGCGCTTTTAGGCGCCGAGGTCCTGGTCGAGAGCGTCACTTGCTCGGGGATCCGCCCGGTGTTCGAGCGGCTGCCGAAGATCAAGGTTCCCGTCATCCTGACCTCGAAAGGGATCGAGCAAGGCTCAGGATTGCTTCTTCCGGAAGTCGCATCGCAATTCGTCCCGAAGGCGCTCATCGGGATCCTGAGCGGGCCGAGCCTCGCCGACGAGGTCGTCCAGAACCTCCCCACTTCGGTCGTTTGCTCCGCTTACGATCCGGCTGTCATGAAACTCATCCATGAACTCTTCATCACTCCGACGTTCCGAATCTATCCGAACGAAGATATCGATGGGGTCGCCTTCGGGGGCGCAATGAAAAATATCATCGCGATCGCTTGCGGTATTTCCGATGGGTTGGGCGGCAAAGATAACGCAAAAGCGGCTCTTATGACTCGCGGCCTCCACGAAATGCGCAAGTTAGGCGTCGCTAAAAATTGCCTCCCGGAAACGCTGAACGGCCTCTCTGGCCTGGGAGATCTTTCTGCCACTTGCATGTCAGTGAGCAGCCGCAACTATCGATTCGGCCGATTTGTAGGGGAAGGCTTTTCTCCTGAAGGGGCAAGACAAAAGATCGGTATGGCTGTCGAAGGGATCTATACGTGCGTCGCCGCCCGCGAATTGGGAGCAAAACATCAGATTTCGATTCCGATCACGGAAGCGACTTATGCGATCATCTACGAGGGGCTCGACCCTCGCGAAGCCGTCCGAGCGCTCCTCCAGCGCGCCATCAAAGAAGAGCATCTCTAGCACTCTAATTTCTTGCGCAATCGGCGGCGTTCTCTTATACAGTGAATATGTCTAAGAAAGAAAAAAGCCAGATTGAGCCGCCATCCGCTCTGCCGCCCTATTTCGGCGTAAAAGTCGTCTCTGCCGCCGAGATGGCCCGCGTTGAAAAACTGGCCGTTCAGGCTGGCTGCCAAGAAGAAAAATTCATCGAAGAGGCGGGAGGCAAGGTAGCAGCTGCCGCCATTCGACTCATCCTGCAAAATCAGCTTCCGAAAAACGTCTCTCTTCTGATTGGCAAAGGCAATAAGGGAGCTGACGCGTACGCCGCGGGATTGGCCCTTTTGGAAGAGGGGTTCCGGGTGACAGCGTATCCCTGCTTTCCTCCAGAGTCGTGCAGCGAATGGAACCGGAAAATGAATGACAGGTTCGCGAAAAAAAGAGGGCAAACGGTCCGGTTTTATGACGGAGAGGAGATGAAGCCAAGAGAGGGCTTGATCATCGATGGATTATTGGGAACGGGGTTCAAAGGCAATGCTGTTGGAAAAATAGAGACGGCGATTTTGCTTGCAAACGGCTCTAAGGGACCGATCCTTGCCATCGACTTGCCTTCAGGGCTAGATGGGACTACGGGGGAAGCAAGAGGCGCATGCATCGAAGCTACCCAAACGGTGACACTCGGAATGGCGAAAAGCGGCCTTTTTTTCAGGGACGGTTGGAATCATGCGGGCCGCATCGAAGTCGAAGATTTTGGATTGCCAAAGCAATTTGCTGCCTTATGTCAGGAAATCGCTTATTTACCCGATCCTGCCTTCTTGCCTCTGCCCAAAATCATCCGCAATAGACACAAATACCAAGCGGGGTACGTGGTCGGATATGCTGGATCGGAGACGATGCGGGGCGCTCCGAAGATGGCGGGGCTGGCAGCGCTTCGGGCTGGAGCCGGCATCGTCCGTCTTTTTTCTAAGGGGAATATCGGAGAGGCGCCGATGGAGCTCATTTGCCGCAAATGGAATGAAAAGGAATGGCGCCAAGAGCTCAAACGGGCGAGCAGCGTATTCGTAGGCCCTGGAATTGGCGTTAGCTCGATGCGATGGATGAAAGACATTTCCCTTCCTGCCGTCTTTGACGCGGATGCCCTGCAGAAAGGGGTGAAGTTCTCAAAAAATGCCGTGCTAACCCCCCATCGGGGAGAAATGCTTCGCCTTCTAGGGTTGAAAAGCGCTCCGCAAGAGGAAGATTTCCTTTGCCGATGCCAAAAGTTTGCAAATGGTCAAGATACGACCCTCGTATTGAAGGGGGCTCCGACAATTCTTTTTGGCGAGAAGCTGCCGCCGCTCATCATCTCTAGAGGAGATCCGGGCATGGCGACCGCAGGGGCAGGCGATGTGTTGACGGGCATACTTGCCGGAATCTTAGCCCAAAAGATGGACTCTTATGATGCGGCGGCAGTCGGTACTTATTTACACGCCGTTGCGGGAGAAATAGCGGCGCGGGAAAAAACTTCCTATGGGCTCATCGCAAGAGACCTGATCGAGTATCTGCCAAAAGCTTTTCAACAGCTTATGGGCGCGGTATACTTTTGATACCACTCGATGAATCGGGGAATTCCAAGTTCCAGCGGGACGGCGGGGCGGAAATTTAAAAGAGCCGCACTTTTCTCTATGTCTGCGCAGGTCTCCTCTATTTCACCCGGCTGCATGGGCAGCATTTCTTTGATCGCCTTTTTCTTAAGATGCGTTTCGATGAGGCTGATCAGATCCAAAAGTTCGACTGGGCGGTTATTTCCTAAGTTGAAAATCTCGCATTTCGCTCCCAAATCGATCGCCGCCGTGGTCCCTCGCACAATATCGTCGATATAAGTGAAATCGCGGCGCATCCGCCCAGCATTGAACACTTGGATCGGCTGTCCGTTCGCGATATGCTGGGTAAAGCGGTAATAGGCCATATCGGGCCTGCCCCAAGGGCCGTAGACTGTGAAATAGCGAAGCCCTGTAACCGGCAGGCCATAAAGATGATGGTAGGCGTGGGCCATGGCTTCGTTGGCTTTTTTCGTCGCGCCATAGAGGTTCGCGGGCTGGTCGGTTTTGTCGTCCACGGAAAACGGGTTTTTTTTGTTGAGTCCGTATACGGATGAGGAAGAGGCGTAGATAAGCTTGATTGTAGGAAATCGGCGGCAAGCCTCGAGAACAGAGACGAAACCGTGCAAATTCGAAGCGACATAATCGTCAGGTTCGGAGAGGGAATGGCGGATGCCGGCCTGCGCAGCCAGATGAACCACATGGGTGATTCCGTGGCGCAAGAGCGCAAGCTGAAGCAAGTCTCGATCTCGAATATCCGCATGGAGTATCTCGATTTCTTCGGCTTGTAACTGGATCTCCCGGTCGCGCTTGAGCTGGAAATCATAATAAGAGTTGAAATTATCAAGGCCGATGACGAAATCGCCCCGCGCCTTGAGATGGAGGGCGAGATGGTAGCCGATAAATCCGGCGGCGCCGGTGATTAGAATTCGTTTTCCCATAAAAAAATTTGTGATGTATGATACCTTACGTCCTATCTTAAACCTTCGTTTCGTTAATTTGTATGAGATTTTTCCCTCTCGCCTTTTTGCTCGTCGCGGGCTGCAGCAGTCCCTACATGGGAAAGGATCTGTTTGGAGCGGATGAATTCGTTCTCGACTCTTACAAGATCCGCGAGGGAAAATTTTCCATTTTAGAAATGGAAGGGAAAGAACCGGGGGAGCTCGATGATTCGATGCTCAACGAATACCAGGACAAAATTCATGAAGACGATGTCCTGCAGGTGGCGGTTTATAACCCGAAGCGGAAAGATGTGGCAGACGCGGTGGAATATATCGGCAGCCGGATCGGATATCGGGTCGTCAACGGTGAAATTTCCCTGCCCGACCTGCCGCCTGTAACTGTCGCGGAACTGACTCTCGACCAGGCGAAGGAAAAGATCCAAGTGCTCTACCATGAACATATCCGCGATACGGAGGTCTTCGTCACCTATAAAGACAGGATCGCAAGAAAAGTGGAACTGGCAGGCCTTGTTTCGCTTCCCAGCGTTCCTGTCGACGGGAAAATCCGGCTGTTCGATGTACTTTCCAAAGCTCGGATCCCTACCGAGGCGAACCTCTTCAAAAGCTACATCATCCGGGACGGCTCTTTTCTTCCCGTCGATATGAACAAGCTCATGAAAGAAGGGGACATGTCACAAAACATCGTCGTGCGAGGAGGGGATAAAATCTACATTGCCGAGCCGTCCGCGGCGACCTTGATGGTCATGGGAGAAGTGGGAAGAGAGCGGGTCGTCAATCTCCCATCCGGTTTTATGCCGCTCCGGCAGGCCTTGGCCGAATCGGGCGGGATCCCTTACACGGGGGATAAGTCCTATATCCAGGTGATCCGCGGCAATATCGCCAAACCGAAAATCTATACGTTGAGCTGGGAGCATGTTATTCATCTGCCGAATGACAGCCTTCTCCTGATGCCGGGCGATATCGTCTATGTCGCCGCGAAGCCGATCACTGAATGGAACCGGTTCATTTCGCAGCTTCTGCCCATCTTTGGAGGATTCGATGTGATCAGCAAACAAATGCAATTGTTCGTGCCATGAAGCATCAGAAAAGGCCGCTTCACGATCCCGATGAGAGGGTATTCACCCTATTTGATGTAAAACGGCTTTACTTGAGCCAAAAGAAGAAAATTCTCAGAGCTTCTTTTTGGGGAGCTCTTCTTGCGTTCAGTTTCATTTTGATCAGGTCTGTTCCAAAATATCAAGTTTCTGCGACTTTTAAAGAGGCTCCCAAATCCATCGAGGGGACAGGAGGCCTGGAAAAGCTTCTTCTCTCAAATGGAAGCGCAAGCTCTCAAGAGTCTCAAACAGCCACTTTGATCCAGTCCAATCAAGTCTTAAAACCTCTGGTCGTCCGGATGGGCACCCAAGCTACGGTGCGCAAAGCGGGCCTTTTGTCTCGGGTCTATAAGAGGATCAGGGACAATATCCTTTCCGAGAGAGGGCTTAGCTTAAGCGATGTCGATGATTTCGCCTTCCAGAACGTTGTTTACGATGGGGAGAAAACACTAACATATAGCCTCAGGTTTGAAGATTCTGAACATTTTTCTATTGGGTCTGGAAAAAAAACAATTGCTTCGGGATCGCTCGGCTCTTGCGTACGTTTGCCTGAGGCAGAGCTAACGATTGTCAAAGTTCCAAAAGGGCTTAAGGTCGGGACTCATTACTCCCTTTCTATTCAACCTTGGGTTTCTGCAGTGAATGCGATCCGTTCCAATTTTCGGATAAAGTGCCTCAAACAGCAAAAATCGATTCATGAACTCAAGTTTTTCCATAGGGACCGATATTTTGGGACGGAGCTTTTGAATGCGTTGACGGAAGAATATCGGAGATATTTAAAGCGGGACCATGATCAGGTTGTCCACGAGCAGCTCAGTTATTTGCAGCAGAAACAAGAAGAAATATGTGCCAACATGTCCTCGGTTTTCGACGAGTATACAGAATATTTGCAAACCAATCTCAGCCGATCGGGACAATTGGGCTTAACACAAGAGATCGGAGGAATCACTAAGGAATGCAATGTGCTTGCTAATAAAATCTCTTCGATCGACTTGGAGCTGGATCGGTTAGTTCGAATGGAAGTGGATCAAAAAGCATTTGTTCCAATGGATGATACTCCTTTTTCACGCTCTCTCAAAGATACCTTGAGCGCAATATCGGAGTTGAAACAGCAGCGCGATTTAATCGAGTTGTCATTGCCATCTCAAAGCCGCGCTCTTAATGAGCTGCAGTATGAAAACAAAAAAGGGGAATTGAAAGAGGTTCGAGACCAGCTTTGCGCGATGCAGCATCTTCTCGATGGAATTGAAAAGCATACGCCGCTTTCTCAGGACGCGTTATTCGATGCGGGAGAATATCTCGGAGCTTGGGCTGGCCGTTTAGCTGATTCCCAAGAGGAAGACAGAAAAGGGCTGGCTGAGTATCTCGAAAACGCCGTCCGGCTTCTTTCTATGCAAGAAAAAATGGTTCAGGAACAAATCCATTATGCCCACGACACTCCAGCCGCGTTCAAAGGCATCGATTTAACGACGGCCCGGGCTCTTTTCCTAGAATACTACAAAAAGCTCGATCAAATCGCAGAAGGGGTAAGCCATTTTTCTCGCTTAGCGGATGAAATTGAGAGAGGCGATTTCGAGATCAGTTCTTTAAGCGCCGTGCTCTTGGATCCCCTAAGCCAGCGTCTGATTCAACAAGCAAGCGAGATTGCCCTCAAATTGAAGGATGAAAAACATCATAGCGAAAAAGAAGGAAGCCGGTGGGCAGAGGAGTTGTCGCTGCAAAAAAAAATCCTCAAAGAACATCTGGATCAACTTTTTAAACTCGAACAAGTGAAATCCGATCTAGTCCAAAATAGGATCGATGCTTTGCAGGCAATCAGATTCGGCTCCATTTCGGGGCAAATTTCCGTTTTGCAAGAGAGACTGGCCGATTCCGTCAAAGAGCGGAAGACCGCGCTTTTGAAGGAGAAAACAATCCTGGAAGAAAAAGTGAGGCAAATTCTAAATGGCCTCACCGATATTCCCGAAAGGTGGCGAAGGGAGAAATGGCTGAACTTAAAGAGCCAGATGGGGATCAAAATGGTCCAAGGGTTGACCGAACTTGTCGAATCAAAGACAATTAGCTCTCATCTCCACCATGTCGAATCAAAACCTCTCGATATTGCGACCCTTCCTACCACTCCCTGTTCCCCAGGGCTTTTGGTCAAAGCCTTCCTGGGTGCCATGCTGGCCGGATTCTTTGTGTTCTCCCGCGCCTTTCTCGGGGCGGTTTTGAAGGGATTCCCCTCAACGAAAGAAAAACTTTGTGCGATGGGATACCCTGTTCTCGGCGAGATCTCAACGGTTTGCGATGGTCCCGGGACAGAGCCTCGCGGGGCGGATCTGGAAGCCCTTCGGCAAATATTTCTTTTCCTCGACAAAGAGCCCATACCGGGAGTGATTGAAAAAACGGGAATTGGCTCCTCAGATTTTTCAGCTGGAGCGAGGGACATGGCCAAAGGCAAGGCTGCGGAAACACGAGAAGGTCCAGTGGACCTTCGCAGTGCGGAGCAGATGAGCACAGCGAATTGCCTCGGAAGCGAAGATGAAAAATCTGAGTCAAAGCCGACGCCGCACCAAAACCGATTTTTCAATCGCGAGCGGTATAAAGTGAAAGTTGTTGGCCTTATCGAAGGCAAAGGCCCCGATTATTCTTTTGCGCTGGCAGAGCATTTTTCCCGCATGTCCTTGCGCCCACTGGTCATCCGATGCGATTTCAACATGAAGTTCAACCGGGAAGACCTGCCGGGGGTCTTGCAGGTTTGGAAAGAGGAGATCTCCAGCCCACCTCTCAAGAGGAGGCAGGGCTACGATCTTCTCACGTCCGGCGGATTCACCCCTTACGGGGCGGAAGTCATCCGGTCGCTTGCATTTCAAAACTCACTTGATAAGTTTAAAAAAGAGTATGACTTTGTCTTGATGGTCTTTCGCTCGCCGCTGAACCTCGCGGACAGCTTGGCGCCTCTTTCCCTTTGCGACTATGCGATCGTCACCGTCTCTGGAGAGCCAACGGAGCAGTTGACACCGTTTATCGATTGGGCTTACCATGGAGACATGTGCCGTTTAGCCATTCTCACAGCGAGCTCTCCATGACAGGCAAGCGCAAAAAAATTCTTGTAGCAGGAGGAGCAGGATTCCTAGGCTCTCATCTCTCTCTGAGGCTTTTGAAAGAAGGCAACGAGGTTCTATGTGTCGATAATTTCTACACAGGCAGCCGCGATAATTTGCTCTCTTTAATGGAACATCCTCGTTTCGAAGTGATGCGCCACGACATCTGTTTCCCTCTACATGTGGAGGTGGACGAGATCTATAACTTTGCCTGCCCGGCATCCCCTTTCCACTACCAGCGCGATCCCATCCAGACGGCGAAGACCAGCTTTCTCGGAGCTCTTCACCTCCTCGGATTGGCCAAGCGCCTCAAAATCAAAATCTTTCAAGCCTCGACGAGCGAAGTCTACGGCGATCCCCATATCCATCCGCAAACCGAAGAGTATTGGGGCCACGTCAATCCGATCGGCATCCGATCTTGCTATGATGAAGGAAAGCGGTGCGCTGAAACTCTCTTCTTCGATTATTACCGAGTCCATGGCCTTCGCATTAAAGTCGCACGCATCTTCAACACGTTCGGCCCAAGGATGCATCCGAACGATGGCCGAGTTGTCTCCAATTTTATTGTCCAAGCCCTTCGCAATGATCCTATTACCGTATACGGAGAAGGCAAGCAAACCCGATCTTTCTGCTATGTGGACGATCTGATCGATGCAGTGATTCGGATCATGGATACGCCAGATAGCATCACAGGGCCCTTCAACATTGGGAATCCGACCGAGATGCCAGTCATCGACCTTGCGCGGCAAGTTCTGGCCTTAACCGGCTCTTCTTCCAAGATCGAGTTTGTCCCTTTGCCCTCTGACGACCCGAAACAAAGGCGGCCTGACATTCGGTATGTAAAGGAAGTTTTAGGATGGGAGCCGAAGGTTCCTTTGCAAGAGGGTCTCAAGGCGACCATCGATCATTTCAGGAGCGTTATTAACCCGCTAGGCAAATAAGAGAAAACAAAGGGCACTAGCGAAGCGCACGAGGTCCCCCCGACGCATCGTCGGGAGGGGTGTGAAAGCCAGATCGAAGCGAAGCGAATCGGCCCGAAGGGAGCCGCAGCAAGCCCTTTGTCTCTTATTTGAAATAGCGGGTTAATGTTGGCTCATCTCGGGAAGCAAGCGTCCTTTTATAGGGGGATCGGTTTCATGGCCTTGTCGGCGACAGGCATGTCGCTGGTCGGCCTGTTCGGCAAATTCGGCATCCAAGATTTGACTCTTTCTGCCCTCATGTTTTGGCGTTTTGTCGCCACGTCAACGCTTTTCTTCTTATCGCTTTTGGCCCTTGGGCGTCTGAAAGGCTTTTTCGAGTTTCATCATCTTAAACTTCAAATGCTTCGAGCATTTTTTGTCCTACTGGCCCAATATTGTTTTTTCTATTATCTACTCCATAACAGCTTATTGAATGCCGCAGCGCTTCTCAATACCGGCCCCGTTTTCATCTCCATCATCGAAGGGGGCATTTTACGCAAAAAAGTAGGGGTCTCGAGTTGGATCGGAGCTTTAGTCTCTTTTGCAGGCGCCCTTATGATCCTGCAACCCGATGCGGGGATTTTTTCTACCTTAAGCCTCATCGGCCTTCTTTCAGGCATGAGCCAAGGGGCCTCCCAAGTAGTATTCGGTTTCCAGACCAAAGGGGAGGAGAAGCTCCATATCACCCTCCTGCATCTTTTTTTCCTTTGTACCCTCTTAAGCCTTGTCCCTTTTCTTTTGTTTCATACGGAGATGCAGTCCAGCAAGAGCTTTAGTTCCTGGGATTTAGGCGTGATCTTAGCGTTGGGAGCCGCGTCCATCCTTAGCCAAGCCTTTAGAGCGCAGGCCTACGCACACGGAACCCCATCTAGGTTATCGCCCTTTCTTTACCTCGCAGTCCTGCTTGCCGGAGTCTATGATTGGGCCATTTTCGGCAAAGCGCCGAACCTTCTCGCGAGCCTTGGAGCCGCGCTCATCATTATCGGCGGCCTTTTGAAAATCTATCTGCGCAAAATAATCCTCGAGAAAAAAACTTTCTTCTAGGACGTCCCTAGACATATAGAAAGACTAGAGACGGTCGGGTTGCTTCGCGGACTTTCCCCAAACGAGACGTATCGATTACAAATTGTGTATCCAGGCTTGATTTTGCTCACGCTGCTGAATCTTTTACATTCCCTTTATGGGTTCCGCGGGGTAAAGTGGCCGGTGTTTTTGGCGTTTTCCGGATCGGCGATCATCTATAGGGCTTTAGAATTTTCATGTTTCTTTTTGATCTCGCGCCATTTGCTCACCATCTGCGTTGCCATGGGCGCGGCCTCTTTCCCGGCGTCGCCAAACCTTAGGAAGACCGCGACGGTAAGCTCTGGATGGTCGTAGCGCGTTTTTGTGGGATAATCGGGTGAAAAGGAAATGGCCCCGAACCAAATGTATTTCATCATTTGGGCAGCGCTTCCTGGATTGACATGCGCTCGGTAGAGAATTTCTGCCGTGCTGGTCTTGCCGATCACCTGATGCTGCAGGGCTGTGTAAGCGGCTTGAAGCTCCCGGTTGAGGCGAAGAGACCGGATGATGGCCGACCTTGCGCTCCCTTTCTGGCCCCACATGGTCCGGTCCATCCCCTCGTAAAGTTGCGCTTCGACATCGGCTGGCATGGGAATTTCCCTCCGCACAACGGTCTCGGGGATGCCGATTTCATGAACCGGCGCTTTGGCTTGGACCCCGGTAAATAAAGAAAATGGAATCCCCAGCGCCTGCAGCTCGTGGCTGGCAAAGCCATCCCTAGCTTCGAAGACCGAGAGCATTTCCCTGTCGGGCGCAAGGCCGGAGAGCATCTTCGTAATTTTCGGTTTGACCAATTTGCCTCCATTGGCAAGCGCGCCCAGCATAACGGCTGTCTGTAGCGGGGTGCAAAGAAGAGTATGCTGGCCGAACGCGAACGAATAGAGGCTGGTCCGGTTCGTCCTCAAATCCTTAGGCAGTAGGCCTGACCTTTCTCCCGGCAGGTCCACCCCGCTTTTTTCTCCATACCCAAGCCTAGCTGCAGTTACTTTCAGATCGTCCGGATCGGACAAGAAATCCCCGGCCAAAATGGAAAAGTAGGGATTGCTCGTTTGTTCCAGAGCTCCGGTGATGTCGATTTTCCCGATATGCGGATTGCTGCTTCGCGGCAGTCGGCCTCCTTTGTACATGCGGGGATAAGGCGCTCCATTCAATCCGTAGGCGACCGCTTTGGGGTTGCGGCCTGCCTCATCCACGATGACAGGAGAATGGCCTTGCATCAACCCTTCGTAAGCGGTGACGAGCTTGAAAAGGGAGCCTTGCGGCACATCCGATTGGAAAGCAAAAGAACGGAGATATCCGAATCCTCCTTGAGGGTAAAAAGACGCCGCGAGACTTTTCTCATCGAGAAGCTTCCGGTATTTGCCCAAGAGGGGGCGGTCGAGCTCTCTAAAGGAGCGGAAGGTGCGCAAGAATTCTAATGCGAGATCAGTTGGAAGCGCCTTTACAGCGGGGAGCAGTTTCGGGTCGGTGAGCCGCTCTTGAAGGATCGAGAGCCTGTTCGATCTCCAATGCTCGGCGAAAAGCTCCTGCTCTTTTTGATCCAAGTAATCAAGATAGGGACGGGCATAGGTTTTCTTTTCTTTTTCTATTCTCCTTTTCTCGGCAAGGAACTCTTTTTGGTTCGATTCCCGCCACAACCTGAACTCAGATTGGCGAAAGTGGCCAGCCGCCTCTTCCTTCACTTGGGTTTCCATTTTAATAAACGCTTGGCAAAGCTCTTGGTACTCGCTCAGCTTCATTGACCCGATCTTTGCGATCAAGTCATCGCTAAAACGGGTGCTGTCGAGAAGGGTACGGCAAAGGTCGATGGCAAATAATTTATCCGCATTGGATGGGATGGAACTTAAGAGCCCATCGAGGCGGCGCGCCGCTTTTAGGGCAAGGTCGCCCTGGTTTTTTTGAGGGAGGCTCGAAAAAAGATCTTCCATGACCTCCATAGGATCGCTTTGCCCCGAGAAATATCTGACCGTTTCGAAATCTTCCTGGACCTGGATCGCGAGGCTCACGTTGTCACATTTTTGAAAAAAAGCCCTGAGCGCACCATCTTTCGGCAAGATCAAATCGAGATAGAGATCCCATGACAAGATCGTTTCGTCTTCGATGAACCGGCGTCCCCCGAATCGCTCCTTGACGAGCGTCGCTCTGCCGTCCCAGATGGCTCCGATATACCGTTCATTTTCAAGCCATCGAGAGACTTTCTGGTTCGAATGCTTGATAAAATCATTCGGATCGAAACGGGGAAAGCTCGCCAAGGCCAACACTTCTCCGCTATTCGGGTCGAGGGCTACGAGCGCGCCTCCTTTGATCCATGGCTGTTTGAGGGCTTTTCGCTTCTTGTCGGTCGGATCCATCCCAAGGCTCCTTCCTTCCTGTTCCTTTTCGCTCACGGCTAAAAGCTCTTCGGCAAATTGCTGCAGCTCCGCAGAGATCGACAGGACTACTTGCTGGCCAGGGACCGGCGCCGCGCCTCCTGGCAATTCACGGACAAAACGGCCTTTCTGGTCGACCTCAAAAGTTTTTTTACCAAAGAAGCCCCTCAGCTGCTCTTCATATTGCGCTTCGATCCCGCTTTTTCCGACGGAGTCATTGAGGGTATAGGCCTTCTCTTTCAACTCTTTGAGCCTCGCGCAGGCGGACTCGAAGGAGTTGTAGCCGTGCGGGAGGGCGCTTGCCAGACCCTGTTCATACGAAAGGACCGCTTCCTGCAGGATCGACAATTCTTCAACGATTGCCCCATATTTTTTTTGGCTGATCGCCCCCATGGTCCCTAGGATATGGGAAGCCGTTTTTTGAAGCGGATAAAACCTCTCCGCAGCCGTTTCGGCATGGATCCCCGGCCAATCTTTTTCAAGGCCTTTGAGCCGGTAGTGCTCCTCTTCAGAGAGCCTCGATTTGATGAGATACGGAGCGTGAGGAAAGAGGGACGCTTTCGAGTGGATGAGGTCTTCAACCCTCTCGGAGGATAGATTGAGAGTCGTTCCAAGCAGCTTGGATACAGCACGGATATACTCTTTTCTGGGGTAGACCCGAATCCGGCTGCCCCCCTCCTCTTGCCAACGGGAGAGGGGGATTTGGGCGATCTGCCCGTAGTAGACGACCGCATTGTAGCAAATCCTGTTCAAAGCGAGGGGGATCCCGAACCGATCGCAGATCGTCCCCCGGTCAGCCCTCTCTATAACGGTTCGCGACTGGGGCTTTTGCGCCTCGATGAGCTTGGCTTCCCTCTGGACAACCCCCAGATGGAGCGCGCGCAGGCAGATCGCGAGGCATGCGGCGCAGATGACGGCTAGGATTCGGTTAATCTTGTCGGGCATAGAAAAACAAGTATATAAAATTATCACTTCACGCCCAAGAAGGACTTTTGAATGAGTCTTTGAACGAGTCTTGCAGGTTTCCCTTGGAAAAAAATAGAATTTTGAGGTAAAACTACTATTTTCGTTTTTGCCGATGCGCCTGTAGTTCAATGGTAGAACAGTAGCCTTCCAAGCTACGAGTGTCAGTTCGATTCTGTCCAGGCGCTTTGATAAAACGGCTAACATTATTTTTTTGAGAGGAAAAATTGGCTACCGCACAACAAAATACAGGAGTGACGATCAAGGAGTTGCTCGAATCCGGCGCTCATTTCGGGCACCAGACCCATCGTTGGAATCCGAAGATGAAGCGTTTCATTTTCGAAGAGCGGAATGGGATTTACATCATTGATCTTGCAAAAACCCTTCAGCAGATCCGCGCGGCGGCGCAAGTCGTGCGCGAAATGGTCGCCAAAAGGAAGCCCATCCTCTTCGTCGGAACGAAAAAGCAAGCGAAAGTGGTCGTTAAAGAAAGCGCCGAAGAGTGCGGCGAATTTTACATATGCGAACGGTGGCTCGGAGGGACTCTCACCAACCTTCAGACGATTCGGAAGTCGGTTAAAACGCTTGAACGGATCGAGAAAAGGATCGCATCGGGCGGCGAAGGGCTGACCAAAAAAGAAATATCCGTATTGAGCAAAGAACGGGTGAAGCTTGACCGGAACCTCTCGGGAATCCGTTCCATGCGCAAGCAGCCGGGGCTCCTCATTGTCGTCGATCCAAGCAAGGAGCATATCGCGGTCGCTGAGGCGAACACGCTGGGTATTCCGGTGATGGCGCTCGTCGACACGAACTGCGATCCGGATCCCATCGAATACGTGATCGCATGCAATGACGATGCCCTGAAGAGCATCAAAGTGATTCTCATCGCGCTGACGCAGGCGGTGATTGATCAGAAAAATGAAATGAATGTTTCTGTTGCGAAGGGCGATAGCACGATCCCGCCATCTGAAGATGAGGAAGAGGAAGAAGAGGTAGGGGAAGAGGAGGAGTCTGACAAGCCATGATGAAAGAAATCACTCCGGATATGATCAAAGAACTTCGCGAGAGGACTGGCGTCGGCATGGGCAAATGCAAAGAGGCTCTTGTCCTATCGGAAGGCGATATGGAAAAAGCGATCGACCATCTCCGTAAAGCGGGCATGGCCGCCGGCGTCAAGAAAGAGGGGCGAGAGACGAAAGAAGGTCTGATTTTGACCGGTGAAGACAAACACAGTTTAGTTCTTGCCGAAGCGAATGCGGAGACCGATTTCGTCGCTCAGAACGATCGCTTCAAGCATTTTCTCCACGATGTCGTCAAACAAGCTTTGGAAGCGAAGCCGAAATCGCTGGAGGATCTGATCCGGCAGCCCTACTATAAGGACCGCTCTATCACGATCGATCAATACCGGAACTTGATCATCCAGGCCCTCGGCGAGAACATTCAGCTTCGCCGAGTCGAAGTGATCCATAGGCATCCCAATAGCTCTTACGGCATCTATTCTCACATGGGCGGTAAGCTAGTCGTAGTCGTAGAAATAGAAGGCGCGGCGGATCAGGAAGGGATTGCGAAAGAAATCGCGATGCATGTCGCAGCCGAGAACCCCGATTTTCTCAAGCCTGAAGAAATTCCCGCCCACGTCCTTGCAAGGGAGGAGGAGATTGCCCGCGCGTCGGTCCAAGGCAAGCCTGCGAATATTGTCGACAAGATCGTGGCCGGGAAGATCAAGGCTTTTACCGATCAGGCCTGTCTGATTCATCAGAAATATGTGAAAGACAATTCTGTAACGGTGCAGCAGTTTCTAGAACTTTGCGCAAAGAAGATCGGCAAGCCTCTATCGATCCGATGTTTTTGGCGCTGGAAAGTCGGTCAGTGAAGAACGTCGCCTATACTTTCGAAGTGGATTGTGTATAAGAGAATTTTGCTCAAACTTTCGGGCGAAGCTCTTATGGGCGAGCATAAATTCGGCGTCGATCCCGTCGCCTGCGAAAAAATCGCTGCCCAAGTCAAAGAACTTTGCGTCCTCGGCGTCCAAGTCGGTGTTGTCATCGGCGGGGGGAATATTTTTCGCGGGGCCGAGGCTGTAAAGTCTGGGATGGGACGGACGCCTGCGGACCACATCGGGATGCTTGCGACTTTGATCAACGGCATCGCCCTTCAGCAATCGTTTGAGAAGGTTCATTGCGAAAGCCGCATCATGAGCGCCATTGCCTGTGATGTGATGGCCGAATCGTACTCGTGGAAAGACGCCCTCAAATACCTTGACAAGGGGATTGTTTTGATTTTTGTCGGCGGCACTGGCAACCCCTATTTTACCACCGATTCTGCCGCAGCGCTCCGAGCTCTTGAGATCAATGCCCAGATCCTTTTGAAGGCGACAAAAGTCGATGGGATTTACGACAAAGATCCCCATAAATATCCGGATGCAGTAAAATTCAAGCGGGTCAGTTATTCCGAAGTATTGGCAAACCAGCTTCAGGTTATGGATCCTACGGCGATCGCCCTTTGCCGAGAAAACCGGACTCCGATCCGTGTTTTCAATGTCTTTGGCCCACATGCTTTGAAGAGGGCTGTTTGCGATGAAGGGGTAGGAACTCTTGTGGAGGGAGGATGAGCAGCGTAGAGAATCAAGTCAAAGCGGCTATGCAGGCAGCGCTTGAACATTTAAAAGCAGAACTGAAAACGTTGCGCACCGGCCGTGCCAATGCGGCGATGCTCGACCGGGTCCAAGTGGAAGTATACGGCTCCCACGTGCCGATCAAATCTCTTGGCAGCATCACCGTGCCGGAGGCCAGGCAAATCGTCGTGACCCCCTTCGATCCGAGCAACATCAATGCGATTGCCAAGGCGGTCGAAGCCGCCAACCTGGGCGTTCACCCCATAGCCGATGGGCGGGTGGTTCGCATTCCGATTCCTCCGCCTGATGAAAATCTCCGAAAGCAAATTGCGAAGCAGTGCCGCGAATTTGGGGAGAAGTCGAAGGTCGCGATGAGGGAGGTGCGCCGCAAATTCAACGAGCTTGTGCGCAAGCAAAAGGCCGATGGCGCGATCCCTGAAGACCAGATGAAGAAGTACGAGAAGCATATCCAAGAGCAGACCGATAAGTACTGCAGGGACATCGACGCTGCCTGCGCCGAGAAAGAAAAGGAAATCATGACAATCTAGTATCCCGGCTTCGCAGTAGGTTCTTGTACAAAATGAGAGAGATAGGCTAAAATAGGTCACGTTTTTCGCTGTCTGGCCCCGTCGTCTAGCCCGGTCTAGGACACCGGATTTTCATTCCGATAACACGGGTTCGAATCCCGTCGGGGTCATTTCGAGACTTTAGCTCAGTGGTAGAGCATCTCACTTTTAATGAGAGGGTCGATGGTTCGAATCCATCAAGTCTCATCTTCCTATCCAGGTCAACATCAGCAGCTTATGTAAGTTTTGTCGAAGCCCATCTAGGGCCGAAGGCTAGAAAAAATGGCTGCCGGTGCAATGGCGGTGCAGCGAGAAAAAGTTTTGACGTTGCCGCGTTCCAATCGCAATCAATATAAAGGTTGGAAATATGGCATCGATCTATAAACGAAAAAACGACGACGGTACCACTGCTTGGCGCGCTGTCTCCCCATCAAAGGGCACCCTTCCGTCTGTAAAAGCTTTGAGCGCAAAGAAGAGGCATTAGACTGGGCCCAAGAGACCGAACGGTCCATCAAACGCGGCCAGTTCAATTTCGAGGCCGCTAAACGGCAGCATACCTATTCGGACCTGATCGAACGTCTCCACGCAGATCGGGCGCTCGAACATCAGCGCTCCTTCAAAAACGTCCGGTCGCAGTTCGATTATTAGATTTACGCATGGGTTAGGGAAAGGGATCAAGGCCCGTATCAAATCTCTGGGATGCAGCTGGAACCAACTGCATCACGGATGGCTTTGTCCTCTCGCTAAACAGGAAGAAGTCCAAAAAATATTTCAATCGGCGGGACTCCAACCCGAGATGCAGGCTTTGTCTCTACCGAAGAGGATGATTGCAGCAGACCCGAGGATTGCAGGCCGTCAATCCAGGCTCGAAATCCTGGAAGAGCAGATCTACAAAGAAGATGAGCAGCTGCTTAAAGATGTATATCGATACGATACTTCCCTCAGGCCGGAAGATTTCGCCCAGCCTCCATGCGAAGAGGGAAAAAGTCGGGAGAGAATCCGAAGCGAAAGGGATTTTCACGGCCAGTGGATTGGATTGCAAAAAGCGAGAGAAGCTGCCGAACAAGCGCGAAGCGAACTCTCGCATTTAAACACAGACCAGGGCGAAAAGATATTCGATTCCGATGCGCCTCTTTTGATCGCCGATGCCTTGATCAAAGATCAGTTTCTATGGGAAGAAAAACACAGGACCCTCCATTACTGCTCGGATTTATTTTGGCGATGGGACGGGGTGAGATATGTCGAATTGAGCGAAGGCGGAATGCGACAGAGAATTTACGGTTTTTTAAGGGATGCCAAAGACATAAGCGGTGGAAATTTGGAAAATTTCAATCCCACCAAATTTAAAGTGGACCAGATCGTCGATGCTCTTCGCGCGGTCTGCCATCACGACCACCATCCGTCCAGCGGAGAGATTTGGCTGGATGATCGTGAAGGTCCCGATCCTCAATATCTCATCTCATTCCGCAACGGCCTGCTCAACGTGAAGGATTGGCTCGAAAATCCCCACGTCTCTCTCATGCCGCATACGCCGTTATTGATGAACGTAAACTCCCTGACATTCGATTACGACCCCAGAGCCGCGGAGCCGCAAGAGTGGCTGCGATTTCTGGAATCAATCTGGCCTGGAGATCCGGAAAGCCAAGGAACCCTTCAAGAATGGACGGGTTATTTTCTCATACACGATACTCGCCTCCATAAAATTCTTCTCATCATAGGACCGCCAAGAAGCGGAAAAGGAACCATCGGACGCTGCCTGATGGAACTGCTGGGCTCCTTCAATGTGATCGGACCTACGCTTTCCAGTCTTGCCGGAGATTTTGGCCTTCAGCCTTTCTTGAATAAAATGCTCGCTCTGATCTCAGACGCCCGTTTGAGCAGCAGAGGAAACAATAGCGTGATCATCGAAAGGCTTCTCAGCATCAGCGGCGAAGATCCTCTGACCATCAATCGCAAATTCCTTCCGCCTCTGACGGTTCAGCTGCCTACCCGGATCATGATGATGAGCAACGAAATCCCGGATATGCGGGACGCAAGCGGAGCCCTCGCGAAACGATATAGAGTATTGACGCTGACGAAAAGCTGGCTCGGCAAAGAAGATACAGCCCTTCTTGGCCGGCTCCGCGCAGAGCTGCCAGGCATTTTACTATGGGCCCTGCAAGGACTCGCCCGATTGCAGGCAAGGGGGAAATTCATCCAGCCCGCATCATCCGCCCAAACCATCGAAGAACTCGAAGCCATGACCAGCCCGATCAAGGCTTTCATTGCCGAAAGATGCGAATTCAAACCGCAGGCGATGGTTTCCGTGGCTGCTCTATTCGCAACTTGGCAGTCTTGGTGCGAGGTCACAGGTTATCCTCATGCCGGGAATGTGCAATCTTTTGGCAAAAACCTTCGAGCGGCCTTTCCTGAAATCGAGACGACCAGGCCGCAGGAAGATCAAACCAGGGAGAGGTGTTACAAGGGCATCAGTCTTGGCGCCACCCCTAATCCGTCCACGGACGTCCGCGGACCAAGATGGGAATGACCCCATGGAAAATGAAGAGATAGCCGTGCAGCATGGCTTAGCTTCCTGATTATTAATTTCTTGAGACAAAAATTTTGCTTTCCTGTAATCTATATGTTACAATTGAGGTAGAGAATGGAATATACCCTGAAGGTCTATGAGACTCCTAATGGAGCGCAGCCGCTGATGGACTGGCTCCGTGAACTGAGAGACCAAAAAGCGCGCACAGCCATTCGGATGCGATTAGACCGCATGCAGCTCGGAAACTTTGGACATTGCGAACCGGTCGGCGAAGGGGTGAGCGAGATGAAAGTAGACCTGGGGCCGGGATATAGGGTGTATTTTGGAATGATCGGA
The DNA here is from genome assembly GCA_963730605.1 of uncultured Chlamydiae bacterium. Taxonomy (GTDB): domain Bacteria; phylum Chlamydiota; class Chlamydiia; order Chlamydiales; family SM23-39; genus CAIPFQ01. The sequence continues at coordinate 93,560 of CAVSSM010000011.1, forward strand.
CGCACCATTGTTCTTCTCCTGTGCGGAGGAGACAAGAAAAGCCAAGATAAAGATATCCGGCGCGCGCTGGACTTTTTTAGAGATCATAAGCAGCGGGAGAAGGCAGATGGTTAAATACAGAGACTACAAAGAAGAGCTGATCGATGATCTGAAAGATCACGATGAAGCGGTTGCTTATCTTAATGCTGCATGGGAAGAGAGCTTAAAAGGGGATGAAGAATCTCAACAGCTCTTTCTTCTTGCGCTTCGCAACGTTGCTGAGGCCCAGGGAGGGCTGGGAAACTCGCCCGAAGGGTGCGTATTCGGAGGGAACAACTGTATCGTATCCTTTCGCGAAGAGGCAACCCAGGTCTGAGGATTGTCAGATCTCTGCTCATTGCCCTGGGCTTTAATCTAAAATTCGTCTAGCAATTTGCTTGCTCGCCTAGTGGCCGCTTCTGGAAGAGCATCTTACCGGTTATTTATGATCAAGATCTTGTTCTTAGGCGTCCGTTCAAATTTAAAAGTCTGATTTTCAGTCCATTCGATTTGTGACTGAATTGTGACTGCTGACTTCCCTTCGCTTGAATTCTATCTGTTGGTTTGTGTTGGATTTTATAAATTAACTTAAAATTATTTTAATGTGTTATTAATTGAAATTATCCTGAAAATTTATGTGATCGAATAAACATGTCAGCGCCAAAAGGCCACAAACTATACAACGGATACGAAAAAGGCGGCGACCTCGGCGGCCGGCCCGAAAAGTATACTCAAGAGAAAATCGAGCAGGAAGCCGGTGCCTTTCTCGAATGGATGGCTCGTCCCGACAGCATCTGGTACAAAGATTTTGCGCTCGAAAGAGGCTATTCCGCCGAATATCTCTCCATCTGGGCCAAATCGAACAAAAGGTTTTCTCAAGTTTATGAGAGAGCCAAGGAATGGCAGCAATCCAAGCTCGTCAAGGGCGGTCTTCTCAATCAATTCAATGCGGGATTCACGAAATTCGTGATGTCCAACACGTGCGGTTGGACTGACAGGCAGCAAATCTCCGGGGACGCCGCTAATCCCCTTTCCCTTCTATTGCAAAAAGTAGACGGCGGCACGAAGGATCTCGTCGATGGCCATAAGGATGAGAAGCTTTGTCTTGGGTCGAAAAGCCTTCCGAACCTCTGCTAAATCGAGTTTCCATTGATGCGGGTCTTTCAGTTGAATCTTAGTGACTTCCGCTCCAAATGCATTCGGTAAAGAGGCTAGCGATTGATAGCATGGATCAATCACAATGACATGATCACCCGGCTCAATCACAACTCTCATCGTACAGTAAATCCCTTCCTTTGCCCCAGCAAAGGTCAGAACTCAGAGAAGAGTACAACCGTACCACCTCTTGGCGAAGCAGCGGGTGTCCTGGCGATTCGGTGTAACCCAAAGCAAGAGATCGCCAAAGTTTTTTAGAATCTGGATCAGCCAAGGCAAGGAGCTCCTCGAGAGTCCAAGTTTCAGCATCTGAACAACAAAGTAGGTATGGAGCTGTAAATTCATATTTCTTCCAGAATTCTTCCAATTTGAAGGGAGGGATATTCATGATTTTTCCTTGAGGTAGTTATATACAGTAGCTCGAGAGATTTGTAGAACATCTGCAACATATGTGGCTGCATTCTTTGTCTCAAAGGCTCCTTGTTTCCAAAGCGCAAGGATTAGTTTTCGCTTTTCGGCTCGATCAAGAGATCTTAGACACAGCCCCTGCTCTTTGAGGGTGTTCGATACATATACATTAATTTGCTCTCTCCAGTCATTTTTGAATAAGAAATCGGGCTTCTCTACTTTAGATTCGATGAGATCGAGAATGAAGTGGAGCATGTGCTCCCACTTAGAAATGTCAAGATTGATGCACATTAGGCCGATCGGATGCCCAGCTCGACTTCTCAATACGACGGAAACCGATTTCATCCTCGTCCCATCCCAGTTGACCTTGAAATAGGGGGGAAAGACATTTTGAGTGACCGAGAGTTTTTCCATTTCATCGAGCAGCGACTCGTCTCCAATTTTTCGTTTCGATAGATTGTTGAAAACGGCCGCAACGCACTTTGTTTTAAAATCGTGAATGACCACCTCTATGTGCGGAGAAAGAAGAAGACTGATTGCTTCAGCTATGGGTTTGTACTGGTCAAGCTCATGGGACATACATGCTCTTTTTATAGACAATATAGTCCATTTAAGACTTTCTTGTCTAATAAATAAATGGCAAACAAAAGATTTGTCAAAAACTGCAGTCCGTAACACGCAAGTGTAAAAATTTAATTTTCTTTGTAAATTATTATATTGTTAATATGTTTTATTTAATTTTGATTGAAATCATAAATGAGATAAAATACTTCCGTTAGATGGTTGGTATGTATGGTTTTTGTAAAAGCTCAAGTGGGGCCTCCGAATTGCGGGGAGCCTGACGATATGTTTACCGTTCAATACTTTGATGAGCAGGGCAATATGACGATTCGCGGAGGAGGCACAAGAGCTTGGAGATGCAATAATCCTGGGAACCTTCTTGCTAGCCGCTACAGCACTGGAGTAAAGCGACGATCGATTGGCACGGCAGGAGATGGAAAGAATGAATATGCGGTTTACCCGGATTATGAAACGGGTCATGAAGCATTGGTCGTGATGTTGAAAGGAGGGGTGTACTCTCCTTTGACGTTACGAGAGGCCATGAAAAGATACGACTCAACCAATCCCCATTATATCGACACGATCGTATCGAAAACAGGATTTGATTCTGAGCGAAAGGTAAAATCCCTAAACGATAAAGAATTTGAGAAATTTTGGTGGGCAATCGAAGATACGGAAAAATGGAAAGTCGGGAAGGAAGATTTTATCCCTAAATGCTATATCACCGGTGTGCGTCTAAAACGGGGCGTGATCGATGAATATCGCATTCATCAAAATGGAAAGGACATCTGGTTGTCTAAACAAGAAGCGATTGCTCTTGCTCAACAATGGAGGCTTCATGCTATTTTGGTTCATTCTTCCAATGGAAGGTTGTATTTGAGGCCCGAATATCATGAGAAGCCTTTTTACCAGATGGCTTGCTAGTTTTCTCCTATATTTCTCCTGTCCCGCTTTCCTGTTTTGCGAAGAAGATTGGTGGTGGGAGGGTGATACCTCATTGATTTTACCAGTAGAGGAACCTGAGCGTCTAGTCTCGATGACAGGAGAGCTGGCTCTGCGAATAGAGAATAGAGATCCAGAAAACCCAGAACTTGGAACTATAGACCATTGGGTTATAAAAATGACCCCGGAATCATTTGAGATCGTCTGTAGCACCCCTGTGCACGCGGCTTTCCATTCGCCCGACTCCATTCGAGAGAGCTTCAGGTGTCATGAATTAAAGCTGACAGGTGATTTTGACAGAAATTGGCTGTGCGAACATCTTGGTCAAACCGTGACGTTTTCGGGTTATCTGTGGCATGCCCATACACATCATCATTACACTCCCGTGATGATGGATACCGCCCCCTGGGTTAAATAACTTTCACGGTGCAATGGCGGTGCACCGAGTTGCCTACTGCACCGTCAAAAAACCGTAAAATCCCGTTGCATCCATCAAGAAAGTCTTTTATAATCATGCTCATAACGATTGGAAGGAACTGGATAGAGTGGATTTCACCCTCCCTTTTAATGAGAGGGTCGATGGTTCGAATCCATCAAGTCTCATCTATTTATCTTGCGCATGCAAATGTCGCACCATACAACAATGAGAAAATCCTGCCTGGCGCGAGTCGGGGTGGCAGCCCTCGACGAAGAACCCACATTTCAGTGGCTTTGTTAACTTTACGAACAATTGATATCTAGCTGATCTACAAGGACTTAATATTATTCAGTATAACATTATTTTGCAAAACATCATGTTTTGCTACATAATAATTAGCAAGAAGGGGGTCTCGATGAAATTCGTCAATCGCCATAAAGAACTAGGTCGGCTGGAAAGGTTATTCCTCTCCCGCTCCGCAGGATTGGCTGTGATTTGGGGACGCCGACGCATAGGAAAGACACGCCTTTTATTAGAATGGACAGAGAAAAACAGGGGTATCTATTTTGTAGCAGATGAATCGTCTCCTTCTATTCAAAGAAAATTTCTTGCCTTGGCCATAGAACAGGCTTTGCCAGGGTTTTCAGAAGCTGAATATCCCGACTGGCAATCCCTATTTTTAAGATTGGCTCGCGATGCTGTCCAAGCAAAATGGAAAGGGCCCATTGTGATCGACGAATTACCTTACTTAATTTCTGGATCCCCGGAGCTCTCAAGCATTCTGCAAAAATTCATCGACCATGGAGCAAAAAAAGCAAATTTGGTCCTGGTGCTTTGCGGCTCTTCCCAGAGAATGATGCAAGGTGCTATTTTGGATGAATCGGCACCCCTTTATGGGCGGGCAGACGAACTGATCAAACTAGCGCCTATCGCTATTCGGTATATGAAAGAAGCCTTAAAGTTGAAAACCCCCAGAGCTCTTGTAGAATCTTATGCCGTCTGGGGAGGAATCCCTCGTTATTGGGATCTCGCGAGCAAAGTGGAGAGCGATCTTTACAAAACAATCGATCGCTTAGTGCTTGATCCCATGGGTCCTTTAAACGAAGAACCTCAGCGCCTTCTCTATGAAGAATCTCCTCCAGCCATCCACTTAAGGCCTATTTTAGACGCCATTGGATTGGGGGCGAATCGCCTTTCTGAGGTGGCAGGCCGTATGGGGGTACCTACGACAGCGCTCGGCCGTTCGATTGAGCGACTCATAGAGTTAGATCTCATCCAACGAGAAGTCCCTTACGGAGCCGATCCTGAAAATTCCAAGAAGACGCTCTATAAAATTAAAGATCCTTTTCTCCGCTTCTGGTTCAAGGTAGTCGCCTCTAGGCGCAGCTTGTTTTCTCAGGTGTCCATTTCCGTTCGCCAGCAATGGCTGAAAGAGGGGTTGCCCGGCTTATTTGCTACAACCTGGGAAGAACTTTGCCGCTCAGCCGTTCCGATTCTCTCTGAAAAATGGGAAGCCATCTACGAGCCAGCTGGACGCTTTTGGCAAGGACAGGGCTCAGAATGGGATGTTTTATCTCAATCTCCAGATGGCCGCCATTTCCTGATTGGCGAAGCAAAGTGGACGGAAAAAAAGCCATCAGCTCAATGGATTCAAAAGACCGTTCAAGAATTAAAAAACAAAGGAATTCCACCAGTGAAACGACATCCGAATGTACAGGTTCACTACGTCCTTTTCATCCCAGAAAAACCTAAACAAATCACACTCCCCTCAGACGTCCGCGTCGTAGAAGCCAAAGAACTCATCGCAGTTTTGCATTAAGAGGAGATCTATACTGGAATATACACAAATGACTTCAAAAGTTGGTTTCTGCCTTCGTCGGACAGCCACTGCCTTTGAGCCAGGCTTGCTGGCGCCGAAGCAGCTAAACTTAAAAAGTTTAGCGATGCAGGCGGGCTCAAATGCCGTGGCAAGGCAACGCAGTCGGAAACCAATTTTTGAGTTGATTTCGGTATATGCTCTCGAAGCATAAGATTGTTGAAGGAAGGACAATATGAAGGCAATCATGACATGGGTAGTGGGCGTTTTTTGTACGTTTGGGTTACATTCCGTAGATGCTTATGACAATGGGGGTGCTTCATTTTATTCTCAGGCTTCTCAGGATCAATTTGCCCACCTGTTACTTTACAAGCTACTTGACAAACAAGATGTTGGATACTATCTGGAAATCGGCGCAGGCGACCCCGTTAAAATTAATAACACTTATTTTTTTGAGAAAAATTATGGTTGGAAAGGGATCAGCATCGATCTTTCCTCCCAGCATGAAAAGGGGTGGCATGAAAAACGACAAAACCTGTTGCTCATCACCGATGCTACACGGGCTGATTACGATGCGATTTTATCTCCATTTCCTCGAATCATCGATTATTTATCTTTAGATACCGACTCTGATTACGATGTGATTCTTCGAAAGATTCCATTTCAGAATTATATTTTCAAGATCATTACGATTGAGCATGATTCCTATCGATTTGGAGATATGTATAAAGAAAGAGAGAGAGAAATTTTATCTTCTCTGGGGTATTATTTACTGTGTCCCGATGTATCCATGGGGTGGAATATGTTTGAAGACTGGTGGATCCATCCAAGCGGTTTTGCAGAGCCAGCGCTTTCACTGCTCATGTCTTTGGATTTGAAAGCGAAGGAACATTTCCAGTTGATCAAGGCTTTGCACGAAATTTTATAAACCCTGTCGCAACACATTTGGTAAACTGTTCGTTCACGAATGAAAATGCTCCGCAAAGGAAATGCACTTGAAAAAGTCAATGCCACGAGTCCAATTTGCCCGCCGTCAGTAAACCAAGTGGAGCATTTACATAGACCGCTGCTGAAAAAAAATGCAATTGCTCATAACTTTTAGAGCGAGTATGGATGGGATATGAACCTATCCTCCAATTCTTCACGATCCCTTTACGGCACGCTTTTGGGCGCTTTTCGCGCCTCCGCCCTCGTAAAGATCACCGTCCCGATATTTACTTCGGGCGGTCGACGACGAAAAATCGCCTCAAAATCGACCATAAATGAATCATTAAGAATTGGAGGATAGGTTCATGGAGGACACCTATGCTATTTTGGGCTTTAATATTTTTGATCATCGCCATCATTGCAGGAATTTTCGGCTTTCGAGGCGTTGAAGGCATAGCAACGCAAATCGCGAAAATCCTTTTTTTCATCTTTTTGGTGGTTTTCCTGGTTTCGCTCATCATGTCTCTTATGCCCCGATCGTGAAGCCCGATGCGCCCATTCAATGAGCTGTCAAGGAATTGACTTTTTTTCTTTATCTCTGATATAGCTTGGGTTATGAAATTTTTTTTCTTGCTCTTTGTTTTTCCAATAGTTGCCGAGATGAAAGTGACGGCGTTTTCCGGAAGCTTGAGAAACGGCTCCTACAACAAGAAATTGATGCAGCAAGCCGTAAAATTTGCTGAGGAGATGGGGGCGACTGTCACCGTGGTCGATTTGAAGGATTATCCGATGCCTTTCTATGACGGTGATCTCGAAGCGTCGCAAGGCATGCCAAAAATGGCCAAGAAATTCCGCGACCTCCTCCTTGCAAGCGATGCTATCATCATCTCCACCCCCGAATATAATGGTTCGATTTCGGCCGTTTTAAAAAATGCGATCGATTGGTCCTCGCGCAGCGTTGAGGGAGGGGGTTCTTACGAGGCCTTCCAAGGAAAAAAATTTGCCATTATGAGCGCATCCCGTGGCAAGCGAGGCGGAGTAAGAGGGCTCGGCCACCTCCGCTTCATCCTCGAGGATCTTGGCGGCGAGGTGATCGACAAGCAGGTTTCATTCGGGAGCGTTACCGATGGTTTTTTTGCTAAGAATGAATTCTCTTCTCTCAAAGAAGAGATCTCCCAGCTTATCAAACCTTGACCTTTTGCCACTGATCACTTAAAGTTTCCACTCATCGCTTAAATTCGGTTCTCTATGAAAAGTCTTTTCGCTTTTCTTCTTACGATTGCAGGGATCGTTCATGGGACGGATATCGTCTTCTGGCATGCTTTCGAAGGGTTTCTCTATGAGAAATTCGCTGAAGTCGTCGACGATTTCAACCATCAATCGAAAGGGTACCGGATCCAGCTTGTCTATAGCGGCAACTACAAAGAGACCTTTGAGAAAGGAGTGAAAGCGTACGAGGAAGGGAATCCTCCTCACATCATTCAGGTCTACGAAGTCGCCACTCAGACCATGATGCTCAAACCGGAGATGTTTATCCCCGTCGACAGCCTCCTTTCCAAATTTTTTAAGAAATTCGATACGGCCGTCTACATCGATGCCGTTAGGGACTTCTACTCGTCCGCCGAAGGAAAAATGTATTCCCTCCCATGGAATGCCTCGACCGGAATTCTCTTCTTCAACAAAGCCCATTTTAAAGAAGCCGGATTAGATCCCGATACGCCGCCGAAGACGTGGGAAGAGATGGAAGAAATGGGGATGAAACTGGTCAATGCCGGATACAAAGGCTTCACGACCGCTTGGCCTGCAGCTTATCATCTCGAGCACATCTGCTGTTGGCATAACCTTCCCTTCGCGACTGAAGCCAACGGCTTTTTAGGGCTCTCAGCAAGGCTTTGTTTCAATGGACCCTGCCAAATCCGCCACCTCGATAAACTGACCCAGTGGCAAAAGAAGGGGATTTTCAGTTACCAAGGGCGCTTCACGAATGAGCCCGAAAAATTTTTTACGGAAGGGTCCTCCGCGATCCTTCTCCAGGGGTCCAACCGATACCCCATGTTAAAAAAGGCGCTCGCCCAACCGATCGGCGTGGGATTCTTGCCCTATTGGAAAGACATCCAGGGCGCGCCTTACCGTCTCAATATCGGCGGCTCCTCATTTTGGGCGCTCAATGGATTCGATGAGGACGTTTACCGCGGCGTTGCTCAATTTTTCTCCTATCTCTCTTTGCCGGAAGTGCAGGCCTATTGGCACCAGCAGACCGGATATCTCCCCATCACGGAATCAGCCTATTATCTCTCGAAGAAAAAAGGCTTTTACGAGCAAAATCCGGCTGCGGAAATCGCTGTTTTGGAAGTCATGAACCAGAAAATTTCCCCCTATACGAAGGGAATCCGCCTCGGCAATTACACCTTGGTTCGGGAGCGGATCATCGACTACTTAGAAAAGGCCATCTTAGGAGAGTTGAGCCCAAAAGAAGCGCTTGACCGGGCCGTCAAGGATGGCAACGCCCTCCTTGACGAATTTGAGAAAGAACGCACCCGTAAACGTGCTTAAGACTGTCTCTTATCCTTTTTTTCTTTTGCGCCGATAGATGAAATAGAGGGGCGCGAGGCTGAAAATGACCATGCTCACAATCAGGATCGATTCATAAGCAAAGACGCTTTGGAAAGGAACCTGCTCGGGTGGAAGAAACCCGAAAAAGATCACGGCAATGCAACTCAGAGCTCCGGGACCAGCAACTAGCCACATCCCTAACCGTTTTCCGGGAATTCGGAAAGAGCGCGCCACTTCCGGCTTATGTAAGTTAAGCTTGATCGCAGCGGCAAAGAGAGCGAGGTAGACAAGAAGCGCTAATTGGGCAGTGATGACCGAAAGAATCCAGTAGCTGCTGTTGACGGTCGGCATCAGGATAAAAAATAAAGAGAGAAGTGTAACCAGACAGGCTTGAGTCAAAAGGATACGGGTAGGGACGCCATATTTGTTGGTTTTGCTAAAGAATTTGGGCAGCATTCCGTCGCTGCTTGCGACGTGAAGCCCCTTTGTTGGGCCGATGATCCATGCGCCAACTCCGCTTAAAGATCCGAGAATAATGCAAAGCGCGATCAAGGGAAGAAGCCAGGAGAGATTGTAGGTTTCGAAAAAGACCGTAAACGCTTGCATGATCCCTGTGGCAAGGCTTAATTCATGCTTCGGCACGACGACGGCGATCGCCAGCGACGCGAAGATAATCGTAGAAAGAATGATGAGGGCGGAAATGAAAAGGGATCGGGGATAGTCTCTCACAGGATTGCGCATTTCGGCAGCATGAGCTGCGGCCATCTCGAGGCCAAGAAGCCCGAAGAGGACGTTCGTGAGGAAAGCTAGGTTCTCCGCCTGAGTTGCCCTTGGAAAGAACTGGGCCCAAGTAAATTGGATCTCCATAGGCTTGCCTTGAAAGACCCAAAGAGCCCCAAGCACGGTGATGAGAACCATCGGCAGGATGGTTCCAACGAGGGCGCCCACGGTGCTGAGCGCGCTCGATACTTTCATGCCAAAGCAATTGATCAATGTCGCAGCCCAAAACAAAATGAGGACGGAAACGCACATGTACAACTTGTTATTCGCCAGTTCGGGGTTGAAGAGATAGGCGAAGATCCCCGCGATGAGGGCCATGATCGTAGGGTACCAAATGAGGTTGTAAATCCAGTTCAGCCAGATGACGACGAGGCTCCATTTTTTCCCGAAAGCCTCTCTGACCCAGATGTAGATGCCGCCTCGGTTCGGCCACCCGGTGCCAAGCTCAGCCGAGACCAAAGCCGTGGGGATAAAAAAGAAGAGAGCCATCAGCAAATAGAAAAAGACGAGGCTGAACCCGTAGACTGCAGAGAAAGTCAAAGTGCGGATGCTGTCGACCGCGATCACATTGATCATGACTAAATGGAATAAGCCAAGCGGCGCTTTAGGAGATATTGAGCTCACGACACACCTAATAAGAAAAAAGGCCGCTTTAGGAGGCGGCCCTTGTCAAATATGCTTCTTTAGAGAGGCAATCTCTCAACTGGTTCAACTTAGGAACTGTCTAAAAATAAGTCGAACCATTTCACGGCCATTATAACGGCTCATCTGTCAGACGGCAATGGCTCAGTTATATTGCTTGAACATGGACCTCGCCATTGCCGCAGACATCTGAGCCCTTCTAAGAACCGTGCAACGGTTCACTTTATTCTTAGACAGTTCCTTAGAAATCGAACCGCGCAGAGGCTGTCAAGCCATGCAGATGCAAATCGCCAGGGAAATCGACGAATCCCTGGAGATAGGTGGTAAATAGGCGCATGACATTTTGTTCCCAAAGGAGCATGAAGTCATAGCGAATGGAAAAGTCGATGTGATAGTTATTGCAGCTGGAGTATTGTCCCCAACCAAGTCCCACTCCCAATTCGGCAATAGGACGCACGGCGCCGATACTCTGAACCCTAGTGGTGACTGCCCCGCCTGTTGCGGTATCCTGTTCTTTATGAGAAAGGTTGTGAAATCTCGTGTAAAGAAGGCTTCCCGCTGCTTTGCCCTCGAAACGAAATCCTGAAGTGCCTAGCATCCAATGCCCTGCTACCCCTGCATCGGGGCCGATGGCCCATGATTGGGATTTGACGTGGGCAAAGGGAACTCCCAAATTGATGTTCAGGTTTTGACGCAGGAGTAGCCCTCGCAGACCGGCAAAGGGATCGATTGTGACTTTGGTTCCTTGGTAGAACGGACGGCTGACCATGAGGTCCAAGATGTCTAAATTCATTCTCCAATGAGAACTCACTGAAGGCGCTGTTAGAGGTGTAGTAGTAAACCAATCTTGAGCGGTCCATGCTCCTGGAGCCCCTGAGGGGAGCGCCGGCGCCGTTTGAGCAGTAGAGGTTTTTTGATGCAGCCATGTGTATTCGGCCCAGCCTACCCATCCATCGTAATTTGTGTTAAAGCCAACACCTGCCTTGAATCCGGGCTTGTATTTAAAGTCCTGGAAGGCGATGGCCCCTGGAAGCGGAGGAGTGGCGGTGCTACTTGGAAGAACGTGGGCTATGTCCATGGAATCCTGAGAAACGTGCCAATAGATAAAGCTGCCGAATACATCGAAATCCCATCCACGCACGTCTATTCCTGCGGGCGCATTGTACGCTGGGCAACAACATCTTTTCTCCATTGGGAGCGGATCTCCTGGCCCAACGTTGCAGCAAGGATTTTGCTTCTCATTGCAGTATGGCTTTTCTTTTTCTTTAGGTTTTTCAACGCAGCGAGAAGCTTCTTTCTCTCTTTTGGCAATGTTTTGAGAAAAAAGCGCAGTGGCTGCGAAAATTGCAGCTGAACAAATGACGAAAACTCTTGTCATAGATTTTCTTTCCTCTAAATACAAGCGTGATTTTTATTTATTCGACAAATTTTTTTCAAGTTTTTTATGGCAAAGCCAAGGTTGTCTTGGAGAGAGGGTCGCTCACTCTTCAAAACGCCGGCAGGACGGCTCCCTTGTATTTATCTAAGATGAACTGACGCATTTTGTCCGAGGTCATCGCGGCCTTCAATGCTGCAATATCAGGGCGAGTTTCATCGCCGATGCGGATGGCAAGGATGTTGGCGTAGGGCGAATCCTTGCTTTCCAATGCCAAAGCGTCCGCTAAGGGAGAAAAGCCGGCTTCCAGAGCGTAATTCGTGTTGATGACTGCAGCTGCGACATCATCGAGGACGCGGGGCAGCATCGCCGCATCGACTTCTATAAATTTAAAGTTCTTAGGGTTGTCTTTGATGTTCAAAACGGTGGCGGAGAGATTATTCGGGTCGTCGAGCTCGATCAGTCCCTCGGAGCGCAGCAAGAGCAACGCTCTTGCCTCATTAGTGGGATCGTTCGGGATCCCGATCTTCGCGCCATTTTGCAAATCCGCGAGCGTTGGGATTCTTTTCGAATAGATTCCCATCGGCTCGATCTCGATTTTCGCGATCGACTCTATCGGATAATGGAACTGTTTGATCTGCTCGTCCATGAAAGGGATGTGTTGGAAAAAATTGGCCGCCACCTCCTTGTTTGCAAGCGCTCGGTTCGGAATGTTGTAGTCGTCCGTCACGATAATCTCGAGATCAAACCCTTGCGCTTTTAACTCAGGTTTTACAAATTCCAGCATCTGGGCATGGGGAACCGGCGTCGCTGCGACTTTGAAAGCCCCTTTTTTTGAGCTGCTGCAGGCGGAAAGAGATAGAATGAGACAAAAGTAACCAAAAAGATGAGGCAGTTGCAAAACTCCACACCTGCGAAAAATCGATGATTTTGGCGACCTCTCGTCAGAACCGGCATGCCGGTTCTGACAGCAGCGACGAGACCATACTTGAGAAAGTAGGCGAGTCGCTGCTGCGACGAGGGGCGCCAAAAGGGCGGTTTTGCGCGGTGAAGAGTTTTGCAATTGGCTCAGACGTTTCATAATTTTCCTAAGGTTTTATTCACTGCGTAAACGGCGGCGTTGCCCGCCCATTGGATACATTGGACAAGTAAAATAAGAAGCGCGATGGTCGCAACCATGATCGGCGTGTTGAATCGGTTATAGCCGTATTGGATGGCGACCTGCCCAAGCCCTCCTCCGCCGACGAGGCCAGCCATGGCGCTGTACCCGACGAGGTTGACGAGCGTCAAGGTCATGCTTGAAATGAGCGAGGGAAGGGCTTCCGGCAAGAGAATTTTTAGGATGATTTGCCAGACGTTCGATCCCATGATGGTCCCTGCTTCGATGAGATGGCTATCGACCTCGGCGAGGTTCGCCTCGACGAGCCGGGCAAGGAAAGGAGCGGCTGCGAGAGATAGAGGGACGATCGAAGCGGTCGTGCCTAGACTGGTTCCAACGAGCCACCGGGTGAATGGGATGAGCGCGACCATGAGGATGGCAAAGGGGAAGGATCGCCCGATGTTGACGAGGGACTCCAGCGTTTTATAGACCGGAAGATTTTGTTTCAGCCGCCCCTTCCCTGTGAGCACGAGAATCAGGCCGAGCGGCAGGCCGAGAAGGAGGCCGAAAAATGCGGAGGCAAAGACCATGTAGAGGGTGTTTCCTAGTTGAGAGGGGAGAAGTTGGAGGGCGAGGTCGAGGTTAGATTGCATGTTCGAGCGCCTCCCAATGGACCCCTTGTTCCGTAAGATAGCGAAGGGCCGATCCTACGCCATCGGCAGAACCGGTCAGCTCGATCACCAAGGTCCCAACGCTTACGGTTTGGAGATGGTCGATCCAGCCGAGCAAAATGTTCGCCTCGACATCAAATTTTTTTACGATGTGGGAAATGACCGGCTGGGCCGCAGCCTTTCCTTTGTAACGGAGGCGCAAAAGTTTTCTTTTCGGAGACGTTGGCTGGATCCAGTCAGGGGGGATTTCATGGATAGAGCGCTCTATGAACCGCTGCGTCGTTGGATGCTGGGGATCTCCAAAGACTTGAGAGACCGGCCCAACTTCTATGATCCTCCCCGCTTCGATGACGGCCGTTTTATTGCAGATTTTTTTGATCACTTCCATGTCATGGGTAATCAAGACGATCGTAATCCTGAGTTCCTTATTCAGGGTTTTCAAAAGATCCAGAATTTCTTGGGTCGTTCTGGGGTCGAGAGCGGATGTCGCCTCGTCGCAAAATAGGACTTCAGGATGGTTGGCCAACGCGCGGGCGATCCCGACTCTTTGCTTTTCTCCGCCGCTGAGGGAGTTCGGATGACAATCGATTTTTGAAAGGAGGCCGACGAAACGGAGTAGTTCTTCGACCCGGGATTCTTGAGTTTGCTTAAGTTTTTTTGCGATCTCGAGAGGATAGGCCACATTGCCTCGGACGGTGCGGCTGGAGAGCAAATTGAAATGTTGGAAGATCATCCCGGTCTTCATGTAAAAATCCCGCAAGGCTTTTCCAGAGAGTGAACCGATATCGATACCCTGAAACAAGATTTTTCCCGAGCTCGGCAAGATCAGCCGCGAAAGACAGCGGATAAGGGTCGATTTACCTGCCCCGCTCATTCCGATGATGCCGTAGACATCCCCTTTTGCAATTTTTAAAGAAATTTCTCTCAAGGCTTGAGTTGTCTTGAACGTCTTTGAAACAGCTATCGCTTCGAGCATAGGGGAATGATTCTATCACCGATGCGAATTTTGTTGGAAAAATTCGACTTCTTTACTAAGATTCTTATCTTTTTTTATCGTGGTTCATGCTCCTAGCAACATCGCGCCTGTCCGTTTCCCCCATTTGGCAACTGCAAAAATTGGCGTATAACCGCCTGGGGGTGGAAAATTGGGCGAAAGGGCGCGTCCCGTTCCTGATGACCAACAATTCCCGCTTTGCCGCTCAAGTCGCCGACATCGCATGTGCGGCTTTTCAGAGTCAGCCTTTTACTCTCTTAGAATTAGGCGGTGGCTGCGGGAAATTCGCATTTTTGTGCATCAACGAACTGCTTCAGCGTAAGGCAAAGGTCCGCTACTTTCTTACAGACGCCGCGGAAAAGAATGTGGCTTTTTGGGAAAGCCATCCACGGCTCAAACCTTGGATCGATCAGGGGATTTTGCAAACGGCTGCTCTTGACCCCCTATCTCACAATCCCCCTCGCGCGGATTTCATTGTGGCTAACTATTTTTTCGATTCCATCCCTCAGGATCTCTTCCGGGTCGAAAAAGGGGTCCTTTTGGAGGGGCAAGCCTCACTTTTTTCTTCCCCTTTTGCGGACGTGGAGAAAGCGGACTGGGAAGACCCGAGCCTGCTGGCTAAAATCCGGATCGAGATTTCTTTTCGCCCCTTGGAGGAAAATCCCTACCCCGAATTTCCGGAAGCCCGGGAGGTCCTCGAAGAATATTCCCGATCTGGCGATCTTTCTTTCTTATTTCCCATCGGTGCCCTCACGGTGATCCGTCGCATCGAATCCTCCTCCAGAGGTGATTTTCTTATTTTGGCTGCCGATCGCGGGTCTTGCAGAGCCAAGGGGCTCCCAAAGTCGCATCGACTTTGGGGAAAAAAAGATTTAAGCAGTATGTCCCTAATGCCCAGCCTTCATGGGAGCGCTTTTTCATTTCCGGTCAACTTTCACTCAATCGGCCGCTATATTGAGAAAAAAAAGGGCCACGCCCTGTTTTCTCAAAGCCAGACGGCCGATTTTTGCCTCGCGCTTCTCTCCAATTTTCCCCAAAGTCGATGCGACTTTGGGGGCCCCTTATCCCAGATCCCAAAAGCGTGGTTGGATGCTCAACCGTTCGGCCCCTTGAAGACGGAGGCTGCTGATTTCAAGGACATCCTGAAACGGCTTGAAGAGGCCAACTGGGATGCGGCGCTTTTCTTTTCTTTTTTCGACCTGATTGTAGAGTCCTTTGCCCAAGCCAAAGAGAGGGAAAAAAAAGAAATGGTTGCAGGGATGCGCCGGATCTTGGATCGTTTTTTCTCTCTCTTTGGAGAAGAGTCTCTTCTATTGGAAAGGTTAGGCCAGTTTTTTACAACGATCGGAGAATTGTCCGAGGCAGCGGCCCATTTTCAAATGGCAGCTCTTTTAAAAGCAATGCCTCGGCAAAGTGATTCCGCGGGATACTATTTGGAGGTAAATCCCCCCCGTGGCGATGTGCTGCAAGTCGGCGGTCCAAAGAGGTCGTTCAAGGGGGTCCGCAACTATAAATATATCGCTTGGAGCGAATCTAGGAAGAGGCTTAGAGAGTTCGATACGATCCTCATGTTCCCGCCCCGGGTGATCGTAGAAAAGCAACAACCGGCATTTGTCCGGGAAATCGAAGAGCGGTTTTCGCTTAAGCAGATCCGCTACACCGACAATGACATCGAGGCTTTCCTATCGTCTCTCAGCGGGCAAACCGATCCAACTCACGTTTTGCATTTTTTGGGTGAATTAAAGAGGAAAAAAAATATCAGCAGAGAACAATTCGATCGATTTGCTAAACGGCTCGGCTTCGACGCTTTGGCTCAAAAAGAAGACAATTTTTTCGAAATCCTGATGATTTGTCTGAAAAAGCACATGAACCCGGGCGCGGTCCTTCGAGCGTTCCTCCCTGGACTTCTAACCTATGACGATCCGAGATTTTTTGAGAAAATAGCGGTTGACCCCTATCTAGAAACGGAGGAGATATCCGAGGCCGCAGGCGTTTGGCTCTCGATCAAAAAATTATGAAATAAAAAAAGGGAATTTCTACCTCGACTTTGTACAATTTTTGGCGAGCAGATCCAGAGGAAGCGCTCTGCAATTTTTTTCTTTTTTTGCGAAATTCATAGCCGAAGGCGCTATTTATGAGCAAAAAAAGGAAAAAAGGGCCAGCGATTCTCTCAGAGATGCCGTCATAAGTCTCTTAGTAATAGATGTACCAGCTAAAGATCCCGGAGACAAAGTTCCCGGTGTTGCGGCCATAGACGGTAAACCATACACCTCCCAAGAGTCCCATGCTGCCCGAGTAGTTGTATTCGATCGCAGGAGCTAGGCTGAGCGAGTCGTTGAAGCCGCCGCCAACAGAAGCGGGAGTAGATCCACTCTTGGTAGTCGTTCCCACCTTGCCGCTAAATTTTGTGATGTTTTGGCAGTTGTACGCGACGTCGAGGGCAATGACCCAAGGCTGATTGATGCTCAGTTCGAATCCCAAGTCGGCAGAGAAGCTGTTGCCGGGACGGACAATTCCATGCGTCCCGAAGCCGCCTCCATAGGCGTTGAAGTTAGTCACTTCGACCACGGTAGGGAGCGTATAGCCGAAAGCGAGCCGGGTATTGAAGGGGTGGAGAGTGTTCCAGAACGTCAATTTGCTGAAGGCGAGGGAAAACGTCGTTTTCCAGGCGCCTGCGCCCGTCGCATCGAGCCCCAGGTCTTTGGGATCCAAATTCTTATACTTGCCCGTAGGGAATGATTGTGTAACCGCGAATTTCGCTCCGGGAATCCAGAGGCCTTGCTTTTGGATCAAGAATCCTAGCTGGAGAGTGATGTCATTGAATCCTCCGCTGAACTCTCCTTTTTCCCAATTGGCTACAGTGCTCATGCCGAGGGTCGTGTCAACGGAGGGAGTGATGCCGGTCTGGACAACGGCGAGTGGTTGCGGTTGGATCGTAAATTTATTCGGCGCGTCGACCCTTTCTCGGTCTTCATTAAATGCTCCATAGGTGTCTGTAAAGAAGATGTAGGGCTGCCATGCCACATGGCCAGGGGGACACATGGTGGCAGAAGGAGTGAGGAGAGGGCCGGTGTACCAAGGGTTGAATAATTCGAGGGCATGCTGATATTGGGCTTCCGCTTCTGCCAGTTGCGCTTGGACCTCTTCGGGCGACACATACGGCTGAGAAGATTGCGCAGGTTTCATCTCTCGGGACGATTTGCTCTGAGCAAAGAGCGCTAAAGGCAATAGGAGCAAAAGACATAAACGGTACATAAAACCTCGCATAAATAAATATGTTTTGCATTTTTTTGAATTTTTTGACAATGAAAAAGAAGGAGGCACCTATGACAGATGAAATTTCTTCCAGCAGCGGCGGACTAGCGCCCATCACGCCGCGCGAAAAAAAGATGTACGAGCAGGAATATAAGCACGGAGCCCAGCTTTTTCAAAAGGCATTGCAGCAATACGTAAAATCGGACAATCCTTACCAACAAGAAGAGTTCCATCAGGTCATGGACAAGGCGATGCGGGTGCTCAATGAGACGGCCGGAGAACTCAACCGGAAGGCTCTATTGGAGCAGAATGCTAAGATTCAGAAAGACTTTGCGGCCTTCAATAATAAGCCAGACGATCCGAATAGTTTCGACAAGCTCAATCACGACCTAGACCAGGCCAAAAAATCGCTTGGCTAAAGCAGTCTAAAGACGAAAGCGAGCCAACCGTCATCTTGGCGCTCTTCTAAAAGAGCCCATTTCCATCCGCTGACCAGCGATAGATATTGCTCTCTTTGCGAGACGAGGACGCCGGAAGTGATGATGGTTTTATGGGTGGAGGGAAGTTTTTGATAGGTCCAAGCGATTTGTTGTTCAGAAGTGATCATGTTCATGAGAACGAGTGTCGGGTTTTTCTTCCAGGAATAGGCAAAACTGGTAATGGTTGCTAAACGGTTCAATTTTTGATTCTCTTCGGCGTGCTGTATCGCCAAGGGGGCGATGTCGAGGCCATGGGCATGGGCTCCTCCCATCCTCGCAGCTGCGAGGGTGAGGATGCCAGAGCCGCAGCCGATATCGAGAACGATTTGCTTCTCGCACCGGTTTTTCATCAGCTCGATCATCAGCTTTGTTGTGGGGTGGGAGAGGTCGCCAAATCCTGCGCCAGGGGCGAGCAATAGGGGCTCGAACGGATCCAAGTTAACGGTAGAGAGCCCGTTTTGGAAATTGGGAGCGAACTTAGCCCATTGCTGATGCCAATCGATGGACATTTTACTCTGAAAAGAAAACCTTGATCTTCTCCAAGAACCCCTTCTTGCGGGGATGATTGCTGGGAGTTTCTAGCTTTTCGAAGGAGCGGAGAATCGTTTTTTGTTTTTCTGTGAGTTTTACGGGAGTTTCGACGGTCATGCGGACAAGAAGATCCCCTTGGCCTTGGCCATGGACGTTCGGAAAGCCCTTGCCGCTGACGCGGAGGAGTTTGCCGTTTTGCGTCCCTTCAGGGACTTGGATACGCACCGTCTCGCCGAAAGGCGTCGGCACTTCTTTCTTGCAGCCGAGGGCGGCTTCGGGAAATGTGACCGGCAAATCGAGATACACATCGTCGCCTTCCCGCTTGAAGGCTTCGTGGGGCTCCACTTCGATGTAGACGTAGAGATCGCCGGGAGGGCCGCCGTCTTCGCCTGCGTCGCCATAGCCGCTCATTTTGAGCCGCATGCCATTGTCGACCCCGGCGGGAATGCGGATTTTGATCCGCTGCTTTTCTTTGATCCGGCCTGCGCCATTGCAATTTTTGCAAGGGTCGGTGATCACTTGGCCAGCGCCATTGCAGTGGGGGCATGTGCTCGACATGCTGAAAAAACCGCGGCTCTGGTAGATTTGCCCCTTTGCCTTGGCAGGTGGCGCACGCTTGGATCCCGGCTTTCGATTTGGCGCCTGAACCGCGGCAGGTCTCGCAGGTGACGATAATTTTGGATCGCGAGTTCTTTTTCCGTGCCCTGTCGCAGCCTCTTCGAAAGGAGATCCGGACGGTGGCCTTCTTGCTTGCTCCCTTTGCGGGCGCCGACGTCTGCCCCCTTCCATGCCGCCGCCAAAGAAGATCGAAAATCGACTCGCCTCCTTGGCCGCCAGCTCGCCGCCAAAGGCGCCCATGAAGGTGCGAAGCGCTTCTTCCATAGAGCAAAAGCCGCCGCCGCCGGAACCCGCCGCCGCCCATGCCGCCGGCTCCGCTTCAACCCCTCTTCGCCATATTGGTCGTAGATGCGGCGCTTGCTTTCGTCGCTCAAGACTTCATAAGCTTCGGAAACCAGTTTGAATTGCTGCTTCGGCTTTCGGATCGCCGGGATTGCGGTCGGGATGGCATTCGAGCGCTTTTTTGCGATAGGCTTTCTTGATTTCTTCGGGAGAGGCCTCGCGAGAAACGCCAAGAGTCGCGTAGTAATCTTTCATAAGGCTATTTTAGCAGACCAGCGATTAAAGTGCTAATTTTTTTAGTATCCGCGGCGCAAGGCCGTTTTGGTCCGCTTTGTGGCCGCTTTGGATTTCAGCGCGGCTTTTGACCGAGGGCTTATCATAGAATCGGTGGGCTTTAGCGGCTTTCATGATCCCTTCTTTATCGAGTTTTTTCTTGAGGGCGCGGAGGGCTTTGTCGATCGGCTCTCCCATGCGGACTTTTACGCTTGGCATGTAGATATCCTTTTCGTTGGGTTAAAAACAAGTGTGATTATAGGGGGTCTCTCCGTTTCGATCAAGGAGATGCCAAGTAGGAAAGGGCGATGGGGGAGGGATTTCCCTCGAGGAAGAGGCGAAGCGCGAACGCGGCGAGAAGGTGTGGATCGGGAGAGGTTTCGATCCAAACGCCTGGAAGGGCAAGCCGTTTTTTGATGAGGCTAGGATGGGGGGAGGCCAAAAGGGGAATGTCTTTAAGTTTGCTCATCGTGGCGGCCAAAGAGAGGAGTTGGGGGGAGGCCTGAGAGCGGGTCAGGGCGTAAAATCCCCCCATGCGGGCGTCGACCAGAACGGCCCATTCAGGGGCATCGGGCAAAAAGCAAGCAGGCTGCAAAAGCCGAAAAGGGGGATTTGCCAGCCGAAGGCAAGCGCCTTGGCGAGGGCGGCGCCGACCCGGATGCCGGTGTAGGAGCCGGGTCCAGTCCCGACGGCAATGCAATCGGGCCGAGATGTTCCTAAAAGATTTTTCACTTCCAGGGCGAGGGTCTTCGAGAGTTCAGGGCCGCCGGTCAGGGATTTGGCGGCCGTGGGAATGCCGTCTTGGCCCAGAGCGATGAGCCCTTTTTCGGAGCTTGTTTCAAGGATCAATGCTTGCATAGGGAGAATTGTATCTTGGTTGCCACTTTTTCGCAGCTTCGATAAACTTGATAAACTCAAATGACATGAAGAATCGGGAATATGGCTAGGAGGCGCCCAGAATTTGAGCCAGGCGAGAGCCGGCGCCGAAGCAGCTCAACTTGAATAAGTTGGGCGATGCAGGCGGGCTCAAAGGCTGTGGCTGCCCGATGCCGCCACCGGGGTCCCCGAAGACGCATCGTCTTTGTGGTGGGGCGCCGCCAGAAACCGATTCCTCATGTTTTTTGAGTATAACTCACTTGCTTTTGGCTTGGCGATATTCCATAAATAAAGTTATGAGAGGTACATTTGGACGCTCCCGAACAACCTAAAGAAGAGCCGCCGGTCGCCGAGGTAGAAGAGCTGGACACTCCGAAAAAGGAGGAGCGGTCGCTGATCCCCTCCCTCGGATACCCAGACCAGCTTTATATTTTGCCTTTGAACCGCCGCCCCTTTTTCCCCGGGATGGCGGCTCCCATCGTCATCGAGCCGGGAGCCTATTACGAAGTGCTGAAAATCGTCGCGAAAACCGACCACAAATGCGTGGGCCTATTCTTGACGCACCAAGAAGATGTCAACATCTACAAGATCACTTTCGACGATCTCCACAAAGTCGGCGTCCTGGCGCGGATCTTGCGCATCATCCCGATGGAGCAGGGCGGCGCGCAGGTCGTCCTGAACATGGAAAAGCGGGTCTCGATCGAAAAGCCGCGTCAAGAACAAATATCTTGCAGGCGCAAGGTCAAATACCATGACGATACGCCGCTGGGCATCTGTCGCGCGAACTGAAAGCCTATTCGATCAGCATCATCACGACGATCAAAGAGCTTTTAAAGCTCAATCCTCTTTTCAAAGAAGAGCTGCAGATCTTTCTTGGGCCATTCCGATTTCACAGAGCCGGGCAGGCTGGCCGATTTTGCCGTGGCCTTGACGACGGCGACGCGCGAAGAGCTGCAGGATGTCCTCGAGACGTTCGACATCGAAAAGACGGATCGACAAGGCGCTGCTGCTTTTGAAAAAAGAGCTCGATATCAGCAAGCTGCAAAGCACGATCAACCAGAAAATCGAAGCGACGATCTCCAAAACGCAGCGCGAATTTTTCTTGCGCGAGCAGCTCAAGACGATCAAAAAAGAGCTCGGCATGGAAAAAGACGACAAGACGATCGACATCGAGAAGTTTGAAGAGCGCCTCAAAAAGCGGACAGTCCCCGAAGACGTGATGAAGTCATCAGCGAAGAGATGGACAAGCTCAGCGTCCTCGAAGTGCAATCGGCCGAATATGGCGTCTGCCGCAACTACCTCGATTGGCTGACGATCGTCCCCTGGGGCATCTACAGCAAAGAGACGCACGATCTGAAAAAGGCGGAAAAAATCCTCGAGCAAGACCATTATGGGCTTGAAGGATATCAAAGAGCGGATCCTCGAGTTCATCGGCGTCGGCAAACTGACCGGCGGCGTCAAAGGGAGCATCATCTGCCTCGTGGGCCCTCCGGGCGTCGGAAAAACGAGCATCGGCAAAAGCATCGCTCGCGCGCTGAACCGGCAAGTTTTACCGTTTTTCCGTCGGCGGCATGCGCGACGAGGCGGAGATCAAAGGGCATCGCCGCACCTATATCGGCGCGATGCCGGGCAAAATGATCCAGGCGCTGAAATTTACGCAGACGATGAATCCCGTCATCATGCTCGATGAAGTGGACAAGATGGGCGCAAGCTATCAAGGCGATCCCGCATCGGCTCTGCTCGAAGTGCTGGATCCTGAGCAAAACAAAGAATTTCTGGACCACTATCTCGATGTGCGCTGCGATCTGTCCAATGTGCTGTTCATCGTCACGGCCAACGTTCTGGACACGATCCCCGAGCCTCTGAAAGACCGGATGGAAATCCTGCGCCTTTCGGGCTACATCCAGGCAGAAAAGATCGAGATCGCCAAGAAATATCTGGTTCCGCGCAACCGCAAGAACATGGGCCTTAAAGCGAGCGATGTCACATTCACCAACGGCGCCTTGCGCAGATCATCAATGGCTATGCGCGGGAAGCGGGCGTGCGGACTCTGGAGAACAACATCAAAAAAATCATGCGCAAAGTCGCCGTGAAAATCGCGCGCGAAGAGAAGAAGACGCAAGGCCGCAAAGACGATCGATCACCGAAAAAAATCTTGATCGAATATTTCGGCAAGCCGATCTTTACCGCGACCGTTTTTACGAAGTCAACCCAGTCGGCGTCTGCATGGGTCTTGCCTGGACATCGCTGGGCGGCGCGACGCTCTACATCGAAGCGATCAGATATCCGGCCGAAAAAACCGAGATGAAGCTGACGGGCCAAGCGGGCGATGTGATGAAAGAGTCGGCGCAGATCGCTTGGAGCTATCTGCATAGCCATGTCGCTCGATATACGCTCCGGGCATCACCTTTTTTGAAAAATCGCAGGTGCATATCCACATCCCCGAAGGGGCGACCCCGAAAGACGGCCCTTCTGCCGGGATCACCATGGTGACCGCGCTCCTCTCGCTTCTTCTTGAACACAGCCGGTGCTCGAAAATCTCGGCATGACAGGAGAGATTGACGCTGACAGGACGGTGCTGCCGATCGGCGGCGTGAAAGAAAAGCTGATCGCCGCGCGGAGATCCAAAGTGAACGTGCTGATTTTCCCCAAAGAAAATTTGCGCGACTATGACGAACTTCCCGAGTACTTGAAAAAGGGGATCGAAGTCCATTTCGTCGAATGATTACGATGAAGTTTCCGAATCGCTTTCCCCCAAAAAGGAACTAGACATGCACCGTGTGGCTAAAAAAAACTCATCGATCCGGAATGCTTGGAAGAGAAAGTCGCTGCTTTGAGAGGCGCAAAAGCTGACCATTGCCACTCTCAACGGCTCGTTCGATCTGCTCCATGCCGGCCATCTTTATATCATCCATGAGGCATCCAAACAGGCCGACCGGCTGATCGTCGCCCTCAACTCCGACCGCTCGATCCAGCAATATAAAAGTCCCAGGACCGCCCGATCATCCCTCTCCACTACCGCCTGGAGATGATGGCCGCCCTTGAATTTGTCGATTACGTCACTTGGTTTGAAGAGACCGACCCTCGGGCTTTTTTGGAAGGTCAAGCCCGACGTCCATGTCAATGGAGCCGAATACGGAGAGAATTGCATAGAGGCCGCCACCGTGAAGAAATTCGGCGGGCGGCTCCATCTCGTCCCGAGGATCGAATCCCTTTCCACCTCAAATATCATCGATAAAATCAGATGCGTTTAATCGGCACTCTTGGCAACGAAAATACAGCGAGAAGGATCACCTCCTACTTGAAAGAGAAAGGGATCGACAGCAACTGTGAAATTGCGTTTGATGCTAATACTGGGCAGATGTCGTATCAGCTTTGGATTTTAGACGAAGACAAGATTCAGGCGGCCGCGGCTGATTTCGAGCGTTTTCAGAAAGAGCCGTCGAACGCTGAATTCGACGCACCTGTACACTTGCGGATGGAAGAAGAGGAGCCGGCTCCTCAAGAAGAAGAGAGAGAGCAGCAAAGAGAGCAGCGAGGCGTGGCAGGAAAGAAAGCTCCTCTCACGTTGGCCCTTCTCATGCTTTGTTTTTTGATTTTTATCTACAACGGCTTCCAGGAGTTGCCGATGCGGGAAGAAGGGCTTGAGAGCGTCTTTTTGATGACTCCGATACAAGCCTCCCTCCTCTATGACATCCCACCTGCCATCGACGCGTTGGAAGAGATGCTCGAGCGGCATCCCGTAATCCCGGGACAAAAAGCGGAAAATTTGGCGCCCGAAGTGCAGTCCCGTCTCCAAGAGATCGAAAAATTGCCAATGTGGAAAGGGATCTACGATTGGATCATCTTAAAAGTCAAAGGGCAAGATACAACGTCCGCCGAGGGCCCTTTGTTTTTAAAGATCCGGCAGGGGGAAGTATGGCGTCTTTTTTCTCCTTGCGTCCTCCATTCTGAATTCCTCCATATCCTTTTTAATATGATTTGGCTCTGGGTTTTAGGGCGTCCCATCGAGCAGAGAATCGGCTTTGCAAAAACGGGGGTGCTGACCCTCGTATCGGGCATCGGTTCCAACACCATCCAATATCTTGTCAGCGGCCCTTTTTTCATCGGCTATTCGGGCGTCGTGATGGCTCTCGCGGGGTTCATTTGGATGAGAGAGAGACTCGCGCCTTGGGAAGGATATCCCTTGAATCGGACGACCATCCTTTTTCTTATTCTTTTCGTCGTATCGATGTTCGCCCTCACGTTTGCTTCTTTTTTCCTACAAATTTTTACGAGCATGGCCTTTGCGCCTAACATCGCGAATACTGCTCACATCGCTGGAGCTTTGATCGGGGCATTTTTGGGCCGGCTTTCTTTTTTTGCCCAAAGAGCTGCCGCATGAGGATGAAGTGAGCGCGCGAGACTTGATCATTTTGGGGTGCTCGAGCCAGCAGCCCACGCGCTTCCGCAACCATGGAGCCTATCTCTTACGATGGAATGACGAAGGGCTCCTCTTCGATCCAGGCGAAGGGACCCAGAGGCAATTTATTTTCGCCGATATCGCGCCCCCTTGCGTCACTCGGATCTTCATCAGCCATTTCCATGGGGACCATTGTCTTGGCCTCGGCTCGATGCTGATGCGCCTCAACCTCGATAAAGTGACCCATCCGATCCATTGCTATTATCCTGCAAGCGGGAAAAAGTATTTCGACCGGCTTCGCACGTGCTGCATCTATAAGGAAAATATCCGCGTCGTGGAACATCCGGTGGCACATGCTGGTCTTGTCGAAGATGATGGGAAATTCCGGGTCGAAGCGGCCTTTCTTGACCATGGGGTTGAAAATGTCGGCTGGCGGATTACGGAGCCCGATGCCGTCAAATTCCATAAAGAAGAGTTGAAAAAACTGGGAATCGAAGGGCCCGATGTCGGGCGTCTCTTAGAAGAGAGGAGCCTCGAGATCGGCGGCCGGAGAATTGCCCTCGAGGAGGTGAGCCATGTGCGGAAAGGCGATGTGTTCGCCTATATCGTCGATACTCGTCCCTGTCCTCCCGCTACCGCCTTGGCCAAAGGGGCAAAGATGCTCCTTTGCGAGAGCACCTATCTCGACGAAGAGAAGGACCTTGCCCATGAATATCAGCACATGACGGCAAAACAAGCGGCGGAGCTTGCCCGGGATGCGGGGGTGCAAACCCTGATCTTGACCCATTTTTCAGCCCGCTACCGCGATCCGGGAGCGCTGGAGCAGGAGGCGCGGAAAATTTTCCCTCAGTCCTTTGCCGCAGACGATTTAAAAAGATTTCCATTTCCTAAATAACCTGAGTTTTGGGCCAAGAACCTATCCGAATAAATTATTAACACAACATACTCTATGTCAATGTTAAACGCTTGCTAGATTCGAGTCATTGAAAAGATCAGCACGGAGAAAAATCGAAACAAAGGTCGAGAGTTCGCAGAGGAATAAGAATTCGAGTCGGGACGGGACCTTGCCCTGAGCAAAGGAGGTGCCTCTGTCCTTACTGCTCTCGAGATCTTTGAAGAAGAGATAAAAGGTAGATCAATTTCCTTTACTCAGGACGGGGTCCGTCCTTACTCCAAATTTCAATTCTCTCTCGCCCTCTCGATCTCAATTTTGATTTATCTCTGCGCTGATCCTTCTCAGAAGCCTGTTATTTGCGAGAAGTATTTATTCGGATAGGTTCAACAAACCCTCCAATTCCTGTCATGCTCATGCCAGGACAACGCGAATGCCTAATATAAATAATTTACTTAACAATGAGAAGAAGGTTAATATAAATATTAAAATTTTCACAGTATATATTTATTAATATTGTTGCAAAATAAACATATTTTAATTATAATTACATGCGAATAACATCTTAACTATGGTGAAAATAATGTCTTCTATTGATCATTTTTCTCAAACTATCGCTCCGGCCACTGCTCCCTGGACTGCTAGCCAACTTGCAGGAGCTTGCACCCCACACGTCGATGCGGAATGTATACGTGAGATCCGGTTAGCGACGGTGTTCGATAATCATGGCAATCGAGATCGGCAAGATATTTCAGATTTAACTACTGCAAACCATAAAAGATATGCTGACAAGTGGAATTTAAGGCATGACGTCGTCACAGAAAGTTTGGTCGCCGGTCAATGTACAAATCCCCTTACCCAGATGGCTGTGAGCTGTTCGGCCTATTGGAATAAAATTAAGTATTTCGTGAACTGGTGCAATGAGCCAGCGAGGCAAGGAATTGAAGAATGGGCAATCTATGCGGATGACGATGCGGTCTATACGAATTTTGAAATCGATCCCGATCAGGCCATTGACGAGCTTCGCGGCGAAAAAGACACCAGCTTCATCATAGCGATTGAAGGACCCGCAACGCCCTATCCAGAAAATGAAGGAGGCTCTGCAAGAGGTTCTATTATTGGACCGGCCAATACTGGGGTCATGATCGTAAGGAAGGATGCGAAAGGGTGTGGCGTCATTGAGAGAATTTGGAATAAGCGAGATAAAGAAACACCGAAAGATCGATTCGATCCGACTTGTCCGACCCGGGGCATCTGCAAGGATCAAAGGCATGGAGATGAACAGGGCGCCCTCGATGAGGTCCTATATGGGGACATCCCCTCATCGATAGGACGCGACGTCACTCGCATCTCACCCCGCGACGTTTTTTCTCCTACAAGATCCCATATCGCTCTCAATACACTTCACCGCGGCGGCTGTGTGCAGGCATTTAAAAACGGGGACATCGGCGGCCCCTTCGACATTATGCTTCACGATCTCAAAATTAGCCGAGAAGGGATTTGGCACCCAAGCGATTGGATCGGGCAGACTGCAGGATATCCCATGTACGGCAGAGATCTCTCGTACCAACCACTAGGCGATTGTAAAGAAGACGCAGAGAAGCCAATCGAACCGATTCGAATCAAAAAGGTGAAAAACCTACTCACAGCTGCTGACTTCTCTGTATCCAACCCCCCAAGAGCAAAAGAGAAAAAAAAGAATCAATTTTTATATAAACAGGAATCTAGGACAACTGAAACGTCTCTACATTCTCCCACTACTTGCCGTCTTCCAATCGGCCAAGCGCGCGCGTCTCGCAGTCTGATCCTGGGGACAGCTTATGACAATAGGGGCGAACCAAAACGAGACGCTATCTCTGGCCTAGTGAACGCGAACCATGGCGAATATGCTCAAATATGGGGCATGCGCCATACCGTCTCATCGGAAACCTTGCTCCAGAATGCCTGCACCGATCCCTATACTGAGACAGCCGCCGATTGCGCACCCTATTGGAATAAGATTCAACTATTGCGAGAATGGCTCAAAGAACCGAAGGAACCTGGAGTGGAAGAAGAATGGTTCTTCTTCGTCGATGACGATATGGTCGTCACCAATCTAGAGATCGATCCTTATCTCGCGATCGATCAGCTCCGGAAAGGTGATGAGAGTGTCGTCATTCTAAGAGACGTCGTCAACTGGCTGCCTTGGAGATTCCCAAAAGACGTAAATGATGATCGGACAGCAGTCAATACAGGCTTGATGCTAATCAGAAAAGACGATGCAGCCAGAGATTTCATCGAAAGAATTTGGAGTCATCGACAGGATGCCGTAAACAACCTGGAAGAGCCTGTTTGCCCGACTCTCGGGATGTGCAAGAATCAAAACTCTCTCCATGAGCAAGAAGCTGCAGCAAAAGTCTTGAAAGAAGACCCGAGTTTAATGGATCGGGTTGTAGCTGTTCCCCTTCCACGCGATACCAGCGCACCCTGCAGAATAGCTGCGAATACGTTCAAACGAGAGGGATGTTTCGTAAGAAAACAGCACAATTGGGATGCGAATGCATTCAGCTACTATGAAGGCGATCGATGGAGTCCATGGGGAGCATTCCGCCCTGGAGATTGGATGGCGCAGACGGCTGGAGTTCCTATTTGGGGAAAATTGATTCCACTCCAAGCTGCTGAAGCTTGCCATGATGACCCCAATATTCCCGAAACCGCTATTCGAAAACAATATATCGAAGACTTGCTTGCCGAAAGCAGCAAGACGAGGAAATCCAACACAACGAATTCCCAGGGCGAGAGCATCAAAATGCAAAATTCAGTTGACCCGCTAACCTCCTACGGGCAAGTGAGTGGCAACGCCGGTTCGGGTGAACCGCCGGAGATACTCTCTGACCAAGTAGGCAACATAGGGGGTCCGCTGACATTCCGAATTCAACATTTGAAATGCAAAATTCAGTTGACCCGCTAACCTCCTACGGGCAAGTGAGTGGCAACGCCGGTTCGGGTGAACCGCCGGAGATACTCTCTGACCAAGTAGGCAACATAGGGGGTCCGCTGACATTCCGAATTCAACATTTGATGCGCTCGCCCTGGGAATTCCCGAGTTTGACAAATACATGTCATTGTAGATGAGGATATTGCAAAAGTTCAAAACGGTTTGGGGCACTACATCTGTTGAGTTAATGTTTTGCTCCTATGATTGCCGATTTATTTCAGTTTAGACATCAGGCCAGACTTCTAATCTCCTGGGCGGCGATCGCGAAAGCGCAGGCAACGTTCAGGGAATTTTTCATGCCGCAAAGCGGGATCTCCACCAAGTGATCGGCGATCCTTAAAGCTTCGTCCGATACCCCGTATTCCTCATTCCCCAAGATCAGCGTAAAGCTTCTTGGGAAAAGATAGTTGGAAATAGGGATGGCCTCATCACTGGTATCGAGAACAATGAGCGGGCGAGGAAGCGTAGAAAGAGGGACGCCTCGATGGACAGGAACGATTTCGGCTGCGCCCATTGCTGTCCGTCGCACTTTTTCATTATCGATGAAAGGGGTCTTTTCGGAAAAATAGACGGCGCCGATCCGGAGCGCTTCGACAGTCCTAAGGATGCTGCCGACATTGTATGCGGAGCGGACATTGTCGAGATAGATGGCCGCCGGCAAGAAGTCGGCCGTAGGACTCCGGTCGCTTTTCCGGATCGAAGGAAGAAGGTTGTGCTCTTTCAGGCAGAGGCCGGCCGCGCTGAGGTGCCAATGATAGCGGTCGGCAAGAGCTTTTAGGCCTGAGTATTCGAAAGGGAGGAGTTTCATCCAGGAGAGCCAGGCCTCATATTCGCTGAAAGAGGCTTCCTCGCTCTGGCAGATCCGCTCGAAAGAGGCCCGGATGAACTCAGCGCATTTCTTGTGCCGCTGCTTGAGGTCCAGCGACAAGAATTTGCGTTTGGTAAATATCACTTCGCAGCCAGCGCCTTTTTCTTTTCGAGGTATTCTTCGAGCGGGCCTTGATGGAAATGGATCCCGTTTTCTTCAAAAGCGATGATCTTCGTGGCAAACCCGTTGATGAGCTCCCTGTCATGCGTCGCTGCAATGGCAGTGCCTTTAAAATCTTCCAGGCCCCAGGCAAGCGCTGACACGGCTTCGAGGTCGAGGTGGTTATTCGGCTCGTCGAGGATGAGGAAATTAGGGGCCGTGAGGAGAAGCGAGCCGAGGATGAGGCGCGCTGTTTCTCCTCCGGAAAGGTTGCGGACCGGTTTGAACGCGTCATCTCCGCTAAACAGCATCTTTCCTAAAACGCCCCGGACATCCTGGTCGTAGACGATCTCTTTGCGGCTCTTCAGCCAGTCAAAAGCGGTTTGGTCTGTGTGCTTGTTTAGGACATCGCCGTGATTTTGGGAAAAATAGCCGATCTCAGCTGCGTGGCCTAGAGTTATTTTTCCACTGTCCAAAGGGAGGACCCCCGCCAGCAATTTGAGAAGCGTCGTCTTGCCGCGGCCGTTATTCCCGATGACAGCAATTTTGTCCCCTCGGTGGATTTCCAATGAAAAATCGCGCATCACTGGGGAACCGCCTTCATAACTTTTCGTTAGTTTTTCCGCCTTCAAAACGACTTGCCCCGACTGCTTTTCGGGAATGGCGAAACGGATGTAAGGGCGTTGGATATTCGATTTTTTCAACTCCATCGGCTGCAGGCGCTGGATTTCCCGGACGCGGGATTGCACTTGGCTTGCGCGGGTGCCGGCTCCGAATTTGGCGACGAACTCCTTCAATTGGGAGATTTTTTTCTCTTTCGCCTTGTTCTCATCGTCAGCGCGGGCGCGCACCGCCGTTTTTGCGACGAGCATCATGTCGTAATTGCCGGGATAGGTGATGATCGTGTCATAGTCGATATCGGCGATATGGGTGCAGATCGAGTTTAGGAAATGCCGGTCATGGCTTACGACGACGAGTGTCCCTGTGTAGTTATGGAGAAACTCCTCCAGCCAAGAAATCGAATCGAGATCGAGGTGGTTCGTCGGCTCATCGAGTAGGAGGGCTTGGGGATGGCCGAAAAGGGCCTGGGCGAGCAATACCCGGAATTGCCGGTCGGTCGGAATCTCATGCATCTTTTTGCGGTGCAGCTCCTCGGGGATCCCCATGCCGATGAGGAGGATCTCGGCCTCTGATTCCGCGGAGTATCCCTCTTCGTCGGCGATCGCCTCTTCGAGCTCGCCAAGACGAATGCCGATGGCGTCGGTCATCTCTTCCTCGTAGAGACGGTCTCTTTCCTGCAGCACTTCCCAAAGACGGGCATTGCCCATGATGACCGTATCGATGACTGAAAAATCTTTGAAATCTTCGATCCGCTGCTTCAGGAAACCGACTTTTTTCGGCAGCGTGACGATCCCGGTCGTCTGGGGCTCTAACCCCATGATGATCTTGAGGAGAGTCGACTTGCCGGATCCGTTCGGTCCGGTCAGTCCGTACCGGCATCCCTCATTGAATGTAAAAGTGACCTCTTCAAATAAAGTGCGGGTTCCCACCCGTTTGGAGATCTTTTCCAGGGTAATCATGACCTCATGATAGCATGAAGAAAAGGAAATCTCAATGCTAGAGTTTAGCCAGGCCGTGCCGCGCTTTTTGTCCCACCTTGGGCTCGCGAGCGGGGCCTCGGAGCACACCCTGAGAGCCTACCGGCTCGACCTGGAAGCCCTTGCCGTATTCGCAAAGGGAGAGCCGATTTCCAAACGGCTCATCCGCCGCTATCTGGCCCACCTCCATGAAAGCGGCATGAGCGTCCGGACCGTTTTAAGGCGCCTTTCGGCCCTTAGGAGTTTTTTTAAATTCGCCATGCGGGAAAAACTCGTAAAGCAAAATCCCTTAGAAGAGATCGAGAGCCCAAAGAAAGAAAAAAGGCTTCCGGTATGGATCACCTACGCCGAGGTGGAGATCCTCTTTTCACAGCCCGAT
This sequence comes from uncultured Chlamydiae bacterium, assembly GCA_963730605.1. Taxonomy (GTDB): domain Bacteria; phylum Chlamydiota; class Chlamydiia; order Chlamydiales; family SM23-39; genus CAIPFQ01. The sequence continues at coordinate 125,448 of CAVSSM010000011.1, forward strand.
ACTTCGACCTATTTGGGCCTCCGCGACCGGGCCATCATGGAGCTTTTCTATAGCTCGGGACTCCGTTTGAGCGAGCTTGCTTTTTTGAGCCGAGGCTGTTGCGACTTGAAAAATCAAACGCTCCGCATCTTCGGCAAAGGGAAGAAGGAGAGGCAGACGCCCATTACGAAAACGGCGGCGGAATGGATAAGCAATTATTTAACCCATCCCGAGCGGCCGTTCATTGAAAAGGATCCGGAGGCCGTTTTTTTAAACAAATGGGGCATGAGGCTGACGCCCCGTTCGATCGATCGGAATTTCGCGGCGTATCTCAAGGCAAGCGGACTTTCCGAGAGGATCACGCCCCACACGATCCGCCACAGCATCGCGACCCATTGGCTCGAAAATGGGATGGATTTGAAAACGATCCAGATGCTCCTCGGCCATACAACGCTTTCGACAACGACGATCTACACGCATGTTTCCGCCAAGCTAAAACGGGAAGTCTACGACAAGGCCCACCCTCGGGCAAAACATATTGCGACCGGTCAAAAAGAGTGAATCTGCCGGCGTCCTACCCCAAAGATGATGCATCTTTTGGGGACCCCTCGGACAGCCACTGAATTTGAGACCCGCCTGCACCCCACCCCAAAGACGATGCGTCTTCGTGGACCCCGGCGCTAAACTTTTCAAGTTTAGCTGCTTCGACGCCGACTTCGTCTGGCTCAAATTCAGGGCGCTGCTTCGCACAAAAAATGTCTCCTAGACATTTTTTGTGATTCCGCAGTGGCAGTTTTCACTCTTTTTGACCGGTCGCAATATAGATTTTCTTTTTTCCTTGCCTCGCCCTATACTCAAGTCATGAGCAAAAAAATCACTCTCTTTTCTCTCGTTTGCTTGGTCGTCTCGGCCATCGACAGCATCCGGAATCTTCCCTCGCAGGCGCTCTTCGGCAGCTCCCTCATCTTTTTCTTTGTCCTCTCTGCGTTGGTCTTTCTCATTCCCGTCTCGCTCCTTTCCGCCGAACTTTCCTCGCGCTATTCCGAAGAAGGGGGCATTTTTCATTGGGTGCGGCATGCGTTCGGCAATAAAACGGCTATGGTCGCTATTTGGCTGCAGTGGATCAATACTGTCGTTTGGTATCCGACGATTCTCTCTTTCATTGCCGGAACCGCGGCTTATCTCTTCGATCCGCAACTCGCGCAAAATAAAGGGTTCCTCGCTGCCGTCATCCTAATCGTATTCTGGAGCCTGACCGCATTGAGCCTGGGCGGGGTCCGCGTGTCAGCGAAGATCAATACGGTTTGCGTCATCATCGGGACGATTCTGCCAATGCTACTCCTCATTGCATTCGGCATCGCTTGGTGGGTTTCTGGCCACGGGGTCCAAATTTCATTCGGAGCAAGCGATATTTTCCCGACGCTTAAAGCCTCGGAGAATTGGGTCTCGCTCATTGCGATCATGGCCTCTTTTTTGGGGATGGAGCTATCGGGAGTTCATGTAAGCGACATCAAGGATCCCCAAAGAAATTTTCCTAGAGCGATGGGTCTTTCCGTATTGGTCCTGGTTGTTACCATGCTTTTCGGATCGTTATCGATCGCGGCCGTCATCCCTGAAAAGGAGATCCGCCTGGTCGACGGGATCATGCAGACCTTCACTCAATTCTTCGCGAGCTTCAATATTCCAGTGTCAGGCGCGATTTTGGCATTGCTCATCATTGTGGGCAGCCTTGGCAACATCATCAACTGGCTTATTTCCCCTTCCAAAGGGTTGCTCCAAGCCTCTAAATATGGATTTCTTCCCTCCTTTTTTTCCAAACAGAGTGAGAAAGGGGTCCCAGTCCGGATCATGATCGCCCAAGCGGTTCTGGTATCCGTTTTTTGCCTTGCATTCGTCTTACTGCCGAGCATCAACGCTTTTTACTGGTTTTTGACCGCGCTCAGCACTGAAATGTACATGATCATGTACGTGATGATGTTTGCCGCTGGGATGAAACTCGGCCCACCGACGCGCGGCTCCGGCGCATTCCAAATATGGAAAGGGACAAGGCTGTTGACTTGTCTCATCGGGCTTGCTGGGTGTTTCTTAACCATCGTGGTCGGTTTTTTCCCGCCGACAGGAATCGATGTAGGCGGTGCTATGCGCTATGCGCTCTTAATTGCCATCGGCAACATCGTCCTGATCCTGCCAGTTGCTGGGCTGTTGATCTATACCGCTCGCAGGAAGGTTTTGTGAATGCAGTATCTCGACTTTGTACAATTTTTGGCGAGCAGATCCAGAGGAAGCGCTCTGCAATTTTTTTCTTTTTTTGCGAAATTCATAGCCGAAGGCACTATTTATGAGCAAAAAAAGGAAAAAAGGGCCAGCGATTCTCTCGGAGATGCCGTCACAAAGTACAAAGTCGAGGATCCACTTGCCGCCCAAAATATGGAATTGCAATCCTATTCTGTTTGTGGATATCTTAAATGAAAAAATGGGAAGGCGGTAAGCCGGATTCTGTCGCGAGCCATCATTCCTCTACTGCGGCCTGCTAGTGCCCTTGCCTTGCGGCAATGCGCGGAACAACGCACCCTTTTTGGGGAAGCTCGATTCGGCCTTGCTTCGGATAGGGTTTACACGCCTACGGTCTCCCGCAGAGCGACCGGCTCATGAAGCCAGACTTTTCATCCTGTCCCCTCGCTAAAAAAGTGAGGGGCGGCGTGGTTTCTGTTGCACTTTCCGTCGCCTTGCGGCGCCCAGCCGTTAACTGGTATCCTTTCCTTTGAAGTCCAGACTTTCCTCTCCATAAGATCTTACGGAGCGATGACTTGTCCTTCCCGAAAATTGTTAGAACGTCTGCTAATGCAGCGGCGGCGCCGTTTCTTCGTTGCTGCGGCCGTCCCTTCAAGCACCTGGCTCTCCTGCCAGTAGTGGATGCGGGAGCAATGTTCGCAGAAGACGAGACGCTCTCCCTTGCGGACGAGGTTTTCATGCTGCGCAGTAAGGGCGATATGGCAGCCGCTGCAAGTGCGGTTCTCGATGGGAACGACGACGCGGTCTTTTTTATTGTTCAAGAGCCTTTGATAAATCCTGCAGGATCTCTGGATCGGCTGTTTTTGCAAGGAGGTCGCGGCCCGTTTTAAGCTCGCTTCCTTCCTGCGTTGATCATCCGGATGCTCTCTTTGATCTCATTTTCGAGATTGACGCTGCTCTCTTCAGACTGTTGGAGCGATTCCTTGATTTTTTCGAGAGATTTCTTCCTCAAGCGCCCGCTTGTCGATCATGTCGCTCGCGATCTGTTCGGTCGCGATCCTTTCGCGCTCGGAAGAAGTCATCTCATGGGTCAATGCATTGAATTCGTCGACTTTTTTGACCGTGTTTTGCTTCGCCTCGAGCTTTTTAATCTTTTCTTTAACTTCCCCGATTTTGGTTTCCTGGGCGGCGATGCTCCTGTTCAATTCGCCGATTTCCGCTTCCTTGTCCACTTGTTGAGTCCGTAGTTCCTGCCGCAGGGAATCGATATGGGCAAGCTCGCCCATCCGCTCCTTCTTGAGGCGCATGAGACGAATCATCTTCATATCATATTCTTGAATGTCGAGAATGACCTTAAGGGCTTGATGCATGCGAAAACCTATGGTTACCTAGGTATCCTAATGCTCCTCTGAAAATACTGCAAGGTTCAAATTTCAATTAGGAGGACTCTGGAGAAAAGATTGGGGCCTGGTTTTAAAGAAATATCTTACTAAGGTGCCCGAAAAGACCGAGAAGCCGCAGCCATTGCCTATGCCACCTCTTGCACGCTTGTCGCCGCCCCCCTATGATTGTCTATACCACGCCCGCTTAGGTTGTGTGAATTTTGACAGCGGATTTTGCGTTCTAGTAGCGTTGCGGAGATCGCCGTAAACTTTAGTATGTTAACAAGATCGAGCAATGCGCTGGGGCGCAAAAGGCGCTGTCAAAATTCACTCAAAATGAGTGGGCGCGGTATATAATCATTGCATGATCCTTGTTAGTGCACGCCACCTCGATTCCGACTCCTCTTCTTCAGGCTGTCCGTCTTCTGGTTTTCTGGCTTTGTTGCAGTCAAACCGTAAGTGCCTCTACCTTCAGTTGCGCCTCTAGTATGGTGAGACCTTAGCCATCAGTGTATCGAAATCAGTCCTCAATGTCTGCACACCTCTTAAATCCGCCTTCAGCACGGTGTTTTTCAGTGTTTTCGCATCTGTTAATTTCTGCTTCAACTCGGGCTGCCGTAGAGTCTCTTCTCCCTCGTTAAGGTGGTTCGCTTTCTCCAGCCTGATTATCGCATTCTTCAGTTCTCTCTTCAGTTTGGTTACATCCTGCAGTATTTTCTGCTGCTCCATGTAACTCTCCTCCCGCGCCTGTATATCTTTCTCTGGCTCCCAATAACTTTCATATATCTTCGTAAGAACTCGGTACGTCGCTGGTCCCTCTTCCTTGAGCTTTCTTAAGCGGGCATCTGCAAGTTTTATTGGATCAGCACCGGTGAGAACACCGCCAAAATCTAAAATGACCGCCATCTCCGTGCCGAATGACTGATACTCTCTTGGTGGTGCATACAAAACGTTAAAAGCTGCTGCGAAAGTGCGATCAATAGTTATTGCTATATTAATTAAGCTAGCGCGTACTCCAGGAAAATTCATACCCAAAATACCCAATCTCTTATAATGCTCGGTGTTCTTCCATTCATCTCCATGAACGATCCTGCCAATGCCCTCCCCAAGAAGCGAAACCACAAACCTGATGGGAAGCAAGGCAATTTGAAATACCATTGACAACAATAAAAATGGAATTCTTATTGCATTAGAAAGTCTTCCAATGCTATGTACCCAAGCCCCATGTTGAGTGACCTTCTTGTATGTTTCGTTACTTTCTAATTTAGCCAAGGCACAAAAAATTCGGGAAGGGGGTGAAGAAGCAACTCTGCCGGTAGAATTCATTCTAATATCCTCTTTTGCTGGTTTGTTTGGTTGTTATTGTGCCGATTAAAGTTATTTATGTCAATCGGCATTAAAAAATTAATGCAATATTCTATTTAATACAAGTGTCTGATTATTAACTGGAAACGTTATTCCTGCCATTTGAATTAAAGAGATTAAAATATTTTTATAACATCCTCAAAACACCCCTTTCACTCTCAAAGGCCAACGCTATTTCGGGATAATCCCTCCCTATCACCCCTTTCTGGGATAACGCATTCAAAATTCAATTGGCTTTTCCTAAGGGAAGGGATATGCTTTCACCTTACCTATCTAACCTCCGGGTTTTCTATGACACACTTAAAGAAATATCTTGCCAAGGTGCCCGAAAAAGACCGAGAAGCCGCAGCCATTGCCTATGCCGCCTCCTTGGATGCCGTCGCCGCCGCCTCGCCGGAGATCGCAAAGAGCATTGTCCGGGAGCTCCACGACCAAAGGAGCTACCTGAAGCTCATCGCCTCGGAGAATTTTTGCTCACTTCCCGTGCAGCTTGCCATGGGCAATCTCCTGACCGATAAATACAGCGAAGGGTATGTCGGCCACCGCTTCTATGCCGGCTGCGGGAATGTCGACGACATCGAGGGACGCGCCGTAGAGATGGCAAAGAAGATCTTCAACGCGGACCACGCTTATGTGCAACCCCATTCCGGGGCTGACGCCAACCTCGTTGCATTTTGGTCGATTCTGATCCAACGGATTCAATCTAAGGAGATTGAGCGGCTTGGCAAGAAGAATGTTGATGAGCTAACCCCTGTCGAATACGAAGCGATGAGGAAACTGCTCGTGGGGCAAAAAGTCATGGGGATGGCCCTGGGGTCCGGGGGGCATTTGACGCATGGCTACCGGCATAACATCTCTTCAAAGATGATGCAATCGGTCAGCTACGAGGTCGATGAAAAGACAGGTCTTATCGATTATACCGCGCTGCAGGCTCAAGCCAAGGCGGAAAAGCCGCTGATCCTGATTGCGGGCTATTCGGCCTATCCGCGGCTCATCGATTTTGCAAAGATGCGGGAGATCGCCGATAGCGTCGGGGCCACTTTCATGGTCGATATGGCCCATTTTGCCGGTTTGGTCGCCGGGAAAGTGTTAGAGGGGGTATATGATCCGGTCCCTTATGCTCATATAGTTACGACAACGACTCATAAGACGCTCCGGGGCCCTCGCGGAGGGCTTATCCTCTGCAAGTCCGAATTCAAGGAAGCCATCGACAAAGGGTGCCCTCTTGTGCAGGGGGGCCGCATTGCCTCACGTCATGGCCGCAAAAGCGATCGCATTCGAAGAAGCGGCCGCTCCTGCTTTCAAAAAATATTCCCGTCAGATCGTCGAAAACGCGAAAGCTATGGCGGAGACCTTCCGCAAAGCGGGAACGAGGGTGTTAACGGGAGGCACCGATAACCATCTTCTTCTCTTGGACGTTTCATCCACCTTCAAGCTTACGGGGCGGCAGGCGGAGCTCCTCTTAAGGGAGGCCCATCTAACCGTCAACCGGAACGCCATACCTCGGGACGTTAACGGGCCT
>CAVSSM010000012.1:0-34313 GCA_963730605.1 uncultured Chlamydiae bacterium
ATCTATACCCAAGGAAATTCAAAACTTGGCAGCAGGTGCCTGAAAGGGACTAAATTTATCCCTAACCCGGCTTCTTAAATCCCGGCCTAAAGTTGACTCCGCGGTCATAGTCGCCAATACAGCGAAAAAACCAAGAATCGCTCCTCTAAAGTCTTCAAAGTACTCGTAATAAGTATTGTAAACTACCCGCTCCTTCATCCATTTCCACAGTCGTTCTATCGGGTTTAGATTGGGGCTATAGGGCGGTAAAAAGTGCAAACAAACTTTTGCCGTTTCTAGGTACTGCCTCACAGCCCTATTCCGATAGTACGGTGCATTATCGCAAAATACATGGATCTTTCGTTTACTCGGGTAAAATTCTTCGATCTTTTGGAAAAACCGGATTATCGATTCTGCGTTTAAAGTCTCGTCTTCTTGGATTACCACACTGTGGGTGATGACATCGATGCTCCCTGAAAGATTGAGCCTGGCACGTCCTGTGTTTGCTGGGATCTCTTTACGCACGCCTTTTTTGATCCACCCATAAGCAGGCTGCACATTGTGCGTTGGATGAACGCCGTCAATAAAGCAGATAGTCTCATCCTCGAGGAGTTCTGCCTTGAGTTTCTCGTATCCGGCGAGCCACTTTTGTTGCTGCTCTTTGTTGGCTTTCCCGGGTACAACGGCGGGTTTTTTGTAGGAAAATCCGTGTCTTCGCAGCCAATCCCTCAATCCGTGGACGGTATAGACAATACCGAAAGTCACTTCTACATATGCGACGATATCCTTGACGTAAAGGTACGTGTGTTCTTGAAGATGAGCCTCAAGTTGCTCGGACTGCGTTTGGGATAGTTTCTCCTCGGAGCCGCCGCTTTCGGGGCGCAATTTTTTCGACGTTTTGTATGCGTCAACATGGTGACGAACTGCTTCGTCAGAAATCAACAGAACCCTGGCAATGTCTTTGGGAGCCCACCCCTCATCATAGAGGAGAACAGCCTTTATTCGATCACGCACCCGCCCATCGCGGTCCCCCCGGTGCCGGAGTTTGAGTTCCTGTCGTTCTGAGTCGGTTAAAAAATTCACGCAGCCATTGTGCAGTCAAGGGAAATTTTCACGCATCAAAATTTTGAATCACGAGCGGTATAGTGAAGGCGTCTTCGTATCTATTGAGGGCGTCTTCCAATGTGTCTCGGAATCTAGTGAGGACGTCTTTGCATTTATTGACCTTTTGTTGGTATGTTGATAATTCTGATTGCAGGTTGGAAATGTCCGGTATTTTTTGTTGCCATTTTAATAGTTCTGATTGCAGTTTGGAAATGTCCGGTATTTTTTGTTGGCATTTTGATAGTTCTGATTGCAGTTTGGAAGCTTCCGGGCATGTGCACACAGGGCAAGAATTAGCTTGAGAACGACCCAATTGATAAAAGAGATAGGCTGTCGCTAATCCTGCGATTGTTGTAAGAGTAGTATATAGAACCGGTTTTTTCCATGAAGATGCACCTTTCTTTTTTGCGACGCGCAGTGCAAGGGTATCTTGGTCTAATGTCTGTGCTGGTACATTTGAATAATTTGAGCTGACTCTCATAAGTTTCCCTCTCAGTTAGATTAGATGGTTAGACAAACATTGTAGCAAAAAATGTGATTTTGTAAAACGATAATATTTTTTATACATTATTTTTTAACAAATATATAAAAATAGATCTGTAGTTCCGAACGGCGTTGTTGCATAAATAGCTGCTGATAAGGTTCTCCTTGCTCTCAAGCCAGCGAGTCTTTAAATTTTTTGTTGCTTACACAAAAACTTTAGGCTTGACATGGCACCCAAGAAAGATACGACTCCTTCCAAGAAGAAAGACAAGTACCGCATCCGCAACTGGCGACAGTATAACCAATCGTTGGTGAATCGTGGAAGCATCACTTTTTGGTTCGATGAAGCCGCTATTGCGAGATGGTACTCGGTCGAACGCTTGGACAACCCGGGCAGACCGGAAACCTACTCGGATGACGCGATTCGGTGTGGGCTATTGATTAAGGCTGTATTTCGAACAGCGCTTCGTGCCCTACAGGGATTCATCAGATCAATACTCAGGTTATTAACCTGAGTTTTGGGTTCATTTGCCTGAGCTTCAATTTCTTTCGGCATCTTTTTGACTTTTCGCCTCGGCAAGATGCTCGTCCCGATATTGCTCTCGGCTCCAAAGCGCAAAAATATGCTCGAAATATCCTTGAATCTCATAGACAAATGAACCCAAAACTAAGGTTATTAATTCAATGGGTTGCGCTACTTAAAATTTGGTTCTGCCTTACTACGGCCTTGGGTGAAAGGAATGGAAGGCGGCTTTCAGGCTGGCGCCGGTGACATGAGTGTACCGGTCCGTCGTGCCGATATCTTCATGCCCGAGCATGTCTTGGATGAGGCGAAGGTCCGCCCCGTTTTCAAGAAGATGCGTCGCAAAGGAATGGCGTAAGGTATGAGGCGAGATCGATTTGCGGATGCCAGCGGAATCGGCGTAGGCCTTGACTCTGGCCCAAACGGTCACCCGGTCGATCGGCTTGCCCCGAAAAGTCACGAAAAGCGGGGCGTTCTCTTCGAACGTTTCCCCTCGAAACCGAATGAGAAATGCATCGACCGCCTCGATCGCAAGTCTTCCGACCGGAATCACCCTCTCTTTTTTTCCTTTGCCATACACTTTGACGAAGGTATCGTCCAAATCGCAAATCCGCAGTTTGCAAAGCTCAGACACTCTCATTCCGGTGGCGTAGAGGAGCTCTAGGATCGCCTTGTCCCGGGCGCCGATAAAATCTTCTTTCTTAGGCTGCGCAAGAAGCGCCTCGACTTCCGCGATCGTCAATACATCGGGAATGAGCTGCCAAGTTTTCGGAGTCTTGAAATATCGCCCCAAATCGACATCGACAACGCCCTCTTTTTTCAAAAACCGGAAAAACACTTTCACGGAGACGAGGGATCTGCAGAGGGTTGAACTTGCAAAACCTCTATCTTTAAGATGGCTTAAAAATTGGAGGATAGAACGGGAATCGACGCCTCGCCAATTTGCGTGGCCGAGATGTGCGGCAAACGTCTGGACGTCGCGGCCATAGGCAGCAATCGTATTGGAAGAGAGCCCTCTTTCGGAGCGGAGGTAGTCGAGGAAATCGGCGATCCTTTCATCCATTTGGCCGATGGTATCAAAGGAGCGATATAGAACCTATCCAAGTAAAAAGTTTCAGTCAATTTTTAGGTTCCTTGGCGCGGGGATTTCCGATGTGCCGCAGATAAGATCGCCCAATTTTTCATGGGCTTTGCACGAATCGAACCCGATCCAAAGGACGGCGCCGAGAGCGAAAAGAAGCGGGGCGAGAGGACTTGCGGCCAAGAGGAGCCCGCAAACAAATGCGGCGATTCCAAAGAGCGCGATCGCCATCAGAAGATAATTCTTCACAAGCTGCTTCGCATTCGCCCGTTTCACTTCCCTGACAATGAACTTTGCCTCTTGGATCGCTGCTGGATCGTTTGCTTCCAAACGCTTTAAAAACTCGCCCGTGACTCTTTCCCGTACGAGACGGCAAGCGGCTTCGCTTGTACGCGTTGCGAACTGGTCCCATTTTTTTTGGAGTAGCCCTTTGCTCCACGTTCCCTTTATAAGGCTTCCTAGCCAAGAAAGAGCGGCATGCAAGTGGGCCGCGTCATCGCCCCCTTGAAGGCGCTCTTCAAGTTGACTCCTAAAAGCATGATTGATCGCAAGGCCATATCCCGACCAAATCCCAATGATCCCATACATCGCAAAACCGGCGGCCGTTATGCTTAAAGACGCTGCCGCGGCTGTGGCGGCAGCGCCAGCTAAGGCCGCTGCATTCGATACGACCATCGAACCGCTGACCGTCCCATAGCTCACCCCCACGAGCCCTAAAGAGAAGTGGCTGAACCCCCCTTCCCAATCCCCATTTTGAAGCGTGGTGGCAAGCTTGAGCCCCGCATTCTTGATGATACTCAAGCCGGCGGCAACGCCAAGCGCTCCCCCTGCAATCGCTAAAGCGCTGACTCCGGATAACACCTTTGCGGCCGCAGCGCTCGCTTGCATGCCATTTACCGCAACAGTCGCACCCGCAGCCGCGCTGTTGCGGACCGCGGAGAGAACATCGATCGTCACACAGTTCGCTTCAGACAGCTTGGAAAGAAGGGTCCGAGGCGCCATTTCGCTCCGAACTCTTTCTCTATGGGCTTGGCGGAAAATCTCCATCTTAGGAGAAACAGCAACACACGTCATAGTTTAAACCATATTTTTAATGCAAATACATTAACAAAATTAACTTATAATGTCAATTAGTATAATTAAAATTTTAATTAGTTAGATCCGGATGTAATAACTGTAACTGGGGTAAGACCCATCGCAGCCTGCTCAACTGCGGATGTCGACGACATGAATTTGTCGAGGATGATCGGGTAGAGAAGGAGCACAAGTGCGATCGCCGATGTAATCGCATAGAGGACAAAGGAGAGGGCTCCCATAGAAAGGAAGTTGCCAATGACCACAGCGATGAGCGCGATCAGAGACGCAGTTGCGATGATGCCGTCGATCACGATATTCTTCAAATTCTGTCTAAGCACCTTACCGATCAAATTCTTCGCTTGCGCCAGAGCTGTCGCTTCCCCTACCTTATCCGCCCCACGCCCCCCCGCTTTGGCCTCTCTGCTGCGAAGATGCCACAAAAGCTTATCGACCTCCATGAGAAGCCGCTCAGCTACTTTCTGGTTTGTCCGGCGTGTGAAATATCGGGCTTTCACTTCCGCAAGATCAGAAATTTTCCGATTGACCTCGGCCTGCTTTTGGCTGGAGTCCCATTCTGGGTGTAGCTTTTCGACTCCCTTTAAGATCGCTTCCTTTTCCTTGGCGTTGGGAGAGATTCGGTCCTTCAGGAATTCGAGCGTCTTGATCACCCGTTCTTTTTCATTCAGATTTTTGTTTCCCATGATTGCGTTCATCCTAGAGCGAAGAAGCGAGGCGCGGTAAATGCCCCATCCGGAGACCCCTAGAGAGAGGAGCGAGCCGAGCCCGTACAACACGTCAGCGGCAATGCTCAGCCCCATGAGAGATGGGGTAGATAGGGCGTGGGCCAGGGAGAGAGCGGATGCATTCGTCAAGAGCGTTCCGGAAGCGATCTGGCTTCCCGCGCGCCGCGCACCTTCGACATCGCCGATCTTTTGCGACTTATTGAAATCGGCAATGCCATTGCCGACGAGCACTGTGCTGCCGACGACAAGGCCGATCGAGGAAGAGAGGCTGCCCAAACCGGTGACGGCGGAGTGCTTGGGCCCGAAACCTGGGATCACTGCCAAAATGTGGCGGAGAAGGCTGGAGCTTGCGTCGGTCGCGTTGAGGGCATAAACCATGCTCTCCGATAAATTTGCCCCCTCCGGATGACGGACGCGCTTCAATGTCTTTTGGGCTAACTGCTCGACCAGGGGCAAGCGCGCATAGACCGGGGAGCTCTTGGAGCGCTCCATCCTTCTGAATCCTGGCAAATAATTTAATTTTGAACCAATTGCATCTACCATAATACCACCGTACAAGAATTATACAGTAACGTTACAATTAATGAAATAATCTTAATAATTTTATTATTATTCTAATAATTAAAATTAAAACCAAGGATTGAGAGACGTCTTTGTAGAAATGGATTTATGGAGTAGATCGATGTCGATTTTTTCCGATGAAAAAAGATCGATGAGCGTCATCCAAAAGTCAGTCGCTTGCCGGCGCCAATAGAATTCTTTTGCTTTGATCTTAGCCTCTTTTGGATCTTTGGTTCCTCTTGAAACCACGCTTAAGATGTGCGGATAGCCGTCGCTTGGGTTTGAGTTCTTATCAAGATAATGGTAGGTTGCCCGGAACCAATGCTTGAGGAGGCCCTTCATATCTTTGGCAGCCGAATCGTTCGACGCGGGGTCAATCGCTAGTCGCCGGAGGGCATCCAACATCGTTTGGAAAAGGACTGGGTGGATCCGCCTTTCTCTGTTATTGTCGACAAACGCGCTGAACGGGACCCTGCTCGACCTGTCGAGATGATCGATGATCCTGCTTCTCCTTTCCTCGACGCGAGCATCGTCGTAACCAGGCTCGATGGGCGTCGAGAGGGCTCGGTACACCGGGATCGAGGGAATCGTTTCAATTTGCTTAAATTTAGGAGAGGTTTTCAGAGCATCTAAGCGAGTTTGCCTGTTTGGCCGCTCAACTTCCAGATCGCCGCTATTTATATTCGCATCTTCGTCTGAATTAAGCGCGGTCCTTTGCTTCAAGCGATCGGCGGTGTTCATTGGCGCCGGCTTTACTTTAGCCGTATCGGCGGCGACGTTCGCCTCTTTCACCTCTTTGCCTAGCGTCTCAGATAGCCAGCTCCTCTTCTCGATCTCCTTGTCGCTATTTCGGTCGCCATTTCGACTTCTTTGGGGCCGCTCTATGGCAGAGCCATATTTGCCAGCGCCCGTGCCCTCAACCGGGCTCAGGTTGTCAACGGGCTCGGGTTCCGGTGTAAAAGCAAAAGCTCCTTGAGTCCATCCGGTCGCATTCCAGATCCCGGCGCGGATCGCGTCATGAAGCGTCATCTGGCTCATCCCAAATCGGGCCGCGTCTCTTTCGTCTAACAAAACGTCGTCCTTCTTCTGTCCGAAAGGATAACTCGTCTTGGGGCTATTCCAGAAAGAATCGCCATCCTCAGCTTCCGTAATATAGGTAGTTTTGCTCGAATCGCCCCAGAATGCGAGGCCTGGAGGCTCTTTCTCTAGCGTCTTGAGAGCGATCCCGTACGTCTGTTGGATCTGGCGCACCGCATCCTTTGTGATGCCGGTAAAAGCTCTTCCGCCGCCCCAATCCCAACCCAAAAACTTCCAACCGCTACGAACGAGTTGGATGTCGTGGTATTTTTGCGTGGCGGGATTGTAAAGAGCGTCTTTGATGAGGAGCACGCGCCCCTGATTGCGCAATTCGTAATCGATGGGACCAGCGGGACAAACAAACGGAACAGAATTAGATAAAGACATAATTATTTCTTATTTAATAGATATATTATACTAAATAATTGCAATTAAATCTACTTTTATTTGCAAAAAATATTTTATAATCTTTTAAAAAATTAGTAGCATAAGATGGTGTCTCTTTGTCTTGCGCGATTTGTCCAGTTTGCTTACGCTACTAGGTTATGCATCCAGAAGAGCTTATTCCTCAGTCTAACGAGCCGTTCCGCTCCGTCTTGATCTTCGGCCCTCCCGGATCGGGAAAGGGAACCCTGGGCAAGTTCCTCAGCAGCGCAGGGAACCATTTTCACCTCTCATCCGGCGACATATTCCGGGGCTTATCCCCCGAATCCCCTGCCGGCAAGCTCTATCACAACTATGCCGGAAAAGGGCTCCTTCTTCCCGATGAAGTGACGATCCAGATTTGGCATCATTATGTCAACGGCCTCATTGCGACGAACCGCTATTTTCCTTCCCAGCAACTGCTTCTTCTCGACGGAATCCCACGAACTATCCGGCAAGCCGATCTTTTGCAGCGCTACGTCCAGATCGAGCGGATCATCGTTCTGGAGATCGGGAATATCGACGAGCTCATCAAAAGGATCCAGAGGCGGGCGATGATCGAAAAGAGAACCGATGACATGGATCCCCACGTGCTCAAGACGCGGATGGAAGTCTACGAGCGGGACACAATGAAGCTCCTGAAACATTACCCAAAAGAGATCTTGTCCCGATTTAACGCCGACCAAAAACCGCTGGAGGTTCTCAGGGACGTCCTGATCGGTCTTTCCGATCTTTTTTCCGCAATATAAAAAAAGCCGCGCTTTTTAAGAGCGCGGCTGCTAGGTTCTTAAGAGTAGAAACCCTGGATTAGCCCCAGAATTTCCATCTTGGTTTCGCCTCTACGATGATTGGGTCGGGAAGGCTTCCATCAATTACAACATCTTCAGAGACTGGAGCTTCTTCTTCAATGCTCACGACAGGAGCATCGAAGCTGACTTCTTCCGTACCTGTAAGTTCCGCAGTTTCTTCGACTTTCTGGCCTCTGCTAAACAGCTTTGAAAAGAAACTTGGCTCTTGAGGCTTTACAGGCTCATCAAAACCTGTTCCCTTTTCAAACAAAAAGTCGTTGGCTTTGACTTCGTCATCGCCGAGCGTGCTTTCGATCTCATCGATCTTAGCGGCGGCCTTTTCCGTTTGCGCTTTCAGACCTTCGATCCGAGCGTCTTCCTCTCTGACTTGATTTTCAATAACAGCGGCTGCTTTTTTCTGCTCTTTCGATGCGAAACGGAAATCCTCAGGGCGAGGCGTCCTTGTAGCATTGAGCTCGTCTGTCAGGATCCCGATCTCTTCGAGAGTCTGTGCGATGGCGGCATCGTTGGCTTCGTATTTGTCGAAAAGATCGAAACCTTGCGTATGCCTCATTGCAAGCACGCCTCTCAACCTGCGCTGGCCCATCTCCATGATTTGATTCAATGGAACGCCCTTCTCAGTCAAGAGCCGGGTGAGTTTTTCGTAAAGGTCAGCCAGTTCTTTTTGGCGTGGGTCCAGGCTAGCGAGCGTGTCAGAATAGAGATTGACATTCGCTGTCGCTTGCGCTTCAGCTTCGGCGGCCAAGCGGGCTTTCCGCTGAGAGGCCGTTTCGCTGACAGGATTTTCAAAACTGTTATCTAAGCTAGAGCGGACCTTGCTTTCCAGGTTTGAGAACTTGCCTAGGAGCTTGTCGATCAAAACCGATCCTGGTTTGGTTCCCGCTTGCTCGCTTGGGCTTACAATCGGATCCACGATCTGGGCTTCTGGATTCGCCGCTTTCGCGTAGACGTCCTTGATGAAGCGAGATCGGAGGTTGTTATCGATCAATCCGGCCTCTTTCATAGCGTCGAAGACAGGGCGGATGACCGCATCGGGATTTTTGCCTTTTGGAGCGATCTCTATTGCGCGGGCTCCGGCATTGACCAGTCCTTCGTAGCCTTTTGGATCTTCTTTCGGCGCCAAGATTCCTGTAGAGACGCCCTCTTTGAGAGTTTGTCTAAAGTTGCCTTCCGCTTTCTTCGGTTCGGCCTTCGCGAGATCTGCTCTCTCTTCTACTGCGGCAGCCAAGTAATTTCCTGCGAGACCGCGCTGATAAGCATGACCCATGATGCCGGCGAGGATATATTCCCGACGGTCGATGGCAGTCGTTGAATTTCCTTGCTGGTATGTGTATTTATCCGTCGCTTTTACTTCGGTGCTGATAGTTGACTTGAGCTCTGCGAGCGCCTCGTTGAAATCGCCGGTAGTAAGAGCGATATTCGCAAGCCTGCCGCCTTCGAAGTCGAAGAATCTGTCTTCAGCGCCGCGCGCTTTCGATGTATTGTGGGCGTTCGAAGAAAGAGACCATTCGGTTTTCGTTAACTCATTATTTAGGTTGCGGATTCGAGCCGCGTCATCTTTAAATTGAACCGCTGTGGAACGGTCGAAGAAGATCCCCCCTCGACTGAGACGTCGGCAACGCGCCGGATTTGGGAAAAGTTCAAGTCTGAACCGGTCACGCCGAGACCCGCTTTCAGGTCATCCAAGCTCACTTCGTGGGCCGTAAAATGTCCAGTCGCTCCGCCAACCAAAGACCCTGCTAAGAAGCTCGCGCCAAGGCCGACAGCCGCTCCACCAGTTACCGATGCAGGCAGGTTCTTTACGTACCCAGAAATTACTTGAGGCACGTAATGAGCAAACTGAGAAAGATGGGCCGTCAGGAAGGCTGCTACTTTATCAGCCCCTGGAACGGCTACGCCGTATCGCGCTGCTATCGCTACTCCACCGAGAGCCAAGGCGCCGCCGATAAAAGACGAAACGCCGATGCGTGTCTTTGTTGAAAACGTCTCTGTTCTGTCAGGAGCCGCTTGTTGACCGACTGAGTTTATTCTTGATGCCATACTAATATCTCCGATAATTGGATTAATTTTGTTTTTTTATAAATCATTTCATTTTAAATTCATCAGTATTATACATATTTCGATATTAATAAATCAACAATAAAAATTCGTAAATTAAAGAGTTGTAATATTATAAATTAGAAACATTACACAAAAACGAATTAAAAATATTATTTATAAAAATAGATTTTTGAATCATTGACACATAAATGGGATTACTGGTAAAATGAGGACGTGTCTATTTCAAATAATAAAACCCTGGAGACATCCATGGATACTAATAATAATAATCAAATAGCAGCCTTAGAGAGCCGAGTCGATCATTTGGAAACGGAGCTCTCCTATCTAAACAAAATTTTGATTCAATGCGGATTCCCGGAAGGGATTGCCACGCTGAAGGAAAGCGTCATGGAGATGCTCGAAGAAAAGCAGCTCCTTGAAGGCACCTCCTAAGTCTCCCCTGCCGGAGAGGCCCCCTAGGGCGCCTCCGGCCCCTTCCCAATCTTCCCTTTTCCCAAACCCTCTATTGTCCTTATTGAGATAAATCGGTAAAATTAGGACTTAAAGACAGATCATGCCAATGGCAAAAATTATTTTTGAAGACAACCAGGATGAGTCCGAACTTCCGGACGATTCCCCGATCATTGAGGCGTGCGAGGCGGCCGGCGTGCCGTTCGCTTGCACCGAAGGGGTCTGCGGCACCTGCGTCATCGAGGTGACGGAAGGGATGGACAACCTCTCGGAGTTCAACCAGGCGGAAGCCGATTTCCTGGGAGATCTCGACCGGGAAAGGCTCGCCTGCCAGTGCCGCCTCAAACAGGGCTATATAAAAATTAAATTTTAATTAAGGTTTAACCTATGTCAGAAACTATTACACGCGACATGACGATCGAAGATATATTCAAGCGCTTTCCCAATAAAAGCCAGAAGCTGGCCCAGGAAATCACGAACGCCGGGCTTCATTGCGTCGGCTGCTCCGCTTCCACATGGGAGACGATCGAAGCAGGGATGTACGGCCATGGGATGGTTGACGAAGAGATCGACGGCCTCGTCGAGCGACTCAACGCGATCCTTAGCGAAAAGGAAGACCTCTCTACGATCACCATTACGGAGAGGGCCGCTAAGAAATACCTCCAAATCTTGGAAGAGGAGGGGAAAACGGGATGGGGTATGCGCTTTGGGGAAAAAGCGGCCGGATGCAGCGGCTTTGAATTCTTCCTTGATTATTCCGAAAGGGCAAAGCCTGGCGACATGGTTTTGGAATCGGCTGGGATCCAGATCTATATCCATCACAAATCTGCAGACCGCCTCATGGGTTCTGTGATCGACTATGTCGATGGACTCCATGGCGCCGGCTTCAAGATTTCCAATCCACATATCAAGTCGAGCTGCGGCTGCGGCACCTCTCATGGGTATTAAGGGATTGTCAGAAAATAACTTTGTAGAGCTGTGTAGAGAAAAAGTCGCACTTTTCATAGAGGAAGACCCGCCACCATCGTGAACGTTCACGATAATTTAGCTCTATGAAAACTTTAGGTTTTCTTCTATGAAACTCTAAAAGTTATTTTTGGACGATGCCTAAGCTGCCCGTGCGCATTCTCGCTAGAGCATGTTATGGATTGCTCACAGCTTGTTGCCTCGCCGCATTTGCAATCGCTTCTCGCGATTTATATAGAGCAGGTCTAGGGGTGCATGCGGAGCTATTCGGAGCTAAATGGTTGGGTTCAGCAACCGTTCAGCCTTTCAAGCCCTGATCGTGTACAAGGTAAACGCCCCAGAGGCGATGGCCGTTGCAAGATACCCCAAAGCCCGCCATCCAGAAGCTTGATTTTTTGAGTCGCCTGATCCTGCATGACCTTCCGCTCTCTTGAGCCGAGAAGCTCCTTCATCCCTTTGGCCCTCCTCATCGATTTTCATCATCTCTTTGTAGGTTTTATAGACACAATACATCGTGCTAGCCGCCCCCAGACCTGTTTGCAAGTAAGAAAAAGATGTTGGGTTTTGGGATGGTGAATTTCCAGGCGGCGTGCCCCCAGTTTGAGCATTCTGTGCATTGGGAGGCGGCACTGGTTTGGGCAGAGCGATAGTCGAATGTTTTAGATATTCATCAAAGAGAGAAACCTCTCCATCGCATGGGACCATGTTAACGAGGCGTTTATTAATCTTATTATCGCCAACACTTTCTGAACATTCACCGTCAGGATAATGACGAAAAGAATAATTAATGCGTGCATTTAAAGCGTAACAACCATTTTTATCGCATTCAAGTGATTCGAAGTCCTTCGTTCCATCATTTCTTGGGGTGCTTATTAGGGTGATATCCAATTTAGGATCGCAATGTTTCCGTGTTGTCTCCTCAGCACTAACATAATAAGAATCACTCGAACAATATATATTTGATATTGGTCCATAAGGATTTTTGTCAAAACGACAGTCTTTATAAGCGGGAATCAGGGGATGTCGCTTAAGAAATTGAGTGAATATTTTTTCAACCGCTGGCAATTGGTAGTCCAAGCAGAAACGATGGCCAGGCATCGCCGCGCATGTTCGGTTATTAGTAATGATCAAGTCCATGGAAACCTGCTATTTTAAATTTTATCCGCCAAGCAACTTAGAATTTTATTTTTTCCAAGATTTTAACAATTTTCAAGATTTATTTCAAGCACATGAGATATTAAATACAATTTCAAATAAACCGTATTTTTTCACTTGTATTAATTACTGGATAATGTAGAATTAGACACGAGTTAATGATTGCCAAGAGTGAAAATGAATTTAATCGGTCGGCCCTCTTTCTTTAGCAACTTGATCCCGAATGCTCTTGACGTAGCGGAATCTGTGGCCGGATCGAGCAAACTTGACTGTCTGGAAAGTTCCATCGATCCTAAAGCATTATGCTTGCGGCTTACGATTCCGGCTTTGCCGATCTCCTACTTTTCTCCTTATCCGATCGCGACCCTCATCCTCTTTTCCTTAGGAATCCTCTTCGCCGCCAGCTATGACACTGTGCAAGAGAAGAAAACGCTCGCGGAGCGAAAGCTTACGCAAATCGCACTTGAGTCTCGGGGCAAGCCGAAAAAAGCGTTGATCATCCAATCGCCGAAAGATGAATACGGCGCATTCTCGATGCGCTCGCATATTCAAAAAGTGCGGAAGCTTGCAAAAACGCATGCTATTTCCAGGACGATCGTCAGCGATGAAAGAAAGTTTCTAAGATCCTTGCCGCCGGGCCGCTTCGACATCGTTTGGCTTCGCGGGCATGGAACCCCCACCTCGATCGAAATGGGACCCAAATTCAAAATAACTAAAACCAGCCGTCCGGAAATTTTCCACACACTTGCGAGCAAGCTAAAGCCGCAAGGGAAACTCATCCTCGAATGCTGCCGCGTCGCTTACGTAAATCCCCTGAATGGCAACATCGCCGAACATATCGCCTCCTATTGCTGGGACGCGACTGTTTACGCCCCGCTGACAAAGATCAGCGGAATCTTCGGGCTTGAATTCGACAAATGGGGCTGTCCTCAATTCAACGACGGCTTCAGCTTCAAGGGCAAAAACGTTACCCGCGTCATCGAAGGCCCCGTGCCCAGATACCGCAGGATGTTAGAATTTGCGTCTTAATCGACTAAAGATGAATCGGCGCTTTGAATAAGGAGAGGGCGGCTTCCTTGATCGCTTCGCTGAGGGTCGGATGGGCGTGGCAAGTGTCGCCGAGCTCGTCCGCTGTAAGGCGGTGGGCTAGCGCAACGACCGCTTCCCCAATCAGCTCCGACGCATGGGCGCCGAGGATGTGGACGCCGAGCAGCTTATGGGTATTCTTGTCGGCCAGGATTTTCACAAACCCTTCTTCTTCGCCTGTGCAGCGGGCGCGCGAATTGGCTTTGAATGGAAATGAGGCCGAGGTGTAAGGCAGACCGCGCTCTTTCGCCTCCTCTTCGGTAAAGCCGACGGAAGCCACTTCTGGGTAGGTGTAGGCGACGTTCGGGATCGAAAAGTAATCGACCGAAGGGCGGAGCCCTGCGATGAGCTCTGCCACCGCGATCCCCTCTTCAGAAGCCTTGTGGGCCAGCATCGGCCCCGGCACGAGATCGCCGATCGCATAAATATGGGGCTGAGAAGTGCGAAACGAGGCGTCGATCTGGACAAATCCTTTCGGATCTTTTTGGATGCCGGCCGCCTCCAAACCGAGGTGTTCCGAATAGGGCTTGCGGCCGACGGCGACAAGCACTACATCTGCGGTAAAAATCGAAACTTTATCTGGGCCTTGCACCGTGAGAGCGACGCCTTTGGACAGATCCGCTTTGACGACTTTATGCGAGAGATGGAAAACCATCCCTTGCGCCGTCAAACTTTTTAAGAGCCCTTTGGATAGTGCGAGATCAAAAGCTGGGCAGATCCGGTCGAGAAACTCGATAAATGTCACTTCGGATCCGATCCGCTGGTAGACGGAGCCGAGCTCCACCCCGATCACGCCGGAGCCGACAACGAGCAGCTTTTTAGGGATGGAAGCAAGGGCAAGCGCCCCACTGGAGGAGAGGACCTTTTTTTCATCGAAAGAGAGAAAAGGTAGGGAGATCGGCTCGGAGCCTGTGGCGAGGATGATCGAATCGGCCTCGATGGTATTGCCCTCTACAATGATCGTGCGGGGGCCAGTCAGCTTCCCATGCCCTTTAATCCAGTCGACTTTGTTTTTCTTGAAAAGCCCCTCGATCCCCTTCGTAAACCCCGAGACGATGTTATTTTTTCGCTCCATCGTCTTGCCAAAATCGAGCTCTACCCCCTTAACCCCGATCCCGAGCTTGGCCGCTTCCGTCTGCATCTTATGATACATCTCCGAGGAGTGAAGGAGAGCTTTCGAGGGGATGCAGCCAATATTGAGGCAGGTGCCGCCCAGCGTTGGGTTTTTTTCGATGCAGGCCGTTTTCAGCCCCAGTTGAGCAGCGCGGATCGCCGCCACATATCCGCCAGGGCCCGAGCCAATGACAAGACAATCGTATTTCATAGGTCTAGCAGCAGCCTCGCTGGGTCTTCGAGGTTCTTCTTGATGTGGACAAGGAATTGGATCGACTCTTTCCCGTCGACGATCCGATGGTCGTAGCTCAAGGCGAGATACATCATCGGCCGGATGACGATCTGATCGTTCACGGCGACAACCCGCTTGACGATGTTGTGCATGCCGAGGATCCCGCTTTGCGGGGGATTGAGGATCGGGGTCGAAAGAAGGGATCCGAATATACCGCCATTGGTGATGGTAAACGTCCCCCCTTGCATTTCATCGATGGAGATCGTCCCGGCTCTTGCTTTTTCCGCAAACTCTTTCAGGTTTTTTTCGATCTCGGCGTAAGAGAGTTGGTCCGCATTGCGGATCACGGGAACCATAAGCCCCTTTTCCGTACTCACCGCGATGCCGATGTCAAAGTAGTGGTGATAGACCACTTCGTCCTTCTCGATGCTCGCATTGATATCGGGAAACTCCTGTAGGGCGGCCACGCACGCTTTGACGAAAAACGACATGAACCCAAGCTTGATCCCGTGTTTTTTTTGAAAATTCTCCTGCTCTTTTTCACGCACTGCCATGATAGCGCTCATGTCGAGCTCGTTGAAGGTGGTAAGGAGCGCCGTTTGGTTTTTTACACTCACGAGCCGCTCGGCAATCACTCGACGCAGTTTCGTCATTTTTTTGCGCGTGACGCGCCCGACCGTTTTTGACTCTTGGCTCTCTTTCGGCGAAGGCGAGCGAGGCGGTGCAACTACCGGTTCTTTCGCCCGCGAGATCTCTTGCAACGCCTCATCGACAGACTTCCTTGCCGGCGCGGCTCCCGCGGGAGGTTGTTTTGCAGGAGCTGCTTTCAGTTTTTCTTCTGGAGGCTTCTTTGCCTCAGTAGGCGTTGTTTTTTCTTCAGCCCCGCCACCGCCATCACCGCCTTTGGCCGTCGTCTCTACGAACCCGATCACTTGCCCGACCTTGACCACGTCTCCCGTTTTTACAGAAAATTGGACTTGCCCTGCCGCGGGAGCGTTCAGCACTTGATTGACTTTGTCGGTTTCGATCTCGATGATTTCTTCATCGGATTTGACCTGGCTTCCCGAGGGTTTTAAGATCTGGCCGATGGTGGCAACGACGACCGATTCGCCCATCGAGGGGATTTTGATGTCGACTCGCATATTTCTATTCTCCTAAGGCAGCGTCTACGAGCTCTTTTTGCTCTTGGCTGTATCTTGCTTTCGAGCCGGTCGCAGGCGAGGGGCTCGGAGGCCTTGTGATTCGCGAAAGCGCCACCCCTTTGGGCAGGAGGCTCGCAAGAAGTGGCGCAATGTAGCTCCACGCTCCCATATTCTCCGGCTCTTCCTGAACCCAGAAGCATTCTTTCATCTTTTTGTATTTTCCGAGCGTTTTTTTCAAAAGCTCTTCATGCAAGGGATACATTTGTTCAAGACGGAGAATCGCCGGCCCTCTTTTTTTCCGTCTCTCCCTTTCCGCAATCAGATCATAAAAAACTTTGCCGCTGCAAAGAAGGAGGCGCGCCGCTTCTAGAGGCGCCGCGGGGTCGTCGAGCACTTCCTGAAATCTCCCATCTACGCATTCTTGGAACGGGCTGACAAAAGCGCTCGCCCGAAGCAGGCTCTTCGGGGTAAAGACGACAAGCGGCTTTTTCGCTTTTCTTTTCACTTGGCGGCGGAGGAGATGAAAATACTGGGCCGGGGTGCTCGCGTTGACGATCTGCATATTGCCGCCCGCGGATAGCTCAAGAAACCTCTCTAATCTCGCCGAGCTATGTTCAGGACCCGATCCTTCAGATCCATGAGGAAGAAGAAGGACGATCGATGAGGCCGCCCCCCATTTCTGCTCCGCGCTTGAGATATATTGATCGATGATGATCTGCGCTCCATTGTCGAAATCGCCGTATTGGGCTTCCCAAAGGATGAGGGCATCCGGCGCCCCGATGCTATAGCCGTATTCGAATCCAAGCCCTGCGTATTCGGTAAGAGGCGAGTTGACTACATCGAAGCGGCCCTGCCCTTCTCGCATCGAGCAAAGGGGGCAATAGGGCGATCCGTTTTCCGCATCGCTCCAGATCATATGCCGCTGGCTGAACGTCCCTCTTTGAGCATCTTGTCCGGCGAGCCGGACAGGCGTGCCTTCCAAAAGGATCGAACCGAAGCTCAAAGCTTCCGCTGTGGCCCAATCGATATTGCCCTGCCGCATCTTCAGCCGCTCCGCCAGCCATTTTTGCAGCTTGGGATGAAGATGGAACCCGGCTGGCACCTCACAGAATTTTTGCAGCACAACGTCAAGGATTTTTGCGTCCGCGCTCGTGTTTTCAGGGCGCAAAAGTTCGGCCTCAGACGGTGGCTGGACGCGCGTTTTTTTCTCTTTGCCTAACGCGGTTTGGAGCGCAATTTTCAGCGTTTCTTTGAACTCGGCCTCGAGCGTTTCGACGATTTTCTGCTCGATATGGCCGGATGCCGCAAGCTCTTCCAAATAGATCTCGCGGATCGATT
This sequence comes from uncultured Chlamydiae bacterium, assembly GCA_963730605.1. GTDB lineage: Bacteria > Chlamydiota > Chlamydiia > Chlamydiales > SM23-39 > CAIPFQ01. Next base: position 17,404 of record CAVSSM010000012.1, read on the forward strand.
TCTTGCCCCGGATCGCCTTGTACTGAACAGGCTGTGTAAAAGATGGCTCATCGCCTTCGTTATGCCCATGTTTGCGGTAGCCGACAAGATCGAGGAATACGTCTCTCTGGAATTTCTGCCGGATGTCGACGGCGAGTTTGGCCGCGAAAAGGCAGCTCTCAGGGTCTTCTGCGTTCACATGCAAAACAGGGACGCCGAACGCTTTCGCGATATCGGTGGCATAGCGGGTCGACCTTCCTTCTTCAGGCATTGTCGTGTATCCGATCTGGTTATTCAAGACGAGATGGATCGTCCCGCCGACTGAATAATCAGGAAGATGCATGAGCTGCATCGATTCATAGACGACCCCTTGGCCTGCCAATGCTGCATCGCCATGGATGAGGAGAGGGACGATCCGCCGTCCTTCAGAGTCCTTTTTCAACACCTGCCTTGCGCGCGTCTGGCCCAAAAGGACCGGGTCGACAGACTCCAGATGCGATGGGTTCGCGGGAAAGCTGACCAAGACCTTTTTTCCGCTCCGGGTGCTGAACTCGCCCGTAAATCCGACATGGTACTTCACATCGTCGTTGCCGAAAAAAGAAAGGGTCGTGTCGTCCTCGAACTCCTCGAGGATCGTGGAGTAGGGTTTTTCCAGGATATTGGCCAAGACGTTGAGCCGGCCGCGATGGGCCATGCCGATCCAAAGCTCTTCGACCTCCCCCTCTGCTCCCCGCTCGATCATTTCCGCGATCATCGGGATCGCCGTCTCTGTCCCTTCGATCGAAAAGCGGGTCTGCCCGGCATAGCGCGTGTTTAAAAATTTTTCAAACACTTCCGATTTATTGAGATAGCCCAAAAGAAGATGTTTTTCTTCCACGGCAATGTCGAGAAGAAGCTTCGGCTCTAGCCTCTTTTGCACCCAAAGCTCCATCTCCGGATCGCCGAAGTCCATGTACTCGAAGCCGATCCTCGAGCAGTAGATCTCGTGGAGCGCCGCGATAATTTCGCGAAGGGGGGCCGTATCGGCCCCGCAAAGCCCGAGAGTCGGCATGGGTTTGTCTAATTCTTCTTTCGCAAAGCCAAGTCTCTCCAACCCTAGCTCCGGAACCATCTCAGGGCTAGCGGAGAGAGGATTGATTGGGGCAAGGAGGTGGCCGTAGCGGCGATAGGCCTGGATCAGCTCCAGAATGCGCAAATTCTCCGATCCGGCCGCAGCTTCGTTAGGCGGGCGTTGGAGAAAAGCGGCAAAGTCGATCCCTTCAAAAAAGTGGCGCCACGAGACATCGACACTCTCTGGATTGACCAAATACCTCTGGTATTGCTCCTCGATGAATCCGAGATTGGCAAGACTTGCATGATCGGGAAATTCAGCCATAATCTTTCCCATATCATGAAAACTCTTTACGGAAAATGGGATTTTAGAGTAAAAACCCATATCCGGCCCTTTTTTTTGAAGAGAAAACATGTAGGCCGATAAAAAATTCTTTTACTTTTATCGAAGATTGCGATAGGAAGAGGATTCGCAGACGATTTCCGGTTGGTTGTGGTGTTATGAACATTAAGAGCGAAAGACTAAAAAAACTCGAGACTGAACTCGAAGACTTGGAACAGTGGATGAACTTAGGGCTCGTCCCCAAGAAGGACGTGGAGAAACATAAGGAAGAGATTCGTTCCCTCAAGACGAAGATCGAAGAGGAGAAGGAGCGGCTCCGGTTTATGAAAGAGAGCGGCGACGCGGAAGAGTACGTCACTCCAAAACGGACGGCGGGCCGCCAAGCCTACGCGGAACCTCACACGCTGCCCGATATGGACGCGGGCGGGGAGAACATGACAGACGCCGGCCTCGACATGGAGACGGAGAGCTTCGAGATGGAGACCGTCACCGAGGAAGAAACCGAGGGAGGAGGCGGAGCTACGGAAGAAGAAGGGACGGTCGTCGAGGAAGAAGAAGATGAGGATCCCTTTTCCGACCGCAACCGCTGGAAGCGTGGCATCCTCGAAGATCCCGACGTCGACAATTGGTAGAGCCGGTAGACATCTCGCTCTATTTTCATCTCCCTTTTTGCAGGAAGAAATGTCCCTATTGCCATTTCTACGTGATTCCTGACAAGCAAGCGTTCAAAGATCTTTATGCCGCGGCTATTGCCATCGAATGGGAACGTCAGCTTCCCTTATCAATCGGAAAAAGGATCGTATCCATCTATTTTGGAGGAGGGACCCCGACCTTATTTCCGTCTGGGATCGCCGCCCTGCTCTCTCGGATCAAAAATGGAGGGCTCGCCCTGGCCGAAGACTGTGAAATCACCGTCGAGGCAAATCCCGAGGAAGGCGGCGAACCAAAAGGCGGGCCAAAGGGCGGACAGGAGCTTTTTGAGAAGCTCGCGGCCTTAGGGGTAAACCGTTTAAGCCTTGGCGTCCAGTCGCTCGACGACCGCTCATTAGCGATTCTTGAAAGAGGCCACAAGGCCAAACAGGCAAAAGAGGCCATCTTAAAGGCTCATTCCTCAGGCATCCGCAACATCTCGATCGACCTGATGTACGACCTGCCCGACCAGACCGAGGCGAGCTGGCAATACACCTTGGATCAAATCGGCTCTCTTCCGATCACCCATCTCTCTCTTTACAACTTGACGATCGAGCCCCACACGACATTTTATAAAAGGCGAAGCTTGCTCTCGCTGCCTGAGCCCGAAACAAGCTGTAGGCTTTTAACTCTCGGGATTGCCGCCTTAGAAAAAATGGGTTTAAAACGGTATGAGATTTCAGCCTTTGCCAAAAGCGGGGCCGAATCGCGCCATAACATCGGCTACTGGACCGCTCGTCCCTTCCTCGGGTTTGGCCCTTCGGCGTTCAGCTACTGGGAAGGGGAGCGATTCCGGAACATCGCCAACCTGCAGCGCTATGCGAGGCTCCTCAAGCAGAGAGAGTCCCCCGTCGATTTCCGCGAACGCCTCCCCTATCCAAGGGATCTCAAAGAACTCCTCGCAGTCCGGCTCAGGTTATTCTCACCCCTAGACCTCAATGACTTTTCGCCCTTGCAGCTAGAGACGAAAGCCGCCTTGGAAAAATGGACGCGTGTTGGGTGCCTAGCTTGCGAGGGCAGCCTCATCCGGCTGACGGAAAGAGGCGCCCTTTTTTACGACTCGATAGCAGTAGATTTGATTTAGAGGGTGTCTACAATGTGAGGTTCTGTCGATTTTTCGGTTCTTTTGAGCCAATTTTCGATTCAAGACTTGGGGGCAATATCGACAACAGTATATGGCCCCCCAAGCTTTGAAGTCGAAAAGCGGCCAAAATAATCCAAAAACTCGGGCGTTCCCTCACTTTGTAGACACCCTCTTAGACGTCACTCAACGCGGACGACTTTGACATCGAAACGGAGAGACCGTCCGGCGAGCGGATGGTTGAAGTCGAGAACGACTTTTTTCTCTTTGATTTTGTGGACCCGGATCGGGAAAACCCCTCCTTGGGGATCTTGGACGCCGAGGACGGCTCCTTCAAAGCGGTAAGATGCGGGAACAGCTTCGAGGTCGACCTCGCGGAACGCATCGGGAACGACGGGTCCGTAAGCATCTTCCGGAGGCAAGAGGATTTGGTGGCTGTCTCCTACCTGTAAACCCATGAGCGCCTGCTCCAGGGCGGGAAACACTTTATGCTCCCCCAATACGAAGACTAAGGGATTTTCTCCGACATTGGTGTCGATCTGAGTTCCATCTTCTAGGAACACCGTGTATTCCAAGCTTACTTTCTGCCCGTTTTTGATCATGCGGATCTCCCTGGTTCATAAAAAACCCCTTATTTCGGATGCCAGGATCTCAAGTCAAGGAATTCCGCGATATGCTATACGAAAAAAAATGACAAGCTACCTCTCTCCCCACTACTCTGACCTGATCACTCCGGATGGCGCCATTACCCATCTTGAGCGCCTCGATAAAAAGAGGCGGATCGCCACGGTGGCCATCGTCGACATTTTTCCCGGCTTTGCGGGCTTTGAGGTCGATCCGAGCCTTGTTTTTTTCAATATGAAAAGCACGCTTGCCCAAATCGGGCTCGAGGGGATCAGCCGCGAGATTCATCTGGACCGCAAGAAATCCAAAGCCGAGATCAAAGTCGAGCTCATAGCCTATGGCGATCTTGCGACTCAAATGCTCGAATTTCTTTCTCTTGGGGCCTACATCGGAAAACTCTTTGCTGCAGATGATAGGAGGCGGGTTCGCGACCCCGACTATCTCCTGCGGATGTCTTCCCGCACCGACAGCAAAGGCCGCCCCCTTCTTTCTCTCGGAGGCCGCGACGGTAGCAAAGACCTGATCTTAGAAAAAATGAGCGGCCGCACGGTCGCCTTCCTAACGCTTAAAGACGGGGTCCTCGACTATGAGCCGACGGTCTACGGGTTTTTGCCGACGCTGGCCAAAGCGCTCTCAAAAAACATGTCCCACACGCGCCAGCTCCTCCATCTCCATCATCATTGGGAAGCAGGGGTGCCGCGCGTCGTTTACGAAGACAAGATCCTTCTCGTCAGGACCGCCCCCCTTCATATCCGCACCGTCTATGCCCGCGTCGTGAGCGATCTTCTTCCACAAGGCTTCCATCATGCATCCGCTTGCGTGCTGCAGCCCGATACGCATGAGTCGGGCGATATCTATGAACTCTACGGCACCAGCCATCAGATCATCGATGACATCCCTCTCGAGTTCTATACCCTCGAGCCAACCCGCGAGCATGTCTTCTTCTCCGACCGCGACCAGCTCATCGCCGCGCTCGAAGATCCGCAAAGCGTCTTCAACGCTTTTGCGACAGCTCCTGGCCCATCTACGCTTCTCGCCTCGGTCTTCGTCGTCAAAGGCGCCCAGATGCTCGCCTTGAAGGAAAGCGATTGGATCGCTCGTAAGACCCTAAAACATGAGTTCCCAGGCCTCTCCCATCCGGCCCGCCAAGCGACCCTCGCTGAAAAATACGTCGAAAACCAACCGCAGTACCCCTTTCTCAAAGCCATCGAAAACGGCACCATCACCTCACAGGGGATCCTCCTCTCGCGCCATTTCCCCACGCCTCTTTTGAAGCGGATGCTGCTCAATGATCTTATCGCCCTCTGCCTCAAGAGGATCTATTTTGAGTATCCGTCTCTCTCCAACGACGGATTTTTCTCCCACGAAGACCGGGCCACTCTTCTCGATCTTACCAAATTCGGCATCCCCGTCTATTGGGCTGAACCCGAGGAGAAGGTTCTCCTTCAATTTGTCCTAAGACCTGAAAAAGACGCTGGCCTCTTCGTCCCTCTCCCTCTTGTCGAGATGTTCCGCAAAGCGACCTTCCTCGGAGTTTACGGGTCGAACCTTCAAGAGGGGAATTTCGAGGGGGAGCTCCGCGCCCTTCTCTCCGGTCTCCTCGCCATGCGGGATGCGATGGAACACCCGCTACTTTGCCGCGGCACGCCGCTCGCCCTTGTCACTGGAGGGGGCCCGGGAGCCATGGAAGTCGGCAACCGGGTGGCAAAAGAGCTCGGCATCCTCTCTTGCGCCAACATTGTCGATTTCCGCGCTTCCGACGGTTCGATCGTCAATGAACAGCGAGAAAATCCTTACATAGACGCGAAGATGACCTACCGCCTAGACCAGCTCGTCGAGAGGCAAGCCGAGTTCTATCTCGATCTGCCCATCTTTCTTCCTGGAGGCATCGGCATGGATTTCGAATACTGCTTGGAAGAGGTGCGCCGCAAGACGGGCTCTTCGCCCGCAAACCCGATCCTTCTCTTCGGCAGCGTCGAATATTGGCAACGCAAAGTCTCTTCTCGTTTCCGCCTCAACCATGAGACGGGAACAATTGTTGGCTCGGAGTGGATCTCCAACTGTTTTTACGTAATCCAGACGGCGGCGCAAGGGCTCGAGATCTATCGGAAATTTTTCGAAAATAAACTCCCCATCGGCAAAGGGGGCCCCATTTATCCTGAGGGATTTTTTTCTTAAAATCCGTAGGAGATGTTGTATTGCATGTAGTGGTCGCGCATTTTGGAAAACTGCCCTTCGTAGGAGTAACCGTGATGGTATTCGACATAGAAGCGGAATTTGCGGCCGATCCCTTGCAGCTTGCTAAACTCGTATCCTCCGCGGTAGGTCCCATCGAAATTCCAATCCAATTCCTGCATGTTGCGGAAATGGAGCGTCAGGTACAGGGTCCCATACAGCCTTTGCTTGACGAATTTCGTGCCTAAGAAGCGGACCTCAGTCCCATATTCGATATAGAGGGGTTTCCAACGGAACGTGGGGTCGCTATGGACGATGAAAGCCGGCCCTGCATAGAGCCGGATCGCGTCTTTGGCTTGGTACGACACAAAAAAATCGACCACCTCATTGCTCGGATTGACTCGATGGAAGCCTGGGTGGTTGATTAAAAATTCGTCGCCCAAATGGCTCGATATATGAAACCCTCTGAGTCGAAACGACCATTTATTGCGCGCGTATGTGATGGGGATGCCCCCGTAATAGTCGGTATTGACGAGCTCCGTCCCTCCGGCGATATCAGGATGGGGGTTGAAATTGAATACGGTCCAGACGCATGCCTCGATCCCGATCTGCAGGTCGCCGCCCCCCAGCACATCGAGCCATCGGTAGATGGGGAAGTCGTCTCCGAGCGAGATGTCGGCGCATTTGTTGCCGCAGACCTCGTCTCCGCTCCGGTAGCCCAACGTGTAGGAGATGACCCGCGGGGAGCCGATGAGCGGCTGGAAGAGCTCCGTCATCTGCGGGAACCAGATCCCGCTGATTTTCGGCCGCTCCACGTATTGGCTCCGAAGCTCTTCGTTTTCCGCAGGCACCTCGTTCAAAACATGGACGTCTTTGACCCCCGGCACATCTTTGACGAACTGCACGATACTTTTTGCCGTCAATTCATTCTTCGGCAGATTCGTAAGCCAGATGTGTTTGTCTTTGGAGATGACCACTACTTGGTATTCGGCGTAGTTCATGTCGACAAGCGCCTGGATATACCCTTCGAAGTAGGCGTCGGGCGCTTTTTCCACCCCATCCGGGATGCTGTCAGAGCGCGTCAAGACGACGGCGACTTCCGACTCTATAGGAATCTCTTCGAGCAATTCGTCAGCGTAAACCGCTCTCCCTGCAAGGAGGATGAAGAGCGCCAAAGAACCGGAATGGAGCGAACGCATCGAGGTGACCTTCCACCTCTATATATGCTTTTAGATATTTATTTATTAAATTTTTTCATGCTGCTGCTCATTTTTTGCAAAACGGCTTTGCATGAGTCGGAGGCCGCTGTAAAAACAGAGCGCTCCTCCCAAAGCCAGCACAGCGACCGGGCCAAGCGCTACTGCGAGCCATCCTCCTAAAGGCGGGGCGACCGCTCCCCTAACCCCTCCCATCATGAGTCCCACGCCCGTAAATCGGGAACTTTCCTCTTCTCTTGCAAAAATCGGCCCCGACATATGCCATACGAGGTGGCTTCCCCCTTGCCCTACCCCGTACCAGAAATAAGCCAAGTAGAACCATCCGATCCATGAAATCGAGCAGACCATCAGCGCCGGGAAAAGGGCCACCGACAAGAAGACCCAGCTTGCCAATTTCAAAACATTGACCCGCTCGATCCAGCGCGCCCACATCGGAGAGGAGAGGGCGAACCCGAGCCCTTTTGCGATCGAGATTCCGCCTGCCGCCATCGTGTACGAGACTCCCAGATCATCCACCGCGAAGACCGGCAGGGCCGGCTGGATCAGCATGATCCCGAACCCAGAGATCATGAACCCCCACTGATACCTTGCAAAATCGGGCCTTGTCCGAATCAGCCGGTAGCTATCCTTCCACGGTCTTGCCAATAGCTCCCGCCATTTCAGCGCTTCTCTCTCCACCCTCTTCTCTTCGACCGGTATCCGCGCCTGGATCGCGAGCACGCCCATTCCGACCAGAGCCGCTCCAAAAAATAGCATCTTCCAAAGTCCCGGGTCGTGATCGAGCACGGAGCCCATCCCCAAGGACAGCACCACCCCTTCCGCATATCCTACGCCTGAGCTGAGCGAAAACAGCTTCCCCCTCTTGCCCTCGTCCATGTTCCGCTTGATGATCTCCATCCACCCCGGGATCACCGCCCTGTGGAAGAACATATAATTCACCGCCGCCCCGATCACGAACCAGACGGAGTCAAAAAAAGGGCAGAGCAAAAACGGCGCCCGCATCAAGAAGCCGCCCAAGAGGACATTCGCTTTGACGTTCCCGCTCCGCCCGAGCCCCGCGCTCCAATAAAATGAAAGGATCGTAACAAGCGGCTTCAAACAGGTCATCATTGCGATCTGCCACGCGCTAGCGCCGAGGTCCTTGTACAAGATGATCGCGACAAGGCCATATAGAGTGAAGAGGGGCTCGCTGAGCGCGCTGCTCCAGAAAAGGGCCCGCCCCGTCTTCGCGTGTTTGATGACCGATGCACTCATGTAGCCGACCATCATACCCGTTCCAGCCCATTTTGAGAATAAGCCAAAAACAGGGTCAATCAGAGGGTGTCTACAAAGTGAGGGAACGCCCGAGTTTTTGGATTATTTTGGCCGCTTTTCGACTTCAAAGCTTGGGGGGCCATATACTGTTGTCGATATTGCCCCCCCAAATCTTGAATCGAAAATCGGCTCAAAAGAACCGAAAAATCGGCAGAACCTCACATGGTAGACACCCTCTCAACCAAACAAAAATTAAACAAATCGCTAAGTATTGATACTAATTATATGAAATTTAACTTCGAACAGAACTAAAACAATCATTACAAACGAAATGCTGATTGTTTCTTAAAGCAAGTGGGAGCTTCTCAGAACTCCTTGAAAATCTATCTCGTGAACAGTTAAAGTAGTTTCTTCGAAGCCTTTACGGGGCAATAGCTCAGTGGTTAGAGCAGCGGACTCATAACCCGTCGGTCCCTGGTTCAAGTCCAGGTTGCCCCACATTTCTTTTTGGCTTCATAAGGCTGAAACTGAGCTGGTTGCGATAAAGCACCCAAATCAGCCCAAAGCGCGGTTCACATCCGTGGACCACTTATGGACCACTCGCCTACAACAATTGGCGATAAGCCCAGCAGCTAACCTTTGAAAACTAAAACCAAAGGTAAGCTCGTGAAAGGCATCGACAAACGCACCCATAAAGACGGGACGGTTTCTTACCGCGCCCGCGTTCGCATTAAAGGACATCCAGTCCTCATCCAATCATTCGCCTCCAAAACTCTCGCCATGAAATGGAAACGCGATACTGAATCAGCGGTTGAACAAGGCAAATATGATATGACAAACCTGGCAGCAAAAATACTTTAGCGGAACTGATCGACCGCTATATCGAAAGAGTTCTTCCATCAAAGCCAAAGAACGCAAGAAACGTCCGCCAACATCTTCTCTGGTGGAAACAGGAACTGGGACATTGCCTTCTTTCAGACATCAAGCCAAGCCTCATCGCACAGAAACGGGATGAGCTGCTTTCAGGGCTGACTTGTAAAGGCAAGATCCGTTCTTCTACAACCGTAGTCCGCTATCTTGCCAGCCTCTCTCATGCCTTTGCTATCGCGGTTAAGGATTGGGAATGGATCCAGGAAAATCCCATCATGAAAATCTCAAAGCCGAAAATATCCAATGGAAGAACTCGATTTCTCAATGATGATGAAAAGCAAAGGCTGCTATCATGCCTGCCGAGAAAGCGAATCAAAAGGACTCTACCCAATTGTTATACTAGCTCTTTCAACAGGCATGAGGAGAGGCGAAATCATGAATCTCAAATGGAGTGATATCGATCTCGTTACGAGGTTCAATCCTCTTGCAAACCACAAAAAATGGGGAGCGCCGATTTATTCCTCTGCTTGGAATGGCGCTGGATCTTTTGCGTTCAAAATACACCAATCAAGCCGATGATTCTCTCGTATTTCCCGCCCCACATTCTCAATCTAAACCTATCGACATCCGATCTGCTTGGGAATACAGCTCTAAGAAAAGCTAGCATTTTCGAACTTCCGCTTTCACGACCTTCGGCATACAGCCGCTTCCTACTTGGCCATGAATCAAGCGAGTCTGCTAGAGATCGGGACCTTGCTCGGTCACAAAACCGTCCAAATGACCAAAAGATATGCCCATCTTTCCAATGCACATATCTATTCGGCAGCTGTGGGCCTAAACGAGAAATTGTTCGAGTAGTAAAAAATAAATACATACACCAAGAAGGCACACTCCAAAATCAAAATGCTTAGACGCAGAGGCCATCTCTTACGCATTGATTTAGAATACCATGAAAATTCCCTTATTCTCAGCCATTTCTCGCAAAACAATCAACTCTTCAAATTCAAATAAAATAGTTTAATTGTCATCAAATCAACATATCGTATTATTTGCAATTCTGCTATCTTATTATACGTTAAATCAACAACTTAAAACGGAAAAAATGAAAAGAAAGGGCTTTGATCCTCAAGACACAAAACCATTCAAATTAAGCCGATCAAAGATCGAGCTTTTTTGTGAATGTCCCTTTTGCTTCTACCTCGATCGCAAACTTGGAGTTGCGCAACCTGGAGGATTTCCGTTCAACCTCAACTCTGCTGTTGACCATCTCTTGAAAAAGGAATTCGACTTATACCGAGCAAAAGGCGAAGCCCATCCGCTGATGATCAAACACAAGATTGATGCAATCCCCTTTCAACATGAAAAACTTGATGAATGGCGAAAAAATCAGAAGGGCATTTCCTATCTACACGAACCGACTCGATTTTTAGTTGCAGGAGCCATCGATGACGTCTGGATCACTCCTTCCGGAGAACTGATCATCGTAGACTATAAAGCAACAAGCAAGGCAGGCGAAATCAATTTAGATGCCGACTGGCAGCTTAGCTATAAAAGGCAAATGGAAATTTACCAATGGCTATTCAGGAAAAACGGCTTTCCGGTCTCACCCACTGGCTATTTTGTTTATTGCAATGGAAAGAAGGACCTCCCCGAATTTGGCGAATGCCTGAAATTTGAAATCTCGGTGATCCCCTATCTTGGTGATGATAGCTGGATAGAGCCCAAATTACTTGAGATTTACGCTGTATTGATGGCTTCACAACCTCCATCTCCTAACGACACCTGTGACCTATGCAGCTATCGATTGGCTGCACAAGTGGAAATAGGAGCAGCCTTAGCATGAGCTATAGAAATCAAAATCCAGAACAAATTGCCCGCGATAAAATTGACTCCCTGCTTGAACAGGCCGGATGGATCGTCCAGGCTAGCAAAAAAATCGACCTGAATGCTGGTCTTGGTATTGCCGTTCGCGAATATCAAACAGATGTCGGCCCTGCCGATTATGTCCTTTTCATTGATAAAAAAGCTGTGGGAGTCATCGAAGCCAAACCAGAAGATTGGGGGCATCGGATCACAACCGTTGAGGAACAATCCAGCGAATACGCCGCAGCCAAACTGAAATGGGTGAATAACAAGGAAACCTTACCTTTCATTTATGAGAGCACGGGAATCATTACCCGCTTTACCGATGGAAGAGATCCAAAACCAAGATCCCGCGAAGTATTCAATTTTCACCGCCCCGAAACTTTAAACGAATGGCTTATTCAAAAAACCTCGCTTCGCAGTAGACTCCAACAAATTCCTCTCCTCAATATGGAAGGGCTAAGAGATTGCCAAATCACTGCGATTAAAAATCTTGAATCAGTCATTCAAAGAGGATCGTCCGCGTGCTATTATTCAAATGGCCACCGGCGCGGGCAAGACGTTTACGGCAATTACTACGATCTACCGCCTCCTAAAACATGCAAATGCCAAGCGAATCCTATTTCTGGTAGACACCAAAAATTTGGGAGAGCAGGCCGAACAAGAATTCATGTCCTTCGTTCCCAATGACGACAACCGCAAATTTACAGAACTCTATAACGTACAAAGGCTAAAATCGTCCTTCATCGCCAAAGATAGCCAGGTCTGCATTAGTACCATCCAGCGCATGTATTCGCTGTTAAAAGAACAGCCTCTAGACGAGTCTGCTGAAGAGATCAATCCCGCTGAAATGGCTCAGGCGAAAAAACCAGTTCCTGTTGTTTACAACGACAAAATTCCCATCGAATTTTTCGACTTCATTTTTATCGATGAATGCCATCAGCTCAATTTACAATCTATGGCAACAAGTTCTCGATTATTTTGACGGCTACCTGATCGGCCTAACCGCAACTCCGGATAATCGAACCTATGGCTTTTTCAAGAAAAACGTAGTGAGCGAATACAGCCACGAAGCCGCTGTTGCCGATGGAGTGAATGTCGGCAATGAAATCTATGTGATAGAAACTGAAAGAACGAAATTCGGCGGCACAATCAAGGCTAATCAACCAGTTCAGAAAAGAGAGCGCCTAACTCGCAAGAAAAGATGGGAGCAGCAAGATGAGGACGAGTCTTATACCACTAAGCAATTAGACCGTGACATCGTAAATCCAGACCAGATCAGGACTGTATTGCGTGCCTTTAGAGATAGTTTGCCTGACATTTTCCCTGGGCGCAAGGAAGTGCCAAAAACTCTGATCTTTGCAAAAACTGACAGCCATGCCGACGACATCATCCAAACCGTCCGAGAAGAGTTTGGGATGGGTAATGAATTTTGCAAAAAAGTCACCTACAAGAACGAAGAAGACCCGAAATCAGTCCTCGCTCAATTTAGAAACGACTACAATCCTCGGATTGCAGTCACTGTCGATATGATCGCTACAGGCACGGATGTAAAACCCCTCGAATGCTTGTTGTTCATGAGGGACGTGAAGAGCCACAACTACTTCGAACAGATGAAGGGGCGAGGGACACGTACATTTGGCCACGACGAACTAAAGAAAGTGACCCCATCCGCAATCAGCGCCAAAACGCATTACGTGATTGTCGATGCCATCGGCGTTACAAAATCGCTGAAAACAGCAAGCCAGCCTTTAATCACCAAGCCTTCAGTGCCTTTAAAAGACTTGGCAATGAGCATCCTCATGGGAGCTAGAGATGAGGATACCGTCAGCTCACTTGCTGGCAGATTAGCCCGCCTCAATAAACAGCTCGAAGAAAAAGATCTCCAGCGAATTAAACAACAATCAGGAGGCATTGAGCTTAGCACAATCATCGGCAATCTCCTAGCAGCCATAGACCCTGATAAAATCGAAAATAAAGCTCGAGACATGCAAACGGTCGATAAATCCTCTGAACCAAGCGATGCAGATTGTTTGCGCGCTCAAGAGCTTCTTGTAGGTGAAGCGGCCAATGTGCTGAATGGAGAAATGGTCGAACTCTTAGAAAACATTCGTCGCGATAAAGAACAGACGATCGACCATGATAATCTGGATGCCGTCCTACGCTCTGAATGGGATGGTGATGCCAAAGAAAATGCTCAAAATTTAGTAAAAGAGTTTCAAGAATATCTGGAAATCCATCGCGATGAGATCGAAGCGCTTCCATATTTTATAGTCAGCCCCAAAGACGACGTGAAATCACCTACGATATGATTCGTCAAGTTCTAGATAAACTCCGGCAAGACAAACCCAAACTGGCCCCTTTACGCGTATGGATGGCTTATGCCCAGCTCGAAGAATATCAAGGAGCCCAACCCCTGAATGAACTCACTGCTTTGGTTGCCCTTATACGTCGCGCATGCGGGATCGATCAGAAAGTCGCTGAATACTCCGAAACCGTGCGGCGTAATTTCCAAAACTGGATCATGAAGCGACATAGCGGACACGGCGGCAAATTCAATGAAGAACAAATGGCCTGGCTAAGAATGATTCGTGATCATATTATCAGTTCTTTCCATATGGATAAAACAGACCTTGATATGGCCCCCTTTGACTCCAAAGGAGGAATGGGGAAAATGTATCAGCTATTTGGAGATAAGTTTGAAGGTTTAATTGAAGAATTGAATGGAGTCTTAGTCATTTGAATAAGAAAAATTGGATAACAACAACTCTTGATGAGATTACTGAGATAAATCCAACCCTTGATAAATCTATATTTGACGACGATCTTGTTGTCTCTTTTGTTCCCATGTCTGCCGTCGATGCTGGCACAGGCGAGATTAATGTGAGTAATACTCGCAGATTTGGTGATGTCAAGAAGGGATATACTCCATTTAAGAAAGGCGACGTTCTTTTTGCAAAGATCACTCCCTGCATGGAAAACGGGAAAATGGCTGTAGTGCCTGCCCTTTCAAACGATGTTGCATTTGGCTCCACTGAATTTCATGTTTTAAGACCGCGTCAGAATATTGATCCTTTTTTTATCTACTATTTTGTTTCTTCAGGGAAATTTCGATACGATGCTGAACGTAATATGACGGGAGCCGTTGGACAGCAGAGAGTTTCAACCGCTTATCTTAAAAACCACCCCATCCCTCTTCCTCCTTTTTCAGAACAAAGGCGAATAGTCGCTAAAATTAAAGATCTTTTTTTAGAAATTGATAGAGGATTAGAAAATCTGGAAAAATTATTAGGGAAAATTAAGTCCAATCATCAACTAGATAGAGTATATGTTTTACGCCAAAGCATCCTGAAAAAGGCCTTTTCAGGAGAATTGGTCCCCCAAGACATCAATGATGAACCCTCTATTGTCCTTCTAGAACGTATTAAAGCTGAAAAAGATACTCGAGTTTCCTACAAAAAAAAATCTAAAAAGCTAGAAAAGGTTACCATATGAGCACGATGCCCATCGTAACTAAAGTTTGGAGTTACTGCACCACTTTACGCGATGATGGCGTAAGCTATGGTGATTATCTTGAGCAACTGACGTATCTCATCTTTCTTAAAATGGCCGATGAATACTCTAAACCGCCCTACAATAGGAACGTGGGAATCCCAGAAGCCTATGGTTGGCAAACCCTTAAATCAAAAAAAGGTGCTGAGCTAGAAACACATTACCTCACTGTATTACGAGAGCTCGGATCCAAAAAAGGCATGCTTGGCCAGATCTTCACCAAGGCGCAGAACAAAATCCAAGATCCCGCCAAACTTTATCGCCTCATCAGCATGGTCGATGAGACTGAGTGGGTGGTCATGGAAGCTGATATCAAAGGAGATATCTACGAAAGCCTCTTAGAAAAGAATGCTGAAGATACGAAATCAGGAGCAGGACAGTACTTTACCCCTCGCGCGCTTATCAAAGCCATGGTGGAATGCATCCGCCCCGAGCCTGGCAAAACGATTGCAGATCCTGCCTGTGGCACAGGAGGATTTTTTCTTGCTGCCTATGATTTCATCATCAATTCGAACAAGGCGCAAATAGACAAGAGTCAAAAAGCCTTTTTAAAACGCGAAACCTTCTATGGGAATGAAATCGTCGCAAACACACGCCGTCTTTGCCTCATGAATATGTTCCTCCATAACATTGGCGAGATTGACGGCGATACCCCAGTCTCTCCAAATGATGCGCTCATTGCGGATAGCGGGCACCGATTTGATTATGTCCTTGCTAATCCTCCTTTTGGCAAAAAAAGCAGCATGAGCTTTACCAATGATGAAGGAGAGCAAGAAAGGGACGATTTAACATACAATCGCCAGGACTTTTGGGCGACTACCTCCAACAAACAGCTCAATTTTGTTCAGCATATTCGGACGATGCTCAAAACCACCGGACGAGCTGCTGTTGTAGTGCCTGATAACGTCCTTTTTGAAGGTGGCGCAGGAGAAATCATTCGGAGAAAGCTTCTAGAGAATACTGACTTGCATACAATTTTGAGGCTACCGACTGGCATCTTTTACGCAAATGGAGTCAAAGCGAATGTGCTCTTCTTTGATAACCGCGAAGCCAGCCCATCTCATTGGTCAAAAGAGGTCTGGTACTATGATTATCGAACGAATGTCCACCACACGCTGAAGAAGCAGCCAATGCGTTTTAACGATCTGCAAGACTTCATTCAATGCTACAATCCACAAAATCGCCATGTTCGCAAAGAGTCATGGGACCCTGAGACTAACCCAGAAGGGCGTTGGCGCAAATACCCCTATGAAGAACTGATCGCCCGAGACAAAACTAGTTTGGATATTTTTTGGCTTAAAGATAAAAGCCTGACCGATCTCGACAATCTCCCCGATCCGGAAATACTGGCATCTGAGATTATTGAGAACCTGGAAGCAGCTCTTGCGAATTTTAGGAATGTATCTGCATCCCTTGGTCAAACCTGATATTAAAACCCTTATTTCTTAAAGAGCATTACCCTCCTTAACTCCGGCTTAATAGACTCGGAAATAGCCCTGATTTTTTCAGGGCCATCGGAAACAATAAATTGCCAAGATTTTGCTTTTTCAGGCCCCTTTTCTGGCCACATATCCTCTGAATCATTTAACTGATGATACGAGCATAGCTGGTTAGGAAATTTTTGTAGGACCGCCTCTAATTCCATAAATTTTTCATCTAAACTCTGACTTTCAAGATGAGAAGCCCGATTTTTTGCTCGGAAAAAATCCCTCATCATCTCTTTAAGGCTTTGACAATGGTTACGCAATTCATAGGGGTCAGTCTCATACATTCTATTTAATTCTTGTCTCTTCTCTTCGGAAGCTTCTTGCCATTGACGTTTGTTGCCCTTAGAATGTCTGCTATAAAGAAACCAGGTTGAAGATTTTGCAATCCAGTCTGTTACCTGAAAGACAAAATGCTCTAAATCAATTAGAGATTCTTCAGCAATCGCACTTCTTTTTTCTATTCTTTTCTCTTTTCTAAACCAATAAAAGTAAAAAACCGCAGATATTAAGGTCGCAAATGACGTAATCCCAAACAGGAAAGTCCCGAAATTACTGGCCTCGCTACTAACCATCCAACTTGTACAACACATTGTCTGCCTTGAAAAGGAAAGAGCATAGCAACTTCAGCAGTTTTTGCCATATTGGATTTTGCGGTGCTTCTTCCTTCAAAGAGTCCCTCTATTAGATGAGACAAAGCAGCTGACTTACAAGTGGTTTATCCCTGC